>CANQQD010000007.1 GCA_947625865.1 uncultured Clostridia bacterium
AAGATGAATGATATCATTTATGGGCAACTAACTTTCGCAGAAACCAAAAACGGCGTTTTGATTGGATTGCTGGGTGCAGGGATCGTTAGCCTTTTGATCTGGTCTTTCGATTGCGGAACTCCTTGCTGGCTTTCCATTACATTATGGTGCATCAGTGCCATATTGATGGTCGGACTTTTACTATCGTTGGCGTCCTTCATTCCAAGCACAAAGACATTGCGTCTGGTCAAGAAAAATAATTTCTTTTGGGGAGATATCGCAAAATATGGCAGCTCCGAAGACTATTTGCAGTCATTTTCAGATGAACAGTCGATGATCGATGACTTGGCTCAGCAGAACATACAAGTGTCAAGAATCATTGCGAGAAAGAA
This sequence comes from uncultured Clostridia bacterium, assembly GCA_947625865.1. Classification (GTDB taxonomy): domain Bacteria; phylum Bacillota; class Clostridia; order Christensenellales; family Borkfalkiaceae; genus Coproplasma. Next base: position 372 of record CANQQD010000007.1, read on the forward strand.
CAGGTTGTTCTGTTGGGCGATATATGTTACCCTTGTTGGCTTACCGCTGGGACTGATTGTCGTGTTGATTCGCTTTATCTTGCGCCTCGTCAAGAAAAAGTCGTGACAGACAATCAATCAAATAGAATACAGAGGTAGGCCATAGCCCGAAAAACGGTATCAGTTCAAAAAATAGCGTTTTTGAGGTTGACATTTTTGTGTAAATGTGATAAAATGTATTCTCAAAAGTGGGGAATATATAGAATAAGCTGGATGAAGACAGTAGGTTCCATATAAATCTTACCGAGATCAATGATGACTCGGCGAAAATGTCGAGTCATTTTTTAACAGAAGATATGAACATTTTTAAGAACATACCAGATTGCATCTTCTACTTCATACTCATTATTGCTATTCCCATAGTGCAATGTCTCATGGCAATAAGTGATATGAATATCCTATTTTTCGTTACAGCAATCATAATGGTTTTGGGGATTGCTTATGATGGTTTTGGACGATATGATAAAAAAGCATCGAAGGGGTTTCGCCTTATTATCTCTTTGGGAATTTATGGCGTATCCTTGTACTTGCTTTTGGCATTGATTTGTTTATGGATTTTGTCTGGGATTGGCATACCGATCCCTAACCAATGTGTACTGCTCTATATACCAATTGTGGTTCCCATCATAAATGTGACGGCTTGTTTCGTGGGGCATATAAAGTGTCACATAAATAGAAAAAGTTGCACAAAATAAGAAAGGGGGTGAAAACAATGTTGTATGTTTATATCTTAATAGGTATATTTGGTCTTGCCTGCATAATTACGATGATTGTGGCTTCGATAATTGAAGCTAAGAAGTCAAGGATTTCAAAAGAAATCATGAAGCCAGATGTTTTAATGGATTGCGAGAAGAAATTAGGCGAATTTTTAGAGTCAAATAAAATATCTCGGCGGGAGGATTTATTGAGGCTGTGCCAAAGCCTAAATGTGCAAATAGAGACCGTACCCCCTATCAACAGACATTTGAACGGCGCTGAGGCCGTAATCGATTCTTCGGAGAACGGATATATTGTTCGCGTGGCAGAAAATCTGGGTGTGAAGCAGAGAAGATTTGCAATAGCCCATGAAATCGGTCATGTTGTTATGGGGGATGAATTGCCTGTTAAAAGAAACGGACACGGTATTTTTATTCGTAGCAAGGACGAACAAATTCGAGACTATATAGCCGCGGCAATTTTATTACCGAGAGATAAGTTCTCCCAATTACTTGCGGAGAAACGATTTTATTCTCTTGGGACAAAAGGAAAAAATGAGTTTATTGCAACAGTAAGTGAAGAGTTTGATGTTGATGAGAGTGTTGTCATTAAGCGAATTAAGGAGTGTAAATTGCTTGCGGAGATCCCGTCCTGATAAATTCTCTCGATGCCATAGTAGAGGAGGATTTTCAGACTTGGATTTTCAAGTAAACTATCGGTAGCATCAAATGCCATTTGCTTTTCGCAAGTGGCATTTTTGCTTTTCACAGACAGCAACGAGAGAGGCGGTATCCGCATTGGAGATCTGGGTTTTTATATAACCGAGAAAACGATGCCGAAAATCGATAGAGCAGTCTATAAAACCATTGTTCTAATAGAATATTACAATTTATAATCAAGCAGTAGTTTTTGGACAAAATGTTATTGATAAATGGCATTTACTGCCGAGAAAGATACAAAAGAGGAAGCAGATAATACGCTCGACGGCAAGTCGGGCGACTTTTTTATAAATTTTGTCGAAAAAAAGTGTGTTTCTGCTTGACAAATGGCTCCCGCAGCTGCGGAGACTATAATAAACCACTTTAAGGACACGGGCACCTCCCCCGAGGACTATGATTTGATTTTAACGGGCGATCTCGGCGCGCTCGGCAGCCGTATCGTAAAGGATTTGACGTGGGAGAAGGGCTACGACATATCCGCCCGCCACGTCGACTGCGGCGAAATAGTATATAAGGTAATAGAGAGCGAATTTCAGGGCGGCAGCGGTGCGGGCTGTTCTGCCACCGTGCTTAATTCCTACATTCTTTCCAAAATGAACGCTGGGCTATATAGGCGGGTGCTGTTTGCCGCAACTGGCGCGCTTTTATCCACCGTTTCGTCGGGGCAGGGCGAGTCTATCCCCTGTATCAGCCACGCCGTCCAGCTCGAGGTGTAAAATGCAAGCCGAAATGTTAGCTATTCTTCTGCAATACTTAAAAGCCTTTGCCGTCGGCGGCGGTATCTGCCTTATAGCGCAGATAATAATTAACTTCACCGATCTCACGGCGGGCAAAATTTTGGTATATTTCATGCTCGCGGGCGTGGTTCTCACCACGTTGGGGCTATATCAGCCGCTCGTCGAATTTGCGGGCGCGGGCGCAACCGTTCCGATATCCGGCTTCGGCTATCTTCTCGCCAACGGCGCAATAAAGGGAGCGGAGAGGGGCTTTTTCTATGCCGTCACGGGCTCGCTTACCGCCGCAAGCGCGGGAGTAACCGCCGCCGTGGTTTTCGCCTTTATCATGGCTCTCATTTTCAAGTCCCGCACCAAGAGAAACTAAGGCTTTTCGCCGCTTGGATATTTTTTCCTAAAAATTTTTTTGCCGCCGCCTTCCTGCAAAATATCACAAATTTTTCGCAAGTGTAAAAAACTTACATTATGCCCCTTTGTTTCACAAACTTGCACGCCTGAAAAACAGAAAAATTTTAATAAAATTACAAATTAACAAAAAATGTTTGTTATTTACTTAAATTTTTGCCTACTTGTCAATGGCAAACGTTTTTTTGTAAAATTATTGACATTTAAAAATCCCCATTATATAATGTATCATGTATGAGTGTAATAAATTATGTTTCACACGCATACGGAGGGGAAATTTATGTCTAAGAGTGTAAAAAAGGTAGGCGTAGCCATATTGAGTGTAATAATGGCAGTATGCCTCTCGGTAGGACTTGCGCTGTATTTCAGTCAGGCTCCAATAGCGTTGGCTGTTTCGGTAAATACTACCGTGCACAATATCGTTGCCGGTGAGGACAACTTCACCTACGAAAAGGAAGGCGACCTCGTTAAAATTACGGGTTTAACCACCGCTTTTACGGATACATACAAGAATGGCGGTTCGAAAAATACGGACGGTAAAGCAACTTACAACGTCCGTTTGGATATACCCGAACGCCTCCAAAATGCTCACGGCGATATTCCCGCGGGCGCAAAGGTGGACTATGTTGACGAGCACGCCTTTGAAGGTGATTATTATGAAGAGAACGGCGTAATAACTTTCCGCATCACCGACGTCCACACTCCCGAGTCGGTTTATTGGCAAGCAACCTCAGGCGGTATTTTCAAGCTTGCCAATGAGTTTAATTACGGCGAGGGCGACAGCCACAACGTAACAAGAAAGCATTTGGAGGGTGAAGTTGTCGGTGACGGCGTAAATGATGCCGATAAAAAAGCGAATTGGGCATGGATGCTCGGCGCAAACGACGGCAAAACCGCAACAGTCTACGACTTGGATCTTTCGAAGTTCGCCGCAAACTTTATAGTTCCCTCGCCCATGTGGTACGACCAAAACGGCGACGGCAACATGGAAGACGGCGAACTTTTTGCCAACGTAGAACTCCTTATTGACGAACAAGTTAAATCAGGCGCAGCAGACGGCGGCAACCTCAGAAACATGGTTATCTCCTCGGGAGTGACCCGTTTCTTCAGCCCCTATGAAAAATCAAGCAGAATAAAAATAGAAGATACTTTCCGCACCTCCGATAGCGATACCTCCCAGCTTACGGGCATGCACTTTGCAACGGGCAGAACAACAGTTCTCTCCCTATACGGCTTGGCGTTCCAGCGTTTCAGCAGCCTTAACACTATCACCCTTTCCGCGGGCGTTTTGCTTGCGGACGGCGCTCGCGTGTTCCAGGGCGACACGGGCGTTGAGGTAATGGATATTGCAAGCGAAAACAACTCCAACGTTCCCTCCTTCTATGTAAAGGGCAATAACGGCGCCATCTACACGGGCGACTATCGTTATAGCTATTATGATACGGCGGGCTACCGCAAATATCTCGTTTGGGACTATGTTACCCGCTACAATAAAAACCTCGGCGATACAGCTTTCCAAAGCAACGAAGAGAACGGCGGTTATAAGGCTTCAGCCTCTTCGGCAGCGGCTCTTGCCTCGAACTCTCAGCTTTCCCCCGACAGCGGCATATCCACAATTGCCGCCGGCGACAGTATTGAGGTTTTCTTTGAAAAACGCAGTGAAACAATTACTAATGATTTTGGCGAAATAACTTTTGGTGCAAGTAGTACTACGCAGAAATTAACCTACAAGGGCGAAGAAAAAACCGTATATAGGCTAGATGGTAGCGAAGTATCTATTACTCCCAAAAAAGATATAACATTAACTGCAATAGCCGCAAGTAATGGTGGAGATAAATTACTTCAATTACACACAGGCAGTAAGGATGGCACTATTGTAGCTCAAACACCTTCTTTCACTACTGCAAATCAAATGGAAGAATTTGAGTTTAGTGCTGGTGGAAATAGTTCGGCTTTCGTGCTAAAAGCTAATACGAAATATTATATAACGAGAAATACTTCACACATTTATTTGTATGGTTTAATAATTAAAGAATATACTGCACTTCCTCAAAACGGCATAACCGCAACACTTGGCGAAAAAGATACGCTTGACCTTGCTAAGCCCTCTGAAGAATTGGAGGTAACCCTCACCGCCACGGGTTCAGCAACTTTAACAAGTGGTGTTTCAACTAAAATAACAAAACAAGGTGATTCAACAGGAGCTGATTTTTCAGACAATTTTACAGTTAGCGAAATTTCTGGCGTTTCAAATACCATAACCGTAAAGCTAAATGAAGATTCGCTTCCCCCTATGGGCGACTACACATTAACATTCACCGCTAACTCCACATACACCGCGTCGGTTACAATACACGTGAATGATTCAACTCCCGCCAAAATAGAAATCACCTCAACCATAGAAAAAAATAGTTTAGTTTCATATTACGTAGGTCAAAAAGCCGATGCTATAGAATTTGAAGCCGTAGTTACTGGTAAGGACGGTAAGATTATCCCCGATTATAAAAATATAACTTGGGCTCCCCCTGAAACCGGTGGCAATAGCATTAAATACGCACCTAAGGATGATAAATTCATTGTCGAACCAAATACCGACAATGAGTTCGCAAGTTATGAAATAACAATTACAGCCTCTATCAAAGGAATGGCAGAAATAACTGACTCATTTACCTTCGAATTGGAAGTAAAGGAAGTAGAGCTTGCCGATTATTATACCTATAATTCTAATACAAGCGAATATGACGGTGGTATTGGTCTCTATAACGGAAGTATAGTAATCGACTTCGGCACCGAAGATTTCGGTAAATCCCAAACTGATATTAAAGAAAACGGTTTATATCAATACGGTGCAAATTTTGAAGTACATACGCTTGCGACTACCTCTTTTGAGGGAAAGGTTGCAACAATTAACAAAGATATAACCTTAACAGCAAACGGTGATAATCCAACAGTAGAAAACAATAAAGCTACAATCAACGAAAATGCCACTTCTGTAACATTGGCAAATAAAGAATACACGGGTTCTTTAAAAGTAAATACTAGTAGAACATTTACATTAAATATAGGATTTAACTTTAATTTTAAAGCTTACTTTACTAAATCTAAAGATGAAGTACGCAATGCTAAGCTTTATTCGGGCACTTCTGTAAACGAAAGCAATCTTATTGCTTCGGTTTTGGCTGCCCAAAATTATGGTAAAAATAATATAAACTTCCGCAAGGGAAGCGACGGGTTATTGTATGCCGATAATCTCGTTGCCGGCGATTACACTTTTGCGGGTGATAGCAGTAACCAAATTAATCTTATTGCCATAGTAATAACACCCACAGAGGCTCCCGATAGTATTGAAGCGGATAAAACCGAGCTTACCCTTGCTATTCCTAAGGCGGACGAAACGACCTCCGGCTCCGTTATCCTTACCGCCGTTGGCGATGCTGCAAAGGAAGCTTTAACTATCGCGGATAACTATAATATCAGCATAACCGAACACCACGATGGAATAACGGCTACCTTGGGCGAATATGCGGAGAAAGACGGAACGGCTACCCGTCCCATAAATATTGAGGTTACTTCAATTGCAAAAGCGGGCGATTATACCCTTGCCTTTACCATGGGCGAATACAGCATAGAAGTAAAAATAACGGTCATTGACCCCACTAAGCCCACCGCGCTTGTCCTCAACAGAACATTCATAACCATAGAAACGGACAGGGCGACCGAATTTTCGGCTGAGCTTCTGTTCGGCAATCTTCCCGCCGCGCCCGAAAATCTTTCGGATCTCCTCAAAAATGTAACGTGGACTATATCGGGCGAGCCTTCGGCTGACGGATGGCTCACGGGGCAAGAGGTCAAGGACAATAAGAGCATAATAATTTTAACTCCCGCAGAGGAGGGCGCCTACACCTTGACCGCAACCTATTCCGACAACGGCTTCGAGCTTAAGGCTGAATGTAAGGTGGTCGTTACAAAGGGAGTGGACCGTATTCTTGATACCGAAGCTCCCGAATACAACGTAACCGACCAATACGTTGCATATCAAAAGCTCGTTTACGTTCCCCCTCAGTTAAAGAACGGCGACAAACTCTTAGATACGTTCACCTTCGACTATGCCGCAACTACCATAATAGGCAACTCCGCGTTCACGGCAACAAGTATACAGGTAATTGTTATCCCTGATAGAATAGCCAAAATCGAGGACTATGCTTTCCGTTACACAAACGCTCTCCGTATTGTTTATCTGCCCTCCAACGCCACCTATGGCGACGCCGTTTTCGGCGAATTCAAGGACTGGCGCCCCGGCACAAATTCTCAAACAGTCGGCAAAATGAGTTTTTCTAAACAGGACTTCTTAACGGGCTATAAGAATAACGACTTTTTGCTTATCGCTCCTTCCCGTCAGGCATATGACAGCTTACTTACTGTTACTACTGAAAACGAACCCAGTTCTATTGACCAAACAGGCATTACCGATACAGAGCACCTTTCTGGCGATCGCGGGGCGTTGTTCCGCCGTGCCGCCAACACAATGACGAGCAGCATATCCGATGGCGCAGACGGCATCATAGGTATATTCTACGATTATCGTCCCGCGCTCACCTACGAGGTGGAAATGGTTATAGGCGATAGATCCATAACCGTGCTCTATAACCAGATGGATAGCGCAGGTAATCTCTACTATAAGGACGGTTTGGACTATAAGCACGATAAAACGTGGACTGAGCTTGTTGGTTCCGGCTCCGTTTATTACGGCAGTACTGAAATAACCGGCAGTACTATCAAAGCTTTAATAACGGGTAATTTAGACGGTGTTGATTATGTAACCGGCACAAACAACTCCCCCGGCGTTTTCACCAACACCGACACTACTTCGGTGGACAAATGGCAAAAGAGTGCAGCCCGTCCTACCGAGTATGCTTCCCCAGATTACACCGGCAACACGAAACGTCTGCCCGCATCCATAACTCTTATGGTTGACAGCGGCGAACAAATCGACTCCACGGACGTAACATTGCCCACATTCCAGCCCATAGGCGAGCAGGTTCCCGACGGCGAAAAGGAATACCCCGAAATCACCGTTATGTTCGACTTCGCGGGCTATCCTTACTCGCGTATTTTCGAGGGCTTCGACTCCAACCGCATGACCGCAGACTATACCTATATCGGTATTGGCGGCCATACGGTAAACGGCGGTTCGGAAAAACTCACCGAAAGCAACGCCGAATACCCCTACGACGCTGGCACATATACAATCACTTTAAAGGTAAATGATGGGCTCAATTGGACGGGCACCTACAACGGCTTGCCCATCGCGTCGGGAGACTCCGAATATACGTTTATCCTCAACATACAAAAGCGCGACGTTCCCGTTCCCGGCAATCAACAGGTGCTCTACACCGAAGCCACGGGCGCGGAAGTAGCCGTGTTTGAAAATAACGCCTTCTACGACGTTGTCAAGTATTCCGCAAAAATTACGGGCAGTGATACAATCAGCAAACTGGGCGTTCTTGACAAAAATGCCGAGGCGCGTCCTTATCAAAGGGGCTCATATTGGGTAGCCTTGGAGCTTGTTGACGACTACAATTTGCAATGGGTTGCCGAGGGCAACGCCGTTGTTAGTGATGGTAGCGAATATTATCAAGCGATAGGTGAAAATATAAGCGGCAAAGATACAAACGAAAAATTTGTAACTTGCGAGCTTATAATTTCCGACGCGCCCCGGATCGGTATGCCCAGCTGGACTACCGATAGAAGCATAGGCTCTTATTCGGGCACGCAATTTACGGCCGAATATCGCACGCAGGGCTACGCTTTCAGCGATATCTTCTTTGGATATCTGCGCAACAGCATGCGCATGGAAATTGCAGAATATACCCCTGCCGGCAGCACAGAGGCAACGGCTTTGCCCAACACCATACTCAACGCGGGCACATATACAATAACTTTTGCTCCCGCAACGGGCTATGCCTGGGCTGAGGGAACTTCCGGCTGCGGCCATGAAATGGAAGTAATTGACCAGCAGTTCGAAGTAACGGTGGAAATCACCAAAAAGATACTTGAAACTCCTCCCCAGCAAACTCAATTCCTTGAGGAGGGTAAGGCAGACGGTCAATTTGAATTTGTACCCGCCTCGGATGCAACGTGGACGGTTGAGGGCTACGGCGCAAAGAACGCTGAAACCAACACCGAATTTAAGCCTGAAACCACTTTTGAAGCAGGCACATATCAGGTTAAGGTAAAACTTGCCGATACTGAAAACTACGCATGGCGCAACCCCATGGCGAGCGAGCCCGCTTGTACAATAACCGAGCTGGTTATCCGCAGCCTTGACTCCCTGACTATAGATGCTCCCGTGAAGAAGAACGACGCCACAGCCACATATACGGGCAGGGATTTGCCGTCTGCAAATTATATCGATTACGACACGTCTTTAAAGCGCGCCGTTTCCGAATTTACTTATGATACTTATAAGGACGGCACATACGGTACAGCCACAGCCGAACCTTCCCCCGCAACGATTAGGGACGCCGGCAATTATAAGATTAAGTTCACTTTGCCCGACGACGTTTCCGGTTATGCCTACACGTGGACGGGAGGTGGAACGGATCCCCGCACGATTGGCTTGACTGTTGAAAAGCAGGAAATAACCAACGTCAGCGCGAACGCCACAATAAACGTTAAGCTTAGCGGCGGCGTTGCCCGTTTGCCCAGCCAATACCTCAATTCCGAGTTATACACAGTTCAATATGCAAAGAAATCTGCAGAAGGTAATTTGACAAACGGCATACCGAGCGCAAAGGGCGCCTACACCGTAACCCTCACTTTAACCGAAGCAGCTTACCGCAACTACTATTTCAGCGGCACAACCAAAAGTGAAGGAGGGAACAAATATTATCCCGCTTCCATAACCGTAACCCTCAGCGTTGGGCTTACAAGCGTTGTTGCGCCTTCGTCTAAGGGTGATTACACCTACAACGGCGCTTTGCACAGTTTCGACGATGCGCTCAATATTCCCGAAGCGAGCAAGCCCAATATTTATTCCGACGGCGACAATCTCTATACCGTAAGCTACACCAAGCCCGACGGAACAGGCACAACGAGTGCTGTAACCGAAATCAAATATGCGGGCGAGTACAAGTTTACATTCCGGCTTGCAAATGACGAAGATTACACTTGGAGCATTGCTTCGGGCAATACTTCCGCCACGTACGACGAGGATGGCAATTTAGTTGTTACAGTCACCGTAAAGCAAGCCGAACTCGAGGTAACGCTTTCGGCGACGGGCAAAACCTATGACGGCACCGATACCGCCAACGTAACGGGCACAATAGGCGCAGGTTCGGGCTTGCTGGAAGGCGATACCGTAGCAGTTGGCACAATAGTTGCAACCTTTGAAGATGCCAACGCGGGCGAGGATAAGACTATAACCGTTGAATCTGTAACCCTCGGCGGCGCCGACGCCTACAACTACACGGCAACATATTCCGATGACGGCCTTAAGGCGGACATTGATAAACTGAATATTACAATTACTTGGGATAATGTAGAGGATCTTGTTTACAATGGAGCAAATCAAACTCCTACGCCCAAACTTCCCAGCGAGGGCATTCCCTCAGTTGACCAAGATAATCCTGATAAATTATCAGTTCGCGCTGTCGTAACGGGCGAACATAAAGATGCGGGCAAAGAATATACCGCAACGGCAGAACTCGCCGGAACTTCCGCTAATAACTACAACATTGATGATGGCAGCAAAACTCAAACCTATTCAATAAATCAGGCTACAATAACCATAGGCGGCGCCTATACTGACAGTAAGCCTTACGACGGCGGAGTATATAGTAAAACTGTTTCGGCGCCCGGTAATGGTTTGACGGTAGCTTCTTCCGCAGGCAGCGCCACCACAACAACTGCTCAGGTAACTATTACAACAAGCGGCAAGGATCACGGCGAATACACAGAAGATGACGTTTCGCTCAAGGCAAATATATCGGTTAGCCTTACGGATAGCACAAACTTCAAATATGAGATTAAGGCTTCCGTTACTGTTACAATTACTACGGTTCAAATCAATTTGCCTGCGCTCGGTAATGCTACTTATAACGGCAAAAAGCAAGATGCTGCACAATTGGCAAAGTCATTTATTACCGGGGTGAACAGTGAGTCTCTTACATACGACGTGGATTACACCGTTTCCTACAGTAAGGGAGGAGAAAGCGTTGAGCCCAAGGATGCGGGTACATACACCGTAACCGTGTCGCTTAAAGATACATCGACTGCGGGCAACTATACCCTTGCAAATGAAGGTAAAACGGAATACACCATTGACCCGTATAGCATAAGCGGAGGAGCATTATGGGGAGCAAAAACCATCTATGAATATAGCGGCGAGCCTCAAAAGCCGACGGCACAAATTGCGAGCCCCTTCGACGGTGACTTGACCCTTGATGTTTCTGTAACGGCTAACTCCGAGTCTCATCTCACAGATGGTAGCGCGGTCGACGTCGGAAGCTACACCGCAACGGCAACGCTCAACAACCCCAACTATACCTTTACCGAAGAAACTCATGAATTCTCAATTACAACAAAGCAGATAACTGTTCAGTCTGCAAAGTTCGCCTCAAAAGTCTACGACGGCACGACTACTGTTAATACTGCTCTTGAATCGATTACCTTCAACGGCATTGTTTCTCGCGATTCCGAGCTCAATAATAAGGATTTGGTTGCGTCTATCGTTGCAGAGTATATCTCCAAGGACGTAGCAGAGGCCGTGCAGATAAATATTACAAGCGTCACGCTCAGGGGCGGCGAAGATTATCATTACGCTGCTTCCAACTATAAAATAAACTACACCCCTCAGTCTGCGACTGGTGCTATCACTCAAGCTGAGTTGGATGTTTCGGTAGACGATTTGGCAAAAACCTATAGCGGCGAAGGTCAGGGAGCAACAATAGTCCTTACGGGCAAGGGTAGCGATAAGCTTATTCAAGACAGGGACTACACCGTAAGCTACTCAAAGTCAGGTGAGCCCGTTGAGGGATTGCCCGTTAATGCGGGGACTTATTCGATAGCTATTACGCTTATAGACGATTCAAATGTAAAGGCGGCAACTAACTATAAGCCTGTTACGGTAAATGACAAGTTTGTAATAAGTCCTGCCACAATCATCTCCGTCAATTGGTATAAGGACAGCGTAAGCACTGATAACATTCTCACTTCCGGTAATTCCTACATTTATGACGGTCAACACAGTGTTCTTGTCCGCGGTGTTGGTGTTTCGGGTAATGCTGTCGAGCTTAGCTTAGTAGATATCTATACTTATAAAGACGTACAAAGCTATGAATTTACGGCGTCGGTTTCCGACGGCAATTACACGCTGGACAGCTCGGTAAATACTTTGACTATCACCGTAACTCCCAAGCCTATAACGGTTACTGTCACGGTTACAAAGTACTATGACAATTCAATGGCAATAGAAGCCGGTGAAATAATTGCTCAAATTGACGCCCATCAAATCGTAGGCGGAGATACTGTAGAGATAGATACAGATAGTCTTTCAGCCAAATTTGCCGCAAACGATAAAAACGTCGGCACTCATAAATTGCAGAAAGTGGAAGTGCGGTTTACGGGCGCACATGCGAAAAACTATGAATTTGACAGCGAAAATTCAACTTGCCAAGGCACGGTAAATAAAGTTACCATACAAATTTCGGGCACATTAAATCTTGATTTGATAACCGATTCCGATGTCAAGGCTGCCCTTACCGAATACCTTACATACAGCAAATCGGCTCACAAGACAATAGCCATAACCAACTCGCCTTTGTCGAGTGTGCCCAAGGTGGATAATAACAACAACAAAGAAACAGGAGGGTATCTTACCGACGGCAAGGGCGGCGTAGGCTTGGGCGGCTCGCATCCTTACTTCTATCTGCCTTTGGAAGGTCTTACGGCGTACGGTTTAACAATATCCAACTTCTACGGCATTGACTATGCCGGCAACACATCCGACGGCGCAATATTCACCATAATGCTTGTAACAACGGCCGGTGACGCCGGGACTTACACATATAACGGCACAATGGGCGAGGGCGCTATGGTAGTTCGTGCCGAGGCAAACATTGCCGAGGCTTCTCTGAATGACGTAAAGGACAATTATGCGGGTACGAGCGGTACAGAAGGTGATGCTTGGAACAGCAGGTGGACCTTTGCGAACTTTACCGATTTTGCGGCTGAGATAACAATTGCCAAAAAGCAGGTGGACGTAACATGGTACCACCATACAAGCGATAGACAATACGTAGAGCTTAAGGCCACAGATGGAGTGATTACCGATAGTGAACACACCTATGACGGCAAGAACAGGTGTGATGAATATGTCGGCAGTTTACAGGTGTTGGACGGTGACAGCGTATCAGGCTTTACTTCAGGGCGCTATTCCATCACATCATATACAAAGCCCGGCAGCGGGGCGCCTGAATCCGAAGTTCCCACCGATATAATTAATGCGGGTACATATATTCTCACGCTTAGAACTAAGGATTTCGGCAATTATACTGTTTCCGAATCTACAGATCACATAACCGTAGTAATCAGTCCCTACACAATTACGTCGGCAGACCTCAGCGCTCTGCAAAACGGTTGGGTAAATGCGGCTCACGACAACAACCCGCTTGTTTCCGGTACATACAATGTAGAGGGCGAGGGTTCGGTTACTGCAACCAATGCGTTTGCAACGCATAACGCTGAAGGTGACAGAGCAGCAATATTCCACGACAAGTTTAATATCGGTCATTCCGGGTTGATTCTTGCCGAAAGCGCCTACAGCTATGAACTCGGCGGCGAACTTGAAGAAACCGCCGGCAAGCATGCTTTTGCCGCAACGGTTACCATAACCATCAGCGATACGGTCAACTTCAAGTGGGCTGATAGCTATAGTTTCTCAGATAATTACAAATTATCCGCTGAGGCTACAGGCAATCGGTTGATTGTTACAAAAACATGGTATGTTGTTGACTCAATAAACGGCGCAGGTCTTTTAGTCAAATCGTCATGGACATTTGGTGACGACATAACCTTTACCGATCCAAAGCTTATGCATTCCGAGGCGGCGGCAAGCTCAACCTATACGCTTACTCTTGACAGTCCTTACAGCGAAGTTGATGCCACTTTAACTAAGGAGTGGAGAGGGATTAGCTATGCCGGTAATGAGATACAGCGATATCTCAACAAATCGACGCCCGCCGGCACCTATACTCTTACATTGCACATTGCAAGGTGGGAAAGTGGTAGCGTTGTATATTATGAAACAGATGTCTCCTATACGATTACCGTATCGCCTGCAACATTTAGCCCTGCCGATTCGGACTTGAAGGGAGAAGCTTTCTCTGCTGAATACAACGGGGAAGTTCAGCTCCCCGGGGCTATCGGCTCGGCAAGTAACGGTATTGAACTGACAGACGGTAGCTGGTCTGTACGTACAGGTGTTTGGGCGGATTCTGAGTATGACAAATACTTTACTGCAAATGCCATCGAATTTTCGTGGTCCGAAAGCGCGGCTTATTATACCGGGGAAAACTTTAAGGCATTAAGCGGCGGCACTTTTGAGGGCAACGTGCCCAAAAACGTCAAGCTCAAGGCGACAAATAAGGGCGGTATAAATATATTTGAAGAAGACGCCTACACCGTTTACTACAGATTCACCGCGCCTAACTATAAAACTTATACAAATACGTTCAGCATGACGATAGAAAGGCTTCCCATTCAGGTCACTCTTAAAGCCGGCGCATCCGGTAAAACAACCGTAACCCCTGATGGTAAAACCGTTTCGTGGACTTACGGCACGAGCCTTACAAGGGACGATTTTAGCTTGGTCTATACAGATAAGAACGGCAAACCAATACCAGACAGCGAAAATCTCGCATTGATTTACGCTTTCTATACCTCAGCCGATACAGAATTTGAGAAGCCGGCATTCAATGGCAGCACCAACGGTGATTACGACTATCCTAAAACAGCAGGCGAATACGTATGGAGGCTAACGTTCAACAACTGGATCAGCGATGGCAACAGGAACAACAACTATACTTTTGCTGACAGTAAAGGTAATTTAAAGCAATCGGTTGGCAGTACAATTTATGAAAAGCCTTATATTCTCTTTGACGTAAAGATTAATAAGGCAGAGATTGGTGTGAACTGGAGCGATGTTTCCAATCTTACCTACAGTGGTTCGAGTCTTACTCCCACGGCTACGGCGGAAGGTATCACGGGTACTCTCACCGTTACCGTTACAACGCAGAGCGGAGATCCTGTCGCCGAGAATAAAGCGATCAATGCCGGAAGCTACACGGCAACGGCCGGTCTGACTGGTATAGATGCAACTAACTATAATCTGACAAACTCTGAGTGGCCGTTTACTATCTCTCCTGCGCCTGTCGATATAACATGGCTGGTTGACGGTAATACTCCCGCGGCTTCCTATGTCTACAAGGGTGCAGGGTATGCAGTAACTGCAACAACAATCTGGAAGGGCAGATCAATAAGCTTTACTTTTGATGGCGGACGCACGTTTAAAGACGTCAATGTCGACGGATATACCTTTGAGGTGGATCTCTCTCAAATTGACGGAAGCCTTGCCGCTAACTTTACTACCGAATCGAAGAGCATGACGTTTGAAGTTGCAAAGTATCAGTTGACCGAAACCGACCTTGCAGCAGTTTTGAACGGCGTAGTTTTAAGCAAACAATACGACGGCACAGATGCGGCAACTGTGGATGTACGCTCGATCAAAATGTTCAACGCCGATACTATCACATTCAATGTAAGTGCCACATATAACGATAAAGACGCAGCCATAAGCAAGTCTGTCACCGTTGTTCTCGGCTTCTCGTCCGAACAGCAAAACTATGCGCTTAAAGACGCCGCAACGGATGGTTCGGCAACCTATACCCTCAGCGGTGAGATCACTCCCAGAATAATAACCGCAAGCGAATTGGAGGCCGTTCTCTCCATAAAAGCTAAGGATTACGACGGCTCCACCGCAATTTCTCCCGAAGCCATTACCGCGGGCAAGCTTTCCGTGATAGACGGCGAAGAGGTGGAATACACTGTTACTGCCGGGTATGCCGACGCTATGGCGGGTAGCGGCAAAGATATAAACGTAAAAGTAACGATCGGCGATCCCAACTACATGTTTGAAAATACAGACGGCACGTTAACTCTTGAAAACGGCGTCATCAACCGCGCGGTTATTTCGGCTGATTGTACAAAAACGTTCACATATAACGGCGCTGACCAAAGGACCGAGCTTTTCAACAGTGTTGTTTTAACAAGGGGAAGCGAAGCGGTAGTCCTTGACGTAAATAAAACGCTTAAACGTAACGGCTATACGGTCAACTATTTCACCCGTGCGGCAAGTTACACGCTTACTGTACAACTCACAGGGAACGATGCGAATAACTATACGTTTGAAAGCGGATCCGAAACAACTTCCGTTGATTTGACGGTAGAAATGTCTAAGGCGAAGATCGAGATCGGAGGCAACGATAAAACCGTTACCTACGACGGAAATGCTCATACAGTGGAATTCACTTATCCCGAATATGTAATCGGCGCCCAGACTTCGGTAACCTATGACGGCGCGGCTGAGGCAGTAAACGTTAAACGTTTGTCTGACGGAACCGTAACATATTATGAGGTTACTTTGACGGTAAACGGTACAGACAATTACGATAGCGCAACCAAGACGGTACGCCTTACGATAGAGCCTGCAAAAGTTGAAGCGGTATATACCGGCAAGACCATGTTCACCTATACGGGCGAGAGCTTGTGGAATGCGGTAATGCAAAATATAAGCGTAGTTTACGATGCTACCGTTGCTCCCGAAATGGTCTATACCGTACTCCGTGACGGTACTCCCGTGGCGGATAACGCAATTACAGAGGTGGGCAGCTACGTAGTCACGGCAAGCCTTTCAAGCGTATCTGCCGTCAACTTTGAATTGACCGGCGCGGAAAACGGTATTGTGACCCTTGCCACCATTTCTGTAAACGGTAAGATAATAGAGCGCATAGAGTGGACGGGTGACGCAGTTTGCACCTACAACGGCAGAGATATTACAGCGCCCACCGCAAAGGCAGTGCTTGTTTCCGGCGAGGAAATAGAGCTTAACGTTATAGGCTCGGTAGGCAAAGACGTCGGCACATACACATTCACCGTAGAAACGCTTTCCGATTATATCTATCAGAGCGGTTTGCAGATGTCGTTTACGGTAACCGTAGATCCCGCACGCGTAACGATAGGAAAGGCAGTTCAGAGGGTAGTATATAACGGCACGGCATATCCCATACCCGAAGTCGAACTCACATGGTCCGATGGTACGCTGCAAAAGGGCGTTGATTATACGGTAACGGGCACGAGCGGAGCAACCAACGTCGGCGCCTATGTCTACACGGTTAAGCTCAACAGCTCCAACTACACATTCCGCAGAGGCAACACGACCACCGCAACCCTCTACATCGAGGCGGCGACGGTAAGCATAGGCGAAATAGCTCATGTGACCTATGACGGCAATGCCCATACTCCCGAACTTCACCTTAGCTGGAAGGGCGGAGATCTCACGGCAGACGCCTACACCATAAGCGGCGACGCGGCTGTCAACGCAGGCTCGCATACCTTTACCGTAACGCTTAAATCGGCGAACTTCAGGTTCTCAACGGGCAATGATACGAGGGTCGAACTTGTAATAGATAAATTTGCTCTCGAAAAGCCCGCGGCAGACATGACCGAGTACGTTTACAACGGCTCCGAGCATACCTATAATATCGCACAAAACGATAACTACACGGTAAGCAACGCGACCCGCACAAACGCAGGCACGCAGACCGTAAAGGTATGCCTCAACGACAAGCGCAACACTGTATGGTCGGACGGCACAACGCAGGACGTGCGCTACACGTTCACCGTCAATAAAGCTCAGGTAACGATAGACCCCGTAGCCGACGTAACGGTTAAGTACGACGGCGCAAGCCACGGTGTAACGGTACATGTATCCGACAGCACGGTGCCCGTGATAGTAACGTATAACGGATATAGCGTCGAGCCTATAAACGCAGGCGCATACAGTGTGGCGGTGACCGTACCCGAAACGGAGAATTTCGAGGGCGAAACGCTCGACGGCATAACGCTTCGGATCACCAAAGCTGTAGTAACCGTCAAGTGGAGCAGCCAGTCCGTATTTACCGAAAACGGCGGCGTACAGACCCCTTATCTCGGCGTTGACGGCGCGGACAAGAGCGTTGTAAAGGTGACATATAAGAGCGGCAGCGAAACGCTTACAGGCGCTCCCGCGGCGGTCGGCGAATATACGGTAAGCGTGGAGGCAGTTTCCGACAACTACGAACTCAGCGGCGAAAACGAAAAGACATTCTCCATCAAGGCTGCGTCCGTAGAACCTCAGGAGCCCGACGCTCCCGAACAGCCCAATGAGCCCGAAGAACCCGCGGCAAGCGGAAATTTCGACGCCGTATGGTATGTCATGATCGCGATATCCGTCATAACGCTGATCTTCGCAGTGGTAAGCACGGTTATCTATATAAAGAGAAGCAGGGTTTAAATAACCCAACGTAAAAGCTGCGCCCGCAGATAATCTGCGGGCGCATATTTTAACTTATATCGCGTTTTAAAAAATGTTCCGGAGCCATACAATATTATATGGCGCGTAAACATGGACGCAAAGTAAAAAATAAAAAATTCCGCCGTTTTAAGGTGATCGTTGCAATAATATTATTGCTCGTGGTCTGCGTTTTAGTGTATTTCCAGCGCAACGTAACGCGCGTTCTCATATCCATAAGCGAAGCGACTATCCGTTCCATAACGACCGTCGCCGTAAACGACGCCATATATTACACCCTGAACGACGCCGTCCGCTATGAGGATCTCATCACTATTGAGCGCGACGAGGCGGGCAACGTCACGTCAATTACGACCGACAGCCTCAAGATAAACAGAATAGCGAGGGATACGGCGTATCTTTCGCAGGAGAACCTCAACAGAATGAGCGCAGAGGGCATAATGGTGCCGCTCGGCGCGCTTACGGGCATAGAGGCGCTCGCGGGCTTCGGCAGACCTATCAACATTAAAATAATCCCGATATCCAACGTCGAGTGCCGCTTCGTGTCCAAATTCCGCGAGGCGGGCATAAACCAGACTCTTCACTCGCTTTATCTTGAGATTGTTTCCGATATTTCCATAATAATGCCTTCCAAGTCTACAAATCTTGCTTCGACCACAGAGGTGCTCATATGTGAAAGCGTCATTGCGGGTCATATTCCGGATACATACCTGCAAGCCTCGTGGGCTGGCGGAAACGGGGCGTTGGTTCCATAATAAAGGAGCGGCGGGTGCAAATCATTTTGCGCCCGCCGCATATTGCTTTATAAAATTATCTTAGTTCCACGTTCAGATTATATTTAAGGTTGCCGAGTATCTTTTTCACAAAGCCGTCTATACGTGTGGAAATTTCCTCGTCCTTTGGCGTAAAGGTCACGGTAAACGCCATCGATTTTTTGCCTTCGCCTACCTGTCCGCCAGCATACACGTCAAAAAGCTTAACGTCGGTAACATATTTGCATGCGCCGTAAATAACCTTTTCTATCTCTCCGCAGGTCACATTTTTGTCGCACACAAGCGCAAGGTCGCGCGTCTCAACCGCAAATTTCGGCAGAGGCGAGTAGCGGAAGGGCTTTTGATGCTTTTTAAGTTCCTCATAGTCGAGCTCGGCTATAAAAGCAGATCTGTCCAATGCAAGCTCGCCCGCTATCTGCGGTGACACCATTCCGAGATATCCCACTTCGATTCCGTCGCACAAAACCGCCGCCGTTATCCCGGGGTGTAAAAATTCACGTTTTGCGGTTATATATTCGAATTTTGTATTCAGCACGTCGGCAACCGTCTCAACCGCGCCTTTCAGATCGAAGAAGTCGCACTTGCCCCACATACCAACGGCAAGCGTTGCGCGCTCCTCGGGGAACGAGGATATCGGCAGTTCCTTCGGCAGATAAATTTTAGCAAGCTCATAAACCTTGCCCTCCATATTGCCGCGTCTCAGATTACGCACGATTACCTGCATCACCGAGGGCGCGAGCATTGTGCGCATGATTGATAATTCCTCGCTTATGGGATTAAGAATACGTATGGCTTTTCTATGGCAGTCGTCTGCGGGAATATGCAGCATATCCAGATCCTTCTGCGAATAGAAGGAGTAGGTGGATATTTCATACAGCCCCTTTTCGGTCAACGCCCGCTTTAATTTTATTTCGGCTTTCTGTTCGGGGGAATATCCGCCGTTAGTAATGGAGGCGGAGGGCATAAACGTGCCGTTTATGTGCTCGTAGCCGTACAATCTTATTATCTCCTCGGCGATATCGGGATATAGGTCTATATCCTCGCGCCACCCGGGCACCACAAGCTGCAGGCTGTCGCCATTCTCGGTCACCTCAAAGCTCAGGCTTTTTAAAATTTCAACTATTTTTTCGGTGGGCACCGTAATTCCCAAAAGCGCGTTTATCTTTTTCACGCTCACCGTCATTTTTTTGTTTTCAAGCCTTGAATATTCCGTTTTAACGTCCACATGAACGTCCGTCACGGTGCCGCAATTCAATACCTGTATTAGGTTTAACGCCCTCGCCATAGCTCTTTCCGTGGTGTATTCGTTCACGCCCTTTTCAAAGAGAGCCGAGCTGTCGGTGTGTTGTCCCAAGGCCCTCGCCGTCTTTCTCACGCTGTCGCGCGCAAACTTAGCCGCCTCAAACAAAACTTCTTTTGTGTTTTCGGTAATTTCACTGTTGAGGCCACCCATAACGCCCGCAAGCGCAACGGGCTTTTCGCCGTCGCAGATCACAAGATTTTCGCCGTTCAGCTCAAACTCGCTGTTGTCGAGCGTTATAATTTTTTCCTTTTCGCGCGCCCTGCGCACAACTATTTCGCGTCCGCCGAGGGTGGCAAGGTCAAACGCGTGCATAGGTTGTCCCATTTCAAGCAAAATGAAGTTTGTTATATCCACCACATTGCTTATAGAGCGCAGCCCGCAGAGCGCAAGCCTCTTTCTCAGCCACATGGGCGAGGGAGCAATTTTAACGTCCTTAACGTAGTGTCCGATATATCTCGGGCAGATCTCGGGTGCAAGGTCGGAAATTTTTATTTCCTCATAATTGCCCGCAACGGGAGTGTAGGAGTAATCGGGCTCCTTGACCTTTTTGCCGAGCACGGCGGCAACCTCGCGCGCAATTCCCAAAATGGATTGGCAGTCCGGTCTGTTCGCCGTCACCGCAATATCGAAAATATAGTCGTCAAGACCGACGAGCGGCTTTATGTCCGCGCCGTTTTCAAATTCTTTGGGCAAGAGGAGCAGTCCGCAATAGTCGCCGCCCTCGAACATATCTCCGTTCACGCCTATTTCCACACCCGAGCAAAGCATGCCGTCGCTCTCTATGCCGCGGAGCTTGCCCTTTTTAATGGTCACAACGCCCTCAACGGTAACGTGATCCTTGCCGGTCGCATAAACGGTGGCTCCAACCAGCGCAACGGGGGCTTTAATGCCCTTTTCCACATTATCCGCCCCGCAGCAGATCTGCAAAACGCCGTATTTTCCGCAGTCCACCTTGCACACGTGCAAATGCGTTCCCAAGACGGGTTCGCACTCCACGACCTCGCCCACAACTACTCCGGAGATATCCTTGCCCACTTCGATGAGTTCTTCAACCTCAAACCCGCACGAAAACAGCTTTTGCATAAGCTCTTCGGCGGGTATATCTATATCAACGTAATCCTTCAGCCAACTTAAAGGTGCTTTCATATCAAACCTCAATCCTTAAACTGTTTTAAAAATCTCGTGTCGCCCTCGAAGAGCAGCTTCATATTGTTTATGCCGTATTTAAGCATCGCTATGCGCTCTATGCCCATGCCGAACGCAAAGCCGGAATAAACGTCGGGGTCCACGCCGCAGCCCTCTAAAACGCGCCTGTTCACCATGCCTGCGCCCAAAACCTCTATCCAGCCCGTGCCCTTGCACAACCTGCAACCCTTGCCGCCGCACTCGAAGCAGCTTACGTCCACTTCAACCGAGGGCTCGGTAAAGGGGAAATAGGAGGGTCTTAACCGCGTTTTAACGCCCTCGCCGAACACCTTGCGCGCAAACTCGTCCAGCATGCCCTTGAGGTCGCAAAGAGTAATACCCTTGTCCACGACCAAGCCCTCCATCTGTGAAAACATGGGCGAGTGCGTCGCGTCGTCGTCGCTTCTGTAAACCTTCCCCGGGGAAAGAATTTTAATGGGCGGCTTTTTATTTTCCATAACGCGTATCTGCCCCGCCGAGGTCTGCGTCCTCAAAAGTAGGTCGGGCGCAAGATAAAAGGTATCCTGCATATCCCTCGCAGGGTGATCCTTGGGGGTATTCAATGCGGTAAAATTATAGTAATCGTTCTCGATCTCGGGTCCCTCGAACACCTCAAAGCCCATTCCCGAAAATATTGAAACAAGCTCGTTTCTGATGAGAGTGTTGGGGTGGAAGGAGCCGCTCTCCGCTTTTTTGGCGGGCATAGTCACGTCGATAGTCTCCGCGGCATACCGTGCCTCAAGCTCTTTTTCCTTGAGCTTGGCGTTCAGCTCGTCAAATTGTTTTTCGGTGCGCGTTCTGAAGTCGTTCAAAAGCTGTCCCACTTCGCGCTTCTTTTCGGGCGGCACTTCGCGCATGCCCTTCATAAGCTCGGAAATTTCTCCCGTTTTCCCGAGGAACTTCATTTTTATTTCCTGCAGGTGCTTAGAAAGCTTCACGTTTTTAAGCGACTCCGAAATTTTCGCCTCGATCTCCTTTATTTTCTCGTGAATTTCCATAAATTCTCCTTAAAATATATTATAAAAATAAAAACCCCGTGCAACGCACAGGGCGAAAATTTTTCGCGGTACCACCTGAATTCACGGCAAAAGCCGCCTTATTGCCTTATAACGCCAAGGATAAGCGGAGAGCGCTACTTGTCACCTTTCACGCCTCGGCTCGCGGGTGAATACCGGCCGCTCTCCCATAAAAAACCTCTCAGCCCACGGATTTTTCTCTCTTAAAGGGAGTATTTGCGCCCGTCTGTCCCGGTCAACGCCTTTATTTATTTAGTTTTCACAAAAAGCTCGGCAAGCCGTGCCTGCGCTTTTTCGTGAGTTTTAGGGTTCGCACCCTCTGCCTGCGACTTTTAGGTGCCCACGATTATATAATCGCAGGCATTCACCCCGCTCAGGCGAAAGTGTTCGCAAATTGGGACGAGCGAGGCATTTCATAGCACAGCCTAGTAGCGCTGTGCGTGCCGAGCGAGATGAGTGAGCGCATCCGTCCCGCGCGAACGGTGACCGAGCCAACGGTTTTTCCTTGCCGTTGGCGAGAGGGCTGGCGCAGGCATAGCCTGCTTGCGCCATTTATTATTTGGAAATGTTCACAAAAATTTTCGTGCGGTTGCGCACACAACCAACAAAACCAATAAAATTATATTTTAAATCCCGGCGGTTGTCAACTCATTTTGGGCGTCCGCGTCAATATACAAATATTTTCCGCTTTCAGCCAATTTATTGTGCGACGTTATAATTTTATTATTTTTTTAAAACATAGAAAAAACGCAGGCAAGAATAAGCGCAACGGCAATGTACACGCACAGTAGCACGGCGTATTTTACGCCTATTTTAAAAGTTCTCCGCCAGGCAATGGTAGCCACTACGGCCGCAAGCACGGTAATGCACACAAAAGCGGCTGAGTCTATCGTCGCTATTGCGCATATGATAATCAAATAGAACGGAATATACGTTTTATAGCAGAATAAACTCTCCGTAATCTGTTCGCAGTTTTCGGCGCGGCAGTTTTTTTCGGTTAAAAACATATACGCGGTAGCTGCGGCTGCAAGCAAAGTATATAATATTCCGCCCGAAAGTATCAAAATATTGTTCAGCGCGGGACCGGGATAAACGCCTCCCGCAAAACTCCATAACGCAATACCGTTTTTGAGGTACGCCGCTTCAAAGAGCGGTGCGAGCGCCTGCATAACTCCGAACGGAGTAAACGAAATCAAATTAAAGGAATAGAAAAAGGAAAATACGGATGAGAAGTCGTCTATTGCGTACATAAGCGCTATTCCGGCAAGGAATCCGCCCAAAACGCCCACCACGCCGTCCGCCACGGTGTTTGCGCGGGTATATAAAAATGCGGCAATGGAGTAGCAGGTGAATATAGGCACAGGCAGGGCGAGATACGCGTAGAGGTAGTAAATAAGCCGCAAACGCCTCACCCGCGCGGCAATGGCGGCAAATCCCAGCCAATACGCAACGGTAGCCGCAGCGTAAATCCCCAAAAGCCCCGTCAAAAAATGCACTGCAAAAATTTTAGTGCGTGAGAGGGGCAGGGAGTAGAACATATCCGCGCTCCGCTTGTTCATTTTATAATTGAATACATATACGGGCGTTATCACAGCCATCAAAACCGCCTCAACCAAAAATTCGGCGTAGAACAGGTTTACGCGGTTTGCAAGGTAATCGGGATATCCCTCCGGCAGTGTTTCCGGGTTGTTCCAGCCCGAATAATTGTGCACTTCAATGGGCACAACGTACACAATTATTGCAAACACGGTGAGGATAATAAAGGGAAGAATACATTTTTTAAGATAATACAAAAAATATTTTTTCATTTAAGATACCCCCGTTCGCCCACCTCGTAAATAAACATATCTTCAAAGTCCATGGGTATTTCATCCATCACTAAGGGCTTCATATTCTCAATACAGGCGCGTATTGTTTGTGGATCGCCCTTTGCCACAAGCCTTATAACCCTGCCCGTCTTTTCAAAGTGCAGGCATTCAAATGGCATATCCTCCCGCAATTTATCGTCCTCAAACACAAGCTGGTACTTGCTTAACTTTGCAAGTTCTCCCTGCAAATTCCCGTAGGCTTTAACCGTTTTATCGTCCAAAAGGGCAAAACTGTCCGAAATATCTTCAAGCTCGCGGAGGGAGTGGGAGGCAATCAAAAATGTCGTCCCCTTTTCCGCAAGCTCTATTATCCCGCGCTTAAACTCCAACCTTGCCAAAGGGTCCAGACCGTCGAACGCTTCGTCCAAAAGCATATATTCGGGCTTGCAGGCAAGCGCCAGCGAAATAAATGTCTGCCGTTTCATTCCCTTTGAAAAATTTTTCAGCGGCTTTGATACGTTCAGCTTAAATTTGTCTGCGTAACTAAAAAACACTTCGTTGTCAAAGTCGTAAAAATTTTTATAAAACTCCGCCTGCGCCTTCGCCGTCAAATTAGTGGTATAATAGGGGTCGTCTTGCAAAAAAAAGATTTTTTTCTTTACGTTTTCATTTTCGTATACCGGTTCCCCGTCTATCAAAATTTCTCCGCAGTCCGGCTTTAAAACGCCGGCTATCAGTCTTAAAAGCGTGCTTTTTCCCGCACCGTTTATTCCTATAAGCCCGAACACCGAGCCGTTCTCAACTCTTAGCTCCGCGCCCGAAAGCACTTGTTTTTCGCCGAAGCTCTTTCCGAGATTTTTAATTTCAATCATCTTCGTCCTCCCCGAACAGTTCGTTCAAAAGTTTCAAAAGGCGTTCTTTCAACATTCCTTCCGCCTTTAAAGCCTCCAACGCCCGCCTTGCGTGTTCCTCGGCGGAATCGTCCATCTTTTTATCCGCAACGTAAACGCCCTTTTTGGGCAGGGTATATATAAGCCCTTCACCTTCCAGCGCCGAATACGCCCTCTGCACCGTGTTCGGGTTCACGCCAAGCTTCAACGCCATTTCACGGCAGGACGGCAGCCTGTCGCCCTCCCGCAAAATGCCCAGCTCTATATCCCTTTTAATTCCGTTCACAATACTCTCGTAAACGTTCGGTCTACCGCCCATAATCAAGTCCAAATCTGTATTATCTGTATTAATTATAATGTGTAAACCTGCAACTGTCAACCCATTTTATAAAAATAATTTGTTTTTTATTCCGCATTTCACTTCGGCAAAAAGCCGCCTGCGCAAGTTTTGCGCAGGCGGCTTTTTGCCATAAATCCCAAAACATTAACTCAATATATCGAATTTCCATCGCAGTCATAGGCGACAACGGCGGGAAAATCAACGACCTCCAGCCTGTACACCGCCTCGGAGAACAGGTCGGCAAAGGCTATGCACTCGCTCTTTTTAATGGCGTTGCCATACAGCGCGCCCGCGCCGCCTATCGCCGCAAAATACACACCTGTGTTGCGTTTTATCGCCTCGCGCACCTCGTCGCTCATTTCGCCCTTGCCTATCATTCCGCCCAAGCCCATATCAAGAAGAGTAGGTGCAAAGCTATCCATTCTGGCGGAGGTGGTGGGACCGCAGCTCCCCGAAGCCATTCCGGGCTTTGCGGGGCACGGACCCGCATAATAAATAATTGCGTCTTTAAGGTCAAAGGGCAGCTTTTTGCCCTCTTTTATATACTCAAATATGCGTTTGTGCGCGCAGTCTCTCGCCGTCATAATAGTGCCGCTTATAAGCACGCTGTCGCCCGCTTTAAGGCTCTTCACGGTTTTTTTGTCGAGCGGCAAAGTCAGTTTTATCATATTATCTCCTTTTCGCAGCGCACGCAGTGGCACTGGATATTCACCGCCACGGGCAGCCCCGCAATGTGGGTGGGAGCCCACTCGCAGCTTACGCCTAACGCCGTTGTCCTTCCGTGGAACCCTTGGCAGCCTATGCCCAGTGCGTTTATTCTCTTCAACGCCTCGGCTTCTATTTTGGCAACCTCCGCGTCGGGATTTTTTGTGCCCACCTCGCGCGTTATAGCTTTTTTTGCAAGATATGCGCACGTGTCGAAGGAGCCGCCTATGCCCACGCCCACATAAACGGGAGGGCAGGGGCGCGACCCTGCAAACTTCACTGTTTCGACTATTGCGGAAATTATCCCCTCAACGCCCTGCGCGGGCTTCAGCATATACAGCCGCGACATATTTTCGCTCCCGAAGCCCTTGGGAAGATAGGTAATTTTTATTTTATCGCCCGCAACTATTTCCGTGTGGATAACGGCGGGAGTGTTGTCGCCCGTGTTCACGCGCGTTATGGGGTTGCACACAGATTTTCTGAAATATCCGTCCTTATAGGCCCTGCGCACGCCGTCGTTCACCGCGTCGCGCAAAAGCCCGCCCTCCAAAAAGACCTCCTGCCCGATCTCCAGAATCACAACCGCCATGCCCGTATCCTGACAGACCGGCATTGATTTTTCGGCTGCCACCCCGGCGTTTTGCAGGAGCGTTTCAAGCGCAAACTTCGCCGCCGCGCCGTCCTCAGTTTCCCGTGCCTCGTTCAGCGCTTTCATGCATGAGGGAGTGAGATTTACGCCCGCATGCAGCGCCATTTTATACACGGTATCGGAAATTTCCTTTGTGTTTACAATACGCATAAGCTACTTCCTTAAAAAATTCATTTACATTGTAATACAATAGCGCAAAAAAGTAAATTAAAAACTGTTTACTAAATTTGTATTTTAAGGTATAATCGAATTATGAACGAGGCAAATTCAAAGCTCAATCCCGCAACTGCCGGCTTGACGTTTTCGGTAAACGCAGTGGTCTATATTTTTATGAGCCTCATTGTTTCCCTGATCGCCAGGGGAGCGGGAATGGGAGCCGATACGGACGGTTACATATATTTAAGCTATCTTGCCGCGCCTGTGGCTCTTGCCGTTGGCTGTTCGCTCATGATGGTTCTCTGCAAACAGAAGATACGCGACGTCGCGCCCGTCAAGTGCGGATTAAAATATTATGCGATCGCGGCGTTGCTTATATTCGGGCTTTTGTTTGCGGTCAGCGAACTCAATATTTTAACGCTGGAATTGTTAAAATTTTTCGGCTACACCCCGCGGGAGCAGAGCTCCTATCTTCCAGATCTGCACGGCGGGCTTATCGTGCCCGCGCTCCTCGTCATCGCCGTTCTTCCGGCGGTAATGGAGGAATTTTTGTTCCGCGGCGTAATACTTTCCAACACGCGCGCCGGTGCGGGCGATATATCTGCGGTATTCATAGTTGGCTTGTGCTTTGCACTCTTCCATGCGTCTCCCGAACAGACGATCTACCAATTTATTTGCGGGTGCGTATTCGCCTTTATCGCCGTACGTTCGGGCTCTGTGTTGCCGGGCGTTTTAATGCATTTCGTGAACAACGCGCTTATCATAATTCTGTATGCCTGCGGCGCAACCGACGTTAACGGCAACCTCGCCATTCCCGTGGCGGCGGATATAGCCGTAACAGTTGTTGCTGCTTTGGCGTTTATCGGCGGCATGGTCTGGCTGATTTTGGATAAAAAGCCCTTATCAAAGGGTGAAAAGGGCGGCGTCAAAAGCTTTTTTATCACAGCGTCCGTAGGCATAGCCATTCTTGCCGTCATTTGGATTCTTTCGTTTTTCGTAAGGTAAACAATGCAAAAAATCAATATAGTCTGCGTGGGAAAAATCAAAGAGGAGTATCTCCGTTCGGCTGCCGCCGAATATCTGAAGCGCCTTTCCCGCTTTGCAAAGGTGGAAATCCGCGAGTTGCCCGAGGGTAAAACCTTAAAGGAAGAAGCGGGACCTATCTTAAGGGCGGCGGGCGGCTATAAGATCGCGCTTTGCGTGGAGGGCGCAAGCCTTTCAAGCGAGGAATTTGCACAAAAGGTCAAAACGCTTTGCGACGCGGGCGAGGAATTTTCGTTGATCATCGGTTCCTCCAACGGGCTGGACGGTTCGGTAAAGGAGAAAAGCGATTTCAAGCTCTCCTTTTCAAAAATGACCTTTCCCCACCAGCTTATGCGCGTAATATTGCTGGAGCAGGTCTACCGCGCCTTTATGATAAACTGCGGGAGTGAATATCATAAGTAAAATAATCATATTTTATTGTGTGATATTCGATGAAGTAAAACGTTTTTATTTGAGCTATACGGGCAGGAAGTGCATAATAGGCTATTCCGTCCGAGGGAAGGAGATATTTGCTTTCCATGTGGGCGAAAACTTCGGCAAACAGTTCGTGGCGATCTACGGGGTGCACGGCAGGGAATGGATAACCGCCCGTCTCGCCTTAAAGCACATCAAAAAGGGCTTGAAGAGGGGCGGAGGCTGGATAATTCCGCTCGTAAATCCCGACGGCGCATATCTGTCGGAGACAAGGGATCCGATGTGGAAGGCCAATGTACGCGGCGTGGATATAAACTGCAATTTCGACGCTGACTGGGGCTGCGGCAGGCTGAATACAAGGCTGCGCGGCAGCGAAAACTGTATAGGCGACAGTCCTTTTTCGGAGCCGGAAACGGTCGCGGTGCGCAACTTTACCTTAAAGGTCAAGCCCTATGTCACGCTGAGCTTTCACACAAAGGGCGGCGAAATATACTATGAGTACGGCGGCAGGGGAGATATCCGCGGCGCCGATATCATAGCAGGTTGTACAGGCTATAAGGTGCGTAAAATTTTCGGAAGCTGCGGCGGCTACAAGGATTGGTGCATACAAAAGCTGCGTATCCCCGCATATACTGTAGAGTGCGGCTCCGACGATCTGGCGCATCCCATAAACAAGCTGCGGCATCTCAAAAAATGCTATAACTTGCTCAGGATATTTACTTTGAATTATGGTTAATAAATATATGAAAGCCGCGCTAAAATGCGCGCAGACTGCGCTTGCCGAGGGCGAGGTGCCCATTGGCGCGGTCGTCGTGCTGGACGGGAAGATCATTTCCCGCGGTCACAACAGAAGAACAAAAAAACAGGTCGCCACTGCCCATGCGGAAATAGAGGCGATCGAAAAGGCTTGCAAAAGGCTTAAAAGCTGGCGCATACCCGAATGTGAAATATACGTGACATTGGAGCCTTGCCCCATGTGTCTGGGCGCAATGCTCAACGCCCGTATAAAAAAGGTTTATTTCGGCGCGTATGAGGCAAAGGGCAGGTCGCTCACAAACGAAATAGCCGGGGCGAACCTTTTAAACCACAAAATAGAGGTCGAGGGCGGCGTGATGGAGGAGGAGTGCGCAAACATTCTTTCGGATTTTTTTTCCGAAATGCGCAGGCGCTAAAACAAATAATATTTCGGCGGGGACGGTTTGCAGCCGTTTTTCCGCCTTTTTCGTTAATTTATAAAATTTCTATGTGTGAATTTTTCAATTGCAAAACTACCTGTCCGAAGGTTGACTTTACAATAGCGCACATTTAAAATGATATGTAGGGTTGGCTCCGCGGGTAAACGCGGCGTCAAAGCAAAAGAAAATTATAGGAGAAAACCTTAATGATCAACCACGGCAACGAAATTAAAATTTTCGCGGGTAACTCCAACATTCCTTTGGCTGAAGCAATAGCGGCGCGTCTGAACACCACTCTCGGCAAAATGGAAGTAACGCATTTCTCCGACGGTGAAATTTACGTCCGCTTTGATGAAACGATCCGTGGTATGGATGTGTTTCTCGTCCAGTCCACAAGCAATCCCGTAAACACAAATTTAATGGAGCTGCTTATAATGATCGACGCCGCAAGACGTGCGAGCGCAGGCAGGATCACGGCGGTCATACCCTATTTCGGATATGCCCGTCAGGACAGAAAAGCCCGTTCCCGCGAGCCCATAACTGCAAAGCTCGTGGCTAACCTTATAACAAGCGCGGGCGCAGACAGAGTCCTCACAATGGATCTGCACTGCATGCAGATACAGGGCTTTTTCGATATCCCTCTCGACAATCTCGTGGGCGGTCCCACGCTTTATAATTACTTCAAGCCCAAGGTTGACGAAAACTTCGTGGTAGTCTCCCCCGACATCGGCTCGGTTGCAAGGGCAAGAAAGGTGGCTGAGAGAATGAATGCCAAGCTGGCGATAATAGATAAGCGCCGTCCCAAGGCAAACGTTATGGAGGTCATGAATATAATCGGCGACGTCGAGGGCAAAAGCTGCCTCATGGTTGACGATATGATAGATACCGCAGGCACGATAGTGCAGGGCGCAAAGGCGTTGAAGGCTGCGGGCGCCAAGGAAATTTACGGCTGCTGTTCGCACGGCGTACTTTCAGGCCCCGCTATAGAAAGGCTTGCCGACTCTCCCATAACCGAGCTTGCTATGCTCGACACTATCAACATTCCTCAGGAGAAGATGCTCCCCATCTTCAAAATGATTTCAACGGCTCCCATATTCGCCGCGGCGATCGAGAACGTTTACCTCGATAAATCGATGTCGAAAATTTATGATTGACAAACAAAAGCCGCAGTTCGCGGCTTTTTAATTTATAAGGTATTCCAATGTTTATAATAGTCGGACTCGGCAATCCCGAGGAAAAATATCTTAAAACCTTTCATAATATGGGCTATATCGCCGCGGGCGACGTTGCGGCAAAGTTCGGCGTAAAGTTTAAAAAGAAGGAGTGCGAAGCATACGTCGCCGAAGCCAATCTCAATGGCGAAAAGCTGATAATAGCCCGTCCCCTGACATATATGAACAACAGCGGCAGGGCGGTAAAACAACTCCTTGCAAAATATAAAACCACGCCCGAAAATCTCATAGTGATATACGATGACTATGACCTTCCAAAGGGCAAGGTGAGAATACGTCCTTCCGGCAGCGCAGGCACGCACAACGGCATGCGCTCCATCATAGCCGAGACCGGCACGCAGAACTTCACCCGCATACGTATAGGCATACGGGACGAAGAGGTCAATATCCCGCTGATAAACTACGTCCTGTCCGAGGTGCGCAAGGAGGATTACGAACTGTTCATTGCCGCCTGCACACGTGCCGCGGAAGCCGCGGTCGAGATTGCCGGGGGCAAGGCGGTCGACGTTGTCATGACCGATTACAACGGTTAAACGCTTAAAAACAATTATCTGTAAATTTTTACAAATTCGGTAATATCTTGAACAAACAGTTTTTTACTTACCGCAATCTGTCGGGCGAATATCCCGCCCTTTTCGAAGAACTCCGCCTCGGCACGCCGACGGCGGCTTTTGGGCTGTCCGACCCTCAGAAATACCTGACCGCGGCGGCAGCGGAGGGCAAGGTTTTATATGTAGCTGCCGACTCTCTTTCTGCACAGCGCGCCCATGCGGCGATCTCTACGCTGTCAGGCAGAAAATGCACGCTCTTAATGCCCAAGGACGAGGTGATCTTATATAAGGAGGCGCTCTCCAAGGACGCGGTTTTCAAACGTCTTTGCGCTCTCGCCGAAATACAAGAGGGCACGGACATAATAATTGCCGATATAGAATCGCTGATGCAACTTGTCCCCTCACGGGTCGAAACGGTAGTATTTAAACGGGGTGAAGATTATAATTATCAGAGCCTGCCCGAAAAGCTCGTGTCTATGGGCTATGTGCGCGAGTATTCGGCGGAGAGCAAGGGGACCTTTGCGATCCGCGGCGATATCCTCGATATATACCCCATAAATTTGGAAAACCCCGCACGTGTTGACTTTTTCGGGGATACGGTGGAAAAGATCCGCCCCTACGACCAGGTGAGCGGCGAGCGGCTGGAGGAATGTGATTCTTTAACTGTAGTCTCAGCCGCGGATTTTACGTTCACCCCCTCGGAAGCCGCCCGCATAAGGGAAATCTTGGCCTCGGGACTCAAGTCGATGCCCGACGTAAAGGCTTATGAAAAGGCGAGGGCTATTGCGGACGGCGTTAGCGAAGGGCTTGCCCTCGGCGTTCCCTTTGCCGGGGCTTCGTTTGTGGCGCCTTTGCTTGAAAATTCGCGTACCGTGTTTGGTTTTTTATCGCCCGATACGCTCATTATGTTCGACGAATGTAAGCTCGTTTCCGAGAGAATGGACGCCGTCTACCGCGAGCATCTCGAACGTGTCAGCGACTTGAAAAAGGGGGGAGAGGCGTTTGATTTTTCGGTAAACCAGCTTGCTTCCCCGCAATATTTAACAGAAAATTTTGGCAAATTCCGCAATCTTGCCGTCCAGATATTCACCTCGGGCATGGGCTTTTTCCGCCCGTTGAAAACCTTCAACATGCGCTCTACGCCCGTGCCGTCATATCTAAACTCCCTGCCGCAACTCATAACCGATATCGGGAACTGGCTTCGTAACGGCTACCGTATTCTGGTTTTCTGCGGCGGTATAGACAGATATCAGAGGATAAGCGACACGCTTACGGACGAATATATCCCCGTATATCCCGTTCCCGACAGGCTCGAGGCTCTCCGCGGCGTCGCGGTGTCGGGCGAAGAGCTTGCCCACGGTCTTGTGCTTCACGAATGTAAGCTTGTGGTCATAGGAAGCTCGGACCTGTTTACAAAAGCGGTCGCAAAGCGCGTCCGTCGCCGCCGCGGCGATATGTTCGTCGCACCAGAAATAGGCGATTACTGCGTGCATGAAAAGCACGGCATAGGCAAAATCACGGGGACGAAAAAAATTGAAACGATAGACGGCATAAAGGAATACGTCGCCATAGAATATAAGGGCGGCGACACGCTCTATGTGCCCGTCGAGCAAATGGATATCCTATCCAAGTACGTCGGCGACGGCGCGCCCGCTCTCTCGAAGATAGGGGGATCGGATTTCGAACGCGTCAAGGAAAGGGTGCGCCAGTCCATCAAAAAGCTTGCCTTCGATTTAAAGGAGCTTTATGCCGAGCGCAGTGCAAAAAAGGGCTATGCTTTCCCCGAGAACGCCGCCATGATGCAGGAGTTCGAGGATAGCTTCGAGTATGAAGAAACGCCCGACCAGCTTCTTTCCGTCGAGGAAATAAAAAAGGACATGTGCTCGGAAAAGGTCATGGACAGACTTCTCTGCGGCGACGTGGGCTACGGCAAAACTGAGGTGGCTCTCCGCGCGGTTTATCTTGCCGTTCTCGGCGGCAAGCAGGCGGCTATAATGTGTCCGAGCACTATTCTCTCCGAGCAGCACTATAATACCGCGGTAAAACGCTTTGAGGAATTCGGGGTGCGCGTGGATAAATTGAACCGCTTTAAAACTCCCGCGCAACAGGCACAAACGCTGAAAGCGCTTGCAAACGGCGATATAGACGTAATAATAGGCACGCACAGGCTTCTCTCCGACGATGTAAAGTTTTATGACTTGGGACTTTTGGTACTCGACGAGGAGCAGCGCTTCGGCGTGGAGCACAAGGAAAAGATAAAGCACGTAAAAAAGGATGTGGACTGCCTTACGATGACGGCGACGCCCATACCGAGAACGCTCCACATGTCGCTTGCCGGCATACGCGATATTTCCACTATCAATACTCCACCGCAAAAACGTTTACCCGTCCAGACCTACGTGGTGGAGGAGAGCGAAACGCTTATCCGCGACGCCGTTATACGCGAGATCTCGCGCGGGGGACAGGTATTCATTCTATACAACCGCGTGGAGAGCATAGCCACGTTTACGGCGCGGATATGCGCGATCATTCCCGAAGCCAAGGTGACGTACGCACATGGCAGAATGGACAGGGATACTCTCGAAAATTCCGTATTTTCCTTCTATCGCGGCGAAAAGAATGTGCTCGTGACCACAACGATAATAGAAAATGGCATCGACCTGCCCAATGCAAACACCATAATAGTTATCGACGCAGACCGCCTCGGTATTTCTCAGCTCTACCAGTTGAGAGGCAGGGTTGGCAGAAGCTCCCGTCTCGCGCAGGCATATTTTACGTTCAAGGGCGAAAAGGTCCTCACAGCCGACGCAACCGCGCGCCTTAAAGCGATAATGCAGTTCACCGAGCTCGGCTCAGGGTTTAAAATTGCCATGCGCGACCTCGAAATACGCGGGGCGGGCAACGTGCTCGGCGCCGAGCAGCACGGACATATGGATAAGGTGGGCTACGAGCTCTATTCGAAGCTCCTCAAGGAGGAGCTCACGGGCGAGCCGCAGTTTGCCGCCGAGCTCGATATACAGGTTTCGGCATATATCCCCGAGCAGTATATCGAAAGCAGCGCGGGCAGGCTCGATTGCTACAAGCAGATCGCCGAGATCCGCACGGTAGAGGACTACAAGCGCGTCTGCCGCTCGATAGAGGACAACTACGGCGAAATGCCCGAATCGGTACTGAACCTCCTGATAATTGCCGTGCTGAAGTCATACGCGCAGAAATTCAACGTAAAAAAGATATCTGTGGGCAGGGAACAAAATTTCCTCGAACTGCCGTCTATCAACAGCCTTGAGCACAACGGTCTGAATTGCGCTTTGAAAAGGTTCGGCGACGTCACTCTTTCAATGGCGCGCGCTCCGCTGATAGTGTTCGGTAGCGGGGTCACTCCCAAGAAAACTATGCTCGGAATGACAAAATTTTTGAAATTTGCCCTTCAAAACGCTTAAAATCAATTGCTATAATATTTTAAATATTATATAATGGTAAAAGATTTTATCGCAAACAACCTTTTTCGGAGTTTTTTAT
The DNA here is from genome assembly GCA_947625865.1 of uncultured Clostridia bacterium. Taxonomy (GTDB): domain Bacteria; phylum Bacillota; class Clostridia; order Christensenellales; family Borkfalkiaceae; genus Coproplasma. The sequence continues at coordinate 35,353 of CANQQD010000007.1, forward strand.
TTATGAAAACGAAAAGAATTGCAGGCGTCGTTCTGGCGTCGTCAATAGCATTGACTGCTTCGCTTGCCGGGTGCTCGCTTGCCGAGTCCGACGCAAGCATTGATATGAACGAGGTGATAGCCTCGGTCAACATATCGCAGGCGGAGGGTACCGACAGCTTCGATACCGAGCTTATAACCAATTATAAGGATGCCGTGGGCACCACCGAAATATTAAAGAATGAGCTGGTCGCCTATTATATCAACGTCGGTATTTCCTATGTGAACAGCGGATATTCCTATTCGGACGTGTTCAACATGCTCGTGGACGGGCTGGTCGAAAACGCCGTTATAACGCAGTACGCAATTATGTATCTTCTCGATAACAAGGCGGGCACGGCTTTACCGTCAACAGTTCTCGACGCGTACAATGCAAAGGAAAATTATATTGAAAAGCTGGAGTATCTGCTTACCGACAGCAGCTCCGACGATCCCGACAAGGATATAAAAATCGCAAGATACAATCTTTACAAATCTCTCAATTCGGCGATCGATTCTTACGAGAGCAACCTGCTTGAAGAGGAGGAAACGACCGCAGGCACCGAAACGCGTGCAACGCCCGGCGGCGTGGATACAGAGCAGGACGACTATTATCCCTCGGCCGGGGACAAGTCCTTGGATTACGGAGTCTACACCGGCTACAAGGGCAACCTCATTGCCGACAGCGGCGTATACAAGGACGATATGCTCGACGGCTCCAACCAGATTACGAGAACCAAGGCATACAATAACTTTATTATGGCGCTCATCAACAACGACCTTGTCGATCCCGAAAAGGACGCTCTCCGCAACGTTTGCGGCGGCATAGGCAATGACGACGCCGGGATAGCTTATATCCAGAAGGAATATGCCTCCCAGCTTGAAAACCGCGTGATAAATAAGTATTACGATCTGTATGAGGACGAGCAGGAGAGCAAACTGACCGACGGCGGTAACTATGACTATCTCAATGCCGTTTACGAAAGCCAGCTTGCAAGCCAGCAGATAAGCAGCGGCAGTGATTTCACAAGCACGATGGACAGCCTTTCCGATTCCTCTTTCATTCTCTATGCGCCCGACACCGAAAACGGCGGCACATACGGCTTTGTATATAACATTTTGCTTCCCTTCAGCACCAGGCAGAACGCAATGCTCACAACGCTGCAAAACCTTTACAAGGACGAGGATGACAACTACACGGTTGATTACTACAACGAAAGAAACAAACTGTTAAAGCAGATCGTCACCACCGACCAGCGCGCGGCATGGTTCAACGGCACGACCGACTATTCCTTCAACGCTGCGGATGGCGGGGTCACCGACTACTATAACGGCGGGAATGAAAACCGCACCTATCTGTTCTTCAAAAACAATCTCAAAAACAATGACCAATACAAGGAACTCGATAAATATATAGGTCAGTATTCCTATAACGGCAGGGTTTATGAGATTGAAGAGGGCAAATATCAGCTTATTCCGAACAAACTGGATATAGACGGTATGCTCGGCGAGTTCAAAGCATATATTAACCATGTATTCGGCGCAACCGATAAGGTAACGTTTAATAATTCCTACGATCCCGCAACGGGCAACGAGGGCTACTACACCGATTTGACGGATGAAGTCCTGTATAAGGATCCCGCCGCGGACGAAAAAGAGATCGACTACTCAAAATTCATATACGCCTCCGGCTCAGTGGCTCTCGGCGGAAGCACGGCTTCGAACCTTTTGTATAAGGACAGCGACCAATACAAGGCTCTTGCGGCAGTCAACGAACTCCAGTACGCATATACCACGGATACGGGTATTCTTTCAAAATATCTCGGCTATTCCGTAAACATAGGCGACAGCACAGGCTACATCAAGGAATTTGAATATGCGGCCCAGCAGGCAATACAGGAGGGCGCAGGTCACTTTACTGTATGCGCAGGCGACTATGGCTGGCATCTCATATATGTAACCTACACCTACAACAGCGACGGCGGCGCAGTATATCAGCCCGATTGGAAAGCCAACGTAAAAGTTGAGGGAACGTTCGAAAATCTTTTCTACGAATGGGTAAAGAGTAAGAACATTTCGGAGGTTTCTTCCGTGCGCAGAACTCAGATCATGACCCAGTTCAACAAGGACAACACCGTATCGAAATATCAGAAAGCCTATCAGGATCTTTTGGACCTCGGTTGATATTTAAGGAGGTTAATTTATGGAAATCTGGCAAGCGGCGGTTTTAGGGCTTGTGCAGGGGCTTACGGAATTTCTTCCCGTATCCTCATCCGGTCATCTCATATTTTTGCAGAGGCTTTTCGGACTTGACGGCGGGCTGTTTATACCGCTTGTGCTTCATCTCGGCACGCTTGTTGCGGTCTGCGTGGTTTTCTATAAGGATATTCTCGCGCTATTCAAAAAGCCGTTTAAAACCTTGGGCTTTTTGGTGCTTGCAACTATCCCGGCAGGGCTTGTAGGTCTGTTTGCCGACGACTATATCGAAAGTTTCATAAGCGGCGGAAGATATGTCGGTATATGCCTTTCGGTATTCTTTTTGATCACCGCAACAGTACTTTTTATCACCGAAACGCTTGTAAAAAAGCGTGCAAAGGCGGGGGATAGCGGAAGCGTTGAAATAGGCTGGCGCACGGTTGTTCCCATGGGGCTTGCGCAGGCTGTTGCAATTCTTCCCGGGATATCGAGGAGCGGCTCCACAATCTGCGCGGGCACGCTTGCAAAGGGCAAGAGCGAAGAGATAGCAAAATTTTCCTTTCTCATGTCCATACCCATAATTTTGGGCGGATTTGTAGTGGATCTGGCAAAGGGTCTCTGGCACGGAGATATTCAGCAGGTCTTTGCGGGCGGCGGCGCAAACTTTGCGATAGGCGTGGCTCTCGGCTTCGTAATATCGGCAGGAGTGGGTTTGTTTGCCATCAAGATAATGTTAAAAGCCATTCAAAAGGCAAATTATAAGTGGTTTTCATTATACCTTGTGTTGCTTGCGATAGTGTGCTTCGTCCTCAATTTTACGGGACACCTTGGCAACATATAATAAAAATGTACAAAGAATAAGCCTCCGACGGATTGTCGGAGGCTATCGTTTTTAAAAAAAGCTGTGCAGTCTTTTTTGCCGGCGCATGCCGAAGCGTAAATCTTACAGGCGGCTACTTCAAAGCTACCTTATGGCACACCGCTATAACTGTTTAGTGCTGCTATATCCCTATCCTGACACGGTTCGCAGCCTGCGGTTGCATAAGACCTTGATATCAACGCTCCTTATAAGACGCGGCCTTCCACATGCTCCGTCGGGAAAGACGGTCGGTCCTGCTATTGCGGATTGCAGGTTCAGGGCACCGCAAACTCCCCACCCAGCACAGTACAGCTATTTTAACAGATAATTTTTAAATTTGCAAGTAAATTGCTTTATAGCTTGACTTTTTTTTGACCCGTATTTAAAATGTATATAAATAATATTGTCGAAACACACTTTAAAATATAAGGAGATCTATGGCTGAAAATTGCAATAACGATTGCTCCTCGTGCGGCAAAAGCTGTCCCTCGCGTGATAAGCAGAGCCTTCTTAAACAGCCGCACAAAATGAGCGATATCAAAAAGGTAATTGCCGTTGTCAGCGGCAAGGGAGGGGTCGGAAAGTCCATGACGTGCGCCCTGCTTGCGGCTGCGGCTCAGTCGGAGGGCAAGGTCACGGCTGTAATGGATGCCGATATAACAGGTCCGTCAATTCCCAAAATGTACGGCATACACGAGCGCGCCACGGGCACCGAGCTCGGGATACTTCCCGTTGTGACCGAGAGCGGCATACAGGTAATGTCCATGAATGTGCTCCTCGAAAACGAGGCTGAGCCCGTAGTTTGGCGCGGTTCGCTCATTTCGGGCACCGTAATGCAGTTTTGGACTGACGTAATATATACGGGCGTAGACATCATGTTTATCGACATGCCTCCCGGCACGGGCGACGTGCCCCTCACGGTGTTCCAGAGTATCCCCATAGACGGCGTCGTCATCGTTACCACCCCGCAGGATCTGGTTGGGATGATAGTAAAAAAAGCAGTCAATATGGCAAATCTTATGAATATACCCATACTCGGCATAGTCGAGAATATGAGCTATATAACCTGTCCCGACTGCGGCAGAAAAATTTCAGTGTTCGGCGAGAGCGGAGTGGACGCCATAGCGTTGGAGTACGGTATTCCCGCCGTGGCAAAGCTTCCCATCGACCCCGAACTCACAAAAGCCGCCGATCTCGGCAGATTGGAGTACAAGGATAAAATTTTATCCGACTTTTTGTCTGAAATTGTCGAACAACTCGAAAAAAAGTAATCAATTTCAATTCCGCCGCAAAATTTTTGCGGCGGAATTATTTCACTATTTTTCAAATAATTATGGTCTGATTTGTTTGCGGTAAGCAGTTTTAAGTGATAAAATAAGCCTCAAATAAATAAAATTTACAGAGGCATGAAAATGAAAAAAACAATTGCTTCCATTTTATCGGCGGCGCTCGCGTTTATAACCGCGTTCGGGCTTGCCGCCTGCACGGGCGGCGGGTCGCACGAGCCTGAGCAAATCCTGCGGGATAGCGCAGCGGTAACAATCTTTACGACCAACGATATGCACGGTTCGCTTGTGAACGACGAAAAAAGCGTTATTGGCTTGGTTCAAACAGCCGGAATAAAGGCGTCAACTCCCGCTTCTATTCTCGTTGACGCGGGCGACGCAACGCAGGGCGCTTCGTTTGCCTCGATTTCGCGCGGCGCAGACGTTATAACGGCAATGAACAAGGCGGGCTACGACCTTATGGCTGCAGGCAATCACGAGTTCGACTACGGCGCAGACGTGCTCCTGCAAAACGCCGAAAACGCAGACTTTCCCATACTTGCCGCAAACGTAAAAAAGGACGGCTCGGCTTTTCTGCAAAGCTCGGTGGTAATAGAGAGGGCTGACTATAAAATAGGTTTTATAGGCTTGACCACAGTTTCCACCGCAACCTCCACAAACCCTACGCTTTTAAGCGGGATAACGTTTGAAGACGAGATCGCCACCGCAAAAGCCGAAATGGCAGACCTGAAGGACAAAGCGGACGCGATAGTGCTCGTATGCCATATGGGTGACAACGCCTCGGCCGTCTCCTGCACAAGCGAACGGCTCGTCGAATCCTTTACCGCAGAGGAGCGGGCAAATGTTGCCGCAATAATAGACGGTCACAGCCACACCGTGGAGGAAACGTCGGTAGAGGGCGTTCCCGTGGTTCAGACGGGCGTGAATTTTGCAAATCTCGGCAAAATAACAATAAATTTCAAGGAAGATAATGGCGGCGTAAACTTCAAGGCGCATGGCGAGGTGCTCAGCTATGACGAGGCTATGGCATACCCCGTTACGGCAGCGGGCGCGACCAAGGGTGAAGAAGTCGCAACGGTTATAGAAACTATATCCGCACGGCAGAAAGAAGTTTTGGACGAAGAATTGTGCACGCTCAAAACGCCCCTTTGGGGAGGATATATCTGCTACGATTATGTTGAATCGCGCGCGGTGGAAACGTCATACGGCGATTTCGTTACCGACGCTTTTAAATATTATGCCGAACAGTTTGCGGAAAACGGCGCGCTCGATCTCCCCGTAATCGCCGTGGAAAACGGCGGCGGCATTTCGCAGAGTCTGCCCACATGGCATACGGGCGGCTCAAAGGTAACGCGCGGAGACGTGCTCAGCGCCTTCAATCACGGCAATATGGTGGAGGTTTTGAAGGTCTCCCCGGCAGAGCTCTATGCGGCAATAGAAAAGGGTCTTGCAACCACAGGTCAGGACGAAACGGGTTTATTGCAGATAGAGCGCGTCAGCGGCAGCTTTATACAGTGCAGCGGCTTTACCTATACATATAATCCCGCAGGCGAGGCGGGCAGCAGAGTAACGGAGGTAAAGCTCGACGACGGTACGGTTTTAAGCAGGGAAGATACGGAAAACAAGCTCCTTCTTGCCACTAACAACTATGTTTCCTCCTCGTTCGCACAGGGCGAAAAACTCGGCGAGCTGGGAGGCGAGGACATAATAATAGAGGACTATATCCTGTTTGTCAGCGGTCAGAATAACGGAGTGCTCGAATACGACTGCGCGTACGGCCGCATAAAAATCGCAAACGACAAGTCCCCCGACAGTTATGAAGTAAAGATTCAGGTTAAAGACGGCGAAACACCTGCGGCAAACCGCACGGTAAGTTTAATTGTGGACGGCGGCGCGGCAAAGCAGCTCACGACCGACGCCGATGGTTATATAACCTTTAGCGTACAAAAGGGCGCGCATACGCTGTTTCTCGAGGGGTATTCAAATTACGTCTATGTAAATAACTACTCGGGCACCGGCACCGTGCACGCGAAAGAAGGGTACTATTCATTCTGCTTTACAAAGTAAAACGATAAAAGCAAGAAGCGGCGGGGTTTTCACCCCGCCGCTGAATTTATCCGTCCTTTTTTTCGGGTAAAAATTTCCAATACCTTACGGGCATGTAGCCCTTCATCTGTTTTTCGTGCGGACGTTCTTTAATATTGACCGCCCTGTAGTATTTTTTCCACAGCGTGCGGAACACCGTTTCGTATTCCGAAAGATATACTTCGGCTTCGCCCGCATAGCTCATTATCCATTCATGCCCGTCGTATATGCCCGCTATCTTTCTTCCGATGTCGTGTATCACAAACCTTTCCTCCCTGAATCTTGCCGCAAAGTGCGGCATAAGCAGATCGGTTATGTCGTTGTCCGGGGAGTATGGCGCGTAAAAGGCTCCGCTGTCGCTCTCCATAAACCGCAAAAAGCCCGTCATCTTGTGTACTTCGCCCGTGACCTTATGCTTGAGTTCGTCGAAAATTATTACCTCCGGCAGATTGAACGCCCTGCTTATCGGAGATTTTTTCTCTATAAGCCTTTTAATATATTCGAATGCGGCTTGCTCTTTAAGATTGTCCCGGCTACGAAGTACTATCAGTATGTCGTCGACGGCTGAAGGATCGCACGCCGCAATTTTTTTCTGGACGCGCGCACATTTTTCAAAGTCGGTCCCAACATTCACAATCTCGTTGCCGAAGCTCATCTGCACGTTTTCGTCCGAGGTTATAACGCACTCCCGCTCGCTGTATGCGTCGAATACGGCAGTGAAAAAGCTGTACGAGCCGCCGTCCGTAATAAAAATTTTCATAGTTCACCCGTGAGCGCGGAGAGCGAGGTGGAGGAGTCCGAAAACATGGAAAGCTGCGTCCGCGATTCCTCGCCGCTCTCAAGCATAAGCGAGGCTTTGACCTGCGCAATGCTGTCGGAGCCGTAAAATTTGCCGTTGCAGGTTATAAAATGCTTTGCCCTCTTTAATACTATGCGCATTTTTGCAAGATTATCGAAGTCCAGCTTTCCGAATTTTCTCGCTTCGCATATTTTATATGCGCCCTTTGCGCCTATGCCGGGAACTCTTAAAAGCATGGCAAGCGGCGCGGTATTAATTTCAACGGGGAAGTACTGCATATTTTTAAGCGCCCACGCGCACTTCGGGTCGTAGTCGAAGGAAAGGTTTTCATTCTCCGCGCATATCTCGTCCACGTCGAAGCCGTAAAACCTTATCAGCCAGTCTGCCTGGTACAGACGGTGCTCGCGCAGCAACCCCGCGCCTACGGCAGGCAGTTTGTTCGACTTTACTACGGGGATATAGGAGGAGTAATACACCCGCTTCAGATCCATGCTCCGGTAAAGCGCCTCGGTCAGCTTCAATATCTGTCCGTCGCTCTCGGGCGAAGCTCCTATAATCATCTGTGTGGTCTGCCCTGCGGGTATAACTTTATTTTTCCGCACCTTGTTTATGCGGTCATAGTCGATGGCTTCTTTCAGCCCGCGCATAGGCAAAAGCAGGCTTTGCTTGCTCTTCTGCGGCGCCAAAAGCTTCAGCGACCGCTCGCTCGGCAGCTCTATATTGTAGCTCATTCTGTCTGCCGCATGCGCCGCCTTCATCATAAGCGCGCTGTCGGAGTGGGGGATGCCCTTTACGTGGATGTATCCGTTAAAATTATATACCTTGCGCAGCTTGGTTACAGTTTCGCACAGCAACTCCATAGTCTTGTCGGGCGAGTCGAACACCGCGGATGACAGGAACAGCCCTTCGATATAGTTGCGCTTATAAAAATTGATTGTCAGCTCGCAGATCTCGTCGGGCGTAAGTCTTGCTCTCGGCACGTCTGCGCTACGGCGGTTGGGGCAGTATTCGCAGTCGTACAGACATTCGTTGCTCATTAAAATTTTCAGAAGTGATATGCACCGTCCGTCGGGCGTAAAGGAATGACATATCCCGCCCGCCGCGGCATTGCCCAGCCCGCCGGGTCTGTTTGTCCTTCCCGAGCCCGAGGATGAACAGCTCACGTCATACTTGGCGCTCTCGGTTAAAATTTCAAGCTTTCTCTCGTCTATCATATACCGTCCCGCGTCGGGGCGCCCATAAAAAGCCGCGCCCGCCTTTTCGTTGCACGCGGCTGTATGCCCCTTAATAGTGTAAATTTCCGCCGGAGAAAGGAGATGGCTCCCCGGCGGAATTTACCCGATCTATGCCTGCACACCGCTTGAATTACCCGAAAAGCAGTATGTAAACATTTGTTTATATTTGTATTATATCACCGTGCGGCGGCGCTGTCAACCCTTTTTCCGTAAATTTTCAATACCGTTGACTAATAATTTATTTTGTGCTAAACTAATATAAAATTTCACATATATTTTATAATTATATAAATTGAACGTGCGCAAACCGGTTTATTATAAAGTATAGATATTTTACGGAGAAAGATTTATGAAAGTCCTCATAGTAGACGACGAAGAAATGATACGCAACGTTTTAAAGGAATACGTTGAGTTCGAGGGAGGGGAGGCTTACGAGGCTGCCGACGGCATGCAGGCTGTAAAAATGTGCCGTGAAGCCGACTTCGATATAATTTTGATGGACGTGATGCTGCCCCGGTTGGACGGCTTTTCGGCGGTCAAGGAAATAAAAAAGTCAAAAAACATTCCCGTTATAATGCTCTCCGCCCGCGGCGAGGAGTACGATAAGCTTTTCGGCTTCGAGATAGGAGCCGACGACTATGTTACAAAGCCTTTTTCACCCAAGGAGGTCATGGCGCGGGTGCACGCCGTGCTGAAACGCTACGGCGAGGAAGCCGCAAACGAGGTGGTCACATTCGAGGGACTCACTATAGATATGGCGGGCAGAAACGTATATGTGGACGGCGAAAAGGTGGAACTCACTCCCAAGGAGTATGAAATTTTATTCTATTTCGTCAAGAACAAGGGGATAGCGCTTACGCGCGAAAAGCTTCTGATGGACGTATGGGGATTTGATTTTTACGGCGACGACAGAACGGTCGACACACACATAAAAATGCTTCGCTCAAACCTGAAGCAATACCGCAAATTCATTGTAACGCTACGCGGTCTGGGATATAAATTTGAAGTCTGAAAAATCAGGTAAAAAACTTAAGCTTAAAAGCGTAAACTATGTAATGTTTGCCTATTTCTGTCTTTTGAGCGTGCTCATTCTCGTGCTTGTGGACGTGGTGTTTTTTATAACCGTCTCCACAACGCTCGAGAACCAGTCGCGCAACAGGGTCGTGAACGTAGGCAACGAGGTGGTGCGCGTAATTGATCTCAGCCCCGGGGTCACATTGTCCGATTCGGTCTTCTGGCGCTACCGCGAGGAGGGAATAATCGCCTACATTTTGTCTCCGGACGGCGCCATTCTGCATCCCGACGGAGTGGAAATTTCCGAAACGCGCATACGCGAGGCGCTGGATCATGCGGCAAGGCTAAAGGATGAAGAGGACGCCGCTTACCGCTTCGAGGGCTTTATGAATTTTTGCACAAACGTCAGTCTGAACGGGGAGAGCGGGGTGCTGCTTGTGTCCTGTTCGCTGGGGATAGTGCGCGATACCGTATCCAATCTGCAAATATATATGTTGCTTGTCAGCGGCGTCGCCCTCGCACTTGCGTTCGTAATAGCCTACTCCATTTCCCAAAAGCTTACCCGCGGCTTAAAGTCCCTGTCAGACTCTGCGGTAAAGCTCGCCAAGGGCGATTACACCGTGCAGTTCGTAAACGTGGACTATAAAGAGGTAGCACAGCTTTCAGACACGCTCAACGAAATGCGCGACGAGGTCAAAAAGAGCGGTGATTTTCAGCGCGAGATACTTGCAAACGTCACCCACGATCTTAAAACTCCGCTTACGATGATTAAGGCATACGCCTCGATGATAAAGGAAATTTCGGGCGACAATCCAGAAAAGCGCGAAAAGCATTTGCAGGTAATAATAGACGAGGCGGATAGGCTTACGGGGCTTGTCAACGACGTGCTTTCTGTGTCCAAGGTAAGCTCTAATCTGGGCAATCTCAACCCCAAGGTTTTCAATTTGACCGAATATCTGTACGGGATCATAAGCAAGTTCGGCTATCTCCAGCAGAGCGGCTACAATTTGATGCTCGATATCGATCCCGACAGATATACCCGCGCGGACGAGGAAAAGATAGGTCAGGTAATCTATAATCTTATGGGCAACGCGGTAAACTATACGGGCGAGGATAAGACGGTATATATAAGCCTTAAAACGAGCATGGACGGACAGAGAATAAAGCTCTCCGTCCGCGACACGGGTAAGGGGATCCCCAAGGACGAACTTCCACATATCTGGGACAGATATTACCGCTCCGAGGAAAACCATGTCCGTCCCGTAAAGGGCACGGGACTCGGGCTGAATATCGTAAAAGTGATACTTCAAAGCCATTCGTTCGATTTCGGGGTGGAGAGCGAGGAGAGCAAGGGCTCCACGTTCTGGGTGGATTTCCCCTGCGTTCCCGCCGCGCCGCCCGAAGAGGATAGCGGAGTATCCGGAGATTGACATTGCTTCCCGATTATGCTATACTTAATACAAGGAGGATATGGTCATGCTTATAAACTTACTTGCGGGCTCTGAGGGCTCGACGGAACTCAGTCTCAGCATCGTTCTTATCGTTGCGATAATCATTGTCTCGGCGCTCATAGTAGTAGTGTCGTTGGTAGCGCTTGTTTTGCGCATTAAAATTTTCTTCAGCTATTGGGTAACGAACCGTGAAAAAACGGCGGGCGGCTACAACGGCTATTCGGCTGCGGTCACCTTTTTGCGGTATCTCGGATATAACGACATAAAGGTAGAAAAGAGCGGTTTTTTCCGCGCAGCCTTTTTCGGCAACCACTATAACCCAAGCAAAAAGACGATATATCTGCGCAGATCGACCTACTACGGCGAGCATCTCACCGCAATAGGTCTTGCCCTTCAGAAGGTCGGTCTTGTTATACAGGACAAGCGCAACAGCTCCTCGTTCAGAGCGCGCTGGTTCCTGCAGAAAATAGCGCTTTTCGGTCCTGTTTTCTTTATTCCCATCGTGCTTGCGGGCGCCATTGCCGATTTGGTGATATTTTTCGTTACAGGCGGTTCTTTCACCGGAATATTTACGCTTATCGCCGCAATATTGGGCTTTGGATATTTTATAGTCAGCTTTATTTTGTCAATACTCGTAATAAGGGTCGAAGGCAGGGCGAACCGCGAAACATTGGAGAGGATAGGCAATTGCAACTTTCTTACGGCGGACGAGCGGGAAAAGGTCGCAAAGGTGTTCAAAACCTATCAGGCGGCATATATATGCGATTTCCTGATCAATTTGCTGGAGATCATAAAGCTTGTGCTTCAGATATTGCTGAACATAGTGGCTTCAATGTCGAATAACAAAAATCAAGGTTAGTGCAGAAAACTCACCCATGGTTTAATGTAAAAAAGAGTACCCGAAAAGGGGTACTCTTTTTTTAATATGGGGGAAAAAACTACTTAAAATTATTCGATTTCGATAAAGCTTCCGCCCTTTATCTGCTTGGGAGCCGACTTGGGAACCGACAAGGTGAGCATACCGTTGTCGAATTTCGCTTTTATCTGTTCGCGCGTTACGTCCGTGCCGACATAGTAGCTTCTCGAGGTGCTTTCGGAAATTTCCCTGCGAAGATATTTCTTGCCGTTTTCTTCCTTCTTCTGCTTGGAAGCGTTTACGGTGAGATATCCGTTCTCCAGCGAAATTTTGATTTCGTTCTTTGCATAACCGGGCAACTCAATATCGAGTTCGTAGCTTGTATCCGTTTCCTTTATATCCGTTCTCAGATCTCTGCTTTCGTCGTAGAACATGGGCTTGAAGAAATCGTCGAATACGTCAAAAAGGTCGTAGTTTTCATTTCTGTTCTGTAAATAATGTTTCATAATGCTTATCTCCTTAAATTATAATTTATTATAACTTTGGGGAGGCTGCGGTGGTCGCTTTGGAGGCAAACCGATTTTCGGTTTTTCCCCGAGTACGGAGCGCCTTCCGCCCGACGCCTACCGTCTTCCTTTGTTCACTTTATATATACCGCAATTTTGCTTTTTTTAAACTATCTTAAAAAAATTTTTATTTAAACGACGCAGTGACTATTATGTCCGCGGCAGACGGTAACTTATTGTAATTTATTGACATTTGCGCAATTTTTGTATATATTTTAACTATGCTCAACCAATTTTCGAGAACACAACTTCTTTTGGGCGAAGAGGCCATGCAAAAGCTCGCCGCCTCGCGCGTGGCAGTATTCGGTATAGGCGGAGTGGGCGGATACGTTGTGGAAGCTCTCGCCCGTTCGGGTATAGGCGCGCTCGATTTGATAGACGACGACAAAATCTGCCTGACAAACATAAACCGCCAGATTTTTGCCACTCATAAGACGGTAGGCCGCTACAAGACGGATGTCGCCGCGGAGCGCATAGCCGATATCAATCCCGGCTGTAAAGTGCAAACATATAAAACGTTTTATCTGCCGTCCACGGCGGACGGGTTCGATTTTACTCTGTACGATTATATAGTGGACGCTATCGACACTGTGACGGGCAAACTTTGCATAATAAAAAACGCAAAGGCGGCAAAAGTTCCTATAATCAGCTCTATGGGCGCAGGAAACAAACTCGACCCTACCGCTTTCGAGGTTGCGGACATCTACAAAACTTCGGTTTGTCCCCTTGCCAAGACAATGCGGCGGGAGCTCAGAAAGCTGGGGATAGACAGCTTGAAGGTAGTCTATTCGAAGGAAGAGCCCATAAGACCCGTGGAGGATTCGGAAATAAGTTGCCGCAGTAACTGCATTTGTCCCTCCGGAACGAAGAGAAAATGCACAGCACGACGGGATATACCGGGCAGTATTTCTTTCGTTCCGTCGGTCGTGGGGCTTATAATTGCCGGAGAAGTAATCAAGGATCTGACCGGTATAAATACACATAATTTATGAGGTATTACTATGGAATTTGAAACGCTTTGTCTGCATGCGGACGGCAACAAAAAGGACGAATGGGGAACGCTTACTCAAGCCGTATGCCAGTCGGCGACGTTTGTGCATAAGGGAGTGGGCGTGCCCTCGGAATACAGTTATTCGAGGCTTTCAAACCCCACGCGTTCTCATCTCGAGAATACTGTCGCGGCTTTGGAGGGCGGCGTGGCGGCTTACGCCTTTTCATCGGGAATGGCGGCGATAACTACCGTTATGAAGCTCTTCAGGGAGGGCGCGCACATAATTGCCTCCGAGGATCTGTACGGCGGCAGTCTCAGACTGTTCAACAACGTAAATTCGCACGAGGGAATGACCTTTGATTTTACAGATACGGGCGATTTGGAAAAGGTGGAATCCCTCATAAAGCCCAATACTCAGGCGCTCTATATCGAAACGCCGAGCAATCCGCTTATGATGGTCTCCGACATAGCCGCACTTTCGGCGCTTGCAAAGAAGCACGGGCTTTTGCTGATTGTCGACAACACCTTCTTAACGCCCTATTTCCAACGCCCCATAGAACTCGGCGCGGATATAGTTATACACAGCGGTACAAAGTATCTCGGCGGTCACAACGACGCCCTTGCTGGCTTTGCCGTATTGAATTCCGCGGAGCTGGCGGAGAAACTCGGCTATTATTATAAGACGATAGGCGCCTGTCTTGCACCGTGGGAGTGTTTTTTGATAGAACGAGGCATAAAGACCTTACCCTTGAGAATGGACAGGATAAATTACAACGCCGAAAAAATCGCCGTGTGGCTCCGCGGCAGAAAGGAAGTAAAAAAAGTTTATTACGCAGGCTTTGAGGACCACGCGGGCTATAAGGTTTCAAAAAAACAGTCCACGGGCTTCGGCGGCATGATATCCTTTGAGGTCGAAAGCAGGGAACTTGCCGAGAGCATATTAAAGAACATTAAGGTATTCCAGTATGCCGAGAGCCTCGGAGGGGTGGAGAGTCTGATAACCTACCCGATGCTGCAGACCCACGCCGACGTTCCCAGGGAGGAGCGGGAGAGACGGGGCATAAACGACAGATTTTTGAGGATCTCCGTCGGCATCGAGAACGTAAACGACTTGATAGACGATTTAAAGCAGGTATTCGGAAATGAAGTATGATTTCGATAAAATTATAGACAGAAGAAGCACAAGCTGCTTGAAATACGATTTTGCCGTCGAACGCGGCAGACCCGCAGACGTGCTGCCCCTTTGGGTGGCTGATATGGATATACCTACTGCGCCCGCAGTAACCGAGGCGTTGAAGGCGCGCGTTGAGCACGGCATTTTCGGCTACACCATGCCGAAAAGCGACTATTTTGCGGTAGTCGCTAAGTGGTTCAGGGAGCGCCACGGCTGGAATGCCGACCCCGAAAAGTTTATCTGCACTCCGGGCGTGGTATTCGCGCTCTGCACGCTTATAAAGGCGGTCACAAAAGAGGGAGACGGCGTAATCTGCTGCCAGCCCGTATATTATCCTTTTGCCACTTCGATAACCAATAACAACCGTAAGCTCGTAGTCAGCGAGCTGAAGCTTAAGGACGGTAAATATTATATAGATTTCGAGGATTTCGAAAACAAAATCATACATAACAACGTAAAGGCTTTCATATTATGCAGTCCGCACAACCCCGTGGGCAGAGTGTGGGAAAGGGAAGAACTCGAACGTCTCGGCGACATCTGCTTAAAGCACGGCGTATTCGTAATTTCCGACGAGATACACTGCGATTTTACGTTTGAAAACCACAAGCATATCGTATTTTCCACCGTCAAAAAGGAGTTTGAGGAGAACTGCGCCATATGCACCGCACCCTCCAAATCGTTTAACCTTGCCGGTTTGCAGATATCGAATATCTACATTCCGAGTGAGGAAGTGCGCAAAAGGTTTGAGGATGAGCTCGACAAAGTGGGCTATTGGGAGCCGAGCGTAATGGGTTTGACGGCTTGCGTAGCCGCATATGAAGAGGGCGGCGAATGGCTGAACGCTTTAACGGAATATCTCGCCGAAAATCTTGCGTTCGTACGCGATTATTTAAAGGATATCCCGAAAATCAGGCTCATAGAGCCCGAGGGCACCTATCTTTTATGGCTCGACTGCCGGGAGCTGGGCTTGACGGACGAGGCTCTCCAAAGCCTCGTGGAGCAAAAGGCAAAATTATGGCTTGACGACGGTTACATCTTCGGCACGGGCGGAAGCGGCTTCGAAAGACTGAATATCGCCTGTCCCCGCGCAACTCTCGCTCTTGCCCTCGAAAGACTGAAGGAAGCGGTAAAAGGTAACGAGGTATGACTTTACAGCAGTTAAGATATGTCATTCAAATAGCGCAGTCCGGTTCGATAAATCTGGCGGCTCAAAAGCTGTATATATCCCAACCGAGCCTTTCGAGCGCGGTCGCGGAGCTCGAAAAGGAGATGGGCATAACCATTTTTATACGCAGCAACCGCGGCGCGGTACTCTCGGAGGAGGGGCTTAGGTTTTTGGCGTATGCGAGACAGGTGGTGGAGCAAGCTGACCTGCTTGAAAGCGAATATAAGCTCTCCACCCCGCGCAAAAGAATATTTTCCGTCTCAGCCCAACACTATGCCTTTGTCGTGAACGCCTTTGTTTCGCTTGTTAAGGAATACGGAAAAGATAAATACGAATTTTCATTGAGGGAAACCCGCACGAGCGACATAATCGACGACGTGCGCACGCGCCGCAGCGAGATAGGAGTTATATTTTTATCCGGATTCAACCGTGAAATCATTCTCGGCATATTAAAAAAATCCGATTTGAAATTCACCTCGCTGTTTACGGCGCGTCCCCATGTTTTTGTTTCAGCCAAAAACCCGCTTGCGGCTCAAAAAAGCGTTACTTTAAACGATTTAAAGCCCTATCCGCGACTCACGTTTGAGCAGGGAATAAACAACTCCTTTTATTTTGCTGAGGAGCCGCATATCACCGAAGATGTGCAGAAGAGCATTGTGGTCACCGACAGGGCTTCGCTTTTCAATTTACTCATAGGCTTGAACGGATATACGATATCATCGGGAATTTTGAGCGCCGATCTGAACGGCAACGACATAGTTTCGGTCCCTTTGCAGAGCAACGAAAATATGGAAGTCGGCTATATTTGCTTGCAGGACAACAAGCCCGGTATTCTCGCAGACCGCTTTTTATATCACCTCAAGGAATATATTTTACACTATTCAGTATAGATAAAATCTATAACAAACGATAAATTTTATGTATTATCGCATAACAGAAAAGTATGATATACTTTATATAAGGAAAGAACAATGAGAATAGACGACATATTAAAGAATAAAAAAACGCTTTCGTTCGAGGTTTTCCCGCCAAAGAAAACCGAAACGGAAACGGCAAAGCTGTTTGATACGATAAGAGAGCTTAAAAAGCTGCAGCCCGATTTCATAAGCGTGACCTACGGTGCGGGCGGTTCCAACGCGCGCAATTCCGCAGAGATCGCGGGCTTTATAAAGTCCGAGGGCATAGAGCCCCTTGCCCATATAACAGGCGGACCCTCCGCTCCGCAAGAAATAGACGAGGTAGCTTCGGGATTAAAGGAGCTGGGCGTTGAAAACGTGCTGGCTCTCCGCGGTGACAAGCCCGTCGGCTATGACGGGGACTATTGCAAATATTTCAGGCACGCTACAAATCTGCAGGAGTATCTCAAAAAATACGGTTTTACAATGGGCGCGGCGTGCTATCCCGAGGGGCACTCCGAGTGCGAATCTCTATATGCCGACCTTGTAAACCTCAAAAAGAAAGAGGATTGCGGCGCAAAGTTTTTTATAACGCAGATATTTTACGATAATTCCTATTATTACAGGCTTGTCAACGAGGCGAGAAAAATCGGCATAACATCGCCCATCATACCGGGAATAATGCCGATAACCAATCCCAAAAACATAGCGCGCATAAAGACAATGTGCGGTAGCACCATTCCCATGGAATTGAGGAACATGCTCGAAATTTATTCGGACAACCCCGTAGTTATGAGGGAGGTAGGTCTGAACTACGCAGCGTATCAGATAATGGATTTAACGGCAAAGGGCGCGCCGGGCGTGCACCTTTACATAATGAATCGCGCCGACACCGCGCTCGAAATTTACGGAAGGCTTAAAAATTTTTTCAATGAACTCTACTGATTTAGAACCGCTTATTTATACCTATCTCGGCTATAAGGGGGTACAGCCCGACGGGGAAATCGACCGCCATATTTCGGCGTGTCTTGAAGAACTTGAAAAAATTCAAGGGTTCAAGTATCGGTATAAGATTTTATCGGATATTCCCGCTTTTTTGCAAAAGGAACCCTACTTGTCCTTTTTAAATGGGTGTTCCGCGATTATTTTATGCGTTTGCACCCTCGGCGCGGAAGTTGACAGAAAAATAAAATACCTCGGCAGGGCGGATATGCAAAAATCGCTTATATTCGACGCCTGTGCAAGCGCGTATCTTGAGCGGCGCGCCGACGATTTTGAAAAAGGCTTGGGCGAAAATCTCACCTACCGTTTCTGCCCGGGCTACGGCGGCAGCGATATTTCGGATATAAGATATATATTCGGTCTGTTGAAGCCCGAAAAAATAGGTGTAACATTGCTCGACAGCAATCTTATGCTTCCCCAAAAGACCATGGCGGGGGTAATAGGGGTCGGTAAAACTGCAAAAAAGACGTGCGATAACTGCATAAGCTTTTCGGCCTGCATATACAGAAAGGAGGGAACAACGTGTTACAACTCGGCAAAAAGGTAATAGTTCTGGACGGCGCAATGGGCACGCAGCTCGAGGAGGCGGGGCTTTCAGGCAGCCCCGAGGATTTCAATATCACCGCGCCCGAAAAAATCCGCGCTATCCATAGCTCCTATTCTGCGGCAGATATAATACTCACAAATACCTTTGGACTGAATAAAATCAAATACAGGGGTGCGTTTTCGATAGAGGAAGTGGCTTTAAAGGCTATAGAAAACGCCCGTGCGGCGGGCAAAAGCGTATTCTTCAATATAGGTCCGACAGGCGCGATGCTGAAGCCGTTGGGCACGCTCTCGTTCGACGAGGCGTACGCCGCTTTTGCGGAGCTTGCCGAAATTACAGGGGACATTGTCGACGGCTATTTTGTGGAGACATTTTCCGATTTGTACGAGGCAAAGGCGTGCGTACTTGCCCTGAAGGAGCACACAAAAAAGCCCGTGTATGTCACCATGACCTTTGATTCGACAGGCAGGACATTGACGGGCTCCACGCCCGAGATCGTCGCAAACACACTGGAAGGGCTGGGCGTGGACGCTCTCGGCGTAAACTGCTCTCTGGGTCCAAAGGAAATGGAGAACGTGGTAAAAAGGCTGCTTGCGGCAACAGACCTTCCTGTTATAGTAGAGCCCAACAGGGGACTTCCCGAACTCAGGAACGGCAAAACGGTATATGGGCTCGGCATAGATGAATTTGAATATTACATCGGAAAATTCGTCGGAATGGGCGTCAGCGTAGTCGGCGGTTGCTGCGGCACGACGCCTGCATTTATAAACGCGATATCAAAATACTCGGGGAGAGACGTTGCGCCCCGCTCCGTGATAAAAAGGACAGTCATAAATTCGGCGACAAGGCTTGTTGAAATCGAAGGCGTTAAGATCTGCGGTGAGCGGCTCAATCCCACAGGCAAAAAGAAACTGAGGGATGCGCTTTTAAACGAGGACTACGACTATATTATCGACGAGGCGGTAAGGCAACAGGAGGCTGGCGCGGATATTCTGGACGTCAACGTCGGCGTTCCGAAGATAGACGAGCCGCGCGTCATGGCAGAGGTTTTGCGTAGGGTGCAGGAGTACTCCGATCTGCCCTTGCAGATAGATTCCTCGGACAAGGACGCCATCGAGGCGGGCGCGCGCTACTATAACGGCATACCTATAATAAACAGCGTAAACGGCGAGGAGAGCGTTATGGAACGCATATTCCCCATAGCCAAAAAGTACGGAGCGGTTGTTTTGGGGCTCACGATGGATGAACACGGCGTGCCGAGGACTGCCGAAGAACGCTTTGACATAGCAAAGCGCATAGTCGGGTGCGCGCAAAGCTATGGGATACCCCGCCACAAAATCATGATAGATACGCTTGTTTTAACGGCGTCCGCGGAGCAGAAACTTGTAAAAGAGACCTTAGAGGCTCTTCGGCTTGTAAAAACGCTCGGCGTAAAAACGGCGCTCGGCGTTTCCAATGTTTCGTTCGGACT
Source organism: uncultured Clostridia bacterium (assembly GCA_947625865.1). Classification (GTDB taxonomy): domain Bacteria; phylum Bacillota; class Clostridia; order Christensenellales; family Borkfalkiaceae; genus Coproplasma. Next base: position 54,963 of record CANQQD010000007.1, read on the forward strand.
GCCCAACAGGGGGCTTTTGAATAAAACATTTCTTGCAATGGCAATGGCATGCGGGCTCAATATGCCCATTATGAATCCCCTCGACGGAGAAATGACGGGCGCCGTTCGCGCCTATGCAGTGCTCTCGGGCGAGGATGAAAATTCGGAAAAATATATAGATATTTATAAAGATTTTACGCCCGTGGCTTCGGCTGCGGCAGCTTCGGCAAGAGGTGAGGACAAGTCTGCCGCAACTCTTTACGACTGCGTTAAAAGGGGAATAAAGGGCAGGGCGGCAGAGCTATGCGAGGAGGAACTCCGACATTCCGATCCCATGGCTTTGGTAAACGATGTTCTTATAAAAGCACTGGACGAGGTGGGCAAAGACTACGATAGCGGCAAGCTGTTCTTGCCTCAGCTCGTCTCTTCGGCAGAGGCGGCAAAAGCCGCGTTTGAGGTTATAGGCAAAAGGCTCCCCAAGGAAGGGAGCGGCAATGGGCTTGTAATTCTTGCAACGGTAAAGGGCGACGTGCACGACATAGGCAAGAATATAGTAAAGGTTGTTTTGGAATCTCACGGCTACACCGTGCTCGATCTCGGCAAGGACGTGCCCGCGGAAAATGTAGTCGGGGCGTATCTGAAGCACAAGCCGCTTGCGGTAGGGCTTTCCGCGCTCATGACCACCACGGTCAAATCGATGGAGGAAACGATAAAAGCCCTGCGGGCGGCGGGCTGTATGTCGAATATTTTCGTGGGCGGCGCCGTTCTGAACGCAGAAACGGCACGGGAGATAGGAGCGGATTACTATACAAAAGACGCTCTTGAATTTGTAAAAATTCTGCAAACTCTCAAAAAGCAGGTTTTATGATGATAGCAAAAAGGGTTGCGCTGTGCGCCGTTTCGGTTGCGCTTCTTATTGCATTGCAATATACCTTCAGCTTCGTTCCGGGCGTTGAGCTTGTAACGGTCTTCATGCTGTGCTTCTGCTATGCCTTCGGCATATCTGCGGGCATGATCGCCGCAACATGTTTTTCGCTTTTAAGATGCCTTTTATTCGGTTTTTATCCCAATGTGCTCGTTCTCTATCTCATTTATTATAATCTCTTTGCAATTCTCTTTGGAATGTTGGGTAAAAAGTCGTGGGGCAGGAAAGGAGCGGCAATAGCGGAGCTTTTAACGGTTACGGCTCTCGCCGTTTTCTGCACGGCATGCTTCACTCTTCTGGACGATATAATAAGCCCGCTGTTTTTCGGATATACGGCGGAGGCGGCTTATGCCTACTTAAAGGCTTCAATATATGTTATGATACCCCAGTGCATATGTTCATCAATAACCGTGGCTCTGCTCTTTGTTCCTCTTTCAAAGGTATTCAAATCTGCCGCAGTCTATAAATTTTATCGGGAGAAAAAGCTATGAAAAAGTGTGCTTTGATTATTGTTTCGGCGCTTGTTGCGTTTGCCGCGCTGTTTTCGGCATGCTCTGTAGACAAACCCCTATCTCCCCACCGAATAGCGGTCAGCTGGTCGGAGGGAGTCGAGGGAGTCACTTTTATTCAGGGCGGTGACAGGCTGTTCCCGAAAAACGGAGAAATTTCCACATATTCGGACGAGGACATCACCGTCGCGGTCGATTTGAAGGCTGGCTATAAACAGACCGCGCCCACAGTCAAGGCTGACGGAACTGTCGTGGCGGGGTCAACAGTACCCGCGTCGGTAGACACGCTTGAGATCGGCGCAACACCCAACGAGAATATCACGCTGTATCTCGGCGAGGGAGTCGGATATAAACTCAACGAATTGAAGCGCGTTGAAAACAAGGTTGGATTTACCTCCCTGGTAGGGCTCTATTTGGAGGAGGGCTACCGCATAAATTCCGCAACAAAGATTGATCTTATCGTAGCAGGGGCGGAATATCAGGCCGTCGCTTCGCTTGCCGAATGGGGCTTGAGCGCGGTTGACCTCAAAGCCGCAGGCTATCATTCGTTTTACAGAGTGGAGGCGCTTGAAAATACCACTATAGGCGTAACGGGAGTCGTCGCCGACGTGCACGGCGACGGGGATTACGCCGCCGTTACCCATACCGGCGGCGAGGGATATACTCTCCGCGCGCTCATCGATAATAATAACGACGGCATATCCGACGCCGAGCAGGTTTTGTCGGGCAAGTCAACCTTTTTAAAGGGCACGGTTTTAAATCTCGTCATACGCCGTGACAGCGACTATACCGCAGCCGCGGCAAAGCTCTATGCAAACGGCACGGAAATATCGGGTACGCAGGGCGACGGAGCGGACGACAGCGACCCGTTCTCAAGCATGCTTATTTATCCCCTGAAGGTTTGCGGCGATATTGAGCTGACGGTAACGGGGGTCAGGAAAATCGGTCAATTTACCTTACATATAATGAATTCGGACGGAACCGGGCGTTTCCGCACCTTTTGCCGTGCGGACAGCGTAAGCGAGGCTCTCGCGCAGATCCCGGGCAACGACGACAGGTCAAACGAAGCATATTCGCGTTGGTGGGAGCCTTATCCGGGCGAGGAATATGAATTTAAAATCTGGCGTTTCGAGGATCATTTATTCAGGGAGGAAAGGGAGAGCTATACTCCCGCTCTGTACGAGGATATTTATTGCGGTTACGTCAAAAATGGTGAGACGCCCACCGATCCGTGCGACAGACCCACTGTTCCCGCCGGGTCCGAAAAACCAGAAATTCCCGACGGGACGGATATACCTCAGTCTCTCAGATCGGCTTTGGAAGCGGTTACAAAGCTCGGTACAAACGACCTGCAGTCAAAGCAGTGGGTGCTTGCTTGGGCGACATACCAGCTCTATAAAGCGGGTGCGGCAGATCTCGGCAGACCCGCCGTTTACACCAACGCAAATATCTATGACGACTGGTACGACGATATCCTCACCGATTACAAGGGTCCTGCCGCAAATAATCTATGGGTTTATGCATACGATATGCTCAAGTGCGGCGTTTCCGAAATTTCCGTGGAGAGCCAGCTCTTGTCGAGCTTCATAAATCCGAATGGCGGCGCAAAGAGAAACTGGGGCAACAATGAGGCTATTGTACTGGAGGCAGTAATCAAATATATACCCCAATTCGAGCCCAAAACATCCTTCACAATAGGCAATACGGACGATTTGAATATGACGTTTTCCCTTATTTTGGACCGTCTCGGCGTGGAGTGGACTCTTATAGGGAATTATGTAAAAGACTATACGGTGGAAAGCTATCGAGAATATGTGCGTCAAAATGCGTGCGGGCAGGTAATGGCTAATGTGGTCAAAGAAGTTTACGCTTATATTGACAGTTTCGGCGCTTAGTTTGCTGTTTGCCGCAGGCTGTAAAAAAACAGCTGCGATCCCCGAATTTTCCGCCGGTAATAGCGCCGATACGGTAACCGTATATGTGCTTACGCGCTATGAACTCACGGAAATAGAGGCGGATTATAGTAAATATTCCTCGTGGACAGAGCTGCTTGAGGGCGAGTTCGACGGCAGCGCCCCCGAACGTGCAAGTGTGGTTTGGAGGGGAGACTACGTCGTTTCCATAGGGAATTTGCAAACGGGCGATCCGAACGATATAACGCTGTATCTGAACGGCGTGTATTCCTCATATTTTGTAAAAAATTGCGAATATTGCGCAGGCTACACGCTTGCCTTTGTGGAGGACGGCGCGGCTTTGCCATAAAATCAAAAGCGGACGCAGCAGCGTCCGCTTTCCGGATAATAATTGATATGATCAAGCGCGCTTACGCGGCTTTGCCGCCTTCGGTTGCGCTTTCTTGGGCGCGGGCTTTTTCAAGTCCGTATTTTTTATGCTTGCCTTCAAAGCCTCCATAAGGTCTATGATCTTTCCGGGCTTTTCTTCCTTGGGCTTTTCCACGGCTTTCCCCGCTATTTTGTCGTCAATAAGCGCCTTCAGCTTTTCCTGAAATTCGTCCTTGTATTTTTGCGGCTCGAACCGCTCTTCCATACCCTCGATGAGCTTTTCAGCCATTGCAAGCTCGGCTTCGGAAACCTTCGGCTTCTCATATGCAACGGGAATTTCCTTGATATCATCCTGATAGAGCAGGGTCTGGATAAGCATGCCGTCATCGCGCGGAATGATTACGAGCAGTTTTTCGGAATTTCCGAATACCGTCCTCCCGAGCGCGGCGCGCTTGGTTTTGAGCATCGCCTGCCGCAAAAGCTCTAACGCCTTGCCGCCGCCTTTTTGGGGTACAACGTGATAAGCCTTGTCGTAGTAGACGGGGCTTATTTCGTCGAGAGCCGTAAAGCTCATTATTGTTATAGTTTTATCCTTTTCGGTCTTGATTTTTTCTATTTCTTCATCCGTGATTATCACGTACTGGTCCTTTGCATATTGGAATCCGCGGACTATATCCTTGGCTTCCACTTCCTTCCCGCAGTGCCCGCAAACCTTTTTATAGCGTATCCGCGATTTATCCGTCTTGTGCAGCTGATTGAAGCTTATATCGCTGTCCTGTGTAGCCGTGTACAGATTTACAGGTATATATACCAGCCCGAATGAGATTGCGCCTTTTTGTATTACAGCCATAGATCAACGCTCCTTTAAAATGTATTGCCGTAATTTTATCTTTTAATCACGGTGATATAAAAACTCCCGCTTTCCGCATACTGATTTCATGACGGAAAAACTGCAAAAATACAATTCAAAACGCAACTTCGATATAACGGCCGAGCCGCACGGTAGGGTAAAACGCTCTGATGGCGCAGATCTCAGATTTTCGGTCCAGCATCATATCGCCCGCGCCGACCACTTTGATCTGAGGCTCGAGCTCAACGGCGTAGCTTTGAGCTGGGCTATTCCAAAGGGTCCTTCGTACTGCACCTCGGACAAGCGGCTTGCAATGCGGGTTGAGGGCCACCCCGTAGATTATATGGACTTCGAGGGCACTATTCCTAAGGGCGAATACGGCGGCGGCACGGTTATGCTCTGGGACGAGGGAACATGGACCCCGCGCTCAGACCCGCAAAAGGGACTTAAAGAGGGCTCCTTGAAATTCCGCCTCGAGGGCGAAAGATTAAAGGGCGACTGGGCGCTCGTTAAAATGAAGGGCAGGGAGGACGGCTCCTCCGAGCCGTGGCTGCTTATAAAAGAAAAGGACGCATATGCTAAAAAGACGGCGGGTATAAGCCGTTTTTCCCGCGGCGTACGCTCCAATAAGAGTATGGCTGAAATATCCGAAACCGCCCGGACGAATCCCTTCAACAGCGCAGGGGTAATGCTTGCCAAGCTCACAAAAGAGCTACCCGCGGGCAGCGAATGGATATATGAGCTCAAGTACGACGGTCACCGCGTTCTCGCCTTTTCACAAAACGGTACCACAACGCTTCTTTCGCGCAACGGCCACAAATGCCCAGGGGCGTTTTCGCCTGTAGCCGAAGCCGTGTCCGAAATATTGCGCGGAAGAGCGGCGGTGTTGGACGGCGAAATGGTCGTTGCGGGTAAGAACGGCATTCCCGATTTCGGCGCCCTGCAAAGGCTGATAAAGAACGGCGGCGGTGGACTGAATTACGTTGTGTTCGATCTGCTTGCCCTCGACGGCGCGGATTTAAGAAATTTGCCCCTTTCGGAGCGCAAGAAAAAACTGAAAAGCCTCATAAAAAACGCACCTTTCATAATTTCGTACAGCGAACACACCGAAAAAATGGGCAAAAGCCGTCTTGCCGCGCTTGAAAAGCAGGGCATGGAGGGAGTAGTCGCAAAACGGAAATATTCTGAATACGCCGAGGGCAAAAACGGCGACTGGCTGAAATTCAAATTCAGGAACGACAGAGAATTTGTCATAGGCGGCTATTCCATTTCGGAAAGCGGGGAACTTCGTTCCATTCTCGTGGGCTTTTATGAAGGTAGCCGGTTGAAGTTCGTCGGTTGCGCGGGCACGGGGTTCAATGCGGATTCCCGCCGCGAGCTGACGCAAAAATTTTCAACCATCATGCGCAAAACATCCCCCTTTGAGGAGATCCCTAAGGAATATACAAAGGGCGCCAAGTGGGTAAAGCCCGTCTATGCCGCGCAGATCCAATATGCCGAAATCACCTCCTCGGGCGTTCTCAGACAGGCAAGTTTCAAGGGATTGCGTAGCGATAAGCCGACAGCTGAAATTACGGACGAGCGTCCGCAGTCCTCCACGGGTAAAAAGGAGCAGTCCGAGGTGCTCGGCGTAAGAATTTCAAGTCCCCAAAAGATTATGTTCCCGGATAAGGGCATAACAAAGGAAGAGCTTACAAAATATTATTCAATTGTTTCCGGACGCATGCTGCCATACTTAAAAGACAGATTTTTAAGCCTTGTTTGTTGTCCCTCGGGCATAGACGGCGAAAAATTCTTCCGCAGGCATTTCGATGCAGCGTTTACGGGTATAAAGCGCGCGCCCGCAAATGACGGCGAATATTTTTATATCACCGACGAAAAGGCGCTCGTATTTCTTTTGCAATATAACGCGGTGGAATTTCACGTATGGGGAAGTAAAAAATCAACGCCCTACCGCCCCGACGTAATGGTGTTCGACCTCGACCCCGACGAGGGACTGCCCGTAAAAACTGTGAGAAAAGGAGTGAGGGATCTGAAGGAAACGCTCGATGGGCTCGGGCTGCGGTCTTTTCTCAAAACGAGCGGCGGCAAGGGCTATCACGTCGTAGTTCCGTTCAAAACGGGCGTTGACGGTCAGTTGTTCCGCGACTTTGCAAAAAGCGTTGCCGTGCTTATGGAGAATAAATATCCCGGATATTATACGTCTGCAATGTCCAAAAAGGAGCGCAAGGGCAAAATTTTTATAGATTGGCAGCGCAACAGCCCGGGCGCAACGGGAGTTGCCCCGTACAGCGTGAGAGCGCGGGCAGGCGCCGCCGTATCCATGCCTATAGCCTGGGAGGAACTCTCAAATGTCACGCCCGTGGGCATTAACGTGCGGACGGCATTAAAACGCTTGGATAAAGACCCGTGGTCTGACTTTTTTGCTGTCAAATCTACCCAACGCCTTACCTTAAAAAATAATACATTAAAACCGTAAACCTGCGCATAATAGAGGTATGGGGGTAAACAATATGCAGAAATTCAAATCCGGCGAAATCGTTCCCATGACATGCCACTACAAGGCATATGATAAGAACGGTCAGAGCCACGACAACGAAAAAACTTATCTTGAAAAGGGCACCACGTTCCCGCCTCTTCAGCATGAGGGCGGTTACTGGGTAATGGACCACGAGTAAGCAAAAAGCATATTTTTACAGCGGAAAGGGCTTGCGGCGTTTGCCGCAAGCCCTGTTTTCATGGGTCAGATGTTGCCGTCTGTTCCCTCAATCGTGATGTTTTTTATTGCTTTTGCAAGCCGCCTTGTAGCCCTGTTCTCAAGGCTCCTTTCAAGAAAAGCCATATTCACGCCCTCCCACACAAACAATGTGCCGCTTATATTTATAAGGTCGAACCAGAGTTCATAGCTGTGCAAAAAATAACTCACTACCAAAATAGCCGCGCCCGCGCCTATCAAGGACCAGCCGCTTATGAGCTTCTGCCTGTTTTCTTTGATAGTACGGTAAGCCGCAAGATATATATTTTGCTTGATTATTTTTTCACACTCGTCCTTGGTGTATTCGCCGAAGTCTTTTATTACGATATGCAGATTTAATTTGAATTTCCTCGGCAGCAGCGATACCGCCTCCCGTATATCCGAAAACAGCTTATCGTTGAGCTTTTCTATTTTTATATCTCCGAAATTCGGGTTTATCAATTCCGAAAACGTATCGTAAACAAGCTTTAAGGTTGCAATGTTATCCTGAATCGAAAAATAGTTCTGCAAGATCTCGGTCTTTAAGTCCTTTACTTTACCCATACCGTGCTCCGTATATCAAAATATATTTTAATTGTATCACACAAATATTGATTTTACAAACAATTGTGTCGGGCAAACTGAACGAAATGGCAAGTATCGGTTGACAAACGTCAATGTCAAGCATTATAATAAAGATACAATCACCATATAGAGATGCGCGAGGGACAGCCCCTGTGACCGCACGGCAACCTGCCATAAAGGCAAGGTGCCAAAGGCTGAACGATGGGTAATAAAAAAATCAAAGCTCATCGTTTCGGTGAGCTTTTTGCGTATCTTGCGGGTGAAAACAGGAGGTACAAAATGAAAAAAACTTGGCAAAACGGACAAATAGCGGTGTGTTATCACGGAAGGGAGGAGGCGCTAAGACTCTATAAATGGCTTGACGACAATGGTTATAAAAACATACAGGGCTTGTCGCCCGAAAACTATACTTTCCCGGTAGTGTGCGTGGACGAAAGCGGCATATATTTCGGCACAAATACAACCTGTATGGCAGCCGCGGCTTCAAAAGGTATTCACGCCTTAAGCCTTTCCGACGCAATAAAAATATTGTCTTAATCCCCGCAGCCCGCACGGACGAACACACGGTGTTTCATTTTACCACAACACGCCATAACACGGATAGCGGCACCCCAAAGGATGCCGCTATTCGTGGTGGAGAGTTTAAAAACTAAATCGAACTTATGCTTTTAATCTTCGTTTTTTAATGGATAATCGGTATGGTAATCAATTTTAATTGAATC
>CANQQD010000008.1 GCA_947625865.1 uncultured Clostridia bacterium
GTGGGAGATGTGGTTTGCGTTTTTTACCCCTCCCATCACCCGCTACGCGGGAGCTTCCCCCCCCCAAAGGGGGAAGAAGCCAAGGATATTTGCAATTACGAAGTTGGCAACGGGGCAGAAACGAGCAAGACAAGGAGCGTGCGTAAACGACGACGGGCGCGTACACAGACGTACGCAACCGAGGAGTGCGCAAACGCAACACAGTATTGCGAAGTTTATCACCCGTTGGCGGGAGCCAGCAAACGTTAAACAGAAAAAAGCACCTGCAGCGGCAGGTGCTTTTTGATTCTCTGTTTAACGTTTGCTGAATTGGGGTGCGCGGCGCGCCTTCTTCAAGCCATACTTCTTTCTTTCCTTTACGCGGGGGTCGCGCGTTAAGAAGCCTGCTTTTTTAAGCGCGGGACGGGAGCCCTCTTCCGCCTGAAGAAGCGCCCTCGATATGCCCAGACGGATGGCTTCCGCCTGACCGGTGTAGCCGCCGCCGTAAACATTTACCAGAACGTCGTACTTGGAGGTAACTTCCAAAAGCTCAAGGGATTGTTTTACCTTGTATTGCAGAACGGACTGAGGGAAGTAGTCCTCAAAGGCTCTGCCGTTTATCTGAATAACACCCGTTCCTGCGGGGATGAGGCGTACGCGGGCGATCGCCTTCTTTCTTCTGCCTGTCCCCCAGAATTGCAGCTTTTTCTTTAAATTAGTTTTAGCCATATAAAACTATACCTCTCCCCTTAAAATAATTTGAGTTCCTCGGGCTTCTGCGCCGCATGAGGATGCTCCGCGCCCTTGTAAACCTTTAACTTTGTTATCATATCTCTCCCGAGCGAGTTCTTGGGAAGCATGCCCCTTACCGCCTCATATACGGCAAGGTCGCTCTTTTCGGCAATCATCTTCTTATATGCTACTTCCTTAAGACCGCCGATATAGCCTGTGTGATATCTGTAATATTTATCGGTAAGCTTTTTGCCGGTAAGAACTACCTTATCGCTGTTCACGACAATGACGTAGTCGCCCGTGTCCACATTGGGCGTAAACGTGGGCTTGTTCTTGCCGCGAAGTATGGCAGCTACCTTAGAAGCAAGTCTGCCGAGGGGAACGCCGTTTGCATCGACGACGTACCACTTTCTTTCAACTGCCTCCGCCTTTGCCATATAGGTTTTCATTTTCTACTCCTTGAAATTGCCGCAAAATGTGCGGATTTTTCTATCTCAATGTTGCAATGTAAACTTATTTTATTATTTTATAAAATATCTGTCAAGCTGTTTTGAGTTGCGTTTACAAAGTTTTTTATAAATTTTGAATTAATTTTATTCATACCCGCGTCCGGAAATTCCGCACGCGTTTTTGCCCGAATTTTTGCGGTTTTAGCGGGTTTTTGAGCCATTATGCGGCAATTTTTTAATCGTTCACGAGAACGGCTTTTATTCTCTTTATGCCTGCGGAAACGTTTTCCTGCTTGACTATTTTGAATTTGCCGAGCTCGCCCGTCGTCGCCGCGTGGGGTCCGCCGCATATCTCCTTTGAGAAATCGCCTATGGTATATGTTTTTACCCGCTCGCCGTACTTGCTTTCGAAAAGCCCCGTGAAGCCCTCCTTTTTGGCTTCCTCCAGACTCATCTCCTTCATGACTACGGGAACGTTCATATCTATCTGACCGTTTACGAGCCTCTCGACCTCGGCAACCTCCTCGGGCGTGAGCTTGCGGGGGAAGTTGAAGTCGAAGCGGAGCCTCTCCTCGGTTATGTTGCTGCCTTTCTGCTCCACGTCGGGAGAGCACACTATTTTTAAAGCGGCGTGCAGGAGGTGGGTGGCGGTGTGGAGCCTTGTGGTCTCCTCCTTGTGGTCGGCAAGCCCGCAGGCGAATTTTTGCTCGCTGCCCGCGCGGCTCTTTTCCTGATGCTCGGCATAGGCGGCGTTATAGCCCTCCACGTCCACTTTGAGGCCGAGTTCGCGCGCCATTTCGCCCGTTATCTCAACGGGAAAACCGTAGGTGTCGTACAGGTGGAAGGCGGTGACGCCGTCTATCTCCCCGCCGGAGGGAAGGTTTGCGGCGACCTTTTCGAACTCGCGTATGCCCTGCTGGAGGGTCTTGGAGAATTTGAGCTCTTCCTTTTCGAGCTCCTCCTCTATCTTTGCTTTGTTAGCCGCAAGCTCGGGATATACGTCCGCATATTTATTTATTATTGTATAAGCCACCTGTTTTAAGGAGCCTTGGGGAAGACCTATGTTTCTGCCGAAGCGCACGGCGCGGCGGATTATCCTCCTTAAAATATAGCCCTGGTCGGTGTTGGAGGGAACTACTCCCTTGGGATCGCCGAGCATAAAGGTTGCGGTGCGGACGTGATCCAACACAACGCGGAACGCGCGGGTCACTTCGCCGCCCTCGGAATATTTTTTGCCGGTCAGCTCCTCTATCTTTGCTATGGCGTTTTCGAACACGTCCGTTTCGTACACGCTCTCCTTGCCGCCCAAAATGCAGAGGGTGCGCTCCAAACCCATACCTGTATCCACGTTTTTCTGCTTCAACGGCTCGTACTTGCCGTCGGCGTTTTTATTGTACTGCATAAACACGTCGTTCCATACCTCGAGAAAGGTGCCCGCGGGAGCCTTGTCGAAGTCGTAGGGTCCGAGCTTGTCCGCCTCGGCGTGGTTGCGGATTATGTGCATTTCGGTGTCGGGACCGCAGGGGCCGGTTGTGCCCGCGGGACCCCACCAGTTGCCCGATTTGGGCAAAAAGAATATGTGGTTTTTCTTTATGCCGCACTTCTCCCAGAGAGCCGCGCTCTCCTCGTCGCGGGGGCAGTCGTCATCGCCCGCAAAACAGGTTACGGCTATGTCGTCCACGGGAATACCGAGGTAGTCGGGCGAAGTTAAAAACTCGAACGACCACGGGATCATCTCCGCCTTGAAATAGTCGCCCAGCGACCAGTTGCCGAGCATTTCGAAAAATGTGCAGTGCGAGGAATCGCCAACCTCGTCGATATCGCCCGTGCGGACGCACTTCTGCACGTCGGTGAGCCTGTTGCCCGCGGGGTGCTTCTCGCCCAAAAGATAGGGCACCAAAGGGTGCATGCCCGCCGTCGTGAACAGCACGGTGGGGTCGTTTTCGGGAATGAGCGAGGCAGAGGGGATTATCGCATGCCCCTTGCTCTGAAAAAATTTAAGATAGGTTTCTCTCAATGTTTCGCTTGTAAACTTCATATATATACCCTTTTTAAGATTATTTTTTTACTATTTCGTAGCCGTCCCTGCCGTCCTTTACAAGATAGCCGAGGTTGTCGATTTCGGCGCGCAGGGCGTCGGCGGAAACCCAGTCGCGGGCCTTTTTTGCCTGCCAGCGTCTTTCGGCAAGCTCCGCGACGTTTTGGGGAACCGCCCCGTCCGAGGCGGGTGATTTTGCGGCGGCTTCCCTTAAATATGCCTCCGCGTCCTTTTTGAAGAGCCCCAAAAGTGAATACGTTTTGCGTATCTGCGCCACGTCGGCGGCGCACGAGGAGTCGCCCGCGGCGAGCTTGCGGGAAATTTCCCTGAACAGCGAATATAGCTCCGAGAGGGCGAGGGCGGTGTTGAAGTCCTCGCTCATGTCCTCGTCGAACTTCTTGTCGATCGCGGGGTTGGAACCTTCCTTGCCGTACCTCTCCTCTGCCTCTTTTATAATTTTATAAAATTCCGTCAAATGCCTTTCGGCTTCGGGGAAGAGGTCGTCGGTTATGTTTATATCGTTGCGGTAATTGTTCTGCAAAAGGGCGAACTTTATCGCCTCGTTGGTGTATTTTTTGAGGAGATCTTCCAAAAGGAGGGAGTTGCCGAGGCTCTTTGACATTTTTTGTCCGTTTACCTTTATGAGCCCGTTGTGCGTCCAATATTTTGCAAACTGCTTGCCCGTCAGGCTCTCGGTCTGGGCTATCTCGTTCTCGTGGTGGGGAAAGATAAGGTCGCGCCCGCCGCCGTGTATATCTATGCGGTCGCCGAACGCCGCCATATTCATTGCCGAACACTCTATGTGCCAGCCCGGTCTGCCCTTGCCCCACGGGGAATCCCAGCTTATCTCCCCCTCCTTTGCCGCCTTCCAAAGGGCGAAGTCGGCGGGGGAGCGCTTGCACTCGTCGTTTTCCACGCGTACGCCGTTGAGCATGTCCTCCACCGAGCGGTTGGAAAGGCAGCCGTAGCGCTTGAAGCTCTCCACCGAAAAATACACGTCCCCGTTCTCGGCGGCATAGGCATGTCCCTTTTCGATGAGCTTTTGGATAAAGGCGGTTATATTGCCGATATTTTCGGTGGCTTTGAGCCATATGGTGGGGTCGTCGATATCCATTTCGGCCATTACGGCGTTGATTTTTTCTATCATCATCGCGGCGTACTTATCGGCGGGAATACCCGTTTCGCGGCTCTTGGCGATTATTTTGTCGTCAACGTCGGTATAGTTGCGCGCGTAGGTTACGGTATAGCCCTGCTTTTCGAGGAATTTGCGCATTATGTCGTATATCAGCGCCTGATAGCCGTGCCCGACGTGGGCGTCGCCCGAAACGGTGATGCCGCAAGCGTACATCTTGACCTTGCCGGGCTCCAGCGGCTCGAATTCTTCCTTGCGGCGGGTTAGCGAATTATATATTCTCATTGTCATCCTCTTCCATTTTGCCGAGCCGCCTTTTCAGCTCGCCTATTTCTTTTTCAAGCATGAACGTGCGCTCGCGCAGGGCGCAGAGTTCCTTTAAAAGGGGGTCCGAAATGTCCTGCCTGAGGTCTGCGGGAACGGGCGCGCCGTCTATTCTCACAATTCTTGCGGGAACGCCCACTACCGTTGCGCGCGGCGGGACGTTCTTCAAAACCACGGCTCCCGCGCCGATCTTGGCATAGTCGCCTATTACTATGTTTCCGAGCACCTTTGCGCCCGCAGAAATAACGCAGTATTTGCCTACGGTCGGGTGGCGCTTGCCCGTCTCCTTGCCCGTGCCGCCCAGGGTGCAGCCCTGATACAGCACGGTGCCCTCGCCCACCTCCGCCGTTTCGCCTATCACTACGCCCGCGCCGTGGTCTATGAACACGCCCGCGGCGATTTTTGCGGCGGGATGGATCTCTATCCCCGTTCTGAACTTAGCCCACTGGCTTAAGATCCTTGCGGGGAGCCTGAGGCGCATTTTGTAGAGTCTGTTCGCAAAGCGGTGCCACGAGAGCGCGTGCACGCCCGAATATGTAAGCCATATCCCGAATTTCGAGCGGGCGGCGGGATCGTTGGACTTTGCTGCGTTTATATCCATGCGGAGACGTTTGAAAAACATAAAAATAAACGGTTACTATATTATATATAATATTTCGGGCAAATGCAATTTATTTTGGGGTGTTTTTTCGCAGGGCTGTAACCAATTTTGAGGGGTTGAAAAATTTTCACACAAGTTTTTATTTTTTACACGAATGTCCCTCCATTTCCTTGACTTTTTAATGTTAAAAGTTTACAATAAACTTATTAAAAAATATTTGTGTTAGTTTTTCACACGGGAGTAAACTATGAAGCGTGAAAGAATAGAAGAAATTGCCGAAATACTCGACAAGCGCGGCAAAATGACCCTGCAACAGCTTGAAGAGGTGTTCCCCAACGTGTCGCAAATGACGTTGAGACGCGACCTGTTCCAGCTTGAAGAGGACGGGAGAATAATAAGGATACGCGGCGGCGCCATGTCCGTTAAGGAGGTGCAGAAGGTTTCCGGCGAGGCATATACCAAAAAGACCACGATAAATACCGACGCGAAGATAGTTATAGCGCAGAAAGCGGCGGCGCTCATTGACGAGGGCACGTGCGTGTTCCTCGACGGCGGCACCACCGCCATGTATCTCGCAAAGGAAATGCCCGATTTAAAGTGCACGGTGTTCACCAACGGCATTGCCGTTGCAATGGAGCTTGCGCAGAAAAAAAATGTAAATATAACGGTTGTGGGCGGGCAGCTGATGAAGGACAATCTCTCCACGTCGTCGCCCGTTTCGAAGGATTACTTCGATCTGACAAACTTTGAGATAGCCATTGTTTCCGCAACGGCGTTCACGCCCGAGCAGGGCTTTTCGTGCAACAGCCAGATAGAGAGCGACCTTTTGAAGAATGTTTTCAAAAAGGCAAGGCAGGTTTATATGATGCTCGACAGCTCGAAGATAGGAAAGATCAACCCCTACACCTTTGCGCGCATTGAGGACGTGGACGTGCTTATAACCGACGACCATTTCCCCAAGGAATATAAAAAGATTTTCGAGGACAACAATATAGTTGTTATGTAAATAAAAAAATTATAGTGGACGGCAAACGCCGTCCGCTTTTTTTGTTACGGTGAATGATGTTATACTCGCTGCGCTCGCGCCGATTGCTCGCTGTGCTCGCGTTAAATACTCGCTGCGCTCGTGGTAAATATTTGCTGTGCAAATGTTAAATATCGGCTCCGCCGATGTGAAATATTTTGCTCCGCAAAATGTTGTGGCGAAGATTATAAGAAGTGCCCCGAGCAGACCACGGGGGGATTACCTCGCGCTCCGCGACTCGGAATGACACGGCTTAATGGGCGGTGTAATTATTTACTCCCACCCGTCACTTCGTGACACCCTCCCCCGTCGGAGACGGAAGAGGGCAAGGGAGGGGACACGCTGTTTGACTTGCGAAAAAGTAAGTTAAGAGCTAACGCAATAAAGAAACCCGCCAGCGGCGACACGCCGCCTCGTCGCCGCAAACTTTGGCTTTAAGCCGTTTACTCTTCGCGCAAACGGCAAATTTGCCATGTTGCGGCTCCTCTTCCCAAAAATTTCGCTACGCTGCAATTTTCGGGAACCCTGTGCCTCGGTGACGGAAGAGGACGAGGTTAGGGGTGCACAACCCCTCCTGTCATTCTGAGAAGGGCAACGCCCGACGAAGAATCTGTCGCGCAGCGACTTTTTGTTTACTGTTTCATCGAGCCTCGAGCAGACCACTAGGGGATTCTTTCACTCAATCGCCCGCTTTCAGCGGGTCTCATATCGTTCAAAATGACAATTAAGTAATTTGCGTTGCAATTATTTAGAATTGCGGGAGCAATTACACTCCCACCCGTCACTTCGTGACACCCTCCCCCGTCGGCGACGGAAGAGGGCAAGGTTAAGATTGCAATTACGGAGTTAGCAAGTGCGCAGATACGAGCAGAACGAGGCGCCTGCGGCTTTTGCGAAAGGAGTTTACTAAATGGTAAATGACTGAGCAAAAACGCAAAGGCAACAATGTTATGCGACGTATATCCGCGCTTGCCGCGGGAGCTTACTCGGTGCGGAGGGCGACCACGGGATCCTTCTTAGCCGCCGCTGACGCCGGTATAAGTCCCGAAATAAGCGTAAGTATCACGCTTATGCCTATCATAATGAGCGCCTGCCAGAACGGAAGCGCGGCTATGCCGAATATGCCGAACAGCGAACCTAAGATCACATTCAATATCAATGACAACAGATATGTCACCAGTATGCCCACAATGCCCGCGGCAAGACCTATTATGAACGTTTCGGCGTTGAACAACCGCTTTATATCCTTCTTCCTTGCGCCGACCGCGCGGAGTATTCCTATTTCCTTTACGCGCTCCACTACGGACACATACGTTATTATTCCCACCATTACCGTGGAGACGACGAGCGAGAGCGCGGTGAACGCCACGAGGGCTATGGTTATCATCTGGATCATTGTGTTGACCATTAAAATTATCAGCCCGACGGTGTCCGTGCAGGTTATCCTCTGGGCTTCGCCTAAATTCTCCACCTTGACGGGTTTGCCCTCGGCGTTTGTATAGTTCAAAACGCCCGTGCCGTCGTCCTTGCAGGCGTCGTTCCATGCGTCGAGATAGTCGGTTACAAGATCCTTTGCGTCGAAATTCAGCGGATATATTTTGATCCCCGAGGGCAGGTCGCTGCCCGCGAGCATGGAAAGGGTCACCTCGTAGGGATTTGCCCTTTCTCCGGACGAGGACGAGGCCGAGCCGCCGCCCATGATCATTGACATCATACTGTTCGAATCCGTAAAGAGAGTGCAGCCCTGTCGTTTTTCATACTTGCCGCCGTCTATAAACGTATATCCGAAATTATACGGCAGAAGAGAAAGGCTTTTATTTGTGTTTTTATTTACATGGTCCACTATTTCGCTCGCCATGCCGTCCGCAAGGGTATGCTCGGTGAGCGCCCTTGTGTAGTAGAGACCGGACAAAAGGCAGCCGTAGGATACTCCCTTCTTTTTTTGCAGAATGGCGCGCACGTTCATATCTATTTTGCCCTCGTCGGAAAAGTCCGAGCCCTCCAAATTATAGGTGTACGTAGCCGGCATAGGCATGGGCGTACCGCTGCCGAGGAGATCGAGATTGAACGTTTCCCCGAGCCTGGTTTTGCGGAATACCGTGTTTGACGGATACCACGTGAATTTTTTGGAATCCTGACCGATAAATTTACCGAAGTCCATGCCCTTTTCGAGAAGGTCCTTGCTCAATTCCTCAACGTAATCGGGATCGTCCGCCGCCTTGAAAGCGAGATTTAAGAACTCCTCCTCGGTGAGATAGCCGAACTGCCCGAAGTTCAGATCGGTAAATTCGTTTTCGTCCACTACCATTATAAGGCTCGATTCATCCTCAAAGATCGATTTAAGCTCATCGTCGGTGAGCTTTTCGGTCTTACCCGTATCCGTGGCGAGGATATCGTACTGGGATAAGATATATTCATAGTTGTCGGGCAGTTCCGAGAATGAGGTGACGGTGCTTATTATGCTCGAATATTTGCCGTACTCGGGCACGTCGCCGAGGATAGCCGTGTACAGCGAGCGGATGCCCGTTACGGAGTACTTGCCGCTTGTGTCGGCTTCGGCGTCGATTCCGGCGTCCGATACTTTAAAGTCCGTATATATATAGTTGGACATATCGAATTTATATTTAAATTGCAGGGCGTTATAGTACTCGGCGGGCATTGCCGCAACATAGTCGCGGTATTCGGCTGTAATGTCGTTCGTTGTCATCGAGCCGCCGAAGTTCATCAAAGTGTCGAGGAGGGAATCGACGTACACTTTGTCCTTGAGCTTGGTTATATCCACCTTCCGGTTGGCGTTTTGCGCCGCGTCCATAAGCGAGGTGAAGTCTATTGCCTGCTCGGTGACCTGAATGGGATAGCCCGAGAGCATGTCGTCCTCCATACTCGCTATGTAGTTCTGCACGCCCGCCGAAATGGCGAGCACCATGGAAACGCCTATAATTCCTATGCTGCCCGCAAAGGAGACCATTGCCGTGCGCTTGCCCTTTGACAGTAAGTTTTTGAGGGAGAGCATGAACGCCATGCCCATTGACATGGACGTTTTCTTTTTTCTGCCCTTGGATCTGGGTTCCCCGCCGCTTTCGCCCGATATCTCATCCTTCTTTTCGGGCTGCGCCTGAGCGGCGGACTCGCCCGCGTTGGGTTCGCTGTCGTCCGTTACTTCGCCGTCGAGAAGCCTTATTATTCTTGTGGAGTACTTTTCGGCAAGCTCGGGGTTGTGGGTGACCATAATTACGAGCCTGTCTTTTGAAATCTCCTTCAAAAGCTCCATTATCTGCACGCTCGTCTTTGAGTCGAGCGCGCCCGTGGGCTCGTCGGCAAGCACAATTTCGGGGTCGTTTATGAGGGCGCGGGCTATTGCTACCCTCTGCGCCTGACCGCCCGAGAGCTGGTTGGGCTTGTTCTTTATTTTATCGCCCAAACCGACCTTTTCAAGAGCCTCTATTGCCCTCTGCCGCCTCTCCTCCTTGCCGACCCCCGAAATGGTGAGGGCAAGTTCCACATTCTGCAAAATGGTCTGGTGGGGAATTAAGTGGTAGCTCTGGAAAATAAAGCCTATGGAGTGGTTGCGGTAGGTGTCCCAGTCCCTGTCGTTGTACTTTTTGGTGGATACTCCCTGTATAAGAAGGTCGCCCGAGGTATATTTATCCAGCCCGCCTATGATGTTTAAAAGGGTGGTTTTGCCGCACCCGGACGCGCCGAGAATGGAGACAAATTCGTTTTTGCGGAATTTTACCGAGATTCCGCGCAGGGCGTGTACCACCCCGCCCGCAACGGGATAATCCTTTGTGATATTATAAAGTTCAAGCATTTAAGCCTCCCTGCCGCAAAATTGACCGCGGCGCTATTTTTCCGGTGTTTCCGGATAGTTTTCTTCCTTATAGCTTGCAAGATTTTCGTTCAAATTGCGGTTGGACTTGAAGGGGAAAATGAAGCTCGCTTTCTTTTTGTCGAGCGTTTCGGCTTTTTCCTTTACCGTTTCCTTTAATTTTTCGAAGTGCACTACTATATTATGGTGCTTTGCAAAGGAACGTATCTTTGCCGAAATGTTGAGCGAGTGCCCCAAATCCACGAGGAATATGCCGAGGAACAGACCGACGACAAAGGAAAACTCTATGTGCTCCACAAACCAGACGACCGCGCCTATTGCGTACGGGCGTATGACAAAATAGTAGAACGCCGAGACAACAAGCCAAAAAAAGGAAAACAGCGGGCAGATTATGCCCTGTATGTTTCCCCAACGGTCGGAGTAGTCCCAGAGCTTTATTTTCATGCCCTTTATGAATATGAGACCCGCTATGTATTCTATCAGGGTCATCGTGACGCCCATTATGAGAATTATAAGCAGCGCGTCCAGCCACGCGTAGCCCGTGTATATGGGCAAAAACGATATTGCGAACAGCCCCGCCACCCCGAAACCGTATAAGGGGAGATACGGACCCGTGAGAAAGCCCGGGTTTATCCATTTTTTTGCGGTGAAAAAGCGGCGGAAGAGCACCTCGGTCACCCAGCCGAGCATGCTGCCCGTGATGAACAGGAACGCCGCCACGAGAAAAGCGGTTACAGGTTGCATTTACATTCCCTCTTTCAAACGGTCATCTTCTTGCAGCCCTTAGCCGCCCCAGCGTGCGCTCCCTGCCGAGTATGCCCATTATCGTGCACAGGTCGGGGGAGTTGGGGCTGCCGGTTACGGCTATGCGCAGAATTTCGGCTATATCCGAAACGTTGCCCCCGTATGCCCCGGGGTTGGCTTTATATTCGCCCATATCCGCGGCGAAGCCTACGCGGGGCGCCAGCGACTTGACCTTTGCAAACCATACGGAATTGTCGTCCGCCGGATCGTAGATTTCGGCAAAGCCGTCTAAAACGGCGTTGACCGTGCCGTCGCCGAAGCGGAAGGAATAGTCGGGGTTGAACGCGTCGTCGAAGAAATAATCCATCAGCCGCACGCCCTGCTCCGCACGCTCGATGTCCTTGCGGCGCTTTTTGCCGGACGTGCCCATTATCAGATTTAAAATCTTTATAATATATTCGCCGTCGGCAAAATGGAGCTTATCCGCCTCCGTGCCGAATTCCTCCACCCAACCGCGCAAAAATTCATAGCACTCCTCCGCGGAGAGCTGCGAGATGCGGGTGCGGGAGATATCGGAGAGCTTGTCGAGGTCGAAGAGAGTGCCGCTGCGGCTCATTTTATCTATTTTGAACTTGAAATCGCGCCAGTCCGACCGGGGGTTTTTGCGTTCCCACTCCTCGAAATTGGAATTTAATATTGTGAGAAGATAGCGCACGACAGCGTCGGGATAGTAGCCGGCGGAACGGTAATAATCGAGGGACAGCTCGGGATCTTTGCGCTTTGAGAGCTTGCGGCGGGCGCCGCCGTCTGTCTTCATGAGCGAGGACGTATGCGCGTAAACGGGAGTTTTGAAGCCCAGCGCCTTGAAGAGCTCGAGGTGGATGGGCAGGCTGGAGAGCCACTCCTCGCCGCGGATAACGAGAGTTGTGCGCATGAAATGGTCGTCTATGGCGTGCGCGAAGTGATAGGTGGGTATGCCGTCCGACTTTATAAGAACTATGTCCTGATCGTTCTCGGTGACGGTGATGTCGCCCTTTATCGCGTCGTGGAAGGTGTGTTTTACGTTTACGTCACCCTCCGATCTGAGGCGGATAACGAAGGGCTTGCCTGCGGCGAGGTTGGAATAGATCTGCTCCTCGCTGAGGCTGCGGCACTTTGCGTATTTGCCGTAGTAGCCCGTTATGAGCTTTTGGGCGTTCTGCTCCTTCCGCACCTCGTCCAGTTCCTCCTCAGTGCAAAAGCACGGGTAGGCGCGCCCCTCTTCTATGAGGCGTTTTGCGTATGCGCGGTAGATCTTGGCGCGCTGTCTTTGATAGTAGGGGCCGTATATATTGAGTTTGGACTCGATTTCGGCGCCCTCGTCGAATTTGATGCCGAAGTAATTGAGCGAGCGTATAACGCTCTCCACCGCTCCGTCCACCTTGCGCTTTAAGTCGGTGTCCTCTATTCTCAGATAGAACACGCCGCCCGTAGTGTGCGCCATGCGCTCGTCGGCAAGCGCCGAGAAGAGATTGCCGAGGTGGATAAAGCCCGTGGGCGACGGCGCAAGGCGGGTCACCTGCGCTCCCGCGGGCAGATCGCGCGGGGGATAGATTTCTTCATATTTGTCGGGGTCGATGAGGTCGTCGTCGGGAATGAGAGCCGACGCAAGCTTTTTTAAATCCATATTCTCCTTCCTTTACTTTTTTCTTGACATATACCAACGGTAGATAAACCAGACGATAATGAGTATTTCAAAGACAGCCGCAACGATATAGATAACGAAAATCGGCTTATATGAGGGCGCAAAAGCCCAGACGTACACGCGGACTATTATGACGCACGCCCACAATATGAGCGACGACGAGAGCGCGCCGGTTATTCTGCTGCCCCACAGGGACGAGAATACGGTGAGGACGATGCCCGTGGGCAGGGGCGCAACCACGAATGTAAGCCACGCATAGCCCGAGGTTACGGGTATGAAATACAGCAGCGCGTATAAGCCCGTAGCTATGAACCACACGAGAATTACGCTCAAAGCCGTTATGAATGCCCGCCTTGAAATTATGTGCTTTTTGGGCTTTGCCTCAGCCGTAACGCCGGTGCCCTTTACTAAGGTATCCAGCGAGATGCCGTAGATCTCGCTCAGCTGTATGAGAACGCGGAGGTCGGGAATGGCTTCCCCCCTCTCCCATTTGGAAACGGCTTTATCCGAATAATTGAGCATTTCGGCAAGCTGAAGCTGGGTGAGGTGCGCTTGTGTGCGCAGTTCCGTTAAATTTTTTGCAATTGTAGTTTTTAATTCATCCATACGGGAATATTTTAACACGTGTCCGCAGAAAATACAAGCAAAATGAGCCACTCTACTGTGAGTAGAGTGTGAAATTTTGGCGGTAGAGTTGTTAAAAACAAAAGTATAGTTTAGGTTCGGCTTTGTGGAGAGGAATGAGTATATTCGGACAAAATTTTGGTTTATACTGTTATCAGACGCAAGCGCAAGGCAGTAATTATTTAAAAATTGCGGGAGCTGCAATTACGGAGTTGACGAGCGCGCTCCCCCCATCTTTGTCATTCTGAGGAGGGCAACGCCCGACGAAGAATCTGTCGCGTGGCGACTTTTGGTTTGCTGTTTCAAACAGCCCCGCCCGAGCGTAGCGACGGCTTTGTGTGCGTTTCAACGCACCAAAAGCAGACCACGGGGGGATTACCTCGCGCTTCGCGACTCTGCCGTTTCCCGCAAACGGGAACCCTCGGCAGAGCAGCGGGCAAAGCCCTCGCGCGGAATGACAAGGCTTAATGGGCGGAGCAATTATACTCCCACCCGCCCTTTCAGGGCACCCTCCCCCGTTACCACGGAAGAGGGCAAGATTGGGGGTGGCGTTGCAATTACGGAGTCAGCAAGCGCGCTCCCCCCTATTCTGTCATTCTGAGGCGTTAGCCGAAGAATCTGTCGCAAAGCGACTTTTGGTTTTTCGTCTTATCCTACCTCAACCAGACCACGGAGGGACGAGCGAGGCATTTCATAGCACAGCCTAGTAGCGCTGTGCGTGCCGAAGCGAGATGAGCGAGCGCATAGCGCAAGGCGCAAGCGGTGTCGTACCGAAGGCGACAGCCTTACCGAACACGGCGTTGTCATTACACCGTGTGAGAAGCAGAGCCGCCAAAAATCACGAAAAAGCGCAGGCACGGCTTGCCGAGCTTTTTGTAAACAAACATAATAATGCATAAGGAGCAGAAAAATGACTTATTTTGATATTTACTGCGATTCGGGGGCGAATATACCCTATGACATCGTGAGGGAGCGCGATATCCATATTATCCCCTACTCCTTTACCGTCAACGGCGCGGAGCAGACGTGCTACACGGAGGGGGAATTCAAGGATATAGCCAAAAAATTCTATGCCTATGTGCGCGAAGGCGCGGACGTAAAGACCTCGCTTATCGGCATGCAGAAGATAATTGACGCGGTCACACCCTCCCTCGACAAGGGCAGAGACGTGTTGATCACATTCATTTCTTCGGGCATAAGCGGCACCTATAATCAGGGAAAAGAAGCGGCTAAGGAGCTTTCGAAGGCGTACCCCGACCGCAAAATTATGGTAGCGGACGCCGCCAACGCCTCTATGGGCGAGGGCTTGCAGGTGCTTAAAGCGTGCGATCTGCGCGATATGGGGCAGAGCGTGGAGTCCTGCGCCGAATGGATAGAGCAGAATAAATACAATATCAACAGCTATCTGACGGTGGAGGATCTGAAATATCTCAAAAAGAGCGGCAGAATTTCAGGGGCGGCAGCCTTTGCGGGCACGATATTGAACATAAAGCCCGTTCTGAAGGCGGACGGCGGGGAGAACGCCAAGATAGTTCCGCACAGCAAGGTGCGCGGCAGAAAAAAAGCGCTTGCCGCGCTTGCCGAAAACTTTGCCCTGAACGCCGTGGAGCCCGCCAACCAGACGGTGGCTATCTGCCATGCCGACTGCGAGGAGGACGCGCTTGCGCTTGCGGATATGATCCGCGAAAAGGGCGCAAAGGATATCATTATTGAATATTACGATCTGTGCACGGGCTCGCACGTGGGTCCCGGCACGGTGGCTCTCTTCTTCTACGGCAACGACAGAAAGACGGGTGTGAAGCCTAAAGAGGGAGTGCTGGAGAGGCTGAAAACCCTTTTGAAGCGCAAGGAGACAAACAACTGACGTTTCGCGCGGGCATGCGCATCTCCTTTTTAAACGGATATTGTCCGCAGATCACAGCATGACCGCGGGAGGCGGCGGGCGCAAAACGCGCCCGCCGCATTTTATATTATTGCAGCCTTTTTATATTAATGCCGCATTTTATCGGTTGACAGCCTTTCGCCGCTGTGATAATATGACTCGAGAAGGTTTAACAATGAAAAACGGTCTGATAAAAAACTCGGTAAAAAACTTTGCCGTGAACGCTGTGTACATATTCATTCCGATGGGAATTATCTACCTGTTCCTGATTGTGGCGATCGTGACGTTTGCCTCCGCGCTTTTTTCGGGAGTGGGCGGCGCTATAAGGGAGCTCGGCGCTCTTATCAGGGATTCCGCGGAGCAATCGTCCGTTTCCGTGAACGAGTTTATCTCCTACACCCTTACCCAATTGCAGGACGAGGGGGATATCGTGGAAATACTCAAAAAGCTTGTAAACCCGCAATGGGTGCGCGCGACGCTCGAGGGGTTTTTCGGAGTGCTGAACCAGACCTCGGAGGGCTTCGAGGTGCAATTCACGGAAATTGTAAATGATTTTGTTTCGACGGTGGGCGCATGTCTTACGGCTGCCATATGGCTGTGCGCGGCGGGCATGGTGCTGGCAAATTTTGCAACGGGATTTGCCATAAGACGGCGCACGGCAAGGCGGGACGTTAAAAAATTTTTAATAGCGCACACAATAGTGCCCATAGTGCAGTCTGTAATTATAGTGGGCGCGGTGTTCCTGCTCTCGGTGATAAAGCTTTACGGGCTGCTGCTCTTTGCGGCGATCCTGCTCATAATGAGCGGGATCTCGCTGATAACGGCGTGGATGATACACAACGACGGGTCGATGAAGTTAAAGGACGTGCTTTCGCCCGCCAACATACTTTCGCAGCTTGCGGTGACGCTGCTCGCGCTGCTCTTCAACGTGGTTACAGCCCTTCTGCTGCTTTGGCTCAATCCCCTGCTCGCAGTGCTGATAATGCTGCCCGTATTTATTTACACGCTGAATATAGCGGACGTGAACGCGGACTCCTTTATCTGCTCCCAAATGGAAAATGCGGGATCATTTTGAAAAGTTCATACAGAGGCGGCGGGCGCAAAACGCGCCCGCCGCATTTTTGTATTATTGCCGCAGTTTTTATGTTGTTGCTTTTAAACGCCCCGTCAGTGACGGCTGTCATAGTCGAGCGCGGCCGCCTTTTCGCGCTTTATGTACTCCAAAAACGCACGGCAGCCGTCGGTTATGTCGGCATACGCCCGCTCGAAGTCGCGCGTGTACCATGGGTCGGCTATGTCGCGCGGGTCTGCCGTGAACGAGCACAGCTTGAATATCTTTTCGCCGAACTTGCCGCCCGTAAGGCGCAGTACGTCCATGAGGTTCTGCGTATCCATAACAAGGATATAATCGTTATTTATAACGTCGTGCAAGGTCATGATCCGCGCCCTGTGCGCGCCGACGAGACCGTGGCGGGCAAGCGTTTTTTGCGCGGGCGGATAGATGGGGTTCCCGTCCTCGTAGTCCGAGGTGCCGCACGAGGTTATGTTAAAGCTCGCCGATAGCCCCTCCTTCTCCACCATATCTTTGAATATTATCTCCGCCATGGGAGAACGGCATATATTGCCGAGACATACGAAGGTTACGTTCATCAGTCCCCTATCTTCCTGTTGCGCCACGTCGTGCCGTTGGGCTTGTAGTTTTCGAGATATTTGACTATATCGCCCGAACCGTTAAAATAGCTGTAGAGCTCATAGCAGGCAAAGGTGATGAATTTACGTTCGGTCACCTCCTCCATAAATTTCTCGAGGTTGTCGTAGTAGCCGTCGATATTGTAGATGGCGATTGCCTTGTCGTGCCTGCCGAGTTGCTTCAATGTGAGGACCTCGAAAAATTCCTCGAACGTGCCTATGCCGCCCGGGACAACGATAAACGCGTCCGCCTCGTCCTCCATCAGCTTCTTGCGGGTAGACATGCTCTCGGTGTAGCTTACCTCGTCGCAGGCGGAATATAATTCCTCTATCCCCTCGTCGCGGAAAAACGAGGGCACCACGCCGTGGATATATCCGCCGCCGCGCTTGAAGCCGCGGGCTGCCGCACCCATCAGTCCCGTGCCTCCGCAACCGAAAATAAGCGAATGTCCGTGGCGGGCGAGTTCTTCGCCGAGAGCCTCCACCTTGTCGATATACTTTTTGTCAATGTGCGCGCTTGCCGCGCCGAAAATACAGATCTTCATAATTTTTTTCTCCCTATCATTTGCAGTTTTATGTAGCCGCAGTCTATTATTGTAACACACCTGTCGGATTTTGTCAATATCCGATTTTTTACCGCGGGCATAAAAAAGCGGGCGAAATTCCACCCGCCGCTTTTTGCGCATGAATATTTGATTTTCCGTCTTGCGTTACTCGGACTTGCCGTCCCCGCCGTCGGCTTCGGGCGCAGCGGGCTCGCCCACCGTTTCAACAAATGCGACGCCCTTCTTTTCGGCTGCGAGCATTTCCTTTGCAAGCTTCTTTACGGGGTAGATCCTGCCGCGGTAGAGCGTGCCCGTAAGGTCGACGGCATAGAGACGGAGAGTTTTTAATACCTTTTTGCCGTCGTTTTCGATTATTATTTTGCGCAGCTCGTCGCAGCCCAGATCGAGATTTATGGAACTGCGCTGCTCGAGCACTATACGCGTGTCGGGCTGCATTTTCTTCTCGAGCTTGTATTTTTCCGTAAGCGGGAAATTGACCTTGCCGTTCTGGATGCCGAGCTCGGTTATGCCCACGTCGTTTAAAGATTTGTTTCCTATAGTGAGACCTGCATAGCGGCGGCGCGTGCTGTCATCGACCGAATAGAAGCCGAGGAAGTTGAGCCTCTGCACGGCGATCTTGCTGTGCAGGCGCAAAAGAAGCCATACCACAACGCCGATGAGCGCAACCAGAATGATAGAGGCTATGAGCACGATAATGCCGCTGTTTTCGTTGAGCCATTCCATATGGATACCTACCTTGATTTTTATATTATAATAGTTACTTTACGGCGCTAAGTCAATAATATGACGGAAAAAAATAAATTAATTTTCCGTCGGACGACGGAATTAAGAAATGTGTGGAATAACTGGGCTTCGGTACGACGGGACACAAGTCCCTCCGTATATCCACCAAGCGGGCGCGGCAGAGATGCAAGCAAGACAAGGAAACGGCGGAATGTGGACGAGTAAGCCCTGCGGGCTTCGGTACGACGGGACTCAAGTCCCTTCCTGTATTCCACCACGTCGCCCCGCCGCAGAGATGCAAGCAAGACAAGGAAACGGCGGAATGTGGACGAGTAAGCCCTGCGGGCTTCGGTACGACGGGACTCAAGTCCCTTCCTGTATTCCACCACGTCGCCCCGCCGCAGAGATGCAAGCAAGACAAGGAAACGGCGGAATGTGGACGAGTAAGCCCTGCGGGCTTCGGTACGACGGGACACAAGTCCCTCCGTATATCCACCAAGCGGGCGCGGCACAAAAAGTGCCGCGCCCGCTTGGTGGACGAGTCGGGACTTGCACCCGAGTCTTACGAGGTTCGAAAAAGGGTTCTACATACTTAGTCTTTCATTAAGCTTGGCTTCCGCACCCGAAAGACAGGGTGAATGAAGCGCATGCCGTTTTAATTAAACCGCAAAGCGCTCACGGCAGAAAACGCTTTGGGCGCTCCGTTTAAATGACGCCCCGTAACGCCAACGGAATACGTTACGGAACGGACCGCTTATACTTAAGCGGCGAGGGCGCAGCCTGCCACGCGAGCAGCGGGGAAAGCTACAACCTTTTCAGATTTGGTATCTGCGTTTAAATTTAATTTCCGTTTTTACAAAGCCGTGCCTTTGGTATGCTTTTCTTCCTCTCCTCCCGCAATCGAATCTGAAACTCGCCCGTGCGGATATCAATTAATATTATACAGACTGCGCGGCAAAAAAATCAAGCGGTTTATTTTGTTTTTTATTGACATTTTTTCACAAATGTTATAAATTGATTATGTATGATCTACACCGTTACTTTTAATCCGTCGCTGGATTACTATGTAAATGTGAATAATATTAAAAGCGGAATAATAAACCGCACGACCTCCGAAAGACTGGCTGTGGGCGGCAAGGGACTGAACGTTTCCCTCGCCCTCAAGGAGCTTGGCGACAAAACGTTCGCGCTCGGGTTCGTGGCGGGATTTACGGGCAAGTATATCCGCGACAAGGTAACGGAGCTCGGGCTCGACTTCGAATTTATAGAGGTCGGCGGGCAGAGCCGCATAAACGTTAAGGTGAAGAGCAACACCGAAACGGATATAAACGGCTCGGGCGCGGTCATAACGCAAAACGACGTAAATAAACTTGTTAAAAAGCTGAAATCCCTTTTGAAAGAGGACGACTGGCTGATAGTTTGCGGGAGCGTGCCCACCACCCTCGACGAGTTTACCTACGCGAATATATTTAAAAAGCTGAAGACGATAAAGGGCGTGAATCTCGTTGTGGACGCATGCGGCAAACTCTTGACGGACACGCTGAAATATAAGCCCTTTTTGATAAAGCCGAATATATACGAAATGTGCGAGGTGTTCGGGCTTACGACGATACCCGACCTCGAGGGCATTTACGCCTGCGCGAGAGAGTTGCAAAAGATGGGGGCGAGAAACGTGATAGTCTCCATGGGCTCGGCGGGAGCGGCGATGGTCACCGAGACCAGCCAGTCGATGTATGTGCGCGCCGCGCGCGGCCAACTCGTCAATTCGGTGGGCGCGGGCGACACGATGGTCGCGGGATTTATACACGAATATCTCAATACAGGTAACTATTTTAAGGCTCTGAACTTTGCTACCGCTGCGGGAAGCGCGTGCGCCTTCACAAAAAATCTTGCCACCAAAGAGCAGATAGAGTATGTGGAAAGTCTGATGCTATGATAGAAATGTATCTTACGGACGGCAACCCCCGCGAAACGCTCGATAATATTCTGGGGCAAAGGCTCGGAAATTACGAGATAAAAAGGACGGAGAACGGAAAACCGTACATCGACGGCGATCCACTCTTCTTTTCCTATTCGCACAGCGGCGGACGGGGGCTTATAGCTATAAGCGACGCACCCGTGGGGGCGGACTTGGAGGCTTGCCGCGGAAAATCGGGACAAAGCGTTTTTTTGCGGTTTTCGGAGCGCGAGCAGGCGGAAATCGCAGAGGAGCGCGATTTTTTATATCATTGGACCGCGCGGGAGGCTTACATTAAGCTTTACGGCTTAAAATTGGCGGAAATGTGGAGACGTATTGAGTTTTTCGGCGGGAAAATTTATGTTGACGGGCAGGCTATGCCCGTCAGGATACGCACCTACGCCTTTTGGTTCGGAGTGGGCGCGGTGTGTACGGAGGAATAAAATGAAGTGCTTTATAATTGCGATGGAAAAGGAAGCCGCACCCATTTTTGAGGCGGCGGAGATACATAAGGACTACACGGCGGGCAACAAGCGGGTGGTTTTATGCAGCGTTTACGGCAGGGAAATCGCCGTTGTCGTCTGCGGCGTGGGCAAGGTGAACGCGGCAAGCGGAACGCAGTACGCCATAGACTGCCTCGGCGCGACCGAAATAATTAATTTGGGAGTCGCCGGCGGGCTGCATGGCGGCGTTGAAGTTGGCGGCATATACTCCGTGTTTTCCGCCGTACAGTACGATTTTGACCTTGTGGAGTTAAACGGCGGAAAGATTGGCACGCTCGACGGCTTTGACGACAATTATCTGCCCCTCGCCCCCACGGACGGCTTTGAACTCAGAAGAGTGGGCACAGGCGACAGATTTAACGACGACTATGACGACTTTTTGCTTTTGACCGAAACGCTCGGCGCGGATATACGGGATATGGAGCTCGGCGCGATAGCGCAGGTGTGCATGCTTTCAAATGTGGAGTGCCGCGCGTTTAAAATAATTTCGGACATCGCGGGCAGCGGCTCCACGACCGAACAGTACGCAAAAAACCTCGATACGTGTTTTGTTTCGCTTAAAAATAATCTTGAAAAAATTATCGGGGCGGTGTGAAATGAAACCTTTGGGCGGCGGCTGGGACGAGCTTTTGTCCCCCCTGTTTTCGGACGAAAAATATCTTAAAATACGCGAATTTCTGAAGTACGAATACTCGCACTATATCGTATATCCCGATATGTACGACCTGTACAACTGTTTCCGCTTTACCCCGCTTGAAAAGCTGAAGGCGGTGATATTGGGGCAGGACCCTTACCACGAGCCGGGGCAGGCGCACGGGCTGTGCTTTTCGGTGAAACCGGGCGTGCCCCTTCCGCCTTCGCTGCAGAATATTTACAAAGAAATAGAGAGCGATTTGGGGATAAGGGAGCCCGACTGCGGCGATCTGACAAAGTGGGCTGAAGAGGGCGTGCTGCTTTTAAATACCACCCTTACGGTGCGCGAGCACATTGCCAACTCACATTCAAAGTGCGGCTGGGCGTGGTTTACGGACAGCGTTATAAAGCTTATTTCGGAAAATACCGAACACACCGTATTCATTTTATGGGGCGGCAACGCCCGTGGAAAGGCGCCGCTTATAGACCCCGCCAGACACCTCATTTTGCAGAGCGCGCACCCCTCGCCCCTCTCGGCGTACAACGGGTTTTTCGGGAGCAAGCCCTTTTCAAAGACAAACGATTATCTTATATCGCACGGCAAAGCGCCCGTCGATTGGAATTTGAATTAACAGGATCCGGTTATGAAATATATTGTAGTTTTAGGCGACGGAATGGCGGACCGGAAGATACCGGAACTCGGCGGTAAGACCTGCCTCGAAGCCGCAAAGACCCCCAATCTCGACAGAATAGCCCCTCTTTCGGAGGTGGGACTGTGCAAGACCGTGCCCGACGGAATGAAGCCCGGCTCGGACGTTGCCAATATGTCGGTGATGGGCTTCGACCCGAAGCTGTATTACACGGGGCGTTCGCCGCTCGAAGCCGTTTCGATGGGCATAAATTTAAGCGGCACGGACGTGACGTTAAGGTGCAATCTCGTCACGCTCTCGGACGACGAGCCGTACGACAAAAAAATAATGCTCGACTACTCGGCGGGAGAGATAACCACCAAAGAGGCGGCGGAGCTGATAAATTATCTGAAAACATATTTCGACGGGGACAAGTTTCATTTTTACCCCGGGATATCGTACAGGCACTGCCTTGTGGTGAAGGACGGGTGCACGGGGCACGAGCTGACGCCCCCGCACGATATCTCCGACAGACCAGTGACGGGACATCTGCCTAAGGGCAAATACGGGGATATATACCGCGGATTTATGGAAAAAAGCTATGAACTTTTAAAAAACCACCCCGTAAACCTCAGACGTATCGCCGAAGGCAAAAGGCCCGCAAACAGCATTTGGCTGTGGGGCGAGGGCACAAAGCCGGACATGGACGATTTTGAACGGCTGCACAATCTCAAGGGGGGCGTGATATCCGCCGTCGACCTCGTGAAGGGCATTGCCCGTACTGCGGGCATGAGGTGCATTGAGGTTGAGGGAGCGACGGGGGATTATAATACCGACTTTAAGGGAAAGGCGAACGCCGCCTGCGACGCGCTTTTAAATGGCGGGCTGGACTATGTTTATATACACATGGAAGCCCCCGACG
Organism: uncultured Clostridia bacterium; assembly: GCA_947625865.1. GTDB lineage: Bacteria > Bacillota > Clostridia > Christensenellales > Borkfalkiaceae > Coproplasma. The sequence goes on from CANQQD010000008.1 coordinate 22,665, forward strand.
AGTGCGGGCACCACGGCGACTACAGGCACAAGATCTACTCCATTGAGCAGATAGACGAAAAAGTTGTGGCGACCGCTTTGAAGAGGCTCGGGAACGTGCCGTTTGCAATGCTCGTGTGCCCCGACCACCCCACTCCCTGCGCCTGCAAGACGCATACGTCCGACCCAATACCCTATCTTTTGTACACGAACGTCAGGGATTTGGGGAACGGCGCAAGGCGTTATACGGAGGACGAGGCGGCCTCAACGGGCGCGTATGTGCCCAACGGCTACCAGCTTATAGATAAACTCACGGGATTGAATTGATTTTAAAGCGCTTTATAAAAGCGGCGGGACGGATAACAGCCGTCCCGCCGCTTATATTGTTTATACAAACTGTATTTTTACAAGGATATTATCTGTTCTGTTTTTTCGAGTACGTCGCCCAGCCCCTGACGGGTCTCGGAGGATACGGCAATTATATTTCCCGCGCCGCATTTGAAGGCTGCGGCGATATTGGTTATGCTGCGCTGGGCCTGCGCGCGGGAGAGTTTGTCCGCCTTGGTGGCGATCACCGTAAACGGAATTATGCGGTAATTTAAAAATTCCACCATCTGCCTGTCGTCGGCCGTGGGGTCGTGGCGGATATCGACAAGACTGAAGACGTGGGATATGCCCTGCTCCTGACCGAAAAAATCGTCCAAAAGCTTTGCCCACTTCAATTTTTCCGCCTGTGATACGCGCGCGTAGCCGTAGCCCGGGAGGTCGGCGAGAATAAATTCGCCCATGTCGAAATAGTTTATGAGCCGCGTCCTGCCCGGCTCCTTGGAGACCTTGGCAAGTTTTTTTACGTTGGCGAGCATATTTATAAAACTCGACTTGCCCACGTTCGACCTTCCGCACACGGCGATTACCGGCTTATCCGGTTTTATAAACTGTGCGGCGGAAGCCGCGCTCGTTATAAACCGCGCATTTATTTTGAGCATATCATATACCTATTATCGCCGTTTTAAAGACCGTATCCACCTCGGTCACGGGAATGAAATTGAGCCTTTCGCGCACCGATTTTGGGATCTCCTCCAGATCCTTTTTGTTGTCGGCGGGGATTATGACGTCGGTCACGCCCACGCGGTAGGCTGCGAGCGCCTTTTCCTTTAAGCCGCCTATGGGCAAAACCTTTCCGCGCAGCGTTATTTCGCCCGTCATTGCGACGGAGCTTCTCACGGGCTTGCCAGTGAATGCCGAAAGAATTGCGGTCGCCATGGTTATGCCCGCGCTCGGTCCGTCCTTGGGCGTTGCGCCCTCGGGCACGTGAATGTGGATATCTGTCGTTTCAAAGGCGTTTTGGTCGATGCCGTATTCCTCGCTGTTGGAGCGGATATAGCTTATGGCAGCCCTCGCGCTCTCCTTCATGACGTCGCCGAGTTTGCCCGTCAAGAGCACCTCGCCCTTGCCGTGCATCGCCGAGACCTCTATGGTGAGCGTAGTGCCGCCGACCGCCGTCCACGCCAGTCCCGTTGCCGCCCCGACCTCGTCCTTTTGGATAAAGCTGTCCCTGTCGAAGCGGCGGGCGCCCAAAAGCCCCTCCACCGTTCTGGCGGTGACGCGCATCTTTTTCACCTTGCCCGAGGCAAGTTTTACGGCGGCTTTGCGGCAGATGGAGTCTATACTGCGCTCCAGATTCCTGACGCCCGCCTCCATAGTGTAGCCGTTTATTATTTCGTCGAGGGCGTCGTCGGTTATTACGAGCTTGCCCTCCTCTATTCCGTTCAGCTTTGCGCGCTTTGAAACAAGATAGCGCTTTGCTATCTCGCGCTTTTCCTCCTGCGTGTAGCCGTTTATCTCGATTATCTCCATTCTGTCCAAAAGCGGGCGGGGGATAGTATCCAGCCCGTTCGCCGTGGTGATGAACAGCACCTTGCTCAAATCGTAGGGGACCTCGAGATATCTGTCGCGGAAAGTGGAGTTCTGGGCGGGATCCAACACCTCCAACAAAGCGCTTGCGGGGTCGCCGCGGAGATCGGAGGAGAGCTTGTCTATCTCGTCTAAAAGGAACACGGGGTTTGAGGTGCCGGCGTTCTTTATGCCCGCTATTATTCTGCCCGGCATTGCGCCTATATAGGTCTTTCTGTGGCCGCGTATCTCGGACTCGTCCTTTACGCCGCCCAGCGACATTCTTACGAATTTTCTGCCGAGGCACCTTGCGATAGAGGTCGCGATAGAGGTCTTGCCCACTCCCGGAGGACCCACAAAGCACAAAATCGGCGCGTTCAGACCGCCCGTGATCCTGTGGACGGCGAGATATTCGGTGACGCGCTCCTTTATTTTTTCAAGACCGTAGTGGTCCTCGTTCAGAATTTTGACGGCCGCGTCCAGATCCTTGTTGTCCTCCGTCGTTTCCGACCACGGCAGATCCAAAAGCCAGTCGAGATACATTCTCAAAACGTTGTAGTCCGGCGAGGAGGTCTGCATTTTATCCATGCGGGAGAGCTCCTTTAAAGCCTTTTCCCTGACCTCTTCGGGCATGCCCTTTTCGTTTATTTTGCGCTCGAGCTCCTCCTTTTCGCTCTCGTCGTCGCCGAGTTCGGTGTGAATGGCGCGGAGCTGCTCGCGCAAATAGTATTCCTTTTGGTTTTTGTCTATGTTCTGGCGGACGAGCGCGTTTATCTTGCGCTCCAGCCGCATTATTTCAAGCTCGTCGTTTAAGATCTTATCGAGCTGCTTCAGCCTGTCTATCACGCGCTCCTTTTCGAGCAGCTCCTGCTTGGGGACGACGCCTATCTTGAGGTTAGCCGCGGCTATGTTCACAAATTCGTCGGGGTCGGAGCAACGGTCGAGCGCGGCTGCCGCCTCCTTGGATATGCGCGATTCGCCCTGACAGATATCGCTCATTATGTCCTTTGCCGTGCGGAAATATGCCTCGACGAGCTCGTCGTCACGGTTGTCCGGTACTATTTCCGCCACGTCGCAGCAGGCTATCTCGCCGACTATCCCCTCTCGCACGATTATCGCGCGGAAAAGCCCCTCGACAGTGAGCCTTATGGTGGAGCCGGGGAGACGGGAGATCTGGCGGATACGGCAGACCGTGCCCACGGCGTAGAGCTCCCCGAAGGAATCCACTTGCTCCTTTTCGGCGTCGCGCTGGGCAACGAGCAATATATAGGAATCACCGTCGGTCGCCTTTTTTACCGCGTTTAAAGAAATCAGCCTGCCCACGTCTACCGAGGCGTTTGTGCCCGGGAACATGACTCTGCCGCGGAGAGGCAGAACGGGTATGTCGTTTAAAGTCCTTTTAGGCATTTTATCTCCTTTGAATAAAGCGCAATTTCTCCGTGAAAAAGAAATTGCGCGATGGTTGTTTTTGTAAAATAATTATCCTGTTCAAAACGTTAAGCCGATTGCTTATAGATAATTTTGGGCTCCGCCTTGTCGGTCACGCACTCCTTGGTTACGATGACCTCCTCGACGTTCTTTTCGGAGGGGATCTTATACATGACCGAGGTCATAAAGCCCTCTATTATAGTCCTCAGACCCCTCGCGCCCGTCTTTAAGCGGATGGCGGTGTTGGCTATCTCGCGCACGGCGGAGTCCTCCACCGTAAGCTTTACGCCGTCCATGGCTATTAGCTTTTGGTACTGCTTTATTATGGCGTTCTTGGGCTGCGTCAGAATACTTACGAGCGCGTCCTCGTTCAGAGGATGCAGGCTCACAACTATGGGCACCCTGCCCACGAACTCGGGAATGAGCCCGAACTGCGTGAGATCCTGGGGCTTTACGTCCGAAAGCATTTCGTATATGTTATCGTCGGTCTGCTTTACCGTGCCGCCGAAGCCCAGAGAGGTGTTGTCCTTGCGCTTCTGCACTATTTTATCCAGCCCCACGAACGCGCCGCCGCAGATAAAGAGAATGTTTGTGGTGTCTATCCTCAGGCACTCCTGCTGGGGGTGCTTTCTGCCGCCCTGCGGGGGAACGTTGGCTACGGTGCTCTCGATTATTTTCAAAAGCGCCTGCTGTACGCCCTCGCCCGATACGTCGCGGGTGATGGAGACGTTTTCGCTCTTTCTTGCGATCTTGTCGATCTCGTCGATATAGATTATGCCGCGCTCGGCACGGGCGATATCGTAGTCGGCGTTCTGAATTAATTTGAGAAGAATATTTTCAACGTCCTCGCCTACATAGCCCGCCTCGGTCAGGGTTGTTGCGTCCGCCGCGGCAAAGGGCACGTTGAGTATCTTTGCAAGCGTCCTTGCAAGGAGGGTCTTGCCGCAGCCCGTGGGACCGAGAAGAAGAATGTTGCTCTTTTCTATCTCCACGTCCTCGTCCTCGGCGGCATTGCCCAGATTGTTTATGCGCTTGTAGTGGTTATATACGGCAACCGAAAGAACGCGCTTTGCCTCGTTCTGACCTACGATGTACTTGTCGAGCTCGGCTTTGATTTCGGCAGGCGCCTTCAAGGGCACGGATACGGCTTCCTCAACGTCCAGATCCTTTACCATGTCGCGGCAGATTTCAACACATTCGTCGCATATGCATGCGCCGTTTCTGCCCTTTATTAATCTTTTGACCAAATCCTCGGTTTTTCCGCAGAATGAACAATATTGCTGATCTTTCATATAAAATAATTCCTTATGTTCACAAAATTCTCGCGACATTGCGGAAGCTGTAATCACACTCCCCTCAGTCTCGCTTTGCTCGACAGCTCCCCCCAGAGGAAGGAGCCAAGGCTGGGGTGCGCTGCTCGACAGCTGTCTCACACGGCGTAAGGACAACGCCGTGTTCGGGCACCGTTCGCGCGGCAAAACAGCGCACCGTGCTGTTTTGAGAATTCCGCGCTCGTCCTCGCAAGCGAAAGGCGCCAAGGTGGTTGGGAGCCGCCCGCTTTTCCTTGCCCTCTTCCGTCGCCGACGGGGGAGGGTGTCACGAAGTGACGGGTGGGAGAGGTGGTTTGCTTTTTATTACCCCCTCCCATCACCCGCTGCGCGGGAGCTTCCCCCCCCCATTGGGGGAAGAAGCCACGGGCAACTGCTCTTACGAAGTCAACAAGCGGTTAGAAGCGAGCAGAGCAAGGAAAGCGAGTACCGTCTGCAGGGAGTGTACAAAAGACGTACACGTCGCACCGAAGGCGTTTGCCTTACCAAAGCGGCACGGAGCTTGACACAGCTATGCGACGCTTATAATCCGCTTGCCGCGGGAGCCTATCTTTTATAGAATACGCGGTCGATAAGCCCATACTCCAACGCCTCCTGCGCGGACAGATAATTGTCGCGGTCGGTGTCGCGCTCGATGACCTCCAGGGGCTTTCCGCTGTTTTGCGAAAGTATTGTATTTAACTTCTGTCTCGTTTTAAGTATGTGATCCGCGGCGATCTTTATGTCGCTCGCCTGTCCCTGTGCGCCGCCCAGCGGCTGGTGGATCATAATTTCGCTGTTGGGAAGGGCGAAGCGTTTGCCCTTCTGCCCGCTCGACAAAAGGAACGCGCCCATGCTCGCCGCCATGCCTATACATATCGTGGATACGTCGCACTTGATATAGTTCATGGTGTCGTAGATGGCAAGCCCCGCCGATACGGAGCCGCCCGGGCTGTTGATGTAGAGGGAAATATCCTTGGAGGGATCCTTTGCCTCAAGATATATGAGCTGGGCTACGACCGTGTTCGCAACGGCGTCGTCTATCTCGCCCGTGAGAAATATTATTCTGTCCTCCAGAAGTCTGGAATAAATGTCGTACGAACGCTCGCCGCGCGAGGTCTGTTCGACTATATAGGGCACCAAAGCGCCTTTTACGTCCTGCATATTTATCTCCTTGATCACTCGGCGTCAGCCTTTTTTGCCGTCTTTTTAGCCGTCTTTTTGGGCGCGGGCTTCTCTGCGCTTTCCTCTGAGCCCTCTCCGGACTCCCCGCCGACGTACATCTCGTTGTTGGCCTCTAAGAAATCGAAAAGCTTGGTGACTATTATGTCGTTGCGGATATATTCGACCTGTCTCGGATCGATGGTCTTTTTGTACTCCTCGAGGGTCTTGTCCACCGACTTTGCCTGCTCCTCTATCTTGGCGTCGAGTTCCTCGGGCGAAGCCTCAAACTTCTCCTCGCGGACTATCTTGTCGACGATGAGCTGGCACAAAACGCGCCTGTGCGCCTCTGTTTTATACTGCTCGCGGAATTGCTCCATTGTGGCGTTCGTGTACTTTAAGTAGTCCTCCATCTTGAGGCCCTGATACATGAGACGGTAGGAGAAATCCTGCACTATCCTGTCAATTTCGCTCTCGATCATGGCGTCGGGTATCTCGACCGTGGCGTACTTGGAGATAGAGGCCAAAATGCTGCCCTCCGTCTCGTCCCTGCCGCGGCTTTCAGCCGACTTTTCGAGCCTTTCGCGGAGCTTTGCCTTGTAGGCTTCAACGCTCTCCGCGCCCGCGTGCGCCTTGACGTATTCGTCGGTGAGCTCGGGGTATTGCTTTTCGGTTATTTTGTTCACCTTGACCGCAAACACCGCAGCCTTGCCGCGGAGATTGTCAGCCTGATAATCTTCGGGGAAGGTGACGTTTATGTCCCTGCTCTCGCCCTTGTTCATGCCGACGAGCGCGTCCTCGAAGCCGGGAATAAAGCTGCCGCTGCCGAGTTCCAGATCGTAGTCGTCCGCCGTGCCGCCGGCAAATTTTTCGCCGTCGACCGAGCCCGAAAAATCTATGTTTACCACGTCGCCGAGCTTGCAAGCCCTGTCGGTGACCTCAACCGTCTTTGCCTCGGAGGCGACAAGCTTCTTCGCTTCCTTTTCAACGTCCTCGTCGGATACATTATACTCAAACTTTTTGATTTTTAAACCGGTGTACTTCTCGATTTTTACTTCGGGCTTTACGGGCACTACGGCGGAAAGCACTACGCCCTTGCCCGCCTCCATCGACTCCACCCCGAGCTCGGGTTCGCCGACTGCGGTGAAATTATCCTTTTCCTTGTCTAGAATGGCGAAGTAATGCTCGGAATAGAGGTAATTGAAAGCCTCCTCGAAGAATACGCCCTTGCCGTAATAATTTTCGAGTACGGGACGGGGCGCCTTGCCCTTTCTGAAGCCGGGCACGGTGTATTTGCCGCGGGTCTTGATATAAGCCTTGGCGATTGCGTTCTGCCACTCCTCCTCCGTGAAGGTGATTGTGAGCTTTACCGTGCTCTTTTCTCCGGTAGCTTGCGTGTAATTCATAAAAAACTCCTAAAATATTATAATTATATAATTTTGTACAAAGGCTATTTTAACATATTACTTTTGTTTTGCAAAGCGATTTTTCGGGGTAATCAATTTACTTTTTATTTTTTTTGAGTTATAATAAGCAAAATTCCGCACGGAGCGACATTATGCCACAGGACGCTTTTACAATCAAATACGTTGCGGACGAGCTGAACGGAAGGCTTGCGGGCGGGAAGATCTCGAAGATAGTCCAGTATGACCGCGACAGCCTTACGTTTATTATATACACCCGTAACGGCACGGTCAAACTCGATATTTGTCTTTCGGCGAGGGCGTGCAGGATGAGCCTTACGGACGGCGAACGCCCCGTGCCGCGCACCGCGCCCGCCTTTTGCATGCTTTTGAGGAAGCACCTCGCCAACGCCGAGATATTAAAAATTGCCCAGCTGCCCTTCGAGCGCGTGGTCACCGTGGACTTTTTGTGCACCTCGGAGTTCGAAAAGCTGGAGATGCGGCTGTATGTGGAGCTGATGGGCAAATACTCCAACGCCGTGCTCACCCAAAACGGAGTCATTTTGGGTGCTTTAAAGACGACCGCGATAGGAGAAAACACGAAACGTGTGCTGTTTTCGGGGGTGAAGTACGTTCTGCCCGAGCCGCAGGACAAGATATCCCCGGACGATCTGGGCGCGCTCGAAGAGGCTTTTAAATACGCCTCGGGGGATATGGCGGCGTTTATCTCGCAAAAGGTCAAGGGAGTAGCCTACTCCACCGCCCTCGACATTGCGGAGACGTACGGCGAAAATATCACCGCAAAAGACGTTCATTCCTATATATGCGGGGGGCAATGCAGCCCGTGCGTGACTTTTGCGGACGGCGAGCCAAGCGATTTCAAGGCGAGATGCGCCTCCCAAATAAAACGCGACTATCCCACCGTTTTGGAGGCGCAGACGGCGTACTACGACTACGTTTACGCAAAGCAGACCTTTACGGAAGCGCAGAAGAAGTTGCTTTCAGCGCTTGCGGGAGCACAAAAAAAGATAGAAAAGCGGTTGCAGATAATACACTCAAAGCTCTCCGAGTGCCTCGGCGCGGAGGATATAAAGTTAAAGGGCGAGCTTATAACCGCATACATGTATGCAATTCCGCGGGGAACGGACAGCTTCGAGGTGGTGAATTACTACGACGAAAAGGGCGGAAAAATAAAGATCGCGCTGGACAAGACCCTCTCCCCCGCGCAGAACGCGCAGAGATACTATAAGAGATACGCAAAGCTGAAAAGAACGCAGGAGAGCGTGACCGCGCAGAAAACGGAAGCCGCGGAAAGGCTGGACTATCTGAAAAGCATTGAGGCGCACATATGCTCCGCCGAAAATCTTACAGACCTCGGCGGGACGGCCGAGGAGTTGGCGGCGATAGGGCTTATAAAGGACGAAAGCAAGGGCAAAAAGACAAAGTCCGCGCCTGCGCCTTTCCGCGAATTTGAGATCGGCGGCTTCAGGGTGCTGGCAGGCAGGAACAATATGCAGAACGACAGGCTGCTGAAGGCCGCTTCGGGCTCGGACATATGGCTGCACACGCAGGGCTACCACTCCGCGCACGTGGTGATAGCCTGCGGGGGCGGCGGGGTGCCGGAAAAAGTGCTGCTTGCCGCCGCAGAAATTTGCGCGTACTACTCCGACGGGCGGGGCGGGACGAAGATACCCGTGGACTACACGCGGAGGAAATACGTAAAAAAACCGCCCGCCTCAAACGCGGGGTTCGTTATATACACCGACTACAAAACCGTTCTTGCGGAGCCGGACAGCCATATTGCGGAGTGTAAGGAATTATGAAAAGGAACGCCGAAACACAGAACACGGGCGGAGAAAACGCAGAAAACTCAACACGTATTTACTTTTATATCGCTTTGGGGGCGCTCGTTGCGGCAGCCGCCGCGTTCGGCTGCGCGTTTATCCCGCGGATCGGCGTGTATATGCTTATAGCCGCCGCGCTTTTGGAGCTTGCCTCCCTCGCCTTTTTGTCGACGCAGAAAAAGAAACGCCCCTTCAAAGGCGTGAAGTACCTGACGGTGGCGGCGTACGCGCTCTTCGGCGCAACTTTGGCGCTGTTCCTCGGCGGCGCGATATATGCCGGACTGAGGGGCTGAGGTATAATTTGAGGCGTTTTCCGCCATTATAATTTATATGGACGGAATACGCAGCGCTGTTTTGAACAAGCTATTTGCGCTCGGCGACGCCGGGCGCTATTTTGTGCTCTCGGAGGAGGATTTTTTCGAGGCGTTCCCGGAGGACTGCCCGCACGACGGCGGGGAGCTGAAAAAGGCTATCGAAGAGCTTGCCGCCGAGGGATATTTAGACGTTAAATACAGTGGCGGGAATATGTACTGCACGGCGCTTCTGAGGGAGCCCTGCGGCGAGCCCGACGGCATTGCCCCGGAAGAGAACGACGGGCTTGACGATATATACGAGCCCGAGGAAAAGAAAAGTACAAATATGTCCGCATTTTGGGGGGCGTTTGCGGGCGGAGCCGCGGGAAGCGCGATAATCTCCCTGATATGGCTGCTGATAAATTTATGCTGAGCAAGAACGAAACAGAGGTAATGTCCGCCGTATATTGTCTGTGCGACGGCACCGACGGGTGCCTCATCTCCCCTCTCGATATCATGGCTGTGCTGCCGCAGAACAAAAAGCTGAACACCGAGGAGCTCGACGTTATTCTGAACGGGCTGCAGTTGGACGGGTATTTCGACCTCATATACTCCGAGAGAAAGGGCGAGAGAATGTACGTGATACGCCTTAAGGAAAACGGGTTTGCGTGGAAGCGCGCGGCAAAGCAGAAGCAGCGGGATATATCGTTTAAAATATTCCTTGCGTTTTTGGGCGCGCTTGCCACATTTGTCTTCGGGCTTATTTTAAAAGCCATCTCGGGCTGACGCTCCGTCCGCAGCGCGGGCGGGCGATTTTTATATACGCTAAAAAATGCAATAGTTGTATTTATACTTGATTTTTTCGTTCGCGTTTGTTAAAATAAATGTATCTACAATAATTTATCCGATGACGGAGCTTTAAGATGAAGCACAAAAAACTCTTGATCGCCGGCGTTGCGGTCTTTACGGTGATCGTATTTTTAGCCACTTTCATTGTCATATGGTTCTGGGGCGACAGCTATCCCGACTTTACCGACTTCAAGCCGGCTGTGGAGATCCCCGGACTCAAGGAGGGCGCGGTGCCCCAGGGACTTGCGAACTACGAGGGCGAGTACACCGTTACCGACGCGGACGGCAAGGAGACAAAATATACACAGGACTACTTTTTTATAAGCTCGTATATGAAAAGCGGACCTTCGAGGCTCTATGTTACGGGCAAAACCACGGGATATGTTGGGTATGTCACGCTTAAAAACACTGACGGCTCGGACTACACCGAACACGCGGGCGGCGTGGCGACAAACTGCAAGCGCGGCGATCGCTACGGAACGCTGTGGGTGGTTTCCGAGGGCACCGTTTACTGCGCCCAAAAGTCAGACACTCCCAATAAAAATATCGCCGACGAAATAATCGCGAGGGCGGCTATGGACGAGGGCGAGAACGTTATATCCTTTACCGCCTCATTTAAGGCAAATAACAGGGCTTCGTTTTGCTACTTCTACGAGGACGGCACCTCGAGTACCTCCAACGACAAACTGTACGTGGGGGAATTTTACCGCCCGAAGGACAAGAATTACCGGACGGACGAAGAGCACCACATAACCACGGGGAACGGCTATGAGCAATACGCGCTCGTAAACGAGTACACCTCGAACACGAGTTCCTCCAACAAATACGGGCTGACGCTCATTTCCTCATCAAGCGTGGAAACGGAAAATTACGTGCCCAAAGTGCAGAATATATATTCCATACCCGACCTCGTGCAGGGCTTTGCAAGAATTGCCGACCGCACGGACGACGGCTCCTCCTCTTCCTCAAAGGGCAAACTTGTGCTTTCCACCAGCTACGGGCTGGCCGACTCAAAGCTTTACTACTACGACTGGGCGGACATAAGCAGCACGAGCAACAGAAAGACATATGCAAGTTTCCCCGATCACAACAATTTTGAATACGAGGACGTCGTCACCAAGTATGGCACGCCCTACACCGACAGCAGCGTGTATGTATATTTTGTCGACGGCAGCAAACTCAAAAGAGAGTATGCAATTCCCTCGATGTCAGAGGGGCTGTGCGTGAAAAACAACACCGTGTTCGTGCTGTTTGAGTCGGGGTGCTATAAGTACAAGACCTTTGTGCGCCAGATACTGACCGATATTTACAGCTTTGTGCCGAGAGTGTAAACGCTGATTGCTCGCTGCGCTCGCGTTAAATACGCCTTCGGCGTGCAGCGTGTCGCTGCAGCCAAGTATCTTAATTGCGTTGGTTATTGACTTACTTTTATGCAAATCAAACAGCGTATCGCTGCAAGCGTATCGCTTGACCTTAGTTTCTTTATTGCGTTTGCACTTAACTTTCTTTTACGCAAATCAAACATAGCGGCGCGCCGAATGGCGCGCCGCTTTCTGTATAATGTGAATTGGTTGCTCCCACCCGCCCTTTCAGGGCACCCTCCCCCGTTACCACGGAAGAAGGCGAGCGAGGCATTTCATAGCACAGCACTGTGCGCTGTGCGTGCCGAAGCGAGATGAGCGAGCGCATAGTGCAAGGCGCGAGCGGTGCCCGAACACGGCGTTGTCCTTACGCCGTGTGAGAACTCCCCTCAGTCTCGCTTTGCTCGACAGCTCCCCTCGCAAGCGAAGGGCGCCAAGGGGCGGCGTGCCCTCACCGTGCCATCTTCCGTCGCCGACGGGGGAGGGTGGCGACGTAGTCGTCGGGTGGGAGTGTTGTTTGGGTTCCCCCCCCTCCCATCACCCGCTACGCGGGAACTTCCCCCCCCTGTCATTCTGCGCGAGCGTTAGCGTCGTACCGAACGCGTAAGCGTTACGCCCTGCCGAGGGTTCCCCAAAGGGGAAACGGCAGAGGAAACGGCAACGCCCGACGAAGAATCTGTCGCGCAGCGACTTTTGGTTATGTCATTCCATCGAACCTCAAGCAGACCACGAGGGGATTCTCTCGGTCAATCGCGCGAAACCCGCGCTCATATCCCTCGAAATGACACGGTTTAATGGGCGAAGCAATTATTTAAAAACTAAATTACCGCTTGAAAGGAACAATCTCCTATCAAGCGGTTTTGCTTTTAAGATACTCGGATCAAACGTCACGTTTGCCGCTTGATTGGAGTAAACACCTGTCAAGCGGCTTTGCTTTTAAGATACTCGGATCAAACGTCACGTTTGCCGCTTGATTGGAGTAAACACCTGTCAAGCGGTTTTGCTTTTAAGATTCTCGGATCAAACGTCACGTTTGTGAAGTTAACAAGCGGTTAGAAGCGAGCAGAGCAAGGAAAGCGAGCACCGTCTGCAGGGAGTGTACAAAAACGTACACGTCGCACCGAAGGCGTTTAGCCTTACCAAAGCGGCGCGGAGCTTGACACAGCTATGCGACGCTTATAATCCGCTTGAAGCGGCAGCTGAGCCGTTGGGGCGTCTCTCCGACAACCTGTGCACCGCGCAATATACCGCAGGCACGAGCAACAACGTCACAAGCGTGCCGATGAGAAGTCCGCCGATAACCACTATACCGAGCGGCTGCATGAGTTCGGAGCCCTGTCCTATGCCTATGGCAAGGGGTATGAGCGCCAGAATAGTTGTGAGCGTGGTCATAAATATCGGGCGCAGCCGCACCTTGCACGCCTCCTGCACTGCCTCAAAGTGGGTCATTCCGCCGTCGTGGAGTTGCTTGATCTTTTCGAGCATGACTATGGCGTTGTTGACTATTACGCCCATCAGCATTATAAGACCTATGAACGAGACCACGTTCAGCGTGGTGCCCGTCATCACGAGCAGAAGGAACCCGCCCGTAAACGAGAACGGTATGCTCGCCATAATTATCAGCGGCTTCACCGCCGAAGAGAACTGTATTGCCATAACGGCATACAATAGGAAGAACGATATCACAAGAGCTACGGCAAGCCCGCCGAACGCGTCGTTGAGATAGCTGGATATGCCGCTCTGCTTGAAGGCGTAGCCCGCATTGTTTTCGCGCTCCAATACCGACCTTGCTATTTCCTTCATTCTGTTGCCAGCGGTGCCCGTATCGGCGCCCGGCAGAGCCGCCGAAACGGAGACCATCTTCTTGCCGTCGGAGCGGCGTATGCAGGCGTCTACCTCCCTCGGCTCGCCCACTTCGGCAACCTGACCCAGCTTTACCGCATTCCCGTCCGCGTCCCTGCCGACGGTGAATTCCCTGAGCGAATTTATGTCGCTCAAGGCGTCCTTGTCAAAGCTGACGTTTACCGAGCACTCCCTTCCGTCTATCGTTGCCGTGCACGCCGTGTAGGAGGCTATGCCTATGCGGAGAGTGAGCACTACCGTCTGGTAATCTATCCCGTAGTCCGCGAGGGCGCGCCTGTCAAAGTTTATGTCGGTCTGCCACTCCTTGTCGGCAGCCGAGGACTTTACGTCTGTAAAGCCCTCTTTTTTGAGCTCCGCGCCTATTTCGTCGGCTATCCGCACGAGCTCGTCGTTGTCCTCGCCGAGTATGGTCACGGACAGGTCGTCCGAACCCGACATGAGCGAGGCGACCACGCCGTCTATCTGCTTTACGCTCAACCCCGAACGCTCGGGAGCCGCGTTCCCGTCGTTTTCTGAGAGCTCGCGTATCCTGCGCACGTAGTCGTCGGTGCCGCGGTTGGTTTTAAGCTGCACCGTTATTATTCCCGTGTCCGTGAGCGCGAGAAGCCCGTGCTTGCCCACGCTTACGGAAATATATTCCAGATTATCTTTAAACTCCGACTCTATCTTTTCGGCGAACAGCGACACGTCCTCCTTTATGACGCCGAGCTCTGTGCCCGCCTCGTAGGTGGAGGTCACCTCTATCTGTCCCTTGTCGATGGAGGGCAGGAACTCCGTGCCCGTCAAAAACAACATTCCGACGCTCGCGCCGAAGATGATGACCGCAGCCAGAATAGTCACCGCCTTGTGGTTCAGAACCTTGGGGAGAATCTTGCCGTAGAAATTTATGACGCCGTTCATCAGCCTCGGCTCTTTCAGCGCGGCAAGTCTGCTCTTTTTGCCCGTATTCTGCAATACAGGTTGTTCTTTTCCCTCCGCGGTCACGTCTGCGGGAAGGGCGCCGTCGGCGTTTTCGGCCGCGGGCTGAATTTCGGCTTTGACTTCGGGATATGCGGAAATAGTAGCCTCGGGCAGAGATTTCGAAAGCCTTCCGCCCCTCAACATTCTCTTTTTGCCGCACAGCATGGCATACAGCGCGGGAATTACAGTTACCGCCACTATCAGCGAGAACGCCAGCGAGAATATTACCGCAAACGAAAGGTCTGTGAATATTTCGCCCGTGAGCCCGCCCGAGAAGATTATGGGAATGAACACGCAGACGGTGGTTATTGTGGAGCCGAAGAGCGCCCCGCCCACCTCGGCCGTGCCGTCCACCGCCGCTTCGAACGCCGATTTATCCATTTCGCGGTGCTTGGAAATACTCTCTATGACAACTATGCTGTTGTCCACGAGCATGCCTATGCCCACGGCAAGCCCGCCGAGCGAAACCATGTTAAGCGTTATGCCCATAAGATACAGGCATATCATCGCCGCAAGCACCGAAAGGGGCATCGTGACGGCGATTATGAGGGACGTCTTCACTTTTTTAAGGAATACGAAAATTACCAGCACCGCCAGAAGCCCGCCTATGAGCATGCTTATGAGTACGTTCGAGATACTGTCGGAAATAAACTGCGACTGGTCGTCCAGGAGCTCTATGCGTATGCCGATCTCCGCCCCGTCCCCGCCGAGATATTCGCCGTAGACTGCCTTGACGTTCTTTACCACCGCCGAGGAATTGGCGCCGTTTGATTTATATATTTCTATTGTGGTGCCCTCTATTATTTCGGGCATGGCTCCGTCGCCGAAGTACACATAGGAGGAATATTTTTCCTCCTGCTCCACCGTAGCTATGTCGGAGACGGCTACAACTATGTTGCTATCGCCGCTCTTTAAAATTATCTGCTTTAAAAGTACGTCGGGAATATTTGCGCCCTGCGCCTGTATCTGGCTTTTTATCAGGCTGAAAAACATGGGCGTATCCACGATAAGCTGCGCCGTTGCGGGGTCGTCTATATCGTAGCTGCTCATGACCGCCATAATCCCGTCCCGTATTTTGTCGCGCACAGACTTGAAGGTCTTTGCGGGGATCTCCAGCGGCATTGCGGTTATGTCGTCGACTGTCTTTATTTTGGAGTTGTTCTTTATCTGCACGTCCCTGCCGCCGTCCGCGAGGTCGCCCAATGGAAGGTCGAGCGCGTCGTACGAAAAAGCCTGCACTATTACGGGCGCAAGCAGCTCGAGACCATTGAACGGGCGCACCGACCATATTTTTTCCGACCCGCCCTTTATCTCCACGCTCTCCACGCCGTCTATCGCCGAGAGCTTTGCCGAGAGCTCCGTGGCGGCATTGTATGCCTTTTCAAGCCCGTTTTCGGCGTCGGACGAGGTGACCGAGAGCACGGCAAGCGCCTCGGAATTAAGGTCTATGTCATAGACGTCCGAGGTCACACCGTCGGGAAGCCCTATCGCGGAGAGCTTACTTTGTATTTCATTTTCCTTTTCGCCCGTATCGGTGCCGTAGGCAAAGGAGAGGACAACCGCCGAAAGGTTGTCGTAGGAGTAGCTGTCGACCGCGGTCACGCCGCCTATCGACGAAAGCCCCTCCTCGAGCTTGCCCGTCACGTCCTCCTCCACCGTCTGCGCGTTCGCGCCCGCGTAGATGACCTGCACGCACACCATGGGCACGTTTATGTCGGGAAGTAGGTTTATCGGCATCTGCATAGTGGCGTACACGCCGAAGCCGAGCACGAGAGCTGTAATCAGAACTATAGCCACCGATTGCCGTATTATAAATGAAAAAAACCTTTTCAAGGCTATTCTGCCCCCAGTTTTTTAAGTTTGTTTAAGTTTACCTTTGCAATTATAAGGCAGATGAAGGAGCCCGTTATTGCCGCAAGCGCAAAAAATCCCGTCACCGCAACGCCCGTTACCAGCCCCGCAAGGTTGGTATCCTGCATGCGCGTACCCGCCGCAACGGCTATAAATATAAGCAGGGCGGCGACGGCGGCGACGGCGCAAATTACGAATATCTTCGTAATAAAAAGGCACCTCTTCAGCCGTAAAACACAGACCTTTGCAAGTTCTTCCTTTTCCATAGTTTACCTATATCTGGCTCGAGAGTATCGCGAGATTCGCCGCGACGTCTATATTCCTCACGTTTACGCCTGCGGGGACCTTCAAGAGCACGGGCGCGAAGTTCAGAATCGCCGAAATCCCGCACCCGACCAGTTCGTCGCACACGCTCTGCGCCACATTGGCGGGAACGCAGACCACGGCAAGGCGCGCGCCCGTATTTTTTATTACTTCGTCCGCTTCGGAGGCGGAATATATTTTGCAGTCAGCAACGAATTTATCTATCTTCGCGGGATCGGTATCGAAGGCGGCGACGATGTCTATGCCGTAGTTTTTAAAGCCGCCGTAGGACATGAGCGCCCTGCCGAGCGCGCCCGCGCCGAAGATAACCGCGGGCAATATGCGGTTGCAGCCGAGATATTCCTCGATCGCCGCTATCAGCTCTCCGCAGTCGTATCCCGTGCGCGTCCTGCCGCGGGCGGAGGTGTACGCCAGATCCTTTCTCACAAGCACCTCGCCCATGCCGAGCGCGCGGGCTATCGCACCCGAGGAAATATTGCCCTCGGGCTTGCCGAGCGATTTCAGATAATTCAGATAGACGGGCAGCCTCTGGAGGGAGGTCACCGGTATTTCCTTTTCCATTTTATCATCCGTCCGTATGGGGTTTACATGAACAGCGCCGCTGCGCCGTAGGCCCCGGCACGGTTGCCGAGCGAGGCGCACCTTATTTCCACAGGCGCATAGTCAGCGGCAAAAATTTCCCTGTCCGCGAGAGCCTGCAAGGGCTTTGTGAGCCTTGTGCCCTGCGCCGCGACCCCGCCGCCTATCAGAATGACCTGCGGGCGGAATATGTTTGCAAGATTCGCAATGCCGCAGGCGAGATATTTCATATATCTGTCAACTACGCGCCTTGCAGAGTCGTCCGAGTCCATATACTCGAACGCCGTTCTGCCGTCCGCGGTGTCGTGCGTGTAGGTCTTCCACATGCCCGAGGCTGTGTCGAGCAGCATCGCCTCGCGCGTGCTCTCCGTCAATGCCTTTGCCGAGCAGTACGCCTCGAAGCAACCGTATCTTCCGCATGTGCAGCGCGCGCCGCCGCGCTCTATCACCATGTGTCCGATCTCCGCGCCCGCCTTTTTATTGCCCTCGAAGAGCTTGCCGCCCAAGACGATCCCGCCGCCGACGCCCGTGCCGAGGGTTATCAGAATACTGTCGTCCGCGCCCTCGCCCGCGCCGAACCGCGCCTCGCCCAATGCAGCCGCGTTTGCGTCGTTGCATACTTTGACGGGCAGGGAGAGCTTTTCTTCAAGCAATTTTTTTATGGGATAGTTCTCAAGCCCGAGATTTGCCGCCTTTACTATCTCCCCCTCCTCGCTTATAACTCCGGGGCAGCACACGCCGACGCCCGAAATTTTTGAAAATGTGACGCCGCAGCCCGAGGCAAGCTTTTCCACAAGCTCCTCTATGCACCCTGCGAGTTCATCGCCTGTGCGGGTGGGGATATCCTGTTCGAACACGGCTTTGCCGTCCTTTAAAACAAGCCCCTTGACGAACGTCCCGCCGACGTCCAGCCCGAGAATATAACTCATATCGACCTCCGAGCAAATTATATAACTATAGTTTATTTATTTTTTGGCAAACTGTCAAGGCTTTAAATAAATTTAACGCAAAAAGGCGCCCCAAGGCGCCCGACCTCTGCCGTGCCGCGGCACGTTGCGCCGTTTACGCGGTCATTTCTACTTCGAGCCGGTGGAGCCGAAGCCGCCCGCCCCGCGCGCCGTTTCGGAAAGCTCCTCCGCAACCGTAAATTCGGCGGTTATATAGGGGGCTATCACAAGCTGCGCCACCCGCTCGCCGCCGGAGACGGTCTGCGGCGCTTCGGAGTGGTTGTGCAGAGCCACCTTCACCTCGCCGCGGTAGTCGCAGTCAATAACACCCACCTTGTTTGCGGGGGCAAGCCCTTTTTTTGTGGCGAGCCCGCTCCTCGCGTATATGAAGCCCGCATAGCCTACGGGCAGTTCTATGGCGATCCCCGTGGGTATTACAGCCGTCTGATGGGGGGCTATGGTCACGCCGCCGTCAACGCAGGCGTAAAGATCGGCGCCCGCCGCATACGCGCTGCCATATGCGGGCACAATGGCTTTTTCGTTCAGTTTTTTTATATTGACCTTCATAAAAGCTCCAAAAACCCAATACGTATTGAGTTTTACACAAAATCCTTTTCGTTCCAGAGGGTAACTTCGTCCGTCTCCAGCGTCGGCTTCATAAGAATTATCCGCTGGTTCCACCTTTTTTCTGTCATTCTGAACGCAGTGAAGAATCTATTATTCCCAGTCAATGGATAAATCTCTCCATTGGGGATTAGCTTGATTAACAAGTTCATCTTTCTTTTTCCTAATCAAGCCCTTTAATTGTTTTTCACGCGCTATTGCTTGCCTGATATCGCCAAAAACCTCATAGTATATCAGCTTTTTTAAATTATATCTGCTTGAAAAGCCATCAACAAGCTTATTTTTATGCTCATATATTCGCCTTTCAAGGTCATTTGTTACCCCAACATAAACGACTTTATTTAAATAATTTGTCAGCATATATACATAATAATACTTCATTTGTTTCAAATTCAATTTTACTTGTTTTTAACGCAAGGAAAATCTTTGCCATGCGGACAATTTTAAACAGATTCTTCGTCGGGCTGCGCCCTCCTCAGAATGACAGAAGGAAGGGTACTGTGACAGGCGGTACATTTTACACAAAATCCTTTTCGTTCCAGAGGGTAACTTCGTCCGTCTCCAGCGTCGGCTTCATAAGAATTATCCGCTGGTTCGCCGAGCCGCGGAAGAGTAAATTCAGATCCTTAAGGGCTTCCACAAATCTGCCGTCCACCAGCACGTCGAGAGTGTGCAGAATACGCATATTCGTCTCTAAATTCCCCAGTTTGCCCGTCAAAATGTCCCGCTCGAGGTCGTAGCCTGTGAACGACCAGAGCGATTTCTGCGGATACGCGTTGCGCAACCGTTCCATAAACGGGGCGAGACGCTCCGCATTTTCGGGCTCGAACGGGTCGCCGCCGAGGAGCGTAAAGCCTTTTATGTAGTCGGGCTCCATTGACTTTATTATTTTATCCTCCACCTCTTCGGTGAAGGGTTCGCCGTAGCCGAAGTCCCACGTTTCGGGGTTGAAGCAGTTTTTACAGTGGTTGCGGCAGCCGCTTACGTACAGCGACGTGCGCACCCCCGGCCCGTTGGATATATCGAAATATTTTATCTTTGCATAGTTCATAAAAAATCTCCCGTAAACGCAGGGACGTGTTGAGTTTTTCGCCCCCGAACGGTTTATTTAAGCCGCTTTGTGCACAAAGCGGCTTAAGTTGAATATGGATTTTTGACACTCCCCTCCCATCACCCGCTACGCGGTGAATTGGTTACTCCCACCCGTCACTCCGTGACACCCTCCCCCGTCGGCGACGGAAGAGGGCAAGTTTTGGGATTGCAATTACGAAGTCCTGCGGTGGGTAGAAGCGAGTAAAACTTTACAATTACGTAGTCAGCAACGGGTCAGAAACGAGCAAGACAAGGAGCGCGAGCATTGGCAAGGGGAGCGTACATAGACGTACGTGACCCGCTGACAAGCGGAGCGCAACACAGTATTGCGAAGTTTATCACCCGTTGGCGGGAGCTTAGAGGTGCAAAACGCGCGCTTTGATTTCCTTAGTCTTCCCCACATTCCAGAAGTTTTCGCCGAGATATCCGCAGGTGCGGCGCGTAACGTTCATCTTGCGCTGGTCCTTGTTGTGGCATATGGGGCACTCCCATTCGTTGTCGTCGTTTATTATTATCTCGCCGTCGAAGCCGCAGACGTGGCAGTAGTCCGACTTGGTGTTGAATTCGGCGTATTGGATATTGTCGTAGATAAACTTGACCACATCCTCCAACGCCTGCAGATTGTGGCGCATGTTGGGTATTTCCACGTACGATATCGCGCCGCCCGAGGAAATCTTCTGGAACTGGCTCTCGAACGTGAATTTAGAGAACGCGTCTATGTGCTCGCGCACGTCAACATGGTAGCTGTTGGTGTAGTAACCCTTGTCGGTCACGTCGGGAATGGTGCCGAAGCGCTCCTTGTCTATCCTTGCAAAACGGTAGCAGAGGGACTCGGCGGGCGTGCCGTAGAGCGCAAAGCCCAGCCCCGTCTCCTTCTTCCACTTGTCGCAGTGGTCCCTGAGGCACTTCATTACCCTTACGGCAAACTCCTGCCCCTCGGGAGTGGTGTGCGACACGCCCTTTACGAGCTTTGTCACCTCGTAAAGTCCTATATATCCCAACGATATCGAGGAATAGCCGCCGTGCAAGTATTTGTCTATCTTTTCGCCCGGCTGAAGCCTTGCGATCGCGCCGTACTGCCAGTGCACGGGAGAAACGTCGCTCGTAACTCCCTCCAAAGCCTCGTGGCGGCACATAAGAGCCTCGAAGCAGAGCTGCAGCCTGTCCTCCAAAATCTCCCAGAACTTCTTCTCGTCGCCCTTGGCAAGTATTCCGCACTGGGGAAGGTTTATAGATACGACGCCCTGGTTGAATCTGCCCTCGAACTTATAGTTGCCGTTTTCGTCCTTCCACGGTGCGAGGAAGGAGCGGCAGCCCATGGGCGAGAACACGTTGCCCTCGTAATTTTCGCGCATCTTTTTTGCGGAGATATAGTCGGGGTAGAGCCTTTTGGAGGAGCACTTTACCGCAAGCTTGGTGAGATAGTCGTACTTGCCGCCCTTGAGGCAGTTGTTTTCGTCCAGAACGTAGACGAGCTTGGGGAAAGCGGGGGTGATATACACGCCCTTTTCGTTCTTTATGCCCTGATAACGCTGGTTTAAAATTTCCTCTATTATCATGGCGTTCTCTTCTATGTACTCGTCCTTGTCGTCAAGATACATAAATATCGTGACGAACGGGGACTGGCCGTTGGTAGTCATGAGGGTGTTTATCTGGTACTGTATGGTCTGCACGCCGGCCTTTAAGGCCTCCCTTATGCGCATATCCACAAACTGTTTTTTGGTTTCGGCGTCTATTTTATCGCCGAACTTCTCCTCGCACTGCTGCATATACTTGTCGCGCGTGCGCCTTAAATATTTGCCGAGGTGCGCTATATTCACCGACTGCCCGCCGTACTGCGACGAAGCGACGGAGGCGATTATCTGCGTGGTTATGGTGCATGCCGTCTGGAAGGACTTGGGGCTCTCTATCATTTTGCCGTTCATTACGGTGCCGTTTTCGAGCATGTCCTTTAAATTTATAAGGCAGCAATTGAAAATGGGCTGCAAAAAGTAGTCCGCGTCGTGGAAGTGTATGGCGCCCTCGTCGTGCGCCTTGGAGATTTTTTCGGGCAGAAGAATACGGCGGGTGAGGTCCTTTGAAACCTCGCCTGCGATAAGGTCTCGCTGGGTGGACGCCGTGCGCGCGTTCTTGTTGGAGTTCTCCTCCATTACGTCCTTATTCTTGTTGCGTATGAGCGAGAGTATGCTCTCGTCGGTGGTATTCGCCTTTCTGATGAGGGCGCGCTCATAGCGGTACAGAATGTACGCCTTCATGAGCTGGAACTTCTGCAGTTCCATCAGCTGCTCCTCCACCATGTCCTGAATATCCTCGACGAGTAATCTCGATCTGTGGCGGCTGGCAATATTGTCTACGATCGCCTCTATCTGCGAGTCGGTTATCCTGTCCTCGAAGTCAACCGCCTCGTTTGCCTTTGAAATTGCCTTTACTATCTTGCTCCTGTCGAAATCGCAAGTTGTTCCGTCACGCTTTATAACCTTCATAATCTCTGTGCCTGCCTTATGTATATATATTATATGGAAAAAGAAACAAAGCTCCCCTTTCCGAATGTGAACGCTGATATTTTAGCACACCGTTCGGGGATTGTCAACACGCTCCACACAATATATTGTATGAAAATTTTTAACTCTCTAACTATATATTGTGATTGAAAATTTCTCACACTAAATAAAAAAACGGCTGAAAAAGGTCGCTTTTTGCCTCATTTTCGCCGTGGAACATAACACTTTATAAAACATTTGAATTTGTAACACCTTTTTTTGCTCAAGTTATCACAAAAATTTTTTAAGATAAGTCAGATCGAGCTTCCATTCCGGCACGAGGTTGCGCCGCCTGTGCTCCTCGTTCGCCCTGCCGAGCGCGCGCCTGTACTCCGAGTAGCTGCAGCCGTTCACCTTCATAAAGTGCTCCGAAGCCCTCTCCTCCCCGCCCAAAAGCTGGGTCCTGCCGATATGTATGACCTCGTGGCAACTGCGGCACACGGCAATAACGTCAACAAGCTTCTGCACGGCGTTCTTTTCGTCGTACTCCCACCTCTCGTGCGCTTCCAGCCTTTTTGACGGCGCGCCGCAGATCATGCATCTGCCGTTTGCGCGCGCATATGCGTCCTTTCTTATATAGTCCCACTGCGCGGGGGATAAAATACTTCTTAAATTGGAGTACCAGCAGCTATCGGGCACAAGCTCAAAATTCAGCTTCATGCCCGCATTATATCATTTTTCAAAATATATTTCAACCTGTTGACAAAATTTAACAGCCGCCGTATAATATTTGTGATATCAAAATGATATCAATGATTTTTGGAGGGAATTTATGCAGAACATTGAAGAAAGAGAGCTTAAAGGCTTGAACGGCTGGGTTATGTTGTTTGCGTGCATACTCGGCATACTTTTGGGCGTGGCGCTCACTATAATCGGACCCATGGCGGCAATGGGCTTCAACTCAAACAATTTCGAAACGGACACGGTAACCGCGCCGGGCTGGTTTGCCTTGCTTGCGTTGGGCATACTGCTCATCATTGTTTCATCCGTATCATTCGGCGGGCTGAAGGTGCTTGCGCCCAACGAGGCGTTGGTTCTGACGCTGTTCGGCAAGTATCACGGCACGTTGAAAAGGGACGGCTTCTTTTTTGTAAACCCCTTCTGCGCGGCGCAAAATCCCGCGGCGGGCGGCGTTTTGAGCAAGAAGATAAGCCTCAAAGCCATGACATTGAACAACGACAAGCAAAAGGTGAACGACGAGGACGGCAACCCCATTGAAATTTCGGTTGTAGTCATATGGAAGATAGACGACGCGGCAAAGGCGGTGTTCGCCGTGCAGAACTATATGACCTTTATATCCACGCAGTGCGACTCGGCAATAAGACAGGTCGCGCGGCAGTACCCCTACGACGTGAGCGACAACGGCGACGAAAAATCGCTGAGGGGCTCCTCGGTGGAGGTTGCCGAAGAGCTCAAAAAGGAATTGCAGACCCGCTGCGACATGGCGGGCGTGGACATTATGGACGTGAGAATAAACAACCTCGCCTACGCGCCCGAAATTGCGGCGGCGATGCTCCAGCGCCAGCAGGCGGGGGCTATAATCGCGGCAAGGCAGAAGATAGTTGACGGCGCCGTTTCCATGGTGGAAATGGCATTAAAAAAGCTCTCGGACAACGACATCGTGGAGCTTGACGACGAGCGAAAGGCGCAGATGGTATCCAACCTCCTCGTTGTTCTCTGCGGCAACCGCGACGCCCAGCCCGTGGTGAACAGCGGCTCGATATATTGACGTGAGCGGCAAAAACTCAATACGCATTGAAAAAAGCTCATAAAAACGCAACATATATAATGAAAAACGCATTTATATTCGACATAAGGTCGGGCGAGGCAACCGAAAATAAATTTTTCGTGAACAGACCCTCGGCGCAGTCCAAAAGCAAAATAGACGGCGCGCAAAACGAAATTCTCGGCTTCAAAAAAAGAGCCGCGCCCGCGTGGATATACCCCGTCGCGTGGGTCATATTCGGCATAGGCTTTGTATTTTTGGAGAGCTTTACGGATGAAGCGATAGATTCGGGATTTTACAGCGCATATTCCTTATTTCATTATTTCTTTTACATAGGCATAGTCCTGTCGGTTTTGGGTGTGGGTCTTATAATAATTATGACCGTCAGGCTCAGGCGGGCGGACTCCGACCCCGTGTTGGCGGAGATGCTTAAAAGAGCCGACGGACTGACCTTGAAAGCTTTGGAGGAGATGGGCGTGCCCGAAACGGCAAAAAAAATCGACGTGCTTATGCCCATGCAAAGGACGACCAAGTCGGGCATAATAAAACCGTACGCGGCATATTTCAAGTATATTAACTGCGCGATGTGGGTGTATGAGGGAAACGGCAGCCTGTATTTTGCCGATTCCGACGGGGTGCGCGCCATACCGCACGGCAGAATAACGTCGGTGGTGAAAACGGACAAAAAGGTCGCCTGCTTCGGCTGGAACAAGGAGGGCGGCATAAAGCACGGAGAATACAGCGGCTCTGCAAAGCGCGCCCCAACGGGAGTATATAAAATAAAGGGATATTATTCGATCGTGTTCAACGCGGACGATGAGCCGCGGGAAATTATTTTCCCCGCATACGAAAGAGATATTTTGGAAGCCTTGCACGGCATAACGCTGCCCGGGTGATATGGAAAAGAACGGAAAAAAACAGATACCCTTGAGGATATCGGAAAATTTATACGCAGAGCTCGAAAGATGGGCAGACGATGAATTCCGCTCGGTCAACGGACAGATCGAGTATCTTTTGAACGCGTGCGTAAAATACCGCAAAAAGGGCAAAAAGGGCTTGACGGACGGCGACGGCGGGGATAAAATATAGTTGAGGTGAAAAAATGGCTCGACCGGACGCGCAAAGGATAAAAAAACTTAAAACGGGCGAAAGGCTCGGCGTCGTTGCAACCGTTTTTTGCGGCGCGGTGCTCGTCTATGGCATAGTAATGTTTGTCTTGTCGCTCACGCGGGACGACGCGCTTTTGCAGACGGTGCTCTGGTCTACCGCCCCCGCGCTGCTCGTTTTGGGCGTTGCCGCGGCGGCTTTTTGCAACCTGAAGTTCGGAGGCGAGCTCGACAGGATAACCGAGGATTTCGTCAGGGATACCTTTATAGAAAACGCAGCCCTGATGCACCCCGAGAGAAGCTCGCTGTCATTCTTTATAGAAATAAAGGACAGCACGGCGGAAATTTCCGTGAACGGATATAAGGAGATGATAATTTTCGATTTTTCGGACTTCGGCAAGCTCTCCGTATTCCGCAAAATGACCATATCCAAGGCAATAACTGACAGGCTGACCTGCACCTTCTGCAGGCTCTACGAGCGCGGCGCAAGCTATAAATCGGTGGACTACCGCGAAAAGGTAAGCGCCAAAAAAAAGACGGGCAAGCTGATACCCGTGATCATAGACGGCGTGCCCGAGAAAAAATCATATAAATACTATCTTAAAAACAAATGAAGGGACTGATATTAAACAACGCTTACTACGAAACGCCCTCCACGAGCTATCAAGGAGAGCGGCTTGCCGCCGAGCTTAAAAAGCTCGGCGTTTATTGCGACATAAGGAAAAACGACTTTTTCGGGGCGGAGATTTCGGACGGAAACCTGAAAAACGTTGCAATGGGGTACGATTTTTGCATTTATCTCGACAAGGACAAGTATGTGAGCTACGCCCTCGAGAGGTGCGGCGTGCGGCTCTTCAACCGCCACGCGGCAATTGAGCTGTGCGACGACAAGGCCCTCACCTTCGTGCACCTTGCGGGGAACGGCATACCCATGCCCGAAACGCTTCCGGGGCTGTTATGCTACGACCCCACCGCCGCCGTTTTGCCCCAAACGTATGAAGTTTTGGAGCAAAAATTGGGCTATCCGATGGTCGTAAAGCAGTGCTTCGGGTCGCTCGGAAAGTTCGTGTACAAAATAGACGGCCGCGAGGAACTGGAAAGGAAGTGCGAGGAGCTCAAATGCACCCCGCACCTCTTCCAAAAATTTATTGCAAAAAGCGCGGGCAGGGATATCCGCGTTATAGTGATAGGCGGGAAAGCCGTCGCGGCTATGGAGAGAAGTTCTAAAACCGACTTCCGCTCAAACATTGAACTCGGCGGGGTCGGCACGCCCAAAGAAATAGACGAAAAACTCAAAACACTCTGCGAAAAGGCGGCAGATCTGCTCGGGCTCGACTACTGCGGGATAGATATTTTGTACGGCGACGGCGGTTATCTTTTATGCGAGGTAAACTCCAACGCCTTTTTCGGCGGAATGGAGCGAGTGACGGGGATAAACGTCGCCCGCCTCTACGCCGAACATATAATAGCTACCGTGCGGCGTGTATAAACTTCGTTCTGCTGTGTTGCGCTGCGGCAACTTTCAGTCATTTACGTTTAAGTAAACTCCTTCAAGTTTTCCTCGCGCGCCTTGCATAACTCGCTTCTGACCGCTTGTAGACTCCGTAATTGCACCTCCCGCAATTTAGGATAATTAAAAAACATTAAACCTCGACATTTCGTGCGCACGGAGCAACGCCACTCTCTGTCATTCTGAGGCGTTAGCCGAAGAATCTGTCGCGCAGCGACTTTTTTTTGGTTGCCTTACGGCAACAGATTCTTCGTCGGGCTCCGCCCTCCTCAGAATGACAAGGCGGTGGAGGTGGCGAACCCTCGCGCAGAAACAAAAAGTAAGCGCGCTCCTCGTTCTACTCGCTTCTCACCGCTTGTAGACTCCGTAATTGCACCCCTAACCTTGCCCTCTTCCGTCGCCGACGGGGGAGGGTGTCACGAAGTGACGGGTGGGAGTAACCAATCCACAGCGACTGGCGCGCGCCTTGCATAACTCGCTTCTACCCACCGCAGGACTTCGTAATTGCAGAAAACTCCGTCATTCCAATCACATAAATTTTTCAATAGCGGCGGGCGCAAAATTGCGCCCGCCGCTGTTTGTTTTTTCGTAAAATCTCAATCTGAAGATGCGGCAGACCGTGGAAAAAGCCGACGCGTATTGACTTTAATTCAATCGCGCCCTCTCCACCGCCTTTTTCCAGCCCGAAAGAAGGGATAATCTTTCCCCCTCATCCATGCCGGGCAAAAATACTCGGCGCGCGCCGCCCCCGAGCAGTTTCAAAACGTCCCCCTCGCTCCATACGCCCGCGCTTATCCCCGCTAAAAACGCCGCGCCGAGCACGGTGGATTCGCCGCTGCGCGAGCGCACCACCTCCGCGCGGAGGATATCGGACTGGAACTGCATCAAAAATCTGTTAGCGCTCGCCCCGCCGTCCACCGAGAGGCGGGTTATGCTTATGCCCGCGTCCTTTTCCATAGCCTTTACAACGTCGTACACCTGATAGGCTATGCCCTCCAGCGAGGCGCGTATTATCTGGTCTTTGGTCGTGCCGCGGGTTATGCCCGTTATTGTGCCGCGCGCGTTGGCGTCCCAATAGGGCGCGCCAAGCCCCGTGAACGCCGGAACGACGTACACCCCGCCGCTGTTTTTTGCACGGAGCGCGGCTCTCCCGCTCGCCGCCGCCGACTTTATGAGCCCCATTCCGTCCCTGAGCCACTGCACAACCGCTCCGCCGACAAACACCGAGCCCTCCAAAACATAGCACGGCTTTCCCCCTGCCGTTGCGCCGAGGGTGGTGACGAGCCCGTTTTCGCTCTTCACGGGCGCGCCGCCCGTGTTCATCAAAAGGAAGCACCCCGTGCCGTATGTATTTTTTATATCGCCCGCTTCAAAACAACCCTGTCCGAACAGCGAGCCCTGCTGGTCGCCCACGACCGAGTGTACGTGCACGCCCTTCAGCGGCTCTGTTTCTATTTCGCCGAAGTCGTGCGCCGAGGGATATACATGCGGCAACATGCCCGAAGGTATATCGAAGAGCCGCAAAAGCTCCTTATCCCACTCCAATGTGTGAATATTGAAGAGCATCGTGCGGGCGGCGTTCGTGTAGTCCGTAGCAAAAATTTTGCCGCCGGAGAGCTTGAAAAGTAAATATGTATCCACCGTTCCGAAGCAAAGCTCGCCCCGCTCGGCGCGCTCCCGCGCCCCGTCAACGTTGTCAAGTATCCACTTTATTTTTGTCGCCGAAAAGTAGGCGTCGGGCACGAGCCCCGTCCTGTTGTATATCCTCTCGGAAAAGCCGTCGTGCACCAGCTTTTTGCAGTAATCCGCCGTGCGGCGGCACTGCCACACAATGGCGTTATACACCGGCTCGCCCGTGCGCCTGTCCCATACGACGGTCGTTTCGCGCTGGTTGGTTATGCCCACAGCCGCAATGTCCGCAGCCGCAAGCCCCGCCCCGTTCAGCGCAAGCTCCACCACCGAGCGCACCGAACTCCAGATATCGGCGGGCGAGTGCTCCACCCAGCCGGGTTTGGGATATATTTGGGGAAATTCGCGCTGATAGCCGCACACGCACTCTCCCCTTTGTCCGTAAATATGGGCGCGCGTGGAGGTCGTGCCCTGGTCTATTGCAAGTATGTATTTCATAACGCAATTATTATAGCATATGCGCCGCTCTTTTTCAATACCGATTTTGATTTAATGGTAAAAATGCGGCGGGCGCGAATTTCCGCGCCCGCCGCAACACCTTTATTCAATTGAATCGTGCCCGTCAATTTCGTTATACATTTTGTGGAAAAGCGCCACCTCGTCCGGGTCCAGCGAAACCTTCTGGAACAGCCCCGTGCACTCGTTCGCCGAGGCGCAGCCCTCCATAAGCTCCTCTATCTGCTTCTTTGATTTACGTTTGCTCATACCATAAGCTTGCGCAAAAACTCAACATATATCCGCAAAAGGCTCAAATTTTACTCAAATCGTAAAAATCCTTAAGGTAGGGCTCCGTTGCGCCTGTCATCTCTTTAAACAGCGCATACCCCTCGTCAACGGAGAGCTTTGAGCACAGCGGCTGGTTTATAAACGACGCAAATATCTCGTTTAAATCCCTGTGCTTTATGCCCGAGTAGCACGCCTCTATATTCATTCCGTTGCGGTAGACGAGGTTTGTGACCGCGGGCGGAAGCTTATTGGCAACTACGGGCTTTACGGAGTCCGCGTCGAACACGCAGTTTGTCTCCACCACCATTCCCTGCGGCATATCGGGCATCTGCCCGCGGTTGGGCATGTTTACGTTGGAGACTAATTTGCCGCCGCCCAAAACCGCCTGCATGAGATAGGTGGCTTCCTCGTCCGAATGTATGACGTCGACGGGCTTTTTGCCCTCCGCCATAAGTTCGCTTTCCTCTATTTTCTCCCTTTGGTCGGCTCTGCGGTAGTCAACGCTCGTCAGATGGTACAGCCACTCTTTCACCTGTGCGGGGTCGCGGATATACCAGTCGTTGTTCATAAACTCCACAAGGTGCCTGTCCCCCGCCGCGGCAAGCACGCCGTAGCGGCGGTACAGATCGAACTTCACCTTGTTTCCGTAGAGGAACGGGTCGCTGCCCAAATGGTCGCATTTGCCGTGCCCGAGCTGTTCGCAGTAGCCTTTTTCGTAATACATATCCATAAAACGGGGCAAAAGCGCTAACAGATCCACGCCCTTGTAGCGCGCCTCGGTTATCCACGTGAAGTGGTTTATGCCGCTTGCGTCTATGGTTATCTCGTGCCTGTCGGGACGGGGAATTTTTAAAATCTCCGCAGCAACGCACGCCAGAAGTTCCTGCGCGTGGAACACCTCGTGGCAGCACCCGAACGCCTTTATCTGCGGGAACACGTCGTAGAGGGTCTTCGTGCATATCGACATGGGATTAGTGAAGTTTATCACCCACGCCTTGGGGCAAGCTTCGGCTATAGCCTCGGCAAAGCCCTCGTATAAAGGCACGGTGCGCATAGCCCTGAGCACTCCGCCCGGTCCCACCGTGTCGCCCACGGCCTGGTATATGCCGTACTTTTCGGGCAGATGCACGTCCGCCGCCATTTCGTCGAACGTCCCCGGCAGAATGGAGCAGACGACAAAGTCCGCGCCCTTTAACGCCTCTTTAAGCGTGTCGCACACGGTGTATTTCCACTTGGAGACGGTGCGGACGTCCCCGTTTATCCTCTCGCCTATCCGCATATTGCGTATAGCCGCGGGCTTATCGATATCGTAGAGTGCGATCTCTCCGCATAAGCCCTCCGTGAGCGCGAGGTCGTACATAAACACCCTCGCCCACATCTTGGAACCGCCGCCTATGTAGGCGATCTTTATATCATTCATTATATCCCCCCCTTTGAATTTTCCGCCGTATTTTTGCAAAAAACTCAACACGTACGGCTATTTTTCGTTTTCGCCGTCCTCTTTTTCGGCAGACGGCTGCTCTTCCTTGTCGCCGTCCCGAAGCTCCGCGAGCATCTTTAAAATTTGCTCTTCGGAGAGCTCCTCGCTCGTTTTTTGAAGTTTGCCGTAGGCAAGTTTGTCGTGGTGGATTGTCATATTATATCCCCAAAAGCTCTATTATCTCGGCGGCGTTGGTGTCGGGCTTGACTTTGGGCATTATATGTGCGATCTTCCCCTCTTCGTCGATTATGAAAGTGGTGCGCACAACGCCCATGGAGGGCTTGCCGTAAAGCTTTTTCTCCTGCCAAACGCCGTAGTCCTTTATGGCTTTGAGCTCCGGGTCGGAAAGCAGAATAAAGGGCAAGCCGTATTTTTCGGCGAATTTTTTGTGCGATTCCACGCCGTCCTTGGATATTCCTATCACAACCACGTCCGCCGCCTTAAAGCGGGAGTATGCGCCCGCGAAAGCGCACGCCTGACGGGTGCAGCCGGGGGTGTTGTCCTTGGGATAAAAATAGAGCACAACCTTTTTGCCTCTGAACGACGAAAGCCTGACCTCCTCTCCCCCGCCGTTCAAAAGGCATATTTCGGGAGCCGTATCGTTGATATTCAGCATAATTTCTCCTCCGGCCCGTTAAGGGCTTAAAATGGGTTTTATATTTTTTCGAGACAAACGAGAGTTTCGACGTGGCGGGTTTGGGGAAACATATCGAAGGGCGTTACGGAAAGTATTTTATATGGTGAAGAGGGCTCCTCACGTTTAAAGCCCTTTTCGCCGCCTAAAATAATGCCCGTATCCCGCGCGAGCGTTGCGGGATTGCAGGATATCAATATTATCTTGTCCGCGCCGCAGCTTGCCAGCTTTTCGCACACGGATCTCTCCATGCCCTTTCTGGGCGGGTCGCACACTATTACCCTCTTCCCCACGGCTCTATGCAGAACCTCGCCGAGCTTTTCCTCCACCTTGCCGCAGATATTGAACATTTTTCCCTCAAGCCCGTTGCGCCGCCTGAGTTCCTCCGCGCACAGCGAGGCTTCCTTTACCACCTCCACACCGAATGCCCTGCCGCATTTTTTTGCAAGCATGGCGGTCAAAAGCCCCCCGCCCGAATACAGATCTATCGCGGTGGCGTTCTCTCCGACCTCGGCGAGCACGCGGGCATAGAGCTTTGCGCGCATATCGTCGTTCACCTGCACGAAGGTCTCGGCGCCCGCGCCGTAAAATATACCCCCTTCTTCGGCTTCGAAACGCCCTTCGCCGCGGCATATGTGCCACTCTTCCGAAAAAATGACGTTTGAAGTGGAGTTGTTCACGTTTAAAAGCAGGGTGAAGTTTGAAAAGTATTTTTCAAGCTCCGAAACGAGCGGCTTCACGTCCGTTTTTCTTGTGGCGACGAGGGCTATAATAAACTTCCCCTTTATTTCCCTGACCACTATCTGCCGCAGTTCGCCGCTGCGCGTTTTTTCGTCGTAGCCCTTTAAACCGCACACGTCCGCGTATTTTTTTACGGCCGAGATTATATTTTTTACCCATTCGGACTGTATAAGGCAATCCTCCGCGGGCACTATCCTGTGGCTGCGCCGCGCGTAAAAGCCCAAAACGGTATTCCCATCCCCGTCCACGCCTATGGGCAGGGCGAGTTTGTTGCGGTAGCGGTATTCCCTTTCGCAGGGCACGGTTGCGTTCACGGGGGCATATATGCCGCCCAATTTCTTCAAGGTGTTCTCCACGAGCGTCCTTTTGAACTCAAGCTGGGCCGAGTAAGCCATGTGCTGGAGATCGCAGCCGCCGCACCTTTTGAAGAGCGGGCAGGGCGCTCCGGTTCTCACGGGCGAACTCTTTAAGATCTCCTCGGCTTTGCCGTAGGCGATCCTGCCGTCCTCCTGCGTTTTCAGAACCCTGAAGCGCACCTCTTCGCCAACGTTGCAAAAGGGCACAAACGCCGTTGTGCCCCCGCATCTTATTATTCCTTCCCCGCCGCTGCCGAGCGCCTCCACCGTGCCCTCGTACAGCCCGTTTTTTTCCACGTTCATTTTCTTATCCTGTATATAAGCGCGTTCACCATTATCTGGCACCTGAAGATGAGATAGTCATACACCAAAAACGCTACCGCCCCCACAACGGGAATGAGGATATATATGTAGTTTTTGATGTTTTCGTACGTCTGCGACCCCGCAAAGCCCACGCCTATGAAGCCGTACAGGATCATAAAATATCCCGCGAACAGCGTGCCGACGAACCACACCGCCTTTATGGCGTAAGCTACCCAGCGGTTTATTTTGAATTTTATCTGCATGGCGTTTGCCAGAGGGTGCAGCCCGAAAAACATTATAAAGGGCAGCAAATCCCAGAATTTTGCCGCCGCGCCGAGCACAACGGTAAGTATGCAGGTGCCGAGATAGGCCAGAAAGCCGCCGAGATAGAACTGCTTTGAAAGCGGCACCATCAGCGCAAGTATGGCTATCAGATACCATAGCCCCAAAAAATAGCCGCCCGCGAAAATGCCCATTGACAGCGAGAGGACCGCCACGGAGCAGGATATGGCGGACAGGGCTATCTCAAATGATCTTGAGTACTTTTGTTTTCCCATTTTAACGGCAGCAAGCGTCGCACATACAGCTCAGGCACATATATGTGTAGCAGCAATCTATGCAATTTGCGCAAAATCCGCCGCCCATTTGGTCCTGCGGACCCACGCTGTTCATATCCTGTCCCTGATACTGGCTCTTATAGCCTTGCCCGCTCTGCCCTTCCTGCCCGCTCTGGGCGCGTCCGGCGTTTATATGATTGTTGAGCTTGTTGTAATCGCTCTTGTATTTTTCGTTGCCGGGGTCGAGCTGAATGGCTATTTCAAGCTGCTTCTTGCTCTCGTTTATCCAGTTTTTACGGTAGAAAACCACGCTCTGCAGATAGTGCCACTGCGCGTTGCGCTCGTCAAAGGTGTCGAGCACGCGCTGGGCCTCGGCTATATTCCCCGCCTTTAACAGCTCCTCCACCTTGCGGAAGGAGGCGCCGCCGTCTGCCGCGGTGGCCGTCTCGTTGAGCTCCTCCAGGAGCTCCTGATATGCCGTCTCTATCTTCGTGAGCATCTTTGCGGCGTTATTGCCCGCTTCGCCGTCCATAAAGCGCTCTTCGGAGTACTTTGCCTTTAAGCTCTTGTAGGCGGCTTCTATGTCCTGTGCCGTCGCGTCCTCGGACAGCCCCAAAATTTTAAGATTCTTCTTGTTCATTCTGAACCCCTTTTTCTCCGCACTTGCCGTAGAATATCCGCCTCGATTTAAGGGGGATCCCGCGGAGAATTATATTGTCCGTTAAATCGTGGTTGAAGTTGAACTTTATGCCGCAAAGCCCCTCGCGCATGTCGGCAAATATGTTGTCGAGGATGAATTTCAGCTCTTCACCGTGCTCCTCTATGACCTTATTTCTGTCCTTTTGCCCATACGTGTTGAGTATTACGTTATATCTGCCCTTTTTTACGTCCTTTTCGAAGTCGTCAAGGGCGTCGATTATATATACCCACTTGCCTATGGCGTAAAACAATTCGTCGGTGGACGGCGTTGCCGCCTCGCCCAAAACATAGCGGGAGAGCGACCTCATCATCTCCGCAGTCGGCTCCGCCGCCTCGTCTATAATAGCGCAGCCGCGCTTTTCCAGCTCCGCTTGCCTGTTTGTCTGCTCCCCGATTATATCCACTATCGCGGGGTGCAGCTTTTTGGCTTTTCTGAAGCCGCGCTTATAAAAATGCCTGAGCGCCGCCCGCTTTTCGCCGTCGCGCTTGTCGTCGCAGAGCTTATAATATGCAAGCGCGGTGTTCGCGCAGCCGAGCATTACGGTCAGGCCGTCGGGCTCTGCCATGGGACGGCGGCGTATCCAGTGCACCGCGCACCTCTTTTTTTCTATTTTTACGTCCTCGCCGCGGATATTATGAACGAGAGCCGACACAAACGCCATATCGTAGGTGAGCGCCGTGCGCGCGCACTGTCCGCAGCCCCTGCCTATGCTCTTGCAAAGCCCGCAGTACATGGCGTTGTAGAGCGTTTCGTCCTTTTTGAACAGGTAGGGCGTATCGGGGGAAATATATCCGAACATAGCCCTCCTTAGATTTGGTAAAACCCTATCTTTTTATACACCTTGGAGAGCGTTCTCCCCGCCGTGTGCGCGGCGCGTTCCGCACCGTTTTTGAGGACTGTATTGAGATATTCCCTGTCGGCAAGTATTTTTGCCTGCTCGCTCTTTACGGGCGCGAGCCTATCCGAAACAACCTCGCCCACGGCAAGCTTGAAGTCGCCGTAGCCCTTACCCGCAAACTCCGCCTCGGCTTCGGGTATGGTCTTATCCGCAAAAACCGAATATATCGTGAGCAAATTGGAGACCCCGGGCTTGTTTTCGGGATCGTATTTTATCTCCGAGCCGCTGTCGGTCACGGCGCGCTTGAACTTGCGGATAACAGTATCCCTGTCGTCCGACAAAAACACCGAGCCGTTGGGATTTTCCGCCGATTTGGACATCTTTTTTACAGGCTCCTGCAAATCGTTTATCTTTGCCCCCACCTTTAAAAACAGCCCCTCGGGCACGGTGAAGGTCGGCGAATATATGTTGTTGAAGCGTTGGGCGATATCCCGCGCTATTTCGAGGTGCTGGCGCTGGTCCTCGCCCACGGGCACATACTCCGCCTGATATAAGAGTATATCCGCCGCCATTAAAACGGGGTAGTCCATAAGCCCCATGTTCACGTTTTCGGCGTGGCGGGCGGATTTATCCTTGAATTGCGTCATTCTCTCCATCTCGCCCACATACGTGAAGGTATTCAGAACCCAGCACAACTCCGCGTGCGCGGGGACGTGGGACTGGATATAGAGGCAGCACTTATCGGGGTCGATCCCGCAGGCGATATACAGCGCGAGCATGGAAAGGGTCTTTTGCCTGAGCTCGGCGGGATTTTGCCGCACCGTTATGGCGTGCATGTTGGCTATCGCAAAATAACAGTCGTAGTCGTTTTGCAGCTTGAGCCAGTTGCTTATAGCCCCCGCATAATTGCCTATTGTTAAATTGTTGGTAGGCTGGATAGCCGAATAAAGCGTCTTTTTACCGTCCATTTCAATACGACCCAAAATTACTTCAATTTAATAATAGCATACCGCTTTAAAAAAAGCAAAGATTTTTTCGGTCACTTTTGTGCGGCATAGACTTATTTCACCTTGCGTTCACACCGTTTTCGCACAGAACGCCAAAGGAGGGGTGGGAGCGACGGGTCTACCCGTGCCCTCTTCCGTCGCCGACGGGGGAGGGTGTCACGAAGTGACAGGTGGGAGTATGGGTGATTTATTGCTCCCCTCAGTCTCGCTTCGCTCGCGTTAAATATGCTGCGCATTTTAAATATTTGCTGCGCAAATGTTAAATATCGGCTGCGCCGATGTGAAATATTTTGCTCCGCAAAATGTTGTGGTGGAGATTATGAGAAGTGGTTTTTCCCATACCCTCCACTCCCCTGTCTCACACGGCGTAAGGACAACGCCGTGTTCGGTCACCGCCTGCGCCTTTCTCTTTGCGCAGGCTCATCTCGCG
>CANQQD010000009.1 GCA_947625865.1 uncultured Clostridia bacterium
CGCGAACGGTGCCCGAACACGGCGTTATTCCTTACGCCGTGTGAGACAACTGTCGAGCAAAGCGAGACTGAGGGGAGGGGCAACAACAAACCAAAGCTCTTCTCCCACCCGTCACTTCGTGACACCCTCCCTCGTCGCCGTAAACCACGTATAGCTCTGCACCTCATCATCTATATAATATCCGTAGTCCGTCCACCCGTTGGCGTTGTCCGCCGGAGGCTTGGGCGTTGCCGTTTTTATCGCCGCACGCTGCAAAGCATAAGGCGCAACACAAAACTGCAATGACCGTCAATAGCAAAATTACCAATTGCCTTTTCATTGTTTACTCCTTTATATTCTTTTGTAATTAAATTTTAACTCATTTAGGTTAACCGTTCAAGCGGGCTGGGTTAATATTTTAACTCATTTTGGCTATACAATGGTATATATCGGAGATAACCTTATGGATGTATGTAAAAGAATAGACGAGTTGCGCAAGCAGCGCGGGTGGTCGATAAACAATTTGGCGATGGAGGCATTGCTCACGCAATCTACGGTAAACAATCTTTTTGTGCGCAACAGCGAGCCGAAGCTCTCAACGCTCCGCGCCATATGCAATGCGTTCGGCATAACCCTTTCGGAATTTTTCGAGGAAGAGGCACGGGATACCGTTTCCGACCGCCAGCTATTGAATGAAATACAAAAACTATCATCCGAGCAAAGGCACGCCGTTTATACTATTTTAAAGTCCCTCAAATAAAAACAAGCTACCGTTAATCGCTTTACATTTTTATTTTTAAAGGCTATAATGTATTTGAAAACTTAATTTAAAGGCAATAATAAAGGACAACGCCCTTTTGTATATCGCTTTTCAGAGAGCCGTCGGTCGGTGCAAGACGGCAAGCGGACATAAGGGATATCACCTTTTAGCCTACTTTCCGAAAGGCAACGATTAAGAGAGTACGGAAGCGCACCGTCATCCGCGCGGCAAATGTCAGTTTGTTTTGGTGGTTTACAAGCGTTTATTTTACGTCCGGGGCAGCTCCCCGGGCGTTTTGTTTAATAATAAACGGCGCAATCATACGAAAATTTTTGTGAACTTTCAAAATAATTATGTTGCAAGCAGGGTTTCCCTGCGCCAGCCCTCTCGCCAACGGCAAGGAAAAACCGTTGGCTCGGGCACCGTTCGCGCGGGACGAATGCGCTCACTCATCTCGCTTCGGCACGCACAGCGCACTGTGCTGTGCTATGAAATGCCTCGCTCGTCTCAATTTGCAAACACTTTTGCCTCGGCGGGGTGAATGCCTGCGATTAAATTATCGTGGGCGCTTAAAAATCGCAGGCAGAGGGCGAGAAGCCCTCAAATCACGAAAATTCGCAGGCACGGCTTGCCGAGAATTTTGTGAACAAGGAGGATTTATGTTTTATAAGAAAGTAGATACTTCTTTGAATTTCGTCGGTCGTGAAAAAGAAATTATTGATTTCTGGAAAAAGCACGATATTTTCGGCGAGAGCATAAAGGAGAGCGAGGGCGGCGAGGAATTTTCCTTTTACGACGGTCCCCCCACGGCGAACGGAAAGCCGCATATAGGTCACATTTTAACGCGCGTTATGAAGGACCTCATTCCCCGCTATCAGACTATGAAGGGCAAGCACGTTTTAAGAAAGGCGGGCTGGGATACGCACGGTCTGCCCGTCGAGCTCGAGGTGGAAAAATCGCTCGGCTTAGACGGCAAGCCGCAGATAGAAAGCTACGGCATAGAGCCTTTCATAAAAAAATGCAAGGAGTCCGTGTGGAAATATAAGCACGCGTGGGAGGATATGAGCGACCGCGTGGGCTATTGGGTTGACATGGACAACCCTTACGTCACCTACGACGATAAATATATCGAGTCGGAGTGGTGGGCGCTCAAGGAAATGCACAAAAAGGGGCTTTTATATAAGGGCCACAAAATTGTGCCCTATTGCCCGCGCTGCGGCACCGCGCTCTCCTCGCACGAGGTTGCGCAGGGCTATAAGCCCGTAAAGGAAAATTCGGCGGTTGCGCGCTTTAAGGTAAAAGGCGAGGACAACACCTACATTTTGGCATGGACCACAACGCCGTGGACCCTGCCCTCAAACGTCGCGCTGTGCATGAACCCCGACGAGCCCTACGTGAAAATAGCCACGGACGCGGCAAAATATATCCTCGCAGAGTCGCTCGTGGGCAGCTTTTTCACCGATTACACGGTTTTGGAGAAGAGGTCCGGAAGAGAGTGGGAGGGGCTTGAATACGAGCCGCTGTTCCCCGAGACCGTCACCGAAATAAAGCGCATATCCCCCGCAAATTCGCCTTTAAAGGCGCATTATGTGGTGTGCGACAGCTATGTAACTATGGGCGACGGCACGGGCGTCGTACACATCGCCC
Organism: uncultured Clostridia bacterium; assembly: GCA_947625865.1. Classification (GTDB taxonomy): domain Bacteria; phylum Bacillota; class Clostridia; order Christensenellales; family Borkfalkiaceae; genus Coproplasma. Next base: position 2,387 of record CANQQD010000009.1, read on the forward strand.
CCGCTTTCGGCGAGGACGACTACAAGGTCGGCAAAAGATATAATCTGCCCGTAGTCCAGCTCGTGAACGAGCGCGGCTGCTTCGACGACCGTTTTCCCCGCTTGAACGGGCTGTTCGCCAAAAAGGCGGACAAGACCATTCTCGAGCTGCTCGAAAACAGCGGCAATCTGTTCAGGGTTCTGCCCTTCGAGCACGACTATCCCCACTGCTGGCGCTGCGACACCCCCCTCTTGTACTATGCAAAGTCGAGCTGGTTCATAGAGGTCACAAAGGTAAAGGACGACATAATCGCCGCCAACCGCTCGGTAAACTGGATGCCCGACAACATAAAAGAGGGCAGAATGGGCAATTTCCTCGAAAACGTTGTGGACTGGGGGCTCTCCCGCGACAGATATTGGGGCACCCCGCTGCCCGTGTGGATCTGCCCCGACTGCGGCGAAATAGAGGTGATCGGCTCCAAGGCCGAATTAAAGGAAAAGTGCGGCATAGCGGGCGATATAGAGCTTCACCGCCCCTACCTCGACAACCTCACCTGCAAGTGCCCCAAGTGCGGCGGCAAAATGAAGCGCACGCCCGAGGTCATCGACTGCTGGTTCGACTCGGGCTCGATGCCCTTCGCGCAGTATCATTATCCCTTTGAAAACAAGGACTTGTTCGACGAGACTTTCCCCGCCGACTTCATCTCCGAGGCGGTGGACCAGACCCGCGGCTGGTTCTACGTTCTGCTGGTTATAAACACAATACTTTTCGGCAGGGCGCCCTTTAAAAACTGCATAGTTTTAGGGCACGTCAACGACAAAAACGGCATAAAAATGTCCAAGCACAAGGGCAACGTCGTCGACCCGTGGAGCGTTCTGGATAAGCAGGGCGCGGACGCGGTCAGGTGGTATTTCTACACGGCTTCGGCTCCGTGGCTGCCCTCGCGCTTCTACGAGGAGGCTGTTTCCGAGGCGCAGCGCAAATATATAGGCACGCTGTGGAACACCTATGCGTTCTTCTGCCTGTACGCCGAAATAGACGGCTACGACCCCTCGAAATACGATCTCAAAGATTGCAAATTATCCCTTATGGATAAGTGGATACTCTCAAAACTCAACACGCTCGTGCAATTTGTGGACGAGGGGCTTGCCGTATATAACATAACGGACACCTCGCGCGCGTTGCAGGACTTTGCGGACGTGCTTTCAAATTGGTATGTGCGCCGCGGCAGGGAACGCTATTGGGGACCTGAAATGACGGCAGACAAGGCGGCGGCGTATACCACGCTCTATACGGTGCTCGTCACGCTTTCAAAGCTCACCGCGCCCTATACGCCCTTCATCGCCGAGATGATGTATCAAAATCTCGTGCCCGCTTTCTTCCCTTCCGGGCCGATATCCGTGCATCTTTGCTCCTTCCCCGCGTCCGACGCAAGCTATATAGATAAAACGCTCGAGGCGGGCATGGACGAGGTTTTGGATATAGTTATACTTGGCCGCGCGGCAAGGAACGCGGGCAACCTCAAAAACCGCCAGCCGCTCTCCGAGATGGTAGTCGTCTCCCAGAGAAGCGTCAAACTCTCCCCCGAGGAGATCTCCATTGTTTTGGAGGAGCTCAACGTAAAGAATTTCAAACTCGCCGAAAACGCGGAAAAATATATAACCTACAAATTAAAGCCCCAACTCAAAACGCTCGGCCCCAAGTACGGCAAAAAATTGGGCGTTATATCGGCGTTCCTCTCCGCTTGCAACGCAAAAGAAGTGGTGGAGGCGGTAAAGGGCGGCGGCTCATATGAGATTTCCGGCGAGGACGTAATTTTAAAGCAGGAGGATCTGCAGATCTTCACCGAAAGCGCAAACGGTTTTGTCTCGGCAGAGGACAAGGGCATAACGGTCGCCCTGAACTCCGAACTCACCGAGGAACTCATAGAGGAGGGCGTCGAGCGCGAACTCGTCTCCAAAATACAGAACATGCGAAAAGAGGCGGGCTTTGAGGTGACCGACCGCATAGAGGTATATTATAAAGCCGAGGGCAGGGCGTTGCACGCGCTGGAGCGCGGCGCGTTTGCCGGCGACGTGCTTGCAAACGTAATATCGGAAGGCAATCACTCGGGCTTTACAAAGGAGCAGAACGTCAACGGCGAAAAGGTAACTTTAACGCTCGTAAAAGTATAAACTATCGCTTTTGTATAACGCAAAAAGGCGCGGCATATAGCCGCGCCTTTTCAAATTTCAAATTCAATAGCGTTCCCAGTAATAATTTGCGTATCCTGTCAAATATGTTGCGTTTTGCTCTTTATCGCCCAGCGATTCGCTTTCCCAAACGTACCGGTTTTCCGTCATATCGGCAGAAGTACTCATCACCCAGCCCACGGGGTTTTCAAACGTTGCGCTTGTAAGCTGTTTGCAGCTTTTAAACGCCCCCTTGGCTATGCTTTCAAGCGACGCGGGCAAAGTTATTTCCGCAAGCTTTGAGCAGCCGGTAAAAGCCCAGTCGCCTATTGAAGCAAGTGCGCTGCCCGCTTCAAAGCTCACCTTTTCTATGTTGTAACATTCGGCGAACGTGTAGTTGAGGGCAGTTACGGCGGCGGGTATTACGATTTCGGTTGCCTCCGCGCCGTTTAAATACAGGTTGTGCGCAAAGTACAGCGGATTTTGCCTGTAATCGGTAAATTCTATGTTGCACCACGCCGACATATCCTCAATATCCACTTTGATATTTTCCGCCGACAGCGGACGGAAAGTATTCATTGGCATAGACTTCACGTTTTTGCCTATCTTTATCGTGTCTATGGCTGCACACCCCGTAAATACATACTCATACGCCTCGGCGCAGGCTTCGGCGTTCCATATCACGGTTTTAAGATTTTTGCAGTTGTGGAAAGCGTTGTTATCTATCTTAACCGTTTTTTCGGGTATGGTAACGGAAGTTAGCCCCGAATTATAAAATGCGGACGCGCCTATTTCGGTGACGTTTGCCCCGAATTCAACGCTTTCAAGCGCGGAGTGTCCGTTAAAGGACTGCGCGCTTACAACGGTAAGACTGTCGGGGAGCTTTGCCACGGTCAAACCGTCGGGAACGGAGATTATTTCAGTCCTTTCCTTATTGAAGAGTATGCCGTTCTCCGTGGCGTAATTTTTGTTGTCCCCGGCGACAATTATCTCCGTCAGCGCGGCGCAGTCCATAAAACTGTTGCGTTCAAAAACTTCTACGCCGCTGCCCACATATACCGACTTCAATTTCGTGTCCGACCTGAACGCCATTACCTTTATCGCCTTTATGGAGTCGGGCAGATAAACTTTTTCCGCCGTGGAGTTGCCCACGATCGCATTGTTCGTAATTTCCGTTACAGGTAGTCCGCTGTGTTTATCGGGTATCAATATCTCCTCATCTGCGGTTGCGTCCATACCGGAAATCATGTATGCTACGGTAGTTTCGCCATCTTTTATTTCGGTAAATTCAAAACCTTCCGTGCACGGAGTGTGGCATATTTTGCACTCGTTGTTCTCTATAACGTGCGGGCCGTCATATAGGGTATCTCTGTAAATTTTGTCATGGCAAAGCCTGCACTCGCGTACGTCCTTGCCTTGCCTTTGCAGACAGGTTGCCGCAATTTCCGTTTGCCAATCCCCATAGTCGTGCGCCGTCGGGTCTATACTTAAATTCCTTGTCTCCGTGTGTGAGGAATCGCTCTTGCAAACCCTCGTTTCAACGCCCTCCGTAGTGCAGGTGGGCGGCGTGGTCACTTGCCAGTCGCCCCATTCGTGTACGTGCCCGTCGCCCGCGGTACATGCGCTCAGCCCGGACGCTATGCAAACCGCCGTTAAAAGAGCAAAGATTTTTGATTTCATTTTCAACCTCCGTGTGATCTTTAGCTTAAATTATATAGACAATAAATGTCTAAGTCAAATATTTAAGACGTATTTTGTCTAAAATTATTGTATGGAGATTTTATTCGGGGAAAGATTACGCCTTTTGAGGCAGGAGAAAAGGCTCAGTCAAACCCAGCTTGCCGCTGAGCTGAACACAACGCAACGCAAAATTTCGTATTGGGAAATGGGCAAAACCGAACCCGATCTGGCGTCGCTGATGAAGATTTGCGAATATTTCAACGTGTCGGCGGATTTTTTATTGGGAGCAAAAGATTACTGACACATAATCGCCGTACCGCGGTCATAGTTTAAACTATGACCGTTTTTGATTTGAAAAAGGGAGAGGAAGCGGAAGTCGTAAAAGTAAACGCCGCGGGCGCGGAGAGCGCGCGGCTTTCGGCACTGGGCTTGAAAACCGGCACACATGTGCATATTTTAAGCTATTCGCTGTTTAAAAGCTCGGCGCTTTTGGGCTTCGGCGCGGTGCGGCTGTCGGTGCGCGCTTCCATAGCGCGGAGAATAGAGGTGAAGAGGTGAAAATAGTTCTCGCGGGCACGCCCAACGCGGGCAAGACCACCCTTTTTAACGCTCTCACACGCAGCAACCTCCGCACGGGCAACTTCCACGGCGTCACAACCTCGCCCGCCTCCAAAACGGTAAAGGGCGTAACCTATGTGGACGTGCCGGGCGCATACGGCTTTTCGCCCTACTCCATGGAGGAGAAGAGCGCAGTGGATGAAATCAAGTCCGCCGACATAATAATAAACGTTGTTGACAGCCTGACGTTGCCGTCAAATCTCAGCCTTACGAAGAACCTCTTGTCGCAGAATAAAAAAACCGCGGTGTATCTCACCAAAACGTCGCAGTTGAAGAGGCGGGGAGGGCGCGTGGACGCGAAAAAGCTCTCGGGCTATCTCGGCGCGCCCGTCTATGACTGTCCGCCGCGGGAGCTTAAAAAAGCGCTTTCGGGCGGCGTTGATTTCAACGTAAAAAAAGACCCCCGCATTGCGTTCAACGAGGCATACTTTGGGGGCAATTACCAATTAACCCGCGCCGACAAGCTGTTTTACAACAACATTTTTTCGGTTTTTTTCTTTATCGCTTCCATAACCTTGATGTTCTTTCTGGCGTTCCACCCGAAGATGCCGGGCGCCGTTTTGAAAAGCCTCACGGAAGGTCTTATCTGTGAAAAGCTCTGCGGGCTCGTAACGTCGGGTTTGCAAAACGCCGCGCTCATCTCGTTTTTGGAGGAGGGCGTTTTCGGCGGAATAGGCGGGGTGCTCTCCTTCCTGCCCCAGATTACGATTTTATATCTGATGCTCACCCTTCTGGACGAGAGCGGAGTTATGTCCGCTCTCGCCTTCACCACGGACGGAATATTCCAGAAGGTCAGGCTCTCGGGGCGTGCGGCGTTTTCCCTTGTTTCGGGCTTCGGGTGCACGGCGGCGGCAATACTCACCACCCGCGGCTATTCCACCCCCGAGGCGCAGAAGCGCACGATAGCCGTCCTGCCCTTCATTCCGTGCGGCGCGAAAATGCCCGTGTTTTTAACATTTTTATCTCCGCTCTTTGAAAATCCCTTTCCCGCAATCACCTGTTTTTACTTTGCGGGCGTTTTGATATCCCTCGTCGCCTCGGCGGTTTTAAAGGGAGGGGAGGAGGGACTTTTGAGCGAGGTCGCTCCCATAAGCCTGCCCTCGCCCAAAACCGTTGCAATTAAGTTGTGTTTTTATTTAAAAGGGTTTATAATCAAGGTGACGGGCACGGTCGCGCTGTTTTGCGTGGCTTCGTGGCTTCTGTCGCACTACACCCTGACTTTCCGGTATGTCGCCCCCGAATACAGCATGCTCGCCGCGCTCTCCCGCGCCGTGCTGCCGCTGTTCATGCCAATGGGCGTGCGCGACTGGCGCATAGCCTACGCCGCCATCTGCGGCTTTATCGCAAAGGAGAACATAGCCGCCACGATAGCCCTTCTGTGCCCCGGCGGCACGGGCTTGAGCCTCGCTTCCACAATGGGGGTGTGCGCCTTCGTTCTGCTGTGCCCCGCATGTATTTCGGCATTCTCTGCGTCCTGTAAGGAGGCGGGCTTGAAATTCACTGTAAAATGCTTTTTCGCCCAGCTCGGCTTGGCGTTTGCGGGCGGATATTTAGTGCATTTCCTGTTTTTACTATGAAGATATTTATTTGCAAACAACCGCAATCTCTACGTGCTTTCACCGATTGCACCTATCCGCAGGGCAGCTTTGTCTTTGCGCGGCTTTTGCGTGAACGGGAGATAAAGGTCAACGGCGTGCGCGTGGATAAAAACATAACTCTGAAAGCGGGCGACGAGGTAACGTACTTTACCACGCCCGCGCAGGAGGCAATGCCCAGTCATTCGGTTGTTTACTCCGACGATAATATTGCCGTAGTGGACAAGTTCTCGGGCGTTTCAAGCGAGGGATTGTGCGCAGAACTCAACACGTATGGCGTATATTATCCCGTCCACCGCCTCGACAGGAACACCTGCGGCGTTATGGTATATGCCAAAAGCCAAGGCGCGCAGGATGAGCTTATAAAAGCGTTCAGGGAACGCCGTGCCAAAAAAACATACCATGCCGTATGCAAAAACCATTTTTCTTCGCCCTCGGGCACGCTTACGGCATACCTGTATAAGGATGAGAAGCGGTCTCTCGTAAAAATTTACGACTCCCCCGTCCGCGGCGCGCAAAAAACGGAAACGGGCTACAGGGTCTTGAAAACGCAGGACGATCTTGCGCTTGTCGCGGTGGAGCTGCACACGGGCAAAACCCACCAGATCCGCGCGCAAATGGCGCACATAGGCTGCCCCGTTTTGGGCGACGGAAAATACGGCGACGGCGCGCTGAACAAAAAATACGGCATGGCGCGGCAATGTCTCGTTGCAAAACGCTTAAAGCTTACGGGACTTACGGGCGGGCTATCTTCGGTAGACGGCAGGTCTTTTGAAAGCGGCTTTGTGCTCGATTTGACGAAAATCACTCCTAAAAAGCAGTAAAAATATCAAGTCGTATTGAGTTTTTGCAAAAATTTAAAGTATAGTAAAGGGCGCGGACGGCAAAACCTGCCGTCCGCGCCATTATAAATTCAATTTGTTTACGTATTGAAATCTTAACGCGTTATCGTTTATCTATGGGCACGTATTCCCGGCGGTCTATAACGCACTCGTAGGCGGGGCGTATTATTTTACCGCCGCAGGAGAGCTCCTCCATGCGGTGCGCGCACCAGCCGGCTATCCTTGCAATGGCAAACAACGGGGTGTACAGCGCCTCGGGCAGGTTGAGCATGGAATAGACGAAGCCCGAATAAAAGTCCACGTTGGGGTTGACGGGCTTATCTAAATTTTTTTGCTCGCATATCAGCCGCGAAGCCGCGCCCGCGATGGTGTTGTACAGCTCGAATTCCTCCCCAAGCCCCTTTTCCTCGGCGAGCTTGCCCGCGTATATCTTCAAAACCTCCGCGCGGGGGTCGGAAACGGTGTAAATCGCGTGCCCCATGCCATAGACGAGCCCCGTTCTGTCAAACGCTTTTTTGTCCAGTATTCTGCGAACGTATTCGGTTATTGCGCTCTCGGAGTAGCTCTTGACGTTCTCCTTTATGTTCTTCACCATCTGCATGACCTTTATGTTCGCGCCGCCGTGCTTCGGACCCTTTAAGGAGCCCAAGGAAGCCGCCGTGGAGGAATAGGTATCCGTTCCCGTGGAGGTCGCGAGGTGTGTGGTAAAGGTGGAGGCGTTGCCGCCGCCGTGGTCGGCGTGGAGAATGAGGCACACGTCCAAAACCTTGGCTTCGAGGTCGGAAAACTGCGAATCCTTCCTTAAAATATGCAGAATATTCTGGGCGTGCGAATAGTCCGGGCGGGGCTTATGTATTATAAGCGAGCCGTCGTTGGAGTTATAATAGCGGTAGGCGCGGTAGGAGTAAGCCGCTATGAGCGGCAGCTCCGCGATCAGCGCGAGGCTCTGCCTGAGCACGTTTGAGATGGCGACGTTGTCCGGGTCGGGGTCGTAGCTGTATAAATTCAGCACGCACCGCGCCAGCATATTCATCATATCCTTAGAGGGCGATTTCATTATGACGTCCCGCACGAAATTTCTCGGCAGTACGCGGAATTCCGCAAGCATTTCCGAAAAATCCTCCAGTTCGCCCGCGGTGGGCAGCTGCCCGAACAGCAGCAGATATACCGTCTCCTCGAAGCCGAACCGCCTTTCCCCGACGCAGCTTTTCACGATGTCCTTGACGTTGTAGCCGCGGTAGCATAAAACGCCCGGCACGGGCGTGCGTATGCCGTCGCGCGTTTCCCATGCGGTCACCTCCGAAATCTCAGTAAGCCCGCAGAGTACGCCCTTGCCGTTCCTGTCCCGCAGGCCTCTCTTCACGTCGTACTTCTCGTACATGGACTGGTCTATGTTGTTGTTCCCCGCCGAAATTTTCGCAAGCTCCGAAATGCGGTGCGAATATTTGACTAAAAGGTTGGCCTCGTTAAAATCCAAATCGTTGCTCCCATTTATAATTATTCAGAAATTCAAAATTCAGGTATATTTTATCATAATTGCGCGCCGATGTCAACTTTGACCGTTGACAATATAAAAAAAGAGGGGTAAAATAAGAGAAAGTTATGCGTTTCCCACGGCGGCAAGCGGGTTATATATTTATTGGAGGAAGGAGTTTTTATGCAACAGGTAAAATTGGTTTCCGCGGACGGCGAGCTAAAATTCACCCTCTCGGGCGAAATAGACGCCGCCACGAGCGAGGATTTTTACGCTCAGGTCGCGGCTGCATACGAGCACGACAAAAAGAACGTTCTGTTCGACTGCGCCGCGCTTACGTTCATCGACAGCACCACACTGGGCACGTTTGTCAAAATATTCAAAAAGCTCAGGGCGGACGGCTTTGACATGGCGCTGGAGCACGTGCGTCCCAACGTTAAAAAGCTGTTCGACATCTGTGCCCTCAATACGATTATGGAGATACGTCCATGAAGGATTTCAAAGTCAGTTTCTGTCTTGAGGACAGCGCTTATATAACCGCTTTGCGCCTCGTTGCGGGCGCCGTGTGCTCGGCGCACGATATCGATGTGGATACAGCCGAAGATTTTAAGGTCTGCGTCACCGAGAGCGTTCTTATATTGAAGGGCTGCGGCTTCGGGTGCGCCGAAGCGGTATTTTCGGGCGACGGCGGCGTCACCTGCACGGTGGAGGGCGCGGGCGGCTCTCCCAAAGCGGGCGAAAACGAATTTTCGCTTGCGCTCATATCCGCCCTCGTAAAAAGCTGCGATATAGAAAAGCGCGGAGAGATCATAAAGAGAGTAACGCTTAAAATATGACGGAAGAAAAGGACATCGACGGGCTGTTCCGCGAATACCGCCGCACGGGCGATACAGCCATAAGGAACAGGATAGTCGAGCATTATTTTTATATCGCCGAGATACTTGCCAAAAAGTTCGCGGGCAGGGGGGTGGAGTACGACGACCTTTTGCAGGTCGCCGGCGAGTCCCTCATTTCGGGCGTCGAGAAGTTCGACCCCGATATGGGCAACCGCTTTACCACCTACATAACCCCCACAATAACGGGCAATATCAAAAATTACTTCCGCGACTATTCCCGCGCCGTGCGCCTTCCGCGCCGCCTGTATGCGGTTGCGGCGAGGGTGCGCGAGGAAACGGACAAATATTTCCGCGAGAACGGCTCAAAGCCCACCGTGAAGCAACTTGCCGCGATAACGGGCTTTGACGAGGAGTCCATAATAGAGGCGTTAGAGTGCCGCGCACCCGTGAGCCTCGACATGAAGGTCTCGCTGCAGAACGGCGAGGACGAGGCTCCGCTTTACGAGGTGATAGACGACGGCGGCAACTCATTCGAGGACTTCGAAAACACCGAGTCGCTCAGGGCAGAAATAGAGAAGCTCGACCCCACCGAGAAGAAGGTGGTCACCCTCAGGTTTCTGCAGGGCAAGTCGCAGTCCGAGGTTGGCAAAATTTTAGGCGTTAGCCAGATGTTCGTCTCCCGTGCGGAGAGAAAAATAGTGGAAAAGCTGAAGGAAGCGTTGCTTTGATTACGTTTAAGGTGGACAATTTAAAAGAGATGAGCGCACAACTCGCCGCCTTTGCGGATTTTCTCAGATCCTCGCAGGTATCCGACGAGGACGTGTTTTTAAGCCGCCTTGTCTCCTCGGAGCTCATCACAAACGTCATACGCCACGGCGGGGAGGAGGCTGAATTCAAGGGCGAGCTTCTGTGCGACAAGATAGCCATTTCGGTCACCGCGCTCTGCCAGCGCGGGATAGATCTGAACCCTGCCAGACCCGCGGTTTTATCGGACGGCGGCAGGGGCATCTATATAATAAACGCCGTCAGCATCAACGGCATCCAGCACGGCGAAAACGGCGAGCTGAAGGTTTATATAAGGCGCACAAAATAACTGCAAAACAAAAAAGACGGGCGGCACAAGCCGCCCGTCTTGAATTTTATCGTCAGCCGTTTATGCGCACCACTTCGTCGTAGAGCTTGTTCATCAGCCCGTCGGTTATCACGCTTCTTACGTGCGCAAGGTATATGAATACGGACGAGAAGAATTTCGCGTTATCCCCGCCCACAACGTAGTCGGGCAGCATTGAAAGGTTTGCCTTGCTCTTTTCGAGGAATACGCGGGCAAATTCCACCTTTTCCTCGTTTGTGAGCTTTTTGATAAAGTCGTCGGAGGGTCCGTTGTATATAGTGTTCACGTTGTAAACAACGTCCCGCGTTTCTACGGCAGCCGCCTTTTCGGGAGCCTTTTCGCCCTCTTTGTCCTCCGTTTTTTCGCCGTCGAACGCATAGTCCTCCGCGGGATCGGCTTCGTCGGCGTCCTCGTCTTCCTCCTCGCGCACGGCGGCCGTTCTCCTGTAGCGGAGGAACCGCACTACGGCTATCACGAGCTGCGCTATAGCCAGCACGGTCAGAATATACAGCCCCAGCCCGAAACTTCCGCCCGCCGCGAACACCGCGATGAACAGAACTATTATGAGTATAAGCTCGAGGATATATCTGATGCCGTTTGCGGCAAGCATGAACATGTTTGTGCGCTTGCCCAGCCCCAGCGCGTTCAAAAGCAGGTTGAGGCACACGAGCGCGGAGAGCGCGAACGCCGTATAATTTGTAATGCCCGCGGCTATGTTCCAGGCGATGGATGAGGGCGACCTTAAAGCTTCCTTCAACACGGTGCTACCGAAGAACACCTTATCGTTCAGCTTATAAAGTCCCGCCGTGGTCTCGAACGGACGGCTGCGCTGCAGCATGGATACGAGGTTATTTATAGGTCCGCGCAAAAAGGGCAGATTGTCCGCCGCGTTTGCAACGGTAAAGAACACCGCTATCGCCGAAATAACGAGCGTAATGGTTTTTATAACTCCCGATTTGCGGAAGTAAATTATGCTCTGAACAATGAGCATCAAGCCCGTGACTCCGAGCGCCGCGAACAGCATGAGGTTCCATTCCGAAGCCGCCCTCGTAAACGCCATGGCGCAGAGGGGCAGGAGCACGCCGAGCGCCACGCACTCTGTAACGGCCGCTACCTTTCTCGGCGTAGTGTTCTTTTTCTTAGCCACGCACATGGGAATTATCATGAACAGCGCCACGAGCGAGACGAGCGCGTACAGGACGAGCAGCGCCGCGCCTATGTTGAGCTTGAAGCCGGATATGGTCAGACTAAAGCTGAAGGCGGGCGTAAGCTCGCTCCCGAAGGGAATATTTTTAATAACGCCCAGTGACTTGAGCGCACCCGTAAGTTGCAACAGCGGCATTTTGCCGAAGGGTACGCCGCCGCCCGTAAAGGTCTGAACGCCTATGGGCAACGTGAGCCCGAGAAGCAGGAACACTACCGCGATTATATAGGTTATAAGCGCGGGCGTCCTGCCGCGGGATTTGTAACTTTTAGCCATCACATCATCTCCGAAAATTATTATAAAGCAAATCGGTAAAGCTTAAACATATTTTAATAATATTTTAATACAACGCGCGCGCGTTGTCAAGGAATAACCGCACTAATTTTGCGTTAGTTGCGGGATATTCGGGGGGCAATCGAATATCCGTCCAAAATAAAGTGTGTGCAGACGCGGCAAAAAAATTTACCTTTTTCAAATATATGTTGCAAATTTGGCGGGTTTCTGTTATAATTCCTTTCAAGGAGTGCGGACAGGCTCCGCAGCGCGAAAATAATGAATATATATGAGGATATCAAGGGTTCTTCGGGCATAAAGCTCATAGATCTGGGCGACGTAATGCCCCTTTTGACCAAATCGCAGCGCGAAAAGCTTATATCGGGCTACGACATAAAGAATTTAGCCAAGGTCTTTGAGGACGGCGGCATGATGAACACTATAAAAACCTTTTTGGATAACGGTATGAATGTGTCGCTGACGGCAAGAATATTATATATGCACCGCAACACGCTCATCTACAAGCTCAACGCCATAAAAAAGCTTACCGGCTTCGACCTCAGGGATTTTCGCATGGCGGTAACCTTCAGCATACTACATAATCTTTATTTGTTGAAGTGAGGTTTAAATGTCAAAAACTGCACATGTATTGAGATTTGCCGCTTTAGTAGCCGCGTTTTTTTCGGCGGCGTTCCTTTTTACGGGCTGCGCCTCCTCCGAGGATTGGGTGCGGAAAAGCATAGAGGAGCACTACTATGTTTTCGGCGGCGATTATTCGGCGATAGAGGATCTGGACGGTCTCACCATAGACGAAATGGTCAATAAACTCGATATATACAGCACATATTTCACCCCTGACGAGTACAGGGCGGAGTTGGAAAAAAACCGCGGACATAAGTGCGGCGTAGGCATATCCTACTCCGAAACGGCGGAGGGCATGCTGGTGCGCGCCGTGGTCGGCGGTTCGCCCGCAATGGCTGCGGGGATTAAGGCGGGGGATATAATAGTCTCCGTTTCGGCGGGCGGCGAAAGCGTCTCGGCGGGCGGCGGTTTCGGAGAGTTCATCTCCGGCGTGGACGTGGGCTCGGAGGTGCTGTTCACGCTCAAGGGCGGCGAAGAGATCCCCGTAAAAAAGCTCTCATATACGGCGAGCTATGTAAGCATGTTTACGGGCAGCTCGTCGTACACGTTCGGGTACGACGGCGATACCCGCAGCCTCTCGGTAACGGACGGCGGGATATCGGAGCTCCCCGAATTTGCGGCATATATGCGCCTCGACCGGTTTTACGGAAACGCCGCAGAGGAGATGCGCGAGCTTTTAAGCATATTCAGCGGCTCGGGCTGCAACACTCTCATACTCGACCTCCGCGGCAACGGCGGCGGTTATGCGAGCGTAATGGCGGATATCGGCGGGCTTTTCACCTCCGCGCGCTACAATAACGCGGTCGCCATGCGGCTGATATATAAGGATGGCAGGCGGGAGACTGCGGCTTGCACCCGCTATAACAGCGGCGTGTTCCCCGCAGACGCCAAGGTGTACGTGATGGCGGACAGGAACACCGCCAGCGCCTCCGAGGCGCTTATAGGTATTCTCGTCAGTTATAATATTTTGGACTATCCCGATATATTCCTCACCGACTGTGGCACGGGCGACGTCAAAACCTACGGCAAGGGCATAATGCAGTCCACGTTTATAAACAGCGTTACGGGCGAGGCGTTAAAGCTGACGACGGCGGGAGTGCTCTGGGAGAACGGCAAAACCATTCACGGCACGGGCGTGACGCCCGGCGACGGCTGCACAGCCGCTCCCGCAGGCGACGACATTGTAAACGTCGGCTACGACGACGAGCTATTGCCCGTGATAGCAAAAATAACGGGTAACGGCGGGAAAAACTCGTAACGTATCGATAAAAACAGCTTTAAACGGGCGGGCGGCACAGTGGTGCCGCCCGCCCGTTGCGCTCTTCAGTTTATGCGCCTGAGCGTCTTTATCCTCCGCGCGTTGAATATAACGCACGCCAGAAACCCGTCCTCGGTGCGCGTTATTTCCATATCGAAGCCGCCCTCGGGCTCGAAGTACTCCTCGGCAACTCTCTTAAGATCCTTTAAAAACAGCTCCTTCTCGAGGTCGGTCATATCCTCCCTGTCGAGCGACAGCAATTTTTTTACACCGTTCATATCCTGTCCCTCAGCTTTCTTTTAATAACTCCGTTCAGTCCTCCGTAGCCCCGCAAAACGTTGAAGGCGCCGGCACCTCCGCACAAGGCGTTTGCCGCCGCCCTGAACGACTCCACGGTCTGCTTCCGCCATCTGCCGACGGATATTGTTGGATCCTCGGGCACGACGGCAAGCAGTCTCAGCCTCAGCGCCTCGGCTATCTTCTCCGCAGGGAGCACCTCGCCCGAGAGCACCTGTCCGCCGTTCAGCTTGTTCACTACAAGTGCAATATCCTTTATCCCCCCGTCGCAGAGGGCGGACTTGCACCCGTCCGCCGACTTTACGGAGGGCAGATAGGGCTCGGTCACTATTATCGCTCGGTCGCAGATTTCGGGAGCTATTTTGTCGAGCAGGATATAGTCGAACAGCCCCTCGACCTCGCCCACGGCGCGTGCGGCAACGTTTTTGTCTTTCAGACCGAGCGAGGGCATAATGTACAGATTGCCCGACTTCGGGTGCGCCGTCGCAGCCTGTTTGGCACGGCAAGCCGATCTCTCGTAGTCCGCGAGGGTATATACCTGCATGTTGCCCATTCCCGCAACGATCATCGCTCCCGCGCTCACGCTGTCGCCGTCCACTATAAGCGTCTTTTCCCCGCCGTCTGCAAGCGCCAGCCCCAGCCCCACGCAGACGGTGGTCACTCCCGTGCCGCCCTTCAGGCTGCCCGCATAAATTTTTTCCGCCATATCCCACCTTAAAATTTCGGTTTTTTTATTTTTTTAATTGTAACCCGCCCGCCCGCGCGAAAACTATCCCTTTTTGTTAAAAAATAAATATATTGACCGTAAAACGGGCATAAAATATCCCTATGAAGCTGTTGGAACAAATTCTGAACGAACTGGGCTACGATACCGCAAAGAGCGTCACTCTCGTGCCCGGCTCCTGCTGCTATCTCAAAAACGTCAAGACCATTTCGAGCTTCACTCCCGGGCTGATCGTTGTTACGGCTGGCAAACTCACAATAACTCTGGAGGGCGAGAACATGGAGGTGGGGGAATATTTCGAGGGCGACCTTCTTGTAAACGGTAGCGTAAAGGGGGTAAAAATTGACTGACCTTTCAACCGTTTCCATAACCTCGGCAGCCGAGCCCGCCCTGAAGAGGCTCAAAAAGGCGGGAATACCCGTCTATAATTGCAAAAAACGGGGCGCGAGCTTTATATTTTGCGTAAAAGACAAAGATATAAAAAAAGTTTTTGCAATTTTCGCAAAGCCGTGTTATAATATCGGTGTGGAGCGTGCGAGCCTTAAAAAAAGGCTTTTCGGCGGGCTTTTTCTCCGTGCGGGGCTTGTGCTCGGCGCGCTCGTGTTCGCCGTCGTCGCCTATGCTTCGGGCTTTCTTATCCTCAGAATAGAGGTTGGCGGCAGCGGCGGCTATCTCAAAAGCGTGGTGCGGCAGATCATAGAGGAGGAGGGCGCCTCCGAGTGGAAGCCCTTTTCCGCCCTCGACAAGCCCGTTGCGGCGGGCAGGATATTGGCTCTGCCCGAGGTCAACTTCTGCAATATTTTCAGGCGCGGCAGCGTGCTTGTGGTAGACGTCGAGGTGGATGGCTCCGCCCCGGAAAAAGCCGTGCGCGAGCCCCTCGTCTCCGACGTGTCGGGCGTCGTCAGAAGGCTTGTAGCCGTCTGCGGCACGGCGGCGGTCGCGGAGGGCGCTTCCGTTTCGGCGGGAGATACGCTCATCTACGCGGGCACGCAGGCGGGCGAAAATTGGGTCGAAGGCATAGCCGCGGGCTTTGCCGAAATAGAGTGCTCGGCACAGCGCGAATATTTCGCCCCCGACGGCTCCGAAAAGAGCATAAGAGAGGCGTATGCCTCCCTGAAGCTCGGGGACGAAAACATAATTTCCAAGAGCCACACCCTGCAGCCCGGGGAGGGCGGTGTGCGCGTGATAATGGAAATAAAATATTTGCACAAAATAAGCATAAATTTAACTTAAAAATGATCAACGGCAGCATACGTAAAATCTCGGCGGGCGACGCGGACAAGCTTCAGCGCGTCCTCGGCACGTTCGACGAGAATGTAAATTTAATAGAGAGCGAACTCGGGGTAAATCTTCGGGTGGACGGCGTGACCGTGGTGATAACGGGCACGGAGGATAAGGTGGCGCAGGCTTCGGGCGTGATAGAAAATCTGCTCGTTCTTGCCGGTCACGGCGAGAGCCTCGGGAAAGGCAGGGTAGCCTACTGCATAGAGCTTGCAAAGGAAGGCAAAGCCTCGGACATAACCAAACTCTCCTCCGACGTCGTAGCCATAACCTCCCGCGGCAAGCCCATAAAGTGCAAAACGGTCGGGCAGAAGAGATATGTCGACGGAATAAAGCAGAACTCCGTCACCTTCGGCATAGGCCCCGCCGGCACGGGCAAAACCTATCTTGCCGTGTGCCTCGCCGTGCAGGCTTTGAAGCAAAAGCAGGTGGATAAAATAATCCTCACCCGTCCCGCGGTGGAGGCGGGCGAAAAGCTCGGCTTTCTTCCGGGCGATCTGCAGACCAAGGTCGACCCCTATTTAAGACCGCTCTACGACGCGTTGCAGGAGATGCTCGGGCTCGAGACCTACACAAAATTAATGGAGCGCGGCTCCATAGAGATCGCGCCTCTCGCATACATGCGCGGCAGAACGCTCTCCAACGCCTTTATAATTCTGGACGAAGCCCAGAACACCACGCGGGAGCAGATGAAAATGTTTCTCACCCGTCTCGGCGACGGCAGCAAAATGGTGATAACGGGCGACGTAACGCAGATAGACCTGCCCGACGGCAAGAAGAGCGGGCTGGAGCACGCCGCGCAGGTGCTCGCAAACGTAGAGGACATAGATATAGTACAGCTAACCGATAAAGACGTCGTCCGCAACCCGCTGGTTATGAGGATAGTGCGCGCTTACGAGGCGGACGGCAAGAGGAGGACAAAACTTGAAGAGCAAGTTGACTAACAGGGAGATATTCAGAAGCGTAATAAGCTTCTTCTTCGGCATGCTCATATTTGCGGCGGTGCTTTTTGCAACGCTGTTTTTAACGCAGAACGGGAACATAATAAACTACGTCGGCGCCAACGTTGACAACATAGTCACCGTCGCGGTAACGCTTTTCGTAATGACGGGCATCACCTTCACATATTTCTGGTTCGAAAATAAAGAGGTGCTTGCCAAGTGCTCCCGCATATTCGAAATATTCATTCTGTTCAGCATATCCGCGGCAGTTTCCGCGGTGGTGGGCAAATACATCCATCCCGTCGCCCGCCCGGGCAGCTTTGTGGCGATGATGCTCATAATGCTTTTCAACCGCCGCGACTCGATATTTTTAAACACTATCTATGCGATAGCAATGCTCGTGGTCGACAGATACGCCAACGCCCTTCTCACCGACCTCGTCTATGTGAGCTACGGCGGCTTC
The DNA here is from genome assembly GCA_947625865.1 of uncultured Clostridia bacterium. Taxonomy (GTDB): domain Bacteria; phylum Bacillota; class Clostridia; order Christensenellales; family Borkfalkiaceae; genus Coproplasma. Next base: position 19,776 of record CANQQD010000009.1, read on the forward strand.
ATCTCTATCTTCTGCACGGGCATAGTCGCTATCTTTATCTTCAAAAACATCAAAACCCGTATGGGCAGCGTAATGGCGGCGTTCGTGCTGCTCTTGCCCGTTCTCATAATCAACGCGGCAATACTTCTGCCGAACGCTCCCGTGCTGAATTTCAGTTACTTTTTGACCGACTTTTTGCTCTACAGCGTGCTCGACTGTCTGTTCTCGATACTTTTGTTCTTCTTCCTGCTTCCCGTATTCGAGGTCATCTTCAAGCACCTCACGCCCTTCCGCATGCGCGAGCTGACGAGCGAGAACGCAAAGATCATAAAGCTTTTAAAAGCCAACGCCCTCGGCACCTACAATCACTCCGTGGTCGTTGCGCAGCTTGCCGAGGCATGCGCCGCCGCTATAGGCGAGGACCCCGAGCTTGCAAGGGCTGCCGGCTACTATCACGACGTGGGCAAGATAAAGAACCCCGAAATGTTCTCCGAAAACCAGGGCGACGTCAACATTCACCAGCAGCTGACCCCCGAGCTTTCGGTGGATATAATACGTTCGCACACGCGCGACGGCGCAAAGCTGATAAAAAAGAACCACCTGCCCGACTTTCTGGCGGACGTTGCCGTGGAGCACCACGGCACCCTGCCCATAAAATACTTCTACGCAAAGGCTCTGAAAATGAGCGACGGCGAGCTGAGGATGGGCAGCTATTCCTACAACGGTCCCACGCCTACAACGAAGATAGCGGCGATAATCATGATCGCCGACGCCTCGGAGGCGGCAACCCGTTCCCTCTCCGACCGCTCTCCCGAAAAGGTGGAGGCGCTTGTAAAAAGCCTCATAGAGGAGAGAATGAACCTCGACCAGTTTGCCGACTGCGACATAACCATGCGCGAGCTTTCCATAATCGCCATGACCGTGGCTACCCAGCTGACGGGCGTTTACCACTCCCGCGTGCAGTATCCCAAGCTGACCGTATCCAACAAAAAGAGATAGCTTAACGGAGAAAACAAGTGCTTAAAATAGATTGCGAACAGGATTTTTCCGCGCTGGCGGAGGCTTTCGAGGGCGAATACTCGGCGGACTGCAACCTTGCCTGCGAGGTCATAATAGTCGACGAGGACTACATACGCCGCCTCAACGCCGACATAAGAAAAATAGATAAAGTGACGGACGTGTTGAGTTTTCCCTCGCTCGACGGCATAAAGGGCATAGCCTTAAACAAAAAAAATTACCCCGACGAGATAGACGAGGAGGGCAATTTATTTATCGGCAGCATCGCCGTGTGCGAAAAGCGCGCGCGGGAGCAGGCGGAGGAGTACGGTCATTCGTTCGTGCGCGAACTCAATTATCTTGTAACGCACGGCATATTTCACCTCTTGGGTTACGACCATATGACGGAGGAGGACAAGTCCGAAATGCGCGGGCGCGAGGAGCGCGTCCTCAGAAAGCTCAATTTGTCGAGGGATTGATATGAAGAGCGGAATAATAGCCGTAATAGGCAGGGCAAACGCGGGTAAATCGACCCTTGTAAACGTGCTCGTGGGCGAAAAGGTGGCGATAGTTTCCCCCAAGCCCCAAACCACCCGCAACGCCATAATGGGCGTTCTGACCAAAGAAAACTATCAGCTCGTGTTCGTGGATACGCCCGGGCTGTACAGGAGCCCGAACAAACTCACCGATATTATGATGAAAGCCACCGACGACGCCTCCAAGGACGTTGATTTTATTTTATACGTCCACGACGGTCACGGCGGGCTCTCCGACGCGGATATTTCAATCATGAAAAAATACGTCACGGGCAAGATACCCGCGGCGATAGCCTATACGAAAATAGACATAATGCCAAAGGAGCGCATAGCCGCGGACGTAAAGGATCTGTACGAAAACGGCATACAGGTAGACATTTTTCCCGTTTCCGCGCGCAAGGGCACAAATATCAAAAAGCTTGAAGCCTTCCTTGCCGAAGCGATGCCCGAGGGCGAGAAGGTGATTGCGGACGACATTGTTTCGGATAAGAGCGAAAAGTTTATGATAGCCGAAATAATGCGCGAAAAAATACTCCTTAAATTCGACGACGAGGTTCCCCACGGCATAGCGGTGGTAGTCAACAAATTCGAACGGCAGGAGAACGGCGTGTACGACATAAATCTCGATATAGTCTGCGAAAAAGCCAACCATAAGTCGATATTGATAGGCAAGGGCGGCAGGGCTGTAAAGGAAGTATCTTCCTTTGCGCGCGAGGCTATGGAGAGGTTTTTGGGCGCAAAGGTATTTCTGACCACATACGTGCGCGTCGAAGAGGATTGGCGCAACAAGATGAATCTCATCCGCGATCTGGTGATTTTGTAAATACGGGGTCGCGGCGGCTTTCATAAAACGCACATTCCTGCGCATACTGCCTTTAAGGGGGTGCGCATGAAAAAGGACAGGGACGCGGCTGAGCTTGCGTGGAAAATGTTTGAAAAGACGGGCAGCGTAAGCTATTATATGCTATATAAAAAGCTGAACGGCGACGACTGAAACTCAATATATATCCGGTTTTTCGCTGAAAGGTAGCAGATGGAACTCAAGGTAAACGCCCTCATGCTCAGGGCGGCGGATTACAACGAAAACGACAAAATTCTCACCCTTCTCACCGTGGAACAGGGCAAGATCACCGCAGGGATAAAGGGTATAAAAAAGGCGGGGGCAAAGCTGAAATTTGCCGCCCAGCCTTTTTGTTTTGCCGAATATATGCTCGCGAAGCGCGGCGATAAATACACCGTGATAAATTGCTCGGAGACCGAAAGCTTCTATGATCTGCGCACCGATATAAACAAATTTTACGCCGCGTCGGCAGCCGCCGAGGCAGCTCTTTCGCTCACCTTCGAGGGCGACGAGTGCCGCGATATTTTCTACCGTTTGGTGGATACGTATTCGGTTATGTGCTCCGGCGACGAGAGTCTGGCGCTGATAAGCTTTCTTACCTTCGCGCTTGAAAGGTCGGGCTATGCCATAACCGCGGAGGCGTGCCCGCACTGCGGCAAAAGCTTGGCGGCGGAGGGCATGCTGCGCTTCGATATGTCCCTCGGAGCGTTCACCTGCGCGGCGTGCGGCGACGGCGTGCCGGCGAGCCGCGTGACCTTCAACGTTTTGAGAAAGGTCGCGGGCAAGCCGTTCGAGGAGGACTATATCACGCCCGACGGCATAAAGCGCGCCCTGCGCCTTTTGAGGGAATACTTCGTTTATAAAACTGATAACCGATTTAAGGCTTTGTCCGAATACATAAGGCTTTTATAAGAGATTAAGTTCACAAAAATCTCGCGCCATTGCGGGCGCTGCGATTTTTCGTGATTTTAGGGCTCTGCTTCTCACACGGCGTTATTCCTTGCGCCGTGTGAGACAGCTGTCGAGCGAAGCGAAACTGAGGGGAGTGTAAATAATTGCAACACTCAATAAGCCGTGTCATTTTGAGCCGAAGGGAGACGCGCTTGCGCGCGATTGACCGAAATAATCCCCTCGTGGTCTGCTTTCGGCTGTTTGAAACGCACACAAAGCCGTCGCTGCGCTCGGGCGGGGCTCAATGAAACGCCAAACCAAAAGTCGCTTCGCGACAGATTCTTCGGCTAATGCCTCAGAATGACAGAATAGGGGGAGCGCGCTTGCTAACTTCGTAATTGCAACGCCACCCCAAACCGTGGCTTCTTCCCCCAATGGGGGGGGGAAGCTCCCGCGTAGCGGGTGATGGGAGGGGCAATGTCAAGCTCCCGCAAACCAATTACAGCTTCTTTAAAAATTCCTCGCTGAACGGCAATTCCGTTAAAAGCTCTATGTCGGGGTCTTGCAACTCCTCGATAAGTTTATCTAAATACACCCAGTTTTCCCGCGCTAAAATGTGCCCGAATGTCTCGTTCAGACCCTCAAGAAACCGCTCGCTTTTTCCCGCGCCGTAAATTTTCTTTGCAACCTTTCCCGTATCGGTTGCTTTATTTTTGTAAAAATTTATATCCCGCCTAAGCTTTTGTAGCTCTTTTACGATTTCACTGCACCGCATTTTTCACCTGTTATAGAATATTCTAAAATTATAGTATTACAGAATATTCTAAAAGTCAAGTCGGGTATAGAAAATTCTATATAATGGGAAGTGTGGATAATGATTTCAGGAAAATTTTACGTGAATTTCTAAGTGAAAACAATCTCACGCAAACAGCTTTTGCCGGCGAAATAGGCGCGAAACCGGGTCAGGTGAGCGAATGGCTCAAGGGCAAGGCTAAGCCCGGCTACGACTATCTCAAAAAAATGTCGGAGGCTTTTAACGTTTCCGCCGATTATTTCCTCGGCATAAAGGAAGATTATTGATTTATGTTGCCGTTCATTCAAAACGGCAATTTTTTTATTTCCGCCGCGCCCGTTCCGGCAATTTTAAAACAATTGCACCCCCCAATCTTGGCGCCCTTCGCTTGCGAGGACGAGCGCGGATTTCTCAAAACAGCACAGTGCGCTGTTTTGCCGCGCGAGATGAGTGAGCGCATAGTGCAAGGCGCGAACGGTGCCCGAACACGGCGTTATTCCTTGCGCCGTGTGAGACAGCTCCCGCATAGCGGGTGATGGGAGGGGCATAAAAAGCAAATGACTTCTCCCACCCGTCGACTACGTCGCCACCCTCCCCCGTCGGCGACGGAAGATGGCGAGGAAGGCACTTCCGATAATTTTCACCACAACATTGCACAAAGTGCAATATTTCACGTCGGCGGAGCCGATATTTAACATTTGCGCAGCAAATATTTACCACGAGCGTAGCGAGTATTTAACGCGAGCAAAGCGAGCATTAGCACGAGCGGAGCGAGTATTTAACGCGGGCGCAGCGGTGCTCCCGCCCGCCGCCCGCCCAACATACAGTATAATTTTTGCGCAAGCCGCTTCAAACGCTTGCCAAATTCTGCCTTTTATATTAAAATAGTTTGGAAAATAAATAAAGTAATTCTATGGAGGAATTTTTACATGGCAAAAAAGTATTGCTACCTCTTTACCGAAGGTAATGCAAACATGCGCGAGCTTTTGGGCGGCAAGGGCGCAAACCTTGCGGAAATGACCAATATCGGTCTCCCCGTGCCGCAGGGCTTTACCATCAGCACAGAGGCGTGCACACAGTATTACGAGGACGGTAAAAAGATAAACGACGGCATCAAAAAGGAGATCCTCGAATACGTTGACAAAATGGAAAAGATCACCGGCAAGAAGTTCGGCGACAAGGAAAATCCCCTGCTCGTCTCCGTCCGCTCGGGCGCGCGCGCTTCCATGCCCGGCATGATGGACACCATATTGAACCTCGGTCTTAACGAGGAGGTGGTCGAGGTCCTCGCCGCAAAATCGGGCAATCCCCGCTGGGCGTGGGACTGCTACCGCAGATTTATACAGATGTTCTCCGACGTCGTTATGGAGGTCGGCAAAAAATATTTCGAAAAGCTCATCGACGAAATGAAGGAGAAGAAGGGCGTAACGCAGGACGTCGAGCTTGACGCGGACGATTTGAAAGCCCTTGCCAACCAGTTCAAGGCAGAATATAAAAAGCAGATCGGTTCGGACTTCCCCTCCGACCCCAAGGACCAGCTTTTCGAGGCTATAAAAGCCGTGTTCCGCTCGTGGGACAACCCCCGTGCGAACGTGTACAGAATGGACCACGATATCCCCTATTCGTGGGGCACTGCCGTAAACGTACAGATGATGGCGTTCGGCAACATGGGCGACAACTGCGGCACGGGCGTTGCGTTCACCCGTAACCCCGCAACCGGCGAAAAGGGTCTTATGGGCGAGTTCCTCACCAACGCACAGGGCGAGGACGTTGTTGCGGGCGTGAGAACGCCCATGCCCATCGAGGAAATGAAGAAGGTATTCCCCGCGGTCTACGACCAGTTCAAGGAAGTATGCAAGATCCTCGAAAACCACTACCACGACATGCAGGATATGGAGTTCACCGTTGAGAACGAAAAGCTCTACATGCTCCAGACGCGTAACGGCAAGCGTACGGCTGCCGCCGCAATAAAAATTGCCTGCGACCTCATAGACGAGGGCATGATAACCGAACAGGAAGCCCTCATGCAGATAGACGCAAAGTCTCTCGACATGCTTCTCCATCCCCAGTTCGACCCCAAGGCGCTTGCCGAAGCCGACAAGAAGAATGTGGTAGGCAAGGGTATTGCCGCTTCCCCCGGCGCAGCCGCAGGCACAATAGTGTTCACCGCGGAGGACGCCGTAAAGGAGGGCAAAAAGGGCAAGAAGGTCGTGCTTGTGCGCCTTGAGACCTCACCCGAGGACATCGAGGGCATGAAGTATTCGCAGGGTATTCTGACCGTCCGCGGCGGACAGACCTCCCACGCGGCAGTCGTTGCCCGCGGCATGGGAACGTGCTGCGTATCAGGCTGCGGCGACATAAAGATGGATGAGGAGAACAAGAAGTTCACCCTCGGCGGCAAGGTATATAAGGAGGGCGACGTACTGTCCCTCGACGGCTCCACGGGTAAAATATACAACTGCCTCATTCCCACCGTTCCCGCCGATCCCAGCTCGGGCTATTTCGGCAGAATAATGAGCCTTGCGGATAAATATAAGGCGCTTCAGGTAAGAACCAACGCCGACACTCCCGCCGACGCAAAGCAGGCAATGGCTTTCGGCGCGCAGGGCATAGGTCTTTGCCGCACCGAGCATATGTTCTTCGATCCGGCAAGGATAGGCGCCTTCCGCGAGATGATCTGCGCCGACACGGTAGAGGAGAGGGAGGCGGCTCTTGCCAAGATTGAGCCCATGCAGCAGGCGGACTTCGAAGGACTTATGGAAGCCCTCGAGGGTCAGCCCGTGACCATACGTTTCCTCGATCCTCCCCTTCACGAGTTCGTTCCCACTGCCGAGGAGGATATAGCGGCGCTCGCCAAGGCTCAGCACAAGACGGTTGCGCAGATCAAGCAGATAATTTCCGACCTTCACGAGTTCAACCCCATGATGGGACACAGGGGCTGCCGTCTCTGCGTAACATATCCCGAAATCGCGGTAATGCAGACCAACGCAGTTATCAAGGCTGCCATAAACGTTCAGAAGAGACATCCCTCGTGGCATGTCGTTCCCGAGATAATGATACCGCTCACCGGCGAAGTAAAGGAAATGGCTTTTGTCAAGAAGATCGTTGTTAAGACTGCGGACGAGCTTATAAAGGCTTCCGATGTCGAGCTTAAATACGAGGTCGGCACCATGATAGAGATCCCCCGCGCAGCCCTGACTGCGGACGAGATAGCAAAGGAGGCCGAGTTCTTCTGCTTCGGTACCAACGATCTTACGCAGATGACCTTCGGCTTCTCGCGCGACGACGCGGGCAAATTCCTGCCCTCGTACTATGCGAACAAGATTTACGAGAGCGATCCCTTCTCCCGTCTCGATACAACGGGCGTGGGCAAGCTCATGGATATGGCAGTAAAGCTCGGCAAGAGCACGAGGAGCGACCTCCACGTCGGCATCTGCGGCGAGCACGGCGGCGATCCCTCGTCCATCGAGTTCTGCCACAGCATAGGCCTGAATTATGTATCCTGTTCGCCCTACCGCGTGCCCATAGCAAGGCTCGCCGCGGCGCAGGCAAACATAAAGAACCCCCGCAACCTTGTGGACAATATCAAGAGCAAACTGGGGAAAATTTTCAAAAAATAGCAAGATAGTATGGGTGTTTTCATGCACTCGTTGTCTCCTTTGTAATGCGGCGGGCGGTGCATTTGCACCGCCCGCTGTGGTTTTGACCGCAACGATAGCGGCGTGCTGTTTCCGTACGGTTTTATGCGTCGTCGGGCGCAGAACGGGGCCGCAGGGCGTTCGCGGCAAAATACATTATTAATCTGTTGACTTTTCTCTGATAACTATGGTATATTATATCTATACGTAAAATAAACGCCCTGTTTTAAACAATTTTGGCAGGGCAACCTTCCGGAGGAAGAAATGGAAGAAGAAAAAGAGGGTATGAGCTTCGGCGATATCATCAGGATAATTTTTTCGCAGAAATGGCTTGCGCTCATACTGGTTGCGGTAATAACAATAGCCGGTACTTTGGGCTTATATTTCGGCTACAGCCTCGGCAAAGAGGAATATACGAGGAGTTTTTCCATAAAATTCCCGGGAATAGAAGCCGCAAATCCCGTTTATCCCGATAAAACGCCCTTCGAATACCGCAGCTTGGTCACGCCCGAAAGGCTTGCCGAGATAAAGGAGCAGAATAAGGACCTTGCATATCTCGATCTTGGAAAAATGTACAACAGGTCGGAGATATCCATTTCACGCACGGTCGGCGTTCCCGACGCGACGGGCGAGACCGACGTTATATACACGGTCAAGGTCAGGGCGCGTGAATTTAAAAGCGACGCCCACGCGCAGGCTCTTATAGACGCCATAGCGCAGTATCCCGTAAACTATGTAAAGGGCTTGGCTGCGGACAGGGACATTTATCTTGCCAGCTACTCGGACGAGCTGTATCTCGAGGACAGGTTCGAGCTCTTAACGCAGCAGAAGGACTATCTTCTCGATAAAATATCCGAGCTGAACGAAGCTATGGGCAATTCTTCCTCCCGCACAAAGCTTGTGACGGAGTTGAACGACCTGTCGAGGAGCCTTGAAGCCGCCCGCGGCACAATGACCTCAAACCACTATGTGCACGACGTGGATAAAGTAAAGAGCGATTATACAAGCATGATAGTCAGCATGACCCGCGAGAGGGACGCAAAACTTCAGGCGCTCAAATACAGCTACGGCAACTTCACCGAAGGCGGCGCGGGGTCGGACAATATCCAGCCCACCGAAACTATGGTTCAGCTCTCCGAGGAAATATCGCGCCTCGAATCGGACATAAAGCTGTACAATGAGTATATAGAACAGGCGCAGCCCGCAAGCGAGCCATTCCTTGCCGAACTCAAGGGCTTGTATGACAGCCTCGTGCAGATCACCGCCGATTACGAGGGCGAGCTTTCGCAATACTACGGCGCCACGTCCGCAATAGCTTATGACGGCGGCATGACTAAGACTGGCGGGCTCGGAATAATACTTTGCGTGGTAATAAGCCTTATAGCCGGCATAATAGTTGCGGCGGTCGTCGCGTATATCGTCGGCGTGCAGAAACTCAAAAATACCGCGGAGCACGGGTCAGACTCCGCAAGCGCGCCTGCGGCGGACGGTCCGTCAGACGGCGGGCATTGAGACATATCCAAAGCGCCCCTCCCGATGGAGGGGCTTATTTTTATTTGACAAATTCCACGGTATTATAATATAATTGCTGTAATATCCGCAGATGTAACGGCGCGGCGCGGGGAAGCATATTATTTAAGTATGCAAAAAACTCTCGCCGTTGTAAATTTAAAACTTCTCAGATATAACGCGGAATATATCCGCGGGCTATTGGGCGGCAGGCAATTCTACGCCGTGGTAAAGGCAAATGCTTACGGTCACGGCGCGGCTGCGGTCGCCCGTTCCATAGAGGACATTGTGGACGGCTTTTGCGTAGCCATAACCGATGAGGGCGCGGCGCTCCGTCTTGCGGGCGTCACAAAGCCCGTGCTCGTATTTACGCCGCCCATGGGCAAGGACGACCTGCTGCGGGCGGGCTACTACGGGCTTACCGTCACGGTAAACTCAACACATACCGCCAAAATGGCGCGCGGACTTCCCTGCCACATAAAGGTAAACACGGGCATGAACCGCTTCGGGTGCAGCCCTGCGGAGCTTGAAAAGGTGTTGGACGCCGTGGACTCGGACGATCTGCAGGGCGTTTATTCCCACCTGTACGCGCCGCAAAACGCCGTAGCTCGGGCGGAACAGCTTAAGGTTTTCAACGGGGCGGAGGAGCTGGTCAAAGCCAAAAAGCCCGACGCGTTCGCCCACCTGTCGGCAAGCGGCGGCTTGCTTTCCGGCGACGGATATTTGAAGGACGGCGCACGCGTGGGAATACTTTTATACGGCTATCCCCCCGAGGGCTTCAAGGCAAACGTCAGGCCCGTATTGAAGGTTTACGCCCGCAAAGCGCAGACCACGGCGTTTTTCGGGGGCGGCGCGGGCTATGCGCCCGCAAAAAAGCAATACAAAACGCTCTCTACCTACCGTTTGGGCTACGGCGACGGGTTTTTCCGCGGCACGCCCGCGGGCGTTTCTCCCCTGTGCATGGACTCCTTCGTCCGCGAGGGCGGCGGCGCGCTCCTGCCCGTTTTGGAGGACGCGGCGGCTATGGCGCGGCAGAACGGCACTATAAGCTACGAGGTGCTCTGCGCGGCTACGAGGCGCGCGGAGATTGTGTATGAAGAGTGATATCCGCTACAAAATGAAGATAAAGCGAAAATACTTGGGCGAGATTCTCCGCCTCGAGGCGGACAGGGCGATTTTCGAAGCTTTTTTCGGGGCGTTTTCAAAATACGACAGCTTTTTTATTTACAGATCCTTTTCCACCGAGGCCCGCACCGACCTTATCATAAACGGGCTCCTCGAAGCGGGCAAGAGGGTATATCTGCCGCGGGTGGAGGGCGAAAACATAGTTGCCGTCCCTTATTTTGGCGGCGCGCTCCGCGAGGGCGCGTTCGGCATACCCGAGCCCGCGGGACAGGCCTTTACGGGCGAGGCGGAGGTGACCGTCGTTCCCCTCCTTGCGGTGAATCCCCGCGGTTTCCGTTTGGGCTACGGCGGAGGGTTTTACGACAGATATCTTGACGGCAGGCGCACCTTAAAGGTGGGAATGGGCTACGGCTTTCAGATGGAAGAATTCGAAGAGGAGGCGCACGACGTCCCTCTCAATAAATATCTTTGCGAAAGGGGGATATATAATTTTGGAGCAGAATAAAAATGAAAGAGGTCTGATGTTCTGGTACGAGCTTCGCGACCTTCTCACGGGCGCGGCGTTTCCGCTGATGCTTCAGCTCATAATAAGCGCCACCTTCATAGGCATGACGGGCTCGTTGGTCTCTTCAAACGACATAGCGCTCTCGGCTGTATTGCTCGCCATCGGCGAGGCGCTGCTCGCGGTGGCGTATGGTATATTCGGCAGACAGAACGGCGTTACCTCGGTGCGCAGGATACTCAACCACTCCAAAAAGCTCGAGATAGGCTCCACGGACAAGCAGGCGGTCTTCGGCACGGGAGAATATTCCGCCTACAAGGGCTTTCTGATAGGCTTTATAAGCTGCATACCCTATATAATTTTCCAGATCATCCAGTGCGCGGCGCCCAACAGCTTCTGCAAATTTATGACGGAGTATGTGTTCGGTTGGGCGGGCATCCCCCTGACCTTTGCAAACGGCGCGTCGCCGTGGCTCAATCTGTTGTTTGTGCTCTATCCCGTGGCAGTACACGGCATAGCATATATACTATTCGCGCACAGGGAGTGGAACAAACTTCAGGCGGCCGACGAACGCCAAAGGTCCGTCACGGAAAGCAAGGAATGAGAATTATTTCGGGCAAATACCGTTCTCTCGTCCTTGCCGGCTTCAAGGGCGGCGATATCCGTCCCACGGCGGACAGGGTCAAGGAAAATCTTTTCAATATAATTTCGGCCCGCGTTCCGTCCGCGCGCGTCCTCGATCTTTTTTGCGGCAGCGGCGCGCTCGGGCTCGAATGTATCTCCCGCGGCGCGGCTGGGGTGCATTTCAACGACGTCTCGCGGGAAAGCCTCGCCGTACTCGGAAAAAATTTAAAAAAGCTCCGCGGCGAGAGCTGCTACAAGATAACCAACCTCGACTTTAAATTGTGCTTAAATAGCGCAAAAACCCAATACGATATTATATTTCTGGACCCGCCGTACAGAACGGAGGCGGGCGCGGAGGCGTTAAATATAATAGCGAGCCGCAACCTTTTAAGCGACGGCGGCATAGCCGTTTTGGAGCGCGACCGCCCCTTTTCGGGCGGGGCGGAGGGGCTCGGAATGTATGACGAGAGAAAGTACGGCATAACCTATCTGAGCTTTTTCAAAAAATTATGATCTTGGCAAAAACCGGTGTAAAATGAAAAAATGCGTATTTGCGGGCACGTTCGACCCGCCCACAACGGGGCATAGAGCGGTAATAGACAAGTGCCTTAAAATTTTCGACGAGGTCGTGGTGGCTGTCATGGTCAACACCTCCAAAAAGCCCCTCCTCACCGCAGAGGAGAGGCAGCGGCTTTTAAAAAAGCTATTCAAAAACGAGCCGCGGGTGCGCGTGGAGATATTCGGCGGCGCCGCGGTGGATATACTCGAAAAGGAGAACACTCCCTTCTATGTGCGCGGCGTAAGGAACACCGTGGATTTCGAGTACGAGAACGCCGACTACTTTGCCAACGCCCGGTTAAAGAAGGACATTGTAACGATCTATATCCCTGCGGAGCAGGACGATATTCAGGTAAGCTCCACTCTTGTGAAAAATTCGGTGAAATTCGGCAAGGATTATTCGGCGTACATTCCCGCAGAGATACAGTCGGACTTTATAAATTTGATAAAAAACAGGATATAATTTTACGGAGAACAGAAAATGTTTGAGAAGCAGATAAAAATACCCGATCCCGAAGAAATTCTCGCGGCGGTGCCCATGCCCGAAAATCTGAAAAAGATAAAGGCAGAGCGCGACAGGCTCGTCACGGAGGTCATAACGGGCAAGAGCGACAAACTTATAGTTATAGTCGGTCCCTGTTCGGCGCACGAGCAGGCGCCCGTTTTGGACTATGTGGAGCGCCTCGGCAGGCTCAACGAAAAGGTAAAGGACAAGCTCGTACTTGTGCCGAGGATATACACCAATAAGCCCCGCACAAGGGGCGTCGGCTACAAGGGCATGTTCTCCCAGCCCGACCCCAACAAAAAAGAGGACATTCTAAAGGGCATCTACGCCATACGCGAGCTCAACATCAAGGCTATCGGGGCGAGCGGTCTTGCCGCCGCCGACGAAATGCTCTACCCCGCAAACATTCATTATGTCGAGGATCTTTTGAGCTATATCGCCGTGGGCGCGCGCTCCAGCGAAAACCAGCTACACCGCCTCGTTTCGAGCGGTATAGACGTGCCCGTGGGCGTAAAAAACCCCACGAGCGGCTCCATTTTAGTGCTTTTGAACAGCATCTATGCCGCCCAGAGCGGACAGGTATTCAAGCTGAACGGCTGGCAGGTAAAAACCGACGGCAACCCGCTTGCCCACGCCATTCTGCGCGGCGCGTCCGACGGCTACGGCAACGATATCCCCAACTTCCACTATGAAACTGTAATGCAGGTAGCCGAGGGCTATGCAAAATCGGGGCTTGCCAATCCCGCCATCATAATCGACGCCAACCACTCCAACAGCGGCAAAAAATTCAAGCAGCAGATAAGGATATGCGAGGAGGTCATGCAGAACCGCCTCTATGACAGGGATTTCAAAAAAATCGTCAAGGGCTTCATGATAGAGAGCTTCATAGAGGAGGGCAACCAGCAGGAGGATATCGTTTATGGCAAATCGATAACCGACCCCTGCCTCGGCTGGTGCGACACCGAGCGTCTGCTTTTGGATATCGCGGAGAAGGTGTAAAATGACGGTCGGCTATCTCGGACCGCAGGGCAGCTATTCGGGGCTTGCGGCGCTCACCTTTAAAAAGGACGCCGTTTTGCGGGAATATATCAACTTTCCCGGGCTCTTCAAGGGGCTTTCAAAGGGGGAGTGCGACTATATAGCCGTACCAATCGAAAACACCCTGAACGGCGGCGTGCTCCAGAATATCGACCTCTTGCAGACCACGCCGGACGTGATCGCGGTTAAAGAGTGCGTCGTGAAGATCGACCACCGCCTTGCCACGCTTAAAGGAGCGGATATCAAGGGCATAAAGCGCATATATTCCCACCAGCAGGCGCTCGCGCAGTGCGGGGAATACATAGCCCGCCGCTTTCCCGAGGCCCAGCTGATAGCCACCACCTCAACGGCGGCGAGCTACGCCCTCATAAAGGATAAAACAGAGGCGGGGATAGTCGGCGCCCATACCCGTTGCGAGGGCTTTGAGCTCTCAGGGGAGAACATTGCCGACGAAAAGCTCAACTTCACCCATTTCCTTTTGGTACAGAGGGGGGATATATCCTCTGTGAAGAGCTCCGAAAAAATCTTTTTTTCCGCAACCTGCAACCATAAACCGGGCGAGCTTCTGGATCTTCTCGCGCTCATACGCGAAATGAATATGACAAAGATAGAGTCCCGTCCCATCAAATCAAGACCGGGCGAATATCGCTTTTTTATAGAGATAGAGGGCGACATTTCCGATAAAAACACAATACAGGTATTAAAAAAGGTGGAAGCGGCAGCCCATTCCTTCAAGCTTTTGGGGTGCTATTGAACGGCAAGCAATATCAAAAAGCATATGCCCGCCTGAATGAATTTGAAGGTGATGAATTTAAAGGGCTTCACGCCCGTCTTTAAAAGATAGCCGAGCTGTTGCATGAGTATCGAAATTCCGCCGAAGGTTATCATAGAGCCTGCCAACGCGCCCTTCAGCGGGGTGGAACTCTGCGCAAGGCAGCGGCAGCCCGTGGTGACCTCGGCAAGCCCGAGGCAGCATGCCTTCGCCGCGGTCTCGTCTAAAAACAGTTTTAAAAAATTTTCCAGCGGCAGGAATACGTTGAAGTCCTGCAAAAATCTTGCAACAACGTAGAAAAAGGCTATAAATCCTCCCGCAACGGCTACGGATATCACTGCGCCGTAGAAACTGTCGTATAAAATATTACCCGTCGACTTCACCATTTTCGGCGGAACGTGTTGAGTTTTTTTGCAAAATCTGCAATAGATCAAGCTGAAGATCAAGGCGGCAAGCACATGGGCTATAAAAATTTTCATGCCGAGAAGCTTGTCGCCGAACATTTTATAGCCGACGCTCCCTATAATGAATAGCGGACCGGATGTGGAGCAAAGCGGCGCAAGTTTTTTACAGTCCTCCCCTGTCAGCGCCCCGCTTTCATAAAATTCGGCGACCAGCCTGCTCCCCGCGGGATATCCCGAGCACACCGAGAGCAAAAAGCACACGGCGGCGCTCTGCGGGAGCCTCAAAGCGTCCGTCGCCCTCCTGAGCGGCAGAGAGGCTTTGTCGGCAAGTCCCGTTTTTATAAATATCAGCGAGATAACAATAAAGGGGAAGAGAGAGGGCAGCACGCACTCCGCCCACAGCGCAAACCCCTCGAAGCAACTTGTAACGTATCTTTCGGGATAGATGATTATTGCCGCCCCGAAGAGCGCGAGGCACAGAGCTAAAATTACATATTTTATCCGTTTTATCGTCATACTTTTTTTATATTTAAAAGGAGGATATATTATGAGTAAAAGTTTGGGACTTGCTCTCGGCTGCGGTGGAGTGCGCGGAATGGCGCACGTCGGCATTCTGGTCGCTCTGGAGGAAGCGGGGATAACCCCGGACTACATTACGGGCTGTTCCATAGGCGCGGTGGTCGGCGCATGCTATGCCTCGGGCATGAGCGCGCACGAGATCCGCGACATCACTCTCAACTTAAAATCTCGCGACATAGTTGACTTCGGTCCGGCTTTTCTCTCGCGCATGGCTCTTATGCGCACAAAAAAGGTGGAGGAGCTCTTTTCGAAATATCTCGGCGACATTCTCCTCGAGGATATGAAAATCCCCTTCAAATGCGTAGCCACCGACCTTCTTTCGGGCAAGCTGCACATATTCGAAAACGGTCCGGCGGCGCTCGCCGTGCAGGCGTCGTGCACCATTCCCGGCGTTTTCAAGCCCGTCGCTATGGACGGCAAACTGCTTGTTGACGGCGGGTGTCTCTGCCGCGTGCCCACAAAGCTCGTAAAGGATATGGGCGCGGAGGTGGTAGTGGCGGTCGATATCCTCGCCAACATAAACCAGCCCGTCGACTCCATAGGCAGCCTTATGACGCTTATGCTCCGCGTGTACGACTTGATGGACGCCCAGCAGACGGAGATGCGCAATCGCCTCGAGGGCAACATCGCCGACCTTCTTTTAGAGCCGGAGATAAACAATTTAAGTCCCTACTCGATAAAGGATCTTGATAAAACCTACGAAATAGGCTATAAGCTCGGCAAGGAGTATGTTCCCAAAATCGCCGCGCTCATAGAATAAAACTCAACATATATCGGCAAAAATATGGATCTGTTTGATTTTAACAACAACGAAAACGCGGCAAAGCCCCTTGCCGAGCGCATGCGCGCGAACAATCTGAACGATTTCATAGGCCAGAGGCACATCGTGGCGGAGGGCAGCCTTCTCCGCCGCGCGATATCCCTCGACAGGCTCGGCAGTTGCATCTTCTGGGGACCCCCGGGCACGGGCAAGACCACTCTCGCAAACATAATCGCCCAAACCACCCACGGCGAGTTCATAAAGCTGAACGCGGTGCAGGCGGGCGTTGCGGACGTGAAGAGGGCTGTCGAAGCCGCCCGCGAGGCGTTGAAAATGTTCGGCAAGCGTACATACCTTATGCTCGACGAGTGCCACCGCTTCAACAAAACGCAGTCCGACAGCCTCCTGCCCGCCATTGAGCAGGGCACGATAATTTTTATCGGCTCCACAACGGAAAATCCCTATGCCGCCATGACTCCCGCTATCGTTTCGCGGTGCAGGATATTCGAGTTCAAACCGCTTTCAACGGAGGATATCAAGGGGGCAATGCTGAAAGCCCTTGCCGATAAGCGCAGGGGTCTGGGCGGATACGACGTCAAAATGGACGGGGATGCGATAGACCATATAGCGCGCGTTGCGGGCGGCGATCTGCGCTCGGCTTACAACGCCCTGGAGCTCGCCGTACTCACCACCCCGCCGCAGTCCGACGGCTCCGTGCACGTAACTTTGCCGGACGCGGAGCAGTCCATACAGCGCAAGGCGCTCTCATACGGCGAGGACGCCTACTACGATTATCTTTCGGCGTTCTGCAAATCTCTCCGCGGGAGCGACCCCGACGCCGCGCTCTATTATGCCATGCGCCTTATCGAGGGCGGCTGCGACCCGATGACCGTCGCCCGCAGACTGGTAGTACATTCTTCCGAGGACGTGGGCATGGCTGACCCGAACGCCCTCGTAGTCGCCGCTTCGGCAATGTACGCGCTGGAAAAAATCGGCTATCCCGAGGGACTTATCCCCCTTTCCAACGCCATAATCTATGTGTGCGAGGCGCCCAAGAGCAACACCGCCGTGCTCGCGATGGAGGCGGCGAAAAGCGACGCCGTGAACGTCAGGGACGACGAGGGCGTGCCCGCATATCTTTTGGACAACAGCTACGGCGACAGCAAGACCAAGGCGCAGAGCAAGGGCTATAAATATCCCCACGATTTTTCGGGCGGCTGGGTGGACCAGCAGTATCTTCCCGAAAAGCTGAAGGACAGGGTCTACTACACCCCGTCGGAATACGGCTTTGAAAAGAAGGTGAGGGAAATAAGAAAGCAAAAGGGCAAGCAAAAATAGCCCCCGGTTTTCGCAGGCAAAAATTCGCAAAACGGCCCGTCTGCGGTTTTGGCGGGTCACAAAAACAGCGAGGAAATCTTTCCTCGCTGTTTTTGTTGCCCTTGTCCGAAAGTGTACGATATAAAATTAAGATTATTTCCGATTCCCTATGCAAGACGCGCACGGGGAGCGACATTCATTTTACGGCTTGTCATAACCGCGGGACAAAGCCTGTATAATATAATAATTTTAATTCCGCCGCGAAATGTTTTTTACATTTTAAGTGCAATCACGGCAAATAAAAACAAAATCTGCCCGCGCCTTTCGGGTATTATCGGAGATGACCCTTTGTTCAAGGTATTAAAATTAAAATCGGTGATCGCAACGCTACTCACTCTCGGCATGGTGGCAGCCATGTGTATATCTGTGCGCTATACGGGCGCATACGCGGTATATTTCAACGCTTCGCCCCGCCTTGTGCCAATCTACAGCGTAGAGCGGGAGGATAAATATATATCCGTAACCTTCGACTGCGCGTGGGGCACCGAGCACACGGACGATATTTTGGCGGCCCTTAAAGCCTCAAACGTGCGCGCCACATTTTTTATGGTCGAGTTCTGGAGCAAAAAATATCCCGACTTCGTCAAAAAAATCGACGCGGCAGGCTGCGAGATCGGCACGCACTCGGCTACCCACAGCTATATGTCAAAGCTAAACGCCGAGGAAATAAAAATGGAGCTTACCTCGTCGTCGCAGGCGATAGAGGAGGTAACGGGCAAGCCGGTGGAGCTGTTCCGCGCCCCGTTCGGCGACTACGACGACGAACTTATACGCACCGCGTCGGAGCTGGGATACTATACCATCCAGTGGGACGTAGACAGCCTTGACTGGAAGGACCTCTCCGCCGCCGATATAGCGATGCGTGTGATAAACGGCGTTAAGAGCGGCTCCGTAATACTCATGCATAACAACGGTCTGCACACGGCGGAATCGCTTCCGATAATTCTGGAAACGCTCAAAAACAGGGGCTATACGTTCGTGCCGGTGGGCGAGCTGATAATGCGCGAAAATTACACCATCGACAGCGCAGGAAGGCAGCAGCCCGCACGTTAAACCCAACACATATTACTTTTTTGCAAGAAATACATCATATGGAGGCATATATGAATTACAATACGGAGAAGAACAACAAGGTCTACTTATTCGGGGAAATAGTGTCCGAGGCAAAGTTTTCACACGAGGTGTACGGCGAAGGATTTTATGAATTTTACGTCAAGGTTATGCGGCTTTCCGGTCAGGCGGACATTCTGCCCGTCACGGTGTCCGAGAGAATAATGACCCCGGAGATGACTGTGGGCGGCACGATCTGCGCCCTCGGTCAATTCCGCAGCTACAACAAGCTCGAAAACGGCAAATCGCGGCTGATGCTGACGGTGTTCGTCCGCGAATTATTGGATACGCAGCCGGGCAAAAACCCCAACTCGATAGTGCTTTCGGGCTATATCTGCAAGCCGCCCGTCTACCGCACGACCCCGTTCAACAGGGAGATCGCCGACCTCCTTATAGCCGTGAACAGAAGCTACAACAAGTCGGACTATATTCCCGCCATAGCATGGGGCAGAAACGCGCGGTTCGTGCGCAATCTGTCTGTGGGCGACAGGGTCGCGCTCTCGGGGCGGATCCAGAGCCGCGAATACCAGAAAAAGCAGCCCGACGAAAGTTTTGTGACGATGACGGCATACGAGGTATCGATATCCAAACTTGCCGCCTTCGACGACGATTCCGAGTTCGATATCGACGAGGAGTTCGACCTGTACTCTGCGGCGAGGTCGTATGAGAGTACGGATTGACCGACCGGTGCACGCGCGTTGCGCCTGTTTTTGACCGCTTGCATACGCGGCTTTGACCTGATATAAAAAAACAAAACCGCCCGACGGCAGCAAAAGCCCGTCGGGCGGTATTTTGATTGAATGCTTGCTTGACTTAATTTTTCCGATATATTATAATATCACCCGTTATGCAAAAGTCAAAGACGGTTGATTTAACATGCGGCGGAGTCTGGCTTACTCTCCTCAAATACACATTGCCGCTGTTCGGCTGCGCGATGGTCCAGCAGCTCTACTCCATGGTGGACTTGCTCGTCGTCGGCAACTTCTCGGCGGGCGGCGCGCTCTCGGTGGACGCGGTAGGCAACGCTACAAACGTAATAAATATTCTTCTGGCGTTTGCAATAGGCGCCAACGGCGGCTGTTCGGTTATAGTGGCAAAGCACTTCGGCGAAAAAAACAATCTGAAGGTCCGCGAAACGGTGAATACCTCCGCAGTCTCCTTTTCGGTGATGTGCGCCGTAATAATGACCATAGGTCTTGCGCTCGCGCCGCAGTTTTTGGGTGCGCTGAGCGTCCACGGCAGCTATTTTGACGACTGCCTCATGTATCTCTACATATATACGGGCTCGCTGCCGTTCATATTTTTATATAACGTCGGCTGCGGCGTCTGTTCGGCTCTCGGCGATTCCACGACCCCGTTCATATTTCTCGTGATATCCTCGCTGTTGAACGTCGGGCTGGACTTTTTATTTGTATGCGCCTTTCATATGGACGTTGCGGGCGCGGCTTGGGCGACCTTCATATCACAGGCTATTTCCGGCGTGCTGACCGCGGTCGTCCTTTTGCGCAAGCTCAGGTCCATACGTCCCGGACAAAAGCCGCGGCTGTTCGATATATCTATTTTCAAGGACCTCGCGGCGACGTCCGTTCCCATAATATTGCAGCAGTCCTTCGTGTCCGTGGGCAACTTCTTTGTGATGAAGAGGATAAACGAAATAGGCGAGGACGCCACGACGGGCTTCACAACGGCGTTTAAGCTCGTCACCATTTCCAATTCGGGCGTGATAAACATGACCAACGGGCTGGCGAATTTTGCCTCGCAGAACAAGGCGGCGGAGCGTTACGAGCGCATAAGGCGGGGATATCTTGCCGTTTTGACGTTCGCCATTGCGGTAACGCTCGTATTTTTGGCGCTGTTCGTCGCCCTTCCCGAGCCGTTCACAAGGCTCTTCGTGCAGCGGGATAAACTGACCGCGGACGCGCTGGATTATTCCAAGGAATTTCTCGTCGTCGTCTCATGCTTTTTGCCGACCGTAACGGTCAAAATAGTGTCCGACGGCGTCGTGCGCGGCTGCGGCGGCAACGTCGGCTTCACCATAAGCACATTCACGGATCTTATTTTGAGGGTCGCCCTCGTCTATATATTGACGTCGGCGGGCTGGGGCTTTTCGGGCGTGTGCTGGGCATGGGCCATCGGCTGGTCGGTGAGCATGGTTCTGGCGTTTGTTTTCTACCTCAGGATAAGGTGTCTGAGGGGCGTAAAATTATTCCCCCGCAAAAACTTGACTTAAAAACGGCGTATATGCTACTATATTATAAAGGTAGCGGTTATTTTGGCGCCTCGTCTGTGAGGCGCCTTTCCTTTTAAAAGGGTGCGGACATGAACTGTAAAAAATATACGACCCAATATTTTCTGCCTCCCGTGCGCTGCATGGACTGGGCAGACAAGGATAAGATCGGGCATGCGCCCGTCTGGTGCTCGGTCGATCTCCGCGACGGCAACCAGAGCCTCGTCGAGCCTATGGACGCCGTCACAAAGACGGAGTTTTTCAAGCTCCTTTCAGATATCGGCTTCAAGGAGATAGAGGTCGGCTTCCCCGCGGCTTCCGAAACGGAGTACGCCTTTTTGCGCACGCTCATTGAGGACGGGCTCATTCCCGACGACGTCACCGTGCAGGTGCTGACGCAGGCGCGGGAGCATATAATCAAAAAAACTTTCAAGGCTCTCGAGGGCGTAAAGAGGGCTGTCGTTCACGTATATAATTCCACGTCCCTCGCCCAGCGCGAGCAGGTGTTCAAAAAGAACAGGCAGGAGATAAAGAAGATAGCCGTCGGCGGCGCGGAAATGCTCAAAGAGCTTGCGGGCGGCAACCCCGCCTACCGCTTCGAGTACTCGCCCGAGTCCTTCACGGGCACTGAGCCGGAGTATGCGCTCGAGGTGATAAACGCCGTGCTCGGCGTGTGGAAGCCCGACGGGCGCAGCAAGCCGATAATAAATCTTCCCGCCACGGTTGAGAACGCCTCGCCCCACGTCTATGCCCAGCAGGTGGAATATATCCGTAAAAACATGGATTTTTCAAAAGACGTCGTGCTCTCCGTACACCCGCACAACGACCGCGGCTGCGGCGTTGCCGCCGCCGAACTGGCCCTTTTAGCCGGCGCGGACAGGGTGGAGGGAACGCTCTTCGGCAACGGCGAGAGGACGGGCAATGCCGATTTGATAACGCTCGCCATGAATATGTTCTCGCAGGGCGTGGACCCCGGGCTCGATTTTTCCGATATGCCGCGCATTTCCGGGCTCTATAAACGCTTCACGGGCATGCCCGTAAGTCCCCGCCAGCCCTACGCGGGCGAACTGGTGTTCGCCGCCTTTTCGGGCTCCCATCAGGACGCCATCGCCAAGGGTATGGAACTGAGGTCGGAGGGCGATAAATGGACGGTGCCCTATCTTCCCATCGACCCCCGCGACGTGGGCAGGGAATATGACTCCGACGTAATACGCATAAACTCGCAGTCGGGCAAGGGCGGAGTGGGCTACGTTTTAAAGACGGCTTACGGCATAGACCTGCCGCCCAAAATGAAAGAGGCGTTCGGCTACTCGGCAAAACGCCTTTCGGACAGCCTGCACAAGGAGCTCAGGGCCGAGGAATTATACGGGCTTTTCATGGATGAATTTGTGCTTCCGCGCAAGGCGTTCGGCGTAACGGAGTGTCACTTCAGGCAGATAGGCGGCATAGAGGCTACCGTCACCTTCTGCGCGGGTCCGGACGTGCGGGTGGTAAAAGCCGTCGGCAACGGCAGGCTCGACGCCTTTTCCAACGCCGTCAAGCAATATGTGGGCGCGGACTATACATTAACGTGCTATGAGCAGCACGCCATGACCGGCTCTTCGAGCGCAAAGGCTGTCTCCTTTGTCGCGGTGGAGAGGGAGGGAAACCTGTTCTGGGGCGCAGGCATCGACGACGACATCATAAAGAGCAGCTATAACGCGCTCGTTTCCGCCGTAAACAACATGCTTGTAGGATGACTATTTCACAAACCCGTCACACGCTCCGGCTTGACTTTGCCGCGGCGGCGGTATATACTTAAATAAATAATCAAGGGAGATAAACTATGCATCCCGGCGCATTGATATATTTTTCGTCCGACCATAGCGCGGGCGCGCCCGGCATATATCCCTACGGTCTGTGTATGGCCACGGGGATCGTGCTTTGCTTTATATTTCTTTTCGTCACAATGTGGAAAAAGAAATTCAACGAGGGCGCAATGGATAAAATTTTGGTTATAGGCGTTTTCGGGACGGGCTTCGGCATATTTGCCGCAATGCTCTTCCAGTCCACCTATAACTTTATCGCCAACCCCTCGGCGGGCTTTCACCTCGGCGGAATGACCTTCATCGGCGGGCTTATCGGCGGCGTCGTAAGCTTCCTTGCGGTATATTTTATATATATCTACGCAATAGCCCCGCGCACAAAGATCAAGTTCCTGCAAAACAACATGAACGCCACCCTGACCGACGCTCTGCCCTTTATCCCCATAGCGATCTGCATCGCGCACGCGTTCGGCAGGCTGGGCTGCTTTTTCGGCGGCTGCTGCTACGGGCTGCCGTCCGAGCAGTTCCACACGTGGGGACTTCCCTGCGCGGAGGGTATGCCCGGAGTAAACGTCATTCCCACCCAACTCTACGAAATGTTCTTTTTGCTGTTGCTGGCGGGGGTAATGTCGCTTCTGTACTTCAGGTTCCGCTTCTACTATAACTTTTCATTGTACATGATAGCCTACGGCATATGGCGCTTTTTAATAGAGTTTATCCGCGGCGACGCCCGCGGCGAGTTTATCGGCACTGCGCTCTATCCCTCGCAGATCTGGTCGATAGTAATGGTTATTTTGGGAGTGGGATATATATTCCTGCAGAGGTATGTGCTATCTAAGCATATGAAGCACCCCGAGGAAGCTCCCGCGGCTCCCGCCAACGGGTGATAAACTTCGCAATACTGTGTCGCGTTTACGCGCTCCTTGGTCACGTACTTCTTTGTACGCTCCCGTCGTCGCTTACGCACGCTCCTTGTCTTGCTCGTTTCTGACCCGTTGCAAACTCCGTAAAAACAAAGCTCTGCTCGCTTCTAATCGCTTGCAAACTTCGTAAGGGCAGCCTATCCCCTCGGCTTCTTCCCCCTTGGGGGGGAAGCTCCCGCGTAGCGGGTGATGGGAGGGGTAATAAAAAGCAATCATACTCCCACCCGTCGACTACGTCGACACCCTCCCCCGTCGGAGACGGAAGAGGGCAAGGAAAAGCGGGCGGCTCCCAATCTCCTTGGCTCCTTCCTTTGGGGGGGGAGCTGTCGAGCAAAGCGAGACTGAGGGGAGTTCTCACACGGCGCAACGCCGTGTGAGACAGCTGTCGCCGCAGGCGACTGAGGGCAGTGTCAAATTTCTGCTTGACGTGCGCAAAACCACGTCAACCGCTCCCACAATAAAGAACCTCTGCTCAGGCGGAACGCTTGCGGCGGCGCGAATACTCGCGCCGCCGCAAATTGTTTGACTAAATTCAAACTTTATTTTATAATGGCGTTATGAAAAGGTCGGCGGCAATTATTGCGGGTTTAATAATGTTGGCGGCGCCGCTTTGCGGCTGTTCGCCCGCTCGGGAGTATTCCCGGATGAGCGGGGAGTATTTCTACGTTATGAACACCTCCGCCGCCTTGACCGTATACGACTACTTTGAGGTAAACGGGGTGGAGGACAGGCTCCTCACCGCTAAATTCTCAAATATGGAGGACGAGGTCCGCCTTTTGCTCTACGGGCTTGACAGCTCGCTTTCAACTTCATACGAGGGCTCGGACATTTCCCGCTTCAACGCCGCGGACGCGGGCGCGAGGGTGGAGATTGGAGAGGACGCCTACAACGTTCTCTCCGTCGCAAAAAGCATGTACGAGCTTACAGAGGGCTACTACAATCCCGCCGTCTACTACAGCCTGCAGGCATACGGCTTCAACGGCGGCGAGGAGCCAAAAAGCATAGACGACCTTCCCACCGAAGAGGAAATCTCAATATATGTTGAGTTATCCGAACATTTCGGCGAGCTTGCGCTTGAAAAGGAGGGCGATAAATACTATGCCACAAAGCCCGATATCACCGTGGAATGGCAGGGCGCGCCTCTCGCCTTAAAGGTCGACCTCGGCGGCATAGGCAAGGGCTATGCCGTGGATAAGGTGAACGACCTGTTCTTAAAGTACGGCTATGAATACGGCAATTTCAACTTCGGTGCAAGCTCCATAGCCTTTAAAAAATATCCCGATGCCGCGGGCACGTTCACGCTCGGGCTCGCCAACCCCCGCCGCAAAACCGAAAACGGCGTATATACGGAACCCGGGCAGTACATCGAAACGGACGTCTCCGACGTCTGCGTTTCCTCGAGCGCCGACAATAAAAACGCGTATATTTTAACGGACGAAAGCGGCGCCCCCGTGCGCTATTGCCATATCTTCGACCCTTATACTGGCAAGCCGATAGAAAGCGGCGTTATGTCCGCTACCGTGATAGGCGGCTCGGCAGCCGAAAACGACGCTCTGACCACCGCAATTATGGCAATGGGTGCGGAAAAAGCCGTGGAATTTATAAATTCCGCGCTCACGGGAAGACAGGTCGTTTTTACCGTGGATAGCGGCGACGGCTACAAATTTTACACCAACATTCCCGTCGGCGGCTACAGGATAGTCAGCGAAAACTTCACACGTCTCGAGATAAATTGAAATGTCCCTTAAAAAAGTACGGAGCGTAAAAGAGGACAGGGGCTTTAAAAAAGCCGACCTCATAATCTACGGCATAATACTTCTGCTTGTTGCCGTTATGTTTATCGCCGTGTTTGTACCGCGCGACAAGTCGGCGATGAGCGGCGTGCGCGTATATGCCGGCGGGGAAGTCGTGTTTGAGTACGATTTTACCTCAAAGGAATACAAGGCGTACGGCGACAACGTGACCGTGACCGGCGGCGAGATTTTGACGGTCAGAATAGATATAAAAGGCGGCTACAACGTGCTCGAAATAAACGCCTCCGACCGCACGGCAAGGATGGCGGAGGCGGACTGCCGCGGGCAGGACTGCGTGCATACGCCCGCCATAAGGGACAATTCGGGAATAATCTATTGTTCCCCGCACGGCATAAAAATAGTCCCCTTCGGACACGAAGAGGACGGCACGGTACTGATGTAAAGGGAGCGCAAAACCCGCGCTCCCTTTTAAAATTCTCAATACATTCTGCGTTTTTTGTTTCTTCTGTGCGCTACGACCAGAGCCACTATCACGGCGACGATCAGGAGAAGGGGCACGAGTATCAGCGCGGAGTAAATTATAACCGTCAGCAAAATGCTGTTCTTGTATTGCCGCGACCATTCGGGCTTTTCCGCGGTGCACAGCGTGAATGTAAGCTCGCCGTCGGGCAGCCCGCCGAGCGCAAGGCTGTAGCCCGTCTCCGTCTTTTCAAAGCCGTTTATGCCGCTCTCCGTGATATAGTAGGGGGTGTTTATCTCTATTTTCAGCTCCCCGAACTCCTTCCACGTCTTAGCGGGGGACAGAAGATAGGTGTACTCATAAACGGACGGATCCCAGTCGTGGTTTATGAGGGGATACATCGGCGCAGTCACGCTGTTTACAACTCTCTCCCCGGGCGCAAAGGTTATTTCATACTCATACCACCGCATAAGGCTTTCATACATCGATCTGAAATAGGTCGTAAAGCCCGTCAGCCGGAACTCGGAGTGCATATAGTTTTGGTTGAGGCACGCCACGCTCGCGTTGTACCAGTCGGTCTCCGAAACGGGCCCGTTCTTGTCCCAACCCTCCATTGCAAGCTCCTTAAAGGTGAGGGTGCGGGTGGTTTTCAGCGATATCTTAGCGTCTATCTCCTTTTTCATGCCGCCGTCGTCATAAATTTTCCACTGCGGAACTTCCGGCTCGCCCGCGGCGTAAACTGTCAGGGTCTCGCCGTCGTTGACCCACGTGCCCGCAAAAAGCGCGTCGCCGCTCACTTTGCCGCCGTTCGCGTTGAATATATACGTCGTATTTCCGCCCTTTTGCACCGCAAACGCGGCATAGGGCGCGGTGTAATTTTTGCCGTACAGCCCGCCCACCGAAAAATTATATTCCGTCACCGCCATTTCTGGCGAAAAAATTTCGTCCTCGACGTAGCCGTCGCAAACAAGCGCCAGATCCTTATCCGCGTCGAATTGTCCGCCGTTCGAATATGTGTAACGCACATTTGTTTCCGCCGCTTCGCCGTTTACGGTTATGCCGTACTTTAAGGAATCGTCGGGGGACCCTTCGCTGTCGTAAACGTAGTAATCGGGCGTTTTGCCGAAGGGGAACAGGAGTTTGGAGGTAACGGTGTATTCCGAGGGATTATAAAAGGTGTACTCGGCCGTCACCTTGCCGCCGTAGCCCAAAAATTCCTCCGCCGTCTCGTAGTAGTTGGAGGGCAACTCGTTCAAATCAAATATAAGCCGCTCCTTTTCCACGATAACGGGGCTCTCGCTGTCCGCCATCATCGCGCCCGTGGCGTCCACGCCGTAAAATTGGCTCTGCGCGGAGTTTGCAAGGGCGGCGGAGGGAGCCGCGCCCAAAGCCCCGCCAAGGCAGGCAACGCATAAAGCAGCGGCAAGCAACGTCTTGTTTTTTGTCATATTTTCACCCCGCAGTATGTTTTATATAAATACAACGATTGAAAAGATCCGTTTGTCCCGAAAAGGGCGGCGCGAAATTCGCGCCGCCCTTTGTTTTTTAGGTTTAATCAAGCCTGTGCCCTTCCGGCGGCTTCGGGCGTCTGTTCCGTTTGCGCCTTTTTCACGTCGCGGGTAAGAATTATCTTCCTCGGGCACTTCGCAACGCAGGTGAGGCAGCCCGTGCACTTTGAGTAATCGAATACGGGCAGATTGTCTACCATGGTTATAGCCCCGTGCGGGCAGTTCTTTGCGCACAGTCCGCAGCCTATGCAACCCACCTTGCAGGAGGACATAACTTCCTTGCCCTTGCACTTTGAGGAGCACGCCGCATATACGGGCGCGGAGGCGGGTATGCGCTCTATTATGTGCTTGGGGCAGGCCGAAATGCACGCGCCGCAGCTTATGCACTTGTCGGGGTCGACGTGCGCCAGCTTCCCCTCAACGGTAATCGCGCTCTCGGGGCAGACCGCTTTGCAGTCGCCGCAGCCGAGGCAGGCGTAGGAGCAGAGCTTGTTCCCGCCCAAAAGGGAGGCGCACGCCGCGCAGGTGGGGTTGCCCATATACTCGAACCTTTCGCCGCAGTTTTCCGCGCCTCCGTGGCACTTAACTACGGCAACCGTGCGCTCCTCGTCCTTTAATTCTATTCCCAAAAGCGCGGCAATCTCCGCCTTCTTCTCGGGGGAAGTCACATGACAGTCCGCAAGGTCGCCCTGTCCCGAGGCAAGCTTATTGGCAAAGCCCGAGCAGCCCGAGCAGCCGCAGCCGCCGCAGTTCGCGCCCGCAAGATTTTCGAGTATTTTTGTAACCTTTTCGTCCACGTCCACCTTAAAGACCTTGCTGACGACCAAAATCAAAATGCCTATCAGCAGGGCGGAGCCGGCAAAAATGCCCGCAACTATGCCTACCGAAATCCACGTCTGAACGCCAAATTCAAGTAAATTCATATCTCCGCCTCCTTAAATCTGAATGTAGGTGAACACCATGAACGCCATGCAGATAAAGCTTGCCGTGATCATGGCTGTGGGGAAGCCCGCAAGCGCCTTGGGCGTCTTGTAGTAGTTGAGCTTTTCGCGCATACCGCTCATAATTATCATAACGAGCGTGAAGCCGAGCCCCGCAAACAGCGCGTACAGAACCGCCCAACCGATATTCATCCAGTCACCAGCCGCAATGAACGACATATCGCCTATAACAAGCTCGGTAACGCCGAGCACGGCGCAGTTGGTCGTGATGAGGGGAAGATATATGCCCATCGTGTTGTAGAGCGAGGGGGAGAGCTTTTTAATAATCTGTTCGAGCATCTGCACGAGCGAGGCGATTATAAAGATAAAGAATATAATTTCCAAAAACTCTATGTGCAGAGGCACCATCACGTTCTCATACACGGGGTATGTAACAAGCGTTGCAAGCGCCATAACTATGGTAACGGCAACGCCCATGCCGACCGCCGACTGCGTCTTTTTGGAAACGCCCAAAAACGGGCAAATGCCGTAGGTTTTTACCGTTATGAAGTTATTGGTAAGCACTGCGGCAAGCACTATAGCAATAAACGTACCCATTATGCGGCCTCCTTATCCAAAAGATTTTCCCGCGCGAGCCTGTTTTCCTTCACGCGCTTATTCCGCTCGAAGAGATTTATGATATATGTGAACAGCGCAATGCTCAGGCCGTAGATTATGAACGAGCCCGCGGGAGTTGCGAACATTCCTATCGTAAAGCTCATAATGTGGAAGCCGAATAACGAGCCGCTGCCCAAAAATTCGCACACGATGCCCATAACGGTCAGAGCGCATGTGAAGCCCAAACCGTTTGCAATGCCGTCCACCGCCGATTCCAGAACGGTGTGCTTGTTTGCAAATGCTTCGGCTCTGCCCAATATGATGCAGTTTACGACTATCAGCGCGAGGAACCCGCCGAGGCTGTCGTACAGGTCGGGCACAAACTTTTCCAAAAGCATCCTCGCAAAGGTCACAAGCGTTGCTATAACGACTATGTAGCAGGGTATGCGCACCTCGTTGGGAATGAGCTTTTTCAAAGCCGAGATTATCATGTTCGAAAGGGTCAGAATAACCACGACCGTAAGTCCCATTCCCGCCGCGCTCTTCGCCGAGGAGATAAGCCCCAGCGTGGGGCAGGTGCCTAAAACGAGCATCAGCGTGGGGTTCTGGAAAATCAGACCGTCGAGGGTAATCTTCTTATATTTATTCATTATTTGTCACCTCCCGCAACATAGTCCCTGACAAACTGCATAGCTCCGTTCACCGCGTTGTTTATCGCGGTCGAGGAAGAGGAAGCGCCCGTAGATACAAAGCCGTCTTCTGTTGAATAAACAATGCCGTCCCCGTATTTTTCGCCGTAGCCCGAGAGCATGGACGACTGGATCTTTCCTATAAAGGACTGACCTACGTTCGCGCCCACCGTAACGTTTCCTATGCCGGCTATCTGCGTCCCGTCTGCATTCATTTTAACGGATACCCAGCAGGTCACCGTGCCTCCGCCGTAGCCGCCCTTGCCCGTAACCTGAAGGAGATAGTCAAACCCTTCCTTGTCGTCAAAGGTTATCTTATACATATCTATAACGGTTGAGGATTCCAGTTCGGCTTGCTTGCTCATAAAGCTCTTTGGATCGGTATTTTCGGCGTTTATTTCAACCTCTTTGCCCTCGGAGTCGAGCCCGTAAACGGTTACAGTCGTTTTGCCGTAAACTTTTGAAACGGCGCGCTGTAATTTCTCGCCCTTGCTCACCTCCAGAAAGCCGTACATCACTGTGAGGAACACGCCGCATATGAGGAGTATGGCAAGCAAGGTTATCACGCACTTAAAGGCAGTGCTCCTAAAAAACTGTTTTACAGTCATTTATTTGCCCTCCTTTTGTTTTTTTTCTTTAACATATCCGAAGGGCTTCCTTATGCAGTACTTGTCGATAAGAGGCACGAAGAGATTCATTATGAGAATTGCAAAGGAGGCGACCTCTATCTTCGTGAAGTATCTTAAAACGGCTAAAAGCGCCGCGCCGCATATGTAGTAGACAAGCTGTCCGTAAACTCCCTTGGGCGAGGTCACATAGTCGGTAAACATAAACACCGCCGCAAACAGCACGCCGCCCGAAAGTATATGGGGCAGGAACAGACCTATGTCGAAGCGGTAGGGCGCAAAGTAGAAGCCCGACAAAAGCACCGCGCACAGCCCGAACACGCCGATAAACAGCACGGGCTGCCACCATTTTATAACTTTTCTTATGCACAGATATACATATCCTATAAGTATGGCCACCTTGCACGTCTCGCCTATGCTGCCGTTGACGCCCGTGCCGAGGAACAGGTCGAGCGTGCTCAGAGCCGATGTATGCCCGTGGCTATTCCCCAGAAGGAATGTGGAAAGGTTGGTTGCCCCCGTAATCGTTTCTTTACCGACAAGCTGGCTGGCAATATCGGATCCCCCGATAGCGGAGAAATTCGCCGCAGCATATGTAGTCATAGTCAGCGAGAAGCTCAAAAACATAAACACTCTCGCGGCGGTGGCGGGGTTCACAAGGTTTTTGCCCGTGCCGCCGAAGAACATCTTGACTATGGCAATGGCGAATATGCCGCCTATTATAACTTCATACCATTTAACGGAAACGGGCAGTATGAGCGCGAGTATAAGTCCCGTTACGACGGAGGTAAGGTCGAACTGCCTCCACCAGCTTATGCAGACGTTTTTGGCGTTTTTGCACTTTTTGGCAAAGCCGCCCTTTGCGATAAAGTAATAAACGAACTCCGTCGCCACGCAGGATAGCACGGATACAAGCTCTATTATTACAGCCATATATCCGAAGAACACTATGCCGGCGACCGCCGAGGGCACAAGGGCTATACATACGTCGCCCATAATTCCTCGGGTCGTTCTCCTCGATTTGACGTGGGGAGGGGTGGAGATAACTATTTCGTTATTCATTTTTTCTGTCCTCCCGCCATAATTTTTCTCATTTCCGCCTTAGTCTTGCGTATAGCCTGAATAAGCGGTCTCTTTGCGGGGCATGTATATTCGCACGCGCCGCACTCTATGCAACTCATCGTGCCGCCGTATTTCGCCGCCGCCTCGAAGTCCCCCGCGTTGGCGTAGAACGCCGTATTCATGGGCATCAGGTGCATGGGGCACACGTCGGCGCACTTGCCGCAGTTGAGGCAGGGAGTGGGCTCCTCCGCCGCAGCCTCGCGGGGCGTCATAAGTAGCAGCCCCGAGGTGGTTTTATGAGTGTAAACGTCATAGCTTGCAAGAGCCATGCCCGTCATTGGACCGCCCTGAACAACCTTTTTGGGCGGCAGGCTCTCGCCCCCGCAGAAGTTTACGATATCCTCAAGTTTTGTGCCGACCTTCACCCAAATATTTTTGGGGGTGGTCACAGCCCCGCCCGAAACGGTGAGAACCCTCTCGAAGAGGGGCTTGCCGAGCTCCACCGCCTCGCATATGGCATAGGCGGTAGCCACGTTTTCAACCACAACGCCGCTGTCCGCGGGGAGTTTGGGCGGCAGACCTATCCTTCTGCCCGTCGTCACGTAAACGAGCTGCTTTTCTCCGCCCATCGGGTATTTCTTTTTAAGGATTACGACCTTTATGTCCTCATACGGCTCGAAAGCGGCAATGCAGTCGGGCTTGTTTGCCTCTATGCCGATAATTATGCTGCTCACGCCCAAAGCTAAGGCAAGATATCTTGCGCCGCGCACTATTTCGTCCGTCTTTTCCAGCATCAGTCTGTGGTCGCAGGTCAGGTAGGGCTCGCACTCCGCGCCGTTTAAAACGAGAGTGTCAACGGGCGTTCTCGGCGAAGCCTTCACCGCCGTGGGGAAGCCCGCGCCTCCCAGGCCCACAATGCCGGCCTCCTTTATCCTCGCCTTTATCTCCTCCGCCGTAGGGGAGGAGAGAGGGGGCAGAAACGCCGTTTCCGTTTTGTTGTTGTTCCTAATGAAAATAAACTTCTCGGGTGCGCCTCCCGCGCCGGGCATATCCTTTATTTCCTCAACGGTGCCGCATATGCTCGAGAACACGTCGGACGAAATAAATCCGTCGGCTCTTGCAATCAGCTCGCCCCGCTTCACCTCCTGCCCGGCTTCGACCACGGGCACGGCAGGCTTGCCGAGCGATTGAGAGGTGGATATCACCGCAACGGCGGGGTCGGGCATATATTCGAGCGCGCACGCGCTCGAAAGCGCCTTGTTGTCGTGCGGGTGCACGCCGCCGAAGAAGTATTTTCCTCTTACTGCTTTCACTTCAACCTCCAAAAATTTTGCTCATATAAAAAACGGGTCAACCTGCGTTTTTTTGGTATTTATGTTCCCTGCCCGCCGGATATTCCGTTCCCCGCGCCGTTTTCCGGCACGGGCTTAAACGGCTTTTCGGGAATTACCCTTTTAAAGGCGTTTTCGGGCACGCCGCGGAATATCAGCATGGTCGCCGCTCCCACAACCGCCCCCGAAAGCACCCCGAGGAGGGCAAGATAGGGCATATACCCGAACATCAGCGCGCTCCCCGAGAGGAACACAAACACAACGTTCTGGGTGATATTATGCGCCACCGCCGCCGATACGGAAACCGCCATCACCGATATGCGGGGGTGTACGCCGTAAAAAAGCGCCGCCGACACGGCCATTGAAACCATTCCGCCCGTAAAGGAATACAAGAGGGCTGAAAGATTTCCCGCAAAAACCGCACCCAAAAAGGTTCTCACCGCAACCACGCAAAAGGCCTCGGCGGGGGAATACATAATAAGCGCCGCAAGCGAAAAGATATTCGCCAGCCCGGGCTTTGCGCCGGGTATTACCATGCTTGGGAGCAGGCTCTCGATAATAAAAGTAACAAGGCTCAGCCCCGTCAGAATCGCCAGCACGGCTATCTTTTTTGCGGCAAAACGGCTTTTAGTCATATTAAGTAAATTATACACCTTTTATAATAATTAGTAAATAGGTATTATAAAAAAAATTACCATAATATTAAAAGATTTTTCAGTTTTTCAAAGCGTTTTCCCTTGATTTATTTGCGCCGTTCGTATATAATTTCCTGTGGAAAAGGAGAACTATATTTATGGAATTAAAGTACACACGCAAAAATGTCTACAAGGAGGCTGACGGCAAAGAGCTGGAGGCCATCTACAACTATGCAGAGGGCTACAAGGACTTTTTGAACAACTCCAAAACCGAGCGCGACGCCGCGCATGCCGCCGAAAAGCTGGCAATAGAGAGGGGCTATACGCCCTTTTCGTTCGGCGAAAAGCTGAAGGCGGGCGACAAACGCTATTTTATCAACAGATACAAGAACGTGTTCCTCATCAAGGTGGGGACGGAGAACGTGGAGGAGAACGGCGTAAGGATTATGGTCGCGCACGTCGATTCTCCCCGTCTGGACTTAAAGCCCAACCCCGTCTATGAGGATTCGGGACTGTGCTATTTCAAAACGCACTACTACGGCGGCATAAAAAAATACCAGTGGACGACCATCCCCCTCGCGCTGCACGGAGTAATAATGCTCCCCGGCGGCAAGCGGGTGGAGGTGTGCGTGGGTGAGGACGAGAGCGATCCCGTATTCTGCATCACCGACATACTTCCCCACCTCGGCGCCGAGCAGGCGACAAAGACCTTGGCAACGGCAATTAACGGCGAGAGCCTTAACGCCGTGATAGGCGGTCTGCCCGCGGTCGGCGACGAAGAGGACAAGGAGGCGGTAAAGTCCGCCATATTGAGGCTTCTCAACAAAAAATACGGGGTCACCGAGGCCGACCTGCAGTGCTCCGAGCTCTGCCTCGTACCAGCAGGCAAGGCGCGCGACGTGGGCTTCGACGCGTCGCTCATAGCCTCCTACGGGCATGACGACAAGGTGTGCGCATATCCCGAAATGACTGCACTTTTCGACAGTGAATCGAGCCCCCACACCTTAATTGCCGTATTTTCCGACAAAGAGGAGGTCGGCTCGGACGGCACCACGGGCGCGCAGAGCAAAATAGTAAGCGACGTTATAGATACGATCGCCTGCTCGCTCGGCGCAAACCCCATAACCACCCGCTATAATTCAAAGTGCATTTCCGCCGACGTTACGGCGGGCTACGATCCCGAGTATGCTTCGGCATACGAAAAGCGCAATTCGACATATATCCACTGCGGTGCGGCGGTCACCAAATACACCGGCTCCCGCGGCAAGTCGGGCACCAACGACGCGCACGCCGAGTTTATGGGCTGGCTGCGCGACATATTCGAGGAGAACGGCGTTATCTGGCAGATAGGCGAACTGGGCGCCGTGGACGTCGGAGGCGGCGGCACGGTGGCAAAGTATTTCTCCAATCTCGGTATCGACACTGTGGACGTGGGAGTGCCTGTGCTGTCGATGCACGCTCCCTACGAATTGATTTCCAAGGCTGATCTGTATTCTTTGTATAAGGCGTGTCTTGCCTTTTGCAAGTAACAGTTCACAAAAATGGCGGAGCCTTTTCGGGCTCCGCCATTTTTCGTGATTTTGAGGGCTTCTTCTCACACGGCGTAAGGACAACGCCGTGTTCGGTCACCGCTCGCGCGGGACGAATGCGCTCGCTCATCTCGCTCGGCACGCACAGCGCACTGTGCTGTGCTATGAAATGCCTCACTCGTCCTCTTTGCGCCATTTTTAAGGGCGCACGGATAATATAATGGCGCAAATTCACCTCAGCTGAGGCGAAAGGGTTCGCAAATTGTGGCTTGCGGCGCAAAAGCGTGGTTTTGCTTGCAACGTAATTATTTTAAAATATTTTGCACGCTCCTTGTCTTGCTCGTTTCTAACCCGTTGCTGACTCCGTAATTGCAGCTCCCGCAATTTTTAAACAAATTGCCTTGCCTTCTTCCGTGGTAACGGGGGAGGGTGCCCTGAAAGGG
>CANQQD010000010.1 GCA_947625865.1 uncultured Clostridia bacterium
GACTCTAGAAACGAACTCGCTATTTGCATATATTGAATTTAATACTTCTTCTAAATTCCCCACGAATATTTAACTAATGCGGAATACTTTATCATACCGTTCGGGCTGGGCAACAAATACCGGCATCCTGGCGCAAATGTGATCGACGATTTAATCGGTTCAAAATTCAATTTTTACTGCGTAACGCAGCAGCGCGGATTTACATACCGCATTTGCTGACGGCACGGCGGCGGAGCCGTATTTGAAAACGGCGATACGTGTTGAGTTTTCACGCAGAAAAGACGGCAAACAGAAAGACAGGCGCATGCCTGTCTTTTGCGCTTTATGCGGGCGGCGGAGTTTCCGGCAAAAAATAAGGCGGTGGGGGCAACGGTTGAATTGCGGTTGAACCGTCGCCCTTGCCGCCCCTACAAATTGAAGTGGCCGAACAAATCACTGAAAAAACAGCCACATTTGCAGACAAAATAAACTGTTTTACGCAACAAGGCGGGCGGCATTGCCCGCCGCCCGTCTAAGTATTGGGGTTATAACCGCACTCTGTGCAGGCGCCGTCGGCGCCCCATATGTGCTCCCCATAATCATCCCGTTGGGTGCAACCGCCGCCGGCTACGCACTGATGCCAATGGTGGGTTGCGTCATTCGACCATCTCGCGCCGTAAAAATCGTGCACGTGTATATCGGATTCCAGCGTGCAGGAAACTCCCGTTGCGGAATCTGTCTCTATGACTATATCCACCATGTCCCTGTCGAGAAGGTTGCAAGTAACCGTAAACGGAGTTCCCGCAGTCAACTCCTGCGATATATTTATCTCCTCCGACGTACCTGCGGCGCGGTCGACCTCAAAGTAATGCAGTTTTACGGTAACCGTGCCCTCCGCCGTAAAGGTTAAGCTATATACGCCCGCGGTTCTTACAACATAAACAATACCTGCGGAATTATCCTTTACGGCAGTAACCGTCTTTTGGGTGTGGGTATTGACATCGCTCCCCGTCTTTCCGCCCGTCACGGCCTCGAAATACTCGGCGTCGAGTTCGTCGCCGCAGACGGTGCACACGCGCGAAAATGAATAGGGCAACCGCTCCCAATCGCCGTAGGTATGTTCGCCGTCGGTTGCGTCGGGATCCTTCTGCCCGCAGACGCTGCATACGTGCGTGTGGCAATTCTGTCCTTTGACGGGCTGCCACTCGTAAACGTGCTCGCCCTTAAGAATAGTTTCCTCACGCGTGTAATTACAGTCTGTGCAAGTGAAGGTTTTTATGCCGTCGGTCCTGCAGGTTGCGGCAGTAGTAACCACGCCGCCGTCCCATTGATGGTAGACCTTTTCGGTCGTTTCGCCGCAGCCCTCCGTTTGACAGACTTTCCAGTGACCCTGATCGTCGGAAAGCCATTCGCCGTAAACGTGGTCCGTCTTATCTGTGGGCTCCGTTTTGGTGTAGCCGCAGACGCAAGTATATTTTATTAAGCCCTCGGTTTGGCAAGTTGCCGCGCTGACCACCGTGCCGCCGTCCCATTGGTGGGCCTCAACCTGCAAGCGCTCGGAAGTATGTTCGCACGAGGGCACGAGCCAGTGTTCCCCGTCGTTGTGCTGATATGTTGAGGAGGCGGGGTGCTCCGGTTTGGGGATAACCTCTTCCTTCTGTTCGCCGCAGAGCGTACAGGTATATTTCATTAAGCCCGCCTCTCCGCACGTAGCCGCCTTTTCCACCGTGCCGCCGTCCCAGTAATGCACACACTCCGCCGTCTGCGCGCAGGCCGTGAACGCGCCGAATGCCAGAAAGACGCACGCCGATAAAACCAATAATCTCTTCATTGTATTTAAGCTTTCCTCTTTGCGCGGCGTTACTCGGTAACCCTCTCGATTACGATGGTATAATTCGAAATATCGGTTGACATGTTACAGATCTCCATGCTGCAATACAATACGCCCTGTTGACTGCCTTTTTGCAAGGTACAGCCCGTACCGCCGTCTATTTCTTCACTTGTCGCAAAGGTATTGCCCCAATAATAGCCTATGGAATCATTTCCGCCCGTGCCATAATTTTTATCTCTATCGGCGTCAGACGCATGTTCGCCCCAATTCCATCTATCCACAAAATCGGACAAGTCTCTTTCGCCTTGATTGTCTTCTGCCGCAGGAGACGGATCATAAACGGAATAATTTAAGTGGTTTATAAATATATTGTCCAGTGCGGATTCGTCTTCGGTGTAAAGTTTAATTCGGAACCCCTTATATGAGGTATCCGCAGCGTCAACCCACACATAAAATTTAAAATAACGATGTCCGTCCATTGAAGTGCCGGTCGAATCGCATGGTATCGTTACGTCGTTTCTGCCGGTTTGAAGCAAATCGTCATAATTAATGCCGTTGCTCTGCGTAGTGGCGAAGGTGCCGTCGGAAAATTCAACGACGTAATAATCTTCGGAAGTTTGATATACTCCCTTTACGGACACGCCGTTTTGGCCGTTTTGGCCGTTCTGACCTTCCGCACATACGCCCGTATCAACACCGTCGATAAGCCAGTTGTGGCTTTCGGGGTCGATCGTGATCTCGGGCGCGTCGCCGTTGTCCCCATCATCGCCCTTGGGGCCGCGCAGACTTTCGAGCCACTCCTTTTCGGTGCCCTTAAAACCGTTTTCCTTTGCAATGTCGTAGGCGGACTTGCCGTCGGCGCCCGTCGCGCCCGTCGCGCCCCTCGCGCTTTCGAGAAGGGCGGCATACCATTCCTCATAGGACAGCGGCTGTTCGCCCGACTCCTCGGCATACGCCACATAGGCGTTATATACCGCCGCTATATCGGGGTTGAGATTGCCCGACGGGTTTTGCGACGTTTGGCAACCGGCGGCAAATGTTGCAGCCGCCGTTACGCAAAGCGCCATTACCGTAGTTACAAAAATTTTTAATTTGTTCATGTTGATCCTCCAACCAAATATTTTTAAAAAGCGTTAAACCTTTTATTGCAGACAAAAACTTAATTTTTGCGTGTATAAATGTATATTTTTTTATTGCTTTTTTATAGCAAAAAGTTCATAGTATAACATAAACTATGAACTTTTTTGCAATTTTTTTAGTTGTTGAGGAAAATTATGTATGTTTTACAAAATTTTTGAAAAAGATTTTGTTTTTTGTTGACAATATTTCATCGAAGCATTATACTATGGGTGTATATTAATTCATAGTTTATGTTAAACAATGAATTTTTATAAGGCGGGGCTTCCGCCTTTTTTTATGCCGTTTTACTGTAAAATTCTGGCAACTTTATTCATCATCGCGCGCTTGTGCTCGGGCAGGCTGTGCGCATACACGTTCAGCGTCACCGTCGCGCTCTTGTGCCCAAGGATCTCGGACAGGGTCTTTACGTCCATGCCGCACTCGAGCGCGCGCGTTGCAAAGGTGTGGCGCAGGCTGTGTATGCCCATGTGCGGCAAGCCGAGCTTTTTGAGGACCAGCGAAAAGGTGTTCTGGTAGGAACGCTTTGAGATCATTTTGCCGTCCTTGCCCGAGATGACGTATTCGCTCTTGCTTTCGGCCTTCAGCCGTCTGAGCACGCACATAAGTTTGCCCGGCAGGGGGATCCTGCGTATGGACGAGAAGGTCTTGGGGGCGTCGAGCAGCTTTTGGTAGCCCTGTTCGCCGTAAATGTCGCGGCAGGTGTTGCTGACCGTCATAACGCTGTTTTTGAAGTCGATATCGCTCCACTTCAACGCCATCAGCTCCCCCACCCGCACGCCCGTATAGAGGCAGACGATTATGCCGTATAGCTTGGGAGAGTTGGCTTTTGATATATAATTTTCCAAAAGCCGCTGGTTTTCCATGCTCAGACATAGTATGTCGCGGCGGCACCGGAGCCGGTATCTGCCGCGGGTCTTCAGCCGCGACTGCCGCACTTCGAGATCTTCGGCAAAGGTAATGGAACGCTTCACGACCGAGAGCACGCAGTTTACGGTGCCCGGGGAATACCGCCCCGCCAGCCCCGCCACAAACGTCTGTATGTGCCGCATCGACAGTTCGTCGAGCTCATAGTCGCCCAGTCCGGGCTCTACCTGACCGCTGATGATTGAGGCATAGCGTTCATACGTGCATTGTTTGACAGTGGGTTTTACAAGATAAAGCCACTGCCTGAGCCATTCTTTGTACTTCATAATAATTCCTCCAAATACAAGTATTTATAGTTGCGGCCGCAATATTCAAAAAGCCGAAAAACGGCAGGCCCGAAAGCCTGCCGTTATATGATATACCATATAATATATACGCGCGGAATTTTTTGCGTCAGCCCCGCTCCACGGTGACGGAGAGGGTGTAGCCGGGCGGTAAATTCAACACGTCCGCGATTTTTGAACAAATTTCGGCGTTGGAAAGCTTAAGGGAATATGGTGCGACTACGTCGAACACGAGTTGTGTTTTAACGCCGCGGACAAGGCGGAAATCGTGAGCTTCCAGCCCCTCCGCCACGGCGGGCAGAATGTTTTTTACCTTTTCCTCGAGGACGAGAGCCTCCTCGTCTTTGAGGTCCACGGGATCGAGGTGGACGGTGAGATCGACGCCGAATTTTTCAAAGACGCCGTGCTCCAGACCGTCCAATACGGCGTGCGCCGCAAGCGAGGGTATTGCCCCGTCCATCTCCACGTGCGCGGTGGCATAATATACCCCGCGGCCGTAATTTATGACTCGCAGATCGTGCACGCCGAGCACGCTGTCGCCCGCGAGCAGATATTCCCTTATCCCCTTGACGAGAGCCTCCTCGGGAGCCTGACCCAACAGCTCGGAGACGGCGGGCTTTAACACAGAAACGCCCTGCCATGCCACGAACAGCGCAACCGCGCAGCCTACGTAACCGTCGGCGGGAAGCCCCGCAAAACGGGAAATGAGCATGCCGGCTATGACGGCGAGCGTGACCGCACAGTCGGAGGCGCTGTCTACCGAGGCGGCGCGGAGGGTCTCCGACTGCAGCCTTTTGGAGACGACGTGAAGATAGACCGCCATTCCCGCCTTCACCGCAATGGAAGCGCCCGCTACGGCATATGCCGCAACGCTGTCCGGGGATAGCCCGCCCGTTATTATTTTTTCTATGGACTCGCGGAAGAGTTCCACGGCGAGGGCGAAAATTATAAAGCCAATGAGCATAGCCGCTATATACTCGGCGCGGCGGTGACCGTAGGGGTGCTCCTTGTCCGCCGGCTTTTCGGCCACGCGGAAGGACACGAGCGACACTACGCCGCTGCCGCAGTCGCTCACGTTGTTGAAGCCGTCCACGAGCAAAGAAATGAGTCCGCACAGAAGTCCCGTAGCTATCTTTGCGCCCGCCAGAAGGATATTAAGTACTATGCACACCGCGCTTGCGGTCATTCCAGAGCGCGTGCGTCCGTTTTGTTTGGTCATAACATCATTATACGGAGAAATATAAAAAAAGTCAATAGCCGACCGTTTTTGCCGCAGAGGTTGAAAAACGCGCAAAAGTGTGATAGAATGGTTTATGGTGAAAATTATGGAAGTTGTGGCGGCATACATCACGGACCCGTACGGTAAATTTTTGATTTGCCAGCGGGCGAAAAACAAGGTGCGCGGGCTGTTCTGGGAGTTCGCGGGCGGAAAGATAGAGGCGGGCGAAACGCCCGAGGAGGCGCTCGTGCGCGAGTGCCGCGAGGAGCTGGCGGTGGAGATAGAGACGGGCGAAAAGCTTGCCGAAGTCACCCACAGATATCCCGACGCAACGGTGCACCTCACGGTGCTGCGCGCGAGGATAGTGAAGGGCGAGCCGCAACTCTCGGTGCACGAGGCGATGAAGTGGATATACCCGTCGGAGATCAAAAATTACTGCTTCTGCCCCGCGGACACCGATATACTCAAAAAAATTATGAAAACGGACGGCAAAAAAAACAAGCGGCTGGGCGAAAAGGGCGAGAAACTGGCGGTAAAGCACCTGAAAAAGCTCGGCTACAAAATTCTGGAGCGGAACTATAAAAATGCCTTCGGAGAGGTGGATATAATAGCAAAACGCGGGGACGTGTTGAGTTTTTGCGAGGTAAAGACGAGGCTGAACGACAATTTCGGCGCGCCCTCGGAGGCGGTGGACCGCAAAAAGCGCATGCGGTATATTAAGGCCGCGCAGAAGTTTGCGCAAGGCGGGGAGTATGTGATACGCTTCGATATAATCGAGGTCTACAGGGGGGAGATAAACTTTATTGAAAATGCGTTCGGGGCCTGAACGGAGAATTATAAAAAGCGGCGCGCCGTTTGAAAACGGCGCGCCGCTTTTCGCGTAAAACGCAATACATATATCATTTTTACACAAAGAGCAGCGATATAAACAGTCCGCCGAGGGCGGAAAAGAGGGCGGGCACAGCCACGCATACGCCTATTTTGAGGAAGTCCGCATAGCCGAATTTCAGCCCGTGCCTGTTCACTATGGAGCCGAACATTATGCCGGCAAGCGCGCCCACGGGGGTGAGGAACGCGCCGAGGTTGGAGCCGATTATGGTTGCGAACACGGCGGGAAGCCCCTCGCCCGCGCCCGCTATCACCGAGGAATACAGCACGCTCATGGGGATATTGTTGATAACGTTGGCCGCAAGAAAGGAGGAAACGCCGTACACGAGCGCCGGCTGCGGGCTGTGCAGAAATACTCCTATCTTCTCCGTGACCCCCTTCTGCCCGGCAATTACTATCAATATGAACATCGACAGAACGAAGGGCACGAGCTGGTACGGGGCGCGCCTTATGCAGCCCAACAGCTCCGACGGCTTTTTGCGCCGCACCGCAGCCGCTATGGCGGAGATAGTGAACAGGCTGGCCACCGCGCAGAGGGACACGAGCCACATTTCAAGCCCGAAATATGAGCCGACGGCGAGCAAAAGGGTGCACACACCGAGGTGGACGACGCCCACCCAAAGCTGGAATTTATCGCGGACGTGCTCCACCGCCTCCTCTCCCTCCATGGGCAGAGCAAGCTTTTTGCGGAACATCAGGTATAGGCAAATAAAGGACGCAACGCCCGCAAACATCGTGGGAATGACGCTGAGCCTCGCGTAGCCCGCAAAATCCAGACCGTAGGCTGTGGCGAGATAAATATTTGTGGGGTTGCCTATTATAAGGGCCATGCTCCACGTGTTCGCCGCAACGAACTCCGCAGCAAGGTAGGGCATCGGGTCTATCCGCGCGTGGCGGGCAAAATAACATATAAAGGGCGTAAACGAGAGAATTATAACGTCGTTCGAGGTGAATACCGTCAGAACAGAAACGGTTATGTAGAGATATACAAACAGCTTTTTCTGACCGTGGTGCGCCATTTTCAGGGCTGCGCCCGCGAGGAACCTGAAAAAGCCGAGTTCGTCTAAAAATACCGAGAGCACTGTCATTGACAGAAACAGAACGAGTATTTTTACGGGATTGACCGCCGTGTCCGCTACGAGCGCCCTGCCCAACGCCGCGAAGTCGGGCTTGCATACAGCCATGGCGACGGCGGCGCCGAGCACGGCTATTATCCAATAGCTGTCTACCCTGAGCCCGCCTATTCTGATTTTCGGAAATAAAAGTATGCCGCAGATCATCAAAGCTATGGTCGCCGCACAGATGATTATGATTGCCGTCATATATAAACCGCCGATACCTGAAAAATTTTATCACCGACGCTTTAAAAAAGCAACAAAAATCGACATACAAACAGACGGTAACGCAAAAACAGCGTAATCCGGCCGCGGCGGCGGGCATAAATTTTCGGGAGTGGAGACCCGCAGACGGGAATGTTAAGATTTTTCAAAGAAAATCACCGGCGTTTTCGTTGTTTTTTCCGGGCGTTTATGCTATAATGTAAAAGATTTTTCTTTTGGGGGATTTGGATATGCTGGATCTGGCTTTAGGCAGGAAGAGACCTGCCGTAAAGATAACGGTCAAAGCCACAATAGCCGTGCTGCTTGCGGTGATGGCTGTGGCTCTGCCGCAGCTTACTCACCTTGCGGGAGGCGCGGACGCGGGGGCGGTATATATGCCGATGTATATGCCCGCGCTGCTTGCCGGAATACTTTTGGGCTGGCAGTGGGGACTCGGCGTCGGGATAGCTTCGCCCGTTATAAGCTACGGCTTCACCACTCTTGCCTTAGGCGCGGCAATGCCCGCCCTTGCAAGGCTCCCCTATATGACGGCGGAGCTCGCCATATTCGGCGCGGTCGCGGGGCTGTTCTCCAAACGCGCGCAGCGTTCTCCCCTTATCTCTTTCCCCGCGGTGCTTTTAGCCCAGACTGCCGGAAGATCGTTCTACGTAATTTACAATCTCATTGCCGGCAAAACCATAGAATATCTCTGGAGTTCCGTCGTTGCGGGCATGACGGGGCTTTGGCTTCAGGCGATTATAGTGCCTGCGCTCGCCATACTTCTCTTTGCGGTGCTTAAACATGAACAAAAATCTGAATAAGGCAAAACAGCTTTTAAACGAGGGCGCCTCCCTCGTGATAGTCAACGGCGGCGGCACGCTCACATACAATGAGCACGGGATAAAAACGCTGCTCTCCCTGCAATCGGGGTCGCTCACGGGTTCGTTCGTGGCGGATAAAATAGTGGGCAAGGCGGCGGCTATGCTGCTCGTGCGCGGCGGGGCGATCGAGGTCTATGCCGAAATCATCTCCGAGCCCGCCCTCGAGGTATTCAAAAAACACAGGGTGATCTGCCTCTACGGCACGCTCGTGCCAAACATTATAAACCGTGACAAAACGGGTGTCTGCCCCATGGAACAGGCTGTTCTGAACGTCGGCGACATAGGGCGCGCATACGAGATATTGGTGGAAAAGACGGGCGGCGCAGTGTGACAAAGCCCGCGGTGCGGCTGTTTATGTGGGACCGCGCCGCTTTCCGGAAGGTAAAAAAACGCGGCGGCGGAGAACTCCGCCGCCGCACCGTTTATAATAACGTTGCGGGGGAATAAATCAAATATGTGTACTGCAATCGGACTTAAAACAAGCAATAATTACTTTTTCGGGCGCACCCTCGACGTGTGCTCCGATAGCGGCGAGGAAACAGTTATTTCTCCCCGCAGCTACCCCCTGCAATTCAGGGCGGCGGAGACTCTCTTTTGCCACCGCGCCATAATAGGCACGGCGCAGGTAGTCGGGGGCGTTCCCCTCTACTACGACGCAATGAACGAGGACGGGCTGTGCATGGCGGGGCTCAATTTTCCCCAAAACGCCGTGTACCACCCCGTGGCAAAAAACAAGATAAATCTTGCGCCGTTCGAGATAATCTTATATATTTTGGGCAAGTGCAAAACGCTGGACGAGGCGCGGGCGGAGCTGAAAAATATAAATGTTGCCGACATCTCCTTTTCCGAGGGGCTTCCCCACACCCCGCTGCACTGGCTGATAGGCGACGGGACGGGAGAAATAGCGGTCGAGAGCGTCGGTGAGGGCCTTAAAGTCTACGACGATCCCGCCGGCGTGCTTACGAACAGCCCGACCTTCGAAAAACAGCTCTTCAACCTCAAAAACTATGCGCATCTTTCGCCCTATAACCCCCGCAGCGCGTTTACCGATAAGCTCGATTTAGCCCCGTACAGCCGCGGAATGGGCGCGCTCGGGCTGCCCGGCGACTGGTCATCGCCCTCGCGCTTCGTGAGAGCGGCGTTCGTAAAATTCAATCTCGTTCCCGAGCGCGGAGATTTCGGCACGGGCGACTTTTTTAATCTGCTCG
The DNA here is from genome assembly GCA_947625865.1 of uncultured Clostridia bacterium. GTDB lineage: Bacteria > Bacillota > Clostridia > Christensenellales > Borkfalkiaceae > Coproplasma. Next base: position 9,674 of record CANQQD010000010.1, read on the forward strand.
GCTCGGTGCAGGTGCCCAACGGCTGCGTGGAGGGCGCAACGGGCTTCCAATATACCGTGTATTCCTGCTGCTGCGACACAAAAAACTTAACATATATCCGCAAAACATACTCGGGGAACAGTTCCGAAAGCGCGATCACCGCACAAAACCGGGAGGGAGACAAGATCTTTATCTGCAAATGAAACTACGCAATCCGTTCCGCGGCTTTACAAAATTCGAGTGGTGCCTGTGGATAGGCTCGCTCGCCGCAATAATCACGGCGCACTTTGCCGTTCTGAGCACGGACTACGCCTCGCTTGCGGCGTCGCTCATCGGGGTGACCTCGCTGATATTCGCCGCCCGCGGCGACCCACTCGCGCCCTTGCTCATAATAATCTTTTCGGTGATCTATGCCATAGTTTCCTATTTCTTCGGATACTACGGCGAAATGATGATCTACATTACCATGCAGGCGCCCGTTGCGGCGGCGTCGCTTTTCACGTGGCACAGGCACGCCGAGAAAAACACCGTAAAAACGGCTAAACCGACCCTCAAAAAGGTGGGGATAATGCTCGTTGCGGACGCCGCCGTGACTACGGGATTTTACTTTTTGCTGAGATATTTCAACACCGCGAACCTCATACCCAGCACGATATCCGTTGCAACGAGCTTTGCCGCGCTGTTCTTTATGTGTCTCAGGCTGCCGCAGTACGCTCTTTTATTTATTCTGAACGATATCGTCATGATAGCGCTGTGGTCCCTCGCGCTCGCGCAGAACCTCGATTACATATCGCTCGTCGTGTGCTTTTCGATATTTTTGATAAACGACGCATACACCGCCGTAAGCTGGCTCCGCCGTTCGCGCAAGCGTAACGCTTGAGCTTGATATCTTGATTGCGTTGCCGCTTGACAAGCAATTGCTCCCATCAAACGGCGACGTATCGCCGCTGCCAAGTATCTTAAATATGTTTGCGGTTGACCGGCAATTCCACATATCAAACGGGCAACGTGACGCGGCGTGTCGCCGCTGCCAAGTATCGCAACGTGACGTTGCATCCGGGTATCTTAAATACGTTTGCGGTTGACCGGCAATTCCACATATCAAACGGGCAACGTGACGCGGCGTGTCGCCGCTGCCGAAATTTGTTGAAGTAAAATTAATATAGCGCGGAGCCGCTATGGCTCCGCGCTTTTTGTGAACCTTTTTAAAAATAATAAACGTTGCAAGCAAAACCACTCTTTTGCGCTTAACTTGCAATTGCTCCCATCAAGCGGCGGGTCGCCCCCTTGCCATCTTCCGTCACCGACGGGGGAGGGTGCCCTGAAAGGGCGGGTGGGAGTATGGCTTTGGTTTTTTCCCTCCCCTCAGTCTCGCTTCGCTCGACAGCTCCCCCCCAGAGGAAGGAGCCAAGGTTTGGGGTGTGTTGCTCGACAACTGTCTCACACGGCGTAAGGACAACGCCGTGTGAGAAGGAGCCCCACAATCTCACGAAAAATTTTGCGCCTTATTATCTGAAATATTTACAATAATGTGCGCAAAGCGTCGCTTCGCTCGCGTGAGTGTGCGCAACCACACGAAAATTTTTGTGAAAAATTGTTATATCTCTATCAAAAACCCCGCCTCGCGGAGCTTTTTTTCTATTTCGTCCAGAGTTTTTTCGTCGTCGGCGGTGACGGTGTGATAGTGATAGCCGTCGGTCACGCTCATCAGCGGCTTGCTCGCGCCCGATTTCAGCGAGCGGTATAGCTCCTCCACGTGCGTGCGGTTGTACAGCCCGAGCCTTGCGGAAATTTTGCCGTACAGGCGGTGGTTGACGGATATATCCTCTATCCTTCCGCCCGCGCCGATTATAAGATTCCCCTCGTCCACGATCTGCCCGAAGGTGTGGCGGCACTTGAATACCCTGCTCGCGCGCACCTTGGTATTCAGCACGTATCCGCGGTTTGTGGCGGTTATATCGTAGCCGCCCACTCTCAAAATGGCTATGTCCTGAACTATGACCTGCCGCGACACATTGAATTTTTCGGCGAGTATCCCCGCGGGAAGGGGACGCTCGGCGTTGCCTATAAGACTTAATATCTCCTCCCGCCGCGCTTCCGCCTTCATTGCTCTTCCCCGACGGGGTGCAGATTTTTAAGGGACAGATCGAGTATGGGCGCAGAGTGCGTCAACGCCCCGCTGGAGACAAAATCAACACCTGTTTCTATTATTCCGGATATGTTTTCCTTTGTTACGTTGCCGCTGCACTCCGTTTGCGCGCGCCCGTCTATTATCCCTACCGCCTTCTTCATGTCGCTAACGCTCATGTTGTCGAGCATTATTATATCGGCGCCCGCCTCCACAGCCTCGCGCACCTGTTTGAGGTCCTCGACCTCGATCTCTATTTTCCTCACGAACGAGGCGTACTTCTTTGCCATGAGAATGGCGTTTTTAACGCCGCCCGCCGCGCCTATATGGTTGTCCTTTAAAAGTATTCCGTCGGAGAGGTTGCAGCGGTGGTTTTCGCCGCCGCCCACCTTTACGGCGTACTTTTCGAATATGCGCATGTTCGGGGTGGTTTTGCGGGTATCCAGAAGCTTTGTTTTGCTGCCCTTCAGAAGGTCGACCATCCTGCGGGTGTAGGTGGCGACGCCGCTCATTCGCTGGAGATAATTCAGCGCCACGCGCTCCCCGGACAGGAGCACGCGGATATCGCCCGTGACCTCGGCAAGAATCTGCCCCTTTTTCACCTCGTCGCCGTCCTTTACGTAGGCTTTTACCTCCGTCCCGCCGTCCAGAATTTTAAAGGTGCGTTCGAACACCTCCAGACCGCAGATGACGCCGTCCTGCTTGCATATGAGCTGCACGGAGCCCTTTTTATATCCGGGCATTACGGCGTTGGTGCTCACGTCCTCGTTGGGGATATCCTCCTTTAAAGCCATTTTTATAAGTTCGTCGGCGTTAAGCACAGCCGAAATGGGGTTTATCATTTTCCGCCTCCTTTATAGCGTCTTTTACCGTCTGTCTGTAATTTTCAAGCAGCTTTTCGGGGTCCGAGTATTCCCCGAAATCAATTGCCGCCTCCGCGTTCTTCGCCGCCGCGGAGTCTGCGGGGGTGTATTTTGCCGATATGTCGAGCGCAGCCCTCTTTGCAAAGAGCAGGCTCTCCAAAAGCGAGTTGGAAGCCAGCCTGTTCGCGCCGTGCACGCCGTTGCAGCAGGTCTCGCCCACGGCGTAGAGCCGCTCCATTGTGGTCTTGCCCTCCAGATCGCTCCGTATGCCGCCCATAAAGTAGTGCTGCGCGGGCACGACGGGTATGCACTCCGTGAACACGTCATACCCCTCCTTTGCGCATTTTTCCACTATGGACGGGAAGTGCGCCCTGAGCTCTTCGCCCGGTATGGGGCGCATATCCAGCCAGACGAAGTCCGTTTTGTCCTTTTCCATCTGCCTGTATATAGCCGCCGTCACGACGTCGCGGGGCTGGAGCTCGTCGGTGAATCTTTTATAATTTTTGTCCAGCAGCACCGCACCCTCGCCGCGCACCGACTCGGAGATCAAAAAGCTCCTGCCCGCGCGGCTTTTGGTGTAGAGAGTCGTGGGGTGGATCTGTATATAATTGATATGGTCTATGGCTACGCCGTGCTTTAAACACACAGCCAGCCCGTCGCCCGTCAAAAGACGGAAGTTTGTGCTGTGCGTGAATATCCCGCCTATGCCGCCGCACGCAAGCACCGTATAGTCGGAAAACACGGGGAACACCCTGCGCGTTTTGTTATCCATGACCACAAGCCCGTAGCACTCGTTGCCGCTCTCTATGAGGTCGAGCATGGTGGTTTCGGGGATTATTGTCACGTTCTTCAGCTTTTGCACGCGGGCGAGCAGCTTTTCGGTTATCTCCTTGCCCGTGCAGTCCTCGTGAAAGCAAATGCGGCTTCTCGAATGTCCGCCCTCGCGCGTGACCGCCAGCGTGCCGTCCGGATTGCGGGCGAAGTCCACGCCTATGGAGACGAGCTCGTCCACTATCTCCTCGGAGGAGTTTATCATACATTCCACCGCGGCGGGGTCGTTCTCGGAGTGCCCCGCGCGCATTGTGTCGGCGAAGTAGCCCTCGAAGTCCTCCCTGCCCTGCAAGCGGCATATTCCGCCCTGCGCGAGATAGCTGTCCGAGCGGTCGGGCGTGTCCTTGCAGAGTACGGCGACCTGCTTATCCACGGGCAGGTGCAGCGCGCAGTTCAGGCCCGCAACACCCGTCCCCACAATCAATACATCGTAAAAGTTTTTCATGGCGACTGCCCTGTTCTATAAAAAATAATTACCTGAAAGTATATAGTAAAGCTTTACACATGTCAAGTCATATGTAAACCCTTCGGACAAAATTATTGCCCGCGGGCGGACTTTTTCCGCCCGCGGGCATACTCACAGCCTTTAAAAGCTGTTTTTCGCGTTACGTTGCCCGAAAATGATAAAAATGCGCTTATGTGCCGTGGTCGGCGTCCAGCGCCTCACGGGGAACCTCTATGGAAACTTCGCCGTAGTCCAAGGTCAAGGTCGCCCCTCCCCACGATATTTTATTAACCTTTCCGTCCTTAAAGGAAATTTTATAAGTTTCGGTCTCCGCCCACTCCGTGCCGGGATTTTGAGTGAGTTTTGCGGAGTACGTATCAGATGAGCTGTCGTAGACGAATGCCGCAAACAGATCCTCTATCTTCCCTTTTACCGTTGCAGCGCCCGCCGTTGCGGCGTATTCATAGCTTACGGGCAGAATTTGCGACAGGGGGTACTGCGTTCCGATCTGCGCTATCGCCTCTCCGGCGGCGCCGTAATCCTGCGTATGTACGCTCCAATAGTACTCGCCCGTATCATAATATTCGGAATACGTATATTTTTTTACGCTGCCGCCTTCCGCAACGGCGTACACTTCTTCCCTTTTGGTCTGAGGCGAGCCGTCCGCGACGCTTTCACTCTTTAAATATGCTTTGCCGCCGACATAATCTATAAGATATTCGGATCTGTACGTCGTCCCGCCCGACTCCTTTGCACCTCCGCACGCCGCAAAACCGAACGCAAACGCGAGCGCCAGCGCCGCTACCGCAAAAGAAATAATTGCCTTTTTCATAAGTACTCCTTTTTACAACGATTATACAAAAAAGAAGGCTTGCTGTCAACTCTGATTATAATGCGCACGCGCGGACAGTATATAATATATTTGCCCTCTCAATCGCTTGATAAAAGAAAATAAATGTGATATAATAAAAATATTCAGGTAATTCAAATAATTATTCAGTTTGAGGAAGTATAAATGAAACGCAAAATCATCACCGCGCTCCTTACGGGCGTAGCCGGACTTTGCCTCACCTTGGGGCTTGCCGCATGCGGCAGCGGCGGCGGAAACGCCGTACAGGGAAGCGACGTGCTCACGCCCGAACAGCTCGACCAGCTTGCGCACAAGACCGATCCGGACTATCCCGGCAATCCCGCCGATAATTCGGGGCTTACATTCCAAAAGAGCGAGGACGGCAGCTACTATACCGTCACCGGCATAAAGGAGGACGCGGAGCTCAAAGGGCTCGTTATTCCCAACTCCTTCGGCGACCTGCCCGTGACGGCAATTGCCGAGAACGCCTTCAACGGGCACACCGAGATAGAGAGCGTGAACATAGCGGGCAGCGTGACGACCATAGGCGACAGCGCGTTCAGCGCATGCACGGGCATAATGAGCGTGAGAATACCCGCGAGCGTGACTACTATAGGCAAGAGCGCGTTCAGAAGTTGCACCAATCTCAGGGCAATAATATTTGCCGAGGGCTGCACGCTTTCGGCGCTTGAGGACAGCGTGTTCGAGGGTTGCGTGGGACTTTCCGCATTTACCGTGCCCGACAGCGTAACCAAAATTTCCTATCACGCCTTTTATAACTGCTCCGCGCTTGCGGCGGTGGATATCGGCGCGGGCGTAAAGACGATAGGCGAGGGCGTGTTCCGGAGTTGCTCGGCGCTCTCCTCGGTAAATTTGCGCAGCGTTCAGACCATAGAGAGTTCGGCGTTTGCGGAGTGCTCGGCGTTAAAGCAGATAACCGTGCCCGACACCGTCGATTCGTTCGGCGAAAACGTATTTTTGCACTGCACGGCGCTTGAAAAAATGACTATTCCCTTTGTGGGAGCCACGAGGGAGCTTGCAAATCTCAAAACAACGGAGCCGTCCCGCGTCGAGACCGGGGGCGATAGCGGCATTGGCAGCGGAAGCGTGGAAAAATCGCACTTCGGATATCTGTTCGGCGCGTCCGGGTATGCCGACAACGACCAGAAAAACGGAGACTTTGTGCCCGCTGTTCTCAAATATGTAAAGGTCACCGGCGGAAACAGGATCGCCGACAACGCGTTTATGCATATGTATAACCTTGAGACGGTCATTCTCGGCGACAGCATAACGATTATAGGGCACACCGCCTTTGGTTATTGCGAAGATATTAAAGCCATGGTGCTGGGATCGGGGCTAACGAGTTTGGGAACAGCCGTTTTGGGATATTCTTCAAACGACGACGGCAGGGAACATAAAATTTTATACAACGGCACCGCCGAAAGCTGGGCGTCGGTAACTATAGACCCCGGCTCTCCCGGCAATGCGGAATTTGGAAGCGGACACGTATATTTCTACAGCACGACCGAGCAGGACGCACAGCACTGGAGATATGTGGACGACATGCCCGAGGTTTACCGGGCAGCGTGACGCTTGCGGGTTGTCCTGCGGACAACGTTAAATACTCGCTGCGCTCGCGTTAAATACGCCTTGCAGCGCGTTAAATATGCTGCGCATTTTAAATATTTGCTGCGCAAATGTTAAATATCGGCTTCGCCGATGTGAAATATTGCACTTTGTGCAATGTTGTGGTGAAGATTATAAGAAATGGGTTTTTCTATACCCTCCACTCCTTGCCCTCTTCCGTCGCCGACGGGGGAGGGTGTCACGAAGTGACGGGTGGGAGCGCCGCCACAGGCTCTCTTCGCTCGCGTTAAATATGCTGCGCATTTTAAATATTTGCTGCGCAAATGTTAAATATCGGCTTCGCCGATGTGAAATATTGCACTTTGTGCAATGTTGTGGTGCAGATTATGAGAAATGGGTTTTTCTATACCCTCCGCTCCTTGCCCTCTTCCGTCGCCGACGGGGGAGGGTGTCACGAAGTGACGGGTGGGAGTATGCTTTTTGTTTTTTACTCCCCTCAGTCGCCTACGGCGACAGCTCCCCTCGCAAGCGAAGGGCGCCAAGGTTGGAGGGAGCGTTCGCAAGCTGTCTCACACGGCGTAAGGACACCGCCGTGTGAGAAACAGAGCCGCCAAAAATCACAAAAAATCGCGGAGCCCGCAATGGCTCCGCGATTTTTTGTGAACTTTGTTATTACGTAGTCTGCAAGCGGTTAGAAGCGAGCAGAACGAGGCGCGCGAGGATAACCTGAGGGAGTTTACTAAATGGTAAATAACCGAAGGTTGCCGCAGCGCAACAATGTTATGCGACGCTTATAATCCGCTTTCGGGAGGATAAGTCTGGTAGATTTCCCCGTTAAACACATACATAGCAACATTCAAGCCGTCGGCGTTTGTGCCCTCCACCTTTACCTTTATGGTGGTCTCGCCCGCCTCAAGGGCTATTTCCTGTTGGTTGACGTCGCCGTTGAACACATAATCATGTCCGTTCACCGTTATGGTCACCGTGCGCCCGCCCAGCGTTGCCGTGGTGAAGAAGAAGGTATAGGTATCCGCTTCGGTGATGCTTATTACGCCCGTGCATGACGTGGTGAATATGTTTGCCTGTACCTCGGGATAGTCCTGCTGGTCGTCTACGACATAGTAGGGGCTGAGCTTTATGGGATGGGGAATGTCACTATCCGCCAGCTCAAAGGTGTGTTCGCCCGCGCCCGTTATCGTAAACACGAGCGGCTCGCCGTCCTCAGCCTCGAAATTGCCTATCTCTATCCCGCTTGCGGGCGCTACCACCGTCCTGCCCTTCAGGGCTATGGCGTAGCTGTCGCCCTCGCTGCCGACAATGGAGTGTATGCCCTTCTTTTGGGCTATATACACGAGATGCATTACGGCTTCGCCGTCCTCTCCCGTCGCCGCAGGCACGGTTACGGTGTTTTCGCCCACAGCGAGCGTGTTTTCATCCGTCTTTTTAATTATTGTTACGGTCGCTCCGGGGTTAGCCTCGGTGATATACTCCCACGCGGCTACATATCCGTCGTCAACGGTGGTTTTTACGACATAGTTGCCTACCCCTAAGTCAAATTCCGCCGTGCCCGTTCCCGCTGTAAGCGTGACCGTCCGGCTGCCGACCTCCGTCGAACCGCTGTAGATCTTTACCGTTACGCTGCCCGTGTAATCTGCGGGTGCGTTCACGGTCACGGGCAGGGGCGTTTTGTATTCGATGCCGTTTGAATGGACGCTGTCTAAAACGTCGTCCTTGCCCTCGGCAACGACCGTGCATGTGTACAAGCCCGGGGCGAGCTTGGTGGAATCTATTTTGCTGCTCACGGTAGTTGCGCCGTAGCGCTTATACTTCGTTTCGCCTATATAGACCTGATAGTAGGACGCGCCTTCGACCTTTGCCCAGCTTATAGTGTCGTTGGAAAGGCTTATGACGGGCGCAGAAAGAACGGTAAGGGACAGGGCGTTGGACTCTCCGCTTATTGCGCCGCCCTCGCCCGTTGCCTTGACGGTGTAGGAATATTCACCGCCCGCAGACTGCGCTATCGTATAGGAGGGCTCCTCCACCGTTCCCACGGACGCGCCGTTTTCAAGCACCTCGTAGCCCGTGGCGCCCTCCACCGCTTCCCACTCGATAAGCCTGCCGTCATGGCTTATGACGGGAGAGGCGAGCGTGGGAGCGTTGTTATTGCCGCCGCATGCCGCAAGCCCCAAAGCCATGAGCGCGGCGCATACGGCGCTGAGAAAAATAATACTTGTTTTTTTGAATTTCATATATTTACCTCTGTAGGTTTATTGATATATTCCGCAGGCGAACAGCCACATGTACTGCTCGGAGGCGTCCACGCCCATGATCTCGCCCACGCCGTCGCCGTCCTTGAAGAAGGGAGTTTGCGGCGAGTTCTTGGCGTATTCATACAAAAAGGTTTTCAGCTCCTCGTTCACGGGATGCGCGCCGTCGGAGTTGCAGTGACCTTCAGCCGTCTTTTCACCCGTGTCGTCGTAGCCCGTGTATTCGGAAATAAAGGAGTGATAGTCCTTGTAAAAGAACTCTGCGGTCTGATAGGTGCCGATGCCCAGCCTCAGGGGGAAGGAGTGCAGATGCCCCTCCCATTCGGGGTGGAAATAATCGCAGTGAAGGAAGGCGTCGTCCAGCGGCTCCTCGCCGAAGCCGGCATTGTAATACTCAAATATATATGTCGGCGTGGTGAGCTTAACGTAAACGGTGGCGCCGTCGTATTTTCCCGTTTCGGTGCTGTACATGTGATAAAAACCGTCGTCGCCGAGACCTATCTGCTTGCCGTAATCGTCGAGATTCACATTCGCTCCCGCAAAGCCGAAAAATTGGTCCCCCTCGTCAACGCCGTCCGCAAACGGTCCGTTGGCGGTTATTACGACCGTCTCGCCGTCGGGGTTGGTAGCCTCGCCCTGATAGGATATCGTAAAATCGACCGTGGCGGGATAGAGCTCCTCCGACACGCAGTCGGCATAGAGCCTGAACCACCATACGTTGCCCACATAATCCTTGGCGCAGTTGACCACCATTCTGAAATTCTTGGTGAACGTGGAAGCGGAGCCGCCGCTGTCACAGTCCTCGTAATCGGACATGTTGATGTAGGCTGAGGAGCCGGAATATCTTACTAACTTGGGGTTTATCTCGTTGGCGGAGACGTCCACCCACGACTCGACGTAGTAGAGCCCGGGCTGCTTGGGGTCGAACCTGTACCAGAGCCCCTCGTCCTTTTTGCTTACCGTCGCGCGGTAGGTGCCCGTCTGCGTCATTACTATGGCGTCCTGATAGGGCTCGGTGCCCTTGCGCCCGCCGCTCGGACTGATTATGGGCAGGAGTTCTACGTTCACGTTCCTGCGGTTGTTGTTGGAATAGATGCCGTTGGGGTCGTAGGTGTAGCCCTTGGGGATATTGGAGAGAGTCACGCGGAAATCGCCGTCCATTCCCGAATGTGAAGCAACGCCCAGCGTGTTGAACTCCGCCTCGTAGCTGTAGCCGTCGTCGCCGACCCAGCGCGCCCTTATATTCTGGTCGGGCGTGGGGGTGTAGGGCTTTCCGCCCTCGATGAGGCTCACCGTGAAGGTGTAGCCCTCCTCGGGAGTCTCGGGCCCGGGATCGGTGCCCGGGTCGTCCGGATTTACGTCCACGTCCGGATCGGTATATATGGGCGGCGTATATACGCCGTTGCAGCCCGCGCAGAACACGGCTGCGAGAATTGCGCAAATAGTTATGACCAGAAGCTTTTTCATGTCTTTTCACCTCCGCTCTTTCTGAAGGCGCCGAAGAAGCTTACGACATCGTTCCACTTGAGCTTGCGGACCACTATATCCGCCACATAGAGGGCAACGCAGATTATAAGAAGAGGTATTGTGAGCGCGATGGCGTAGGTGCCCATCTCCTGCTCCTTATTTACGAGCTCGAGCTCGCCGTTGACGCTGACCTCGCCCCTGCCGTTAAGCGCCCTGTAGAGCACCGACGGATCGTAGGAGGCAAATTCGTTGTATTCGTCCGTATAGGGTATGCTTATCCTTCTCGATACGGAGTAGGCCATGTCGTAGTAGTTGTAGGTTACCGAAATATCGTATTCGCCCGCTTCGGCGCTGGCGAAGTCATAGTAATAGTAGTATTGGTTGAACGCGAAGCTTTCATTTATTTTTTCGCCGCCCGGCTTGGTTATTTCCACCGTCGCCGTGGCGTTGAAGCGGGTGGTGGCGGGCACTAAGCGAACGCTCGTGTAGCCCTCCCCCTTCTCCACGCTGAACACGAAGGGATAATTGAATTTCTCTTCGGGAAGCCCCGTTTCGAGGACGTTGTTCAGGAATATCCCGTCCACGCCCGCGCTGCTCCAGTTCTTTACCCAATCGCCGGCAAATCTGCTCGTAAAGGAGTTGACCTTGCCGTTGCCGTAGTCCCAATAGCTGTAGAGGGGCACCGCCCTTGCCGAGGAGTTTTCGGTTTTTTTGTACTCCGCCTGCAAAACGGTGGTGGCGCTCGCCTTCTGCCTCGAAAGCATGAAGCCCGAGATCTGGGGGATAGCCCTTACGTCGATATCCCCGAGCACCTCGTCCGAGCCGCGGTTCACGCGGACGTTGGATTCGCGCTCGGAGGAGAATTCCACCTCGTCGTCGGCTATCTGCGAGAAGAGCTCGTCGCTCAGGTTCTCGCTGTTGTCGGACTCATAGTAATTGCCGCCGCCCGCAGCCGCTATGGCTTCAAGCAACTGCCCGTGCTCGGCGAGACCGTTCTGCTTTCTGCCGACGTCGAACACGGAGGTGGCTATCTGCGCGGCGTACATTTCGGTCACCACCTTTACGGGGTTGTTCTGGTGGCTCTCCTCCCTTTCGTCCTCGAAGGTCGCGCCGTCGGAAATCAGCATGACCTGCGTCTGGCTGTATGAGGGCACGAGATCCTTTATTACATCATACGCGCTTCTGAGTCCGCTTCCTATCATTGTGCCCTGCTGCACGGCGAGACCGTTTATGGCCTGCGTGACTATCGCCTGGTTGGAGGCGTCGGTGGGCTGGACGACGAGCCGCGCGTCGCCGTAGAACGTGACCACGCAGATCTGGTCGCCCTCCGAGAGGAGCCCCGCAAGACGGGTGGCTACCTGTTTTGCCACGAAAAAGTGCGAGTTGTAATTCATGCTGTACGAGGAGTCGATGACTATCGCATAGAGGCGGCTGTCGTCGCTCTTGCCGTACTGCACGGGGAGCATACTGCCGAGCGCGGCAAGATTTTCGTCGTCGCTCTCCTGTATGCCGAGGTTGCCGTAGGTCGTCAGCGTTTTACCGAAGGTGGATACGACCGTGTCGAGGTTGTTTATGAACTCGCCCGCGCTCAGAAAATCGGTTATGTCAACGTCGGCGAGAATTATTTCGTCGTAGTTTGCAAGCTCCTCCACCGTCCACGGCACGTCCCTTACGTCTATATATCCGTTGTCCCTGTCCATTCCCGACAGGAAGTCGTATATGTGGACTTTGTCGTTGCCGGCATAGCTGTTCACAAGTTCGCCTTTCCTTTCGAGACGGATGTTTGAAGCGTTTTCATACAGATCTATATTGCATCTGCCGCCGTATTTTTCGAGAATAGCCGTGGCCGTGCCCCAGTCGCCCGTGACGGCGAGGATATTAATGCTGTCCGAAACGACCTGTCTGAAGGTATATGTGTTGTTCCTGTCGCTCTTGTCCTCGGGCGCGGAAAGGGTCAGCTCATAGTCGAAAACGCCCGCCGCGTCCGTGTCGAGGCGCACAGCCACCGCGTTTGCGCCCGCCGTGAGTTCGGGAGCGCTGCTGCGGCAGAGCTCGCCGTTCTTATAGAGGTTGAGCGTGGCTTCGTCCGTATCATAGCTGGACTCCACCGTGACCGTGGCTATCTCCTCCCTGCCCTTGTAGGCGGTGTTGGTATATTCCACGTCCGTTATCTGCACCTCGCGCACCTCTTCGGAGATGTTGTCGTCGAGGTATATGGCGTCCACGCGCACGTTCTGCGCTTCGAGGGCGTCCACCGCGCGGCGGATGGCATAGGTATCGCTCTGGTCGGTCTGCTTTGCGTCGGTTATGAGCACCACGCGCTTTATTACGCCGTCGTCGAACAGTTCGCCGGTGTATTCGAGGGCTTCGGCTATATTGGTCTGGCTGTTGTCGACCTGCGCCGTTTTGACGCTGGGGATATCGGACTGCTTTACGGGCTCCGAAACTACCTCGCAGTCGTTGCCGAAGCACACGAGCCCAATCCTGGAATTTTTGGGGAGCTTTAAATTTTTGATATAGATATCCACCGTGTCGAGGTTCTTGTCCGCCGAATAGGATACGTCGGCGACCACATAGACCTGAGTCTCCGTCAAAACGGCTGTAAAGGTAGTGCCCGCCGCGGCAAAGGCGATGAGCACAGCCATAATAAGGTGCATGGCTATGGAAGCTATGTTATGGCCGTTTCTGTTCTCCTTCCGCACCGAGATGAAGAAGGGCACGAGGAATACGAGGGCGAGCGGAGCTGCAATGAGCAGCATCCAGACATTATCGAAGCTGATATTGTTCATAGCAATACACCCCGTAATCCGCCGCAACTACCACGGCGAGAATTATAAATATTATCATAAGATCGTCATATACGCCCGGCAGACCCCCGCTTTCGGGAGCGCCGGAGATGAGAAACGCCTCTTCCTCGGCGACAGGCGCGCGCTCCTCCTCGGGCAGAGCCGCAAACACGTTTATCTCGCGCTCGGTGCCGTCGGTCATGGTAAGATATATCTTGTATGCCCCGACCTCGGTGAGCTCGTACTCGCTCACCGTGGTATTGGTGTCGGGATAGCTCTCCTTGCCGAAAGGGGAAACTATTTTAATGCTGTTGCAACCCGCTATCATGTTCACCTGAAGTATGTCGCCGCAGACATAGGACGTTGCGTCGACGACCTCGGGAAAGGAATAGTTCATGAGGTTGCTTATGAGAGTCACGCAGTCCATGGAGAGCGTGAACGACGCCGAATCGCGCATGCTGAAAGCGAGCACGACCTCGCGGTTGCCGTATGCGTTGGCGCCCGAAAATATGAGCGGGCTGCCGTCGCAGGTGGCGTATATGGTGAAGTCGCCGCCGCCCGTGCCCAGCTTTACATATTTTTTAATGAGAAAGTCCTTTTCCTTTACGCCCGAAAGCACCTTCTGCACAGTGGTCTTGGTGGACGTGGAATACTTTGCCGCGTCCCTCGCGTCGACGTCCGTCTGGAAGCTGAAATTCGCGCCCTCGGGGCTCTTGTCGGGATTTACAAACCACACCGCCGCGTCCCTCGGCGTTTTGTCGGGCACGGTGTTTTCGAATATATACAGCCCGTAGCCTATATTCCCGTCGTACGCCGCGTACTCCTCGGGCGTCATTACGTCGAGCTGGGTCGCGCCCGCCGCGGAGAGAGCCGCGCGCAGGTATATGGGACCGTCCGAAACGAGAAGAGTGCGGGACATGTTCTCGTGCTTTACGTTGTAAATCGTGACAGAGTTGTCAAGGGGGAGGTCGTCTGCGTCCCTTATCCTGAGCTCGAAGGAGGAGAAATCGTTCATCTCTATTCTGAAATCGAACGCCTGCTTCTTTCCGGGGACAAGGTCGACGGTTTTTTCGGCATATGCCTCGTCTTCGCCGTCGAAGCACAGCTCGACGGTGACCGTGGCTGCGCTGCCGTACGTGGCGGCATTGCCGTTGATCTCGAGATAGCCGTCGGCTTTAAAGGCATAATCCACGTCCGATATGGCGTAGTTTTCGGAGCCGCCGTTGACGTTTATTATGTTCACGTTGCTGCTCTCGGAGTATATTTTATCGGTCACGAGATAGGTCAGCGCGCGAGGGTTTTCGTTGAAGTACTTCTGAGCCTCCACGAGCGCGTCGCCAAGACCCACGGCTTTGAAGCCGCGCTCGAGTTCGTCCACCGCCTCTATGGCAAGCTCCTTGTCGTTGTAGCCCTCGAAGATGGTCTCGGTGGTGTTGCCCGCATAGATAAGGGTGTATGTGCTGCCCTTGACAGAGCTGCCTATAATATCCTTTATCTTCTCCCTGCCCGCGTCGAAGCGGGTGGAGCCGTCCTGCACTATGTTCATGCTGCCCGAGCCGTCCAGCACAAAGCAATACGCCTCGGCTGCGCCCGGCAGAGTGAATACGGGATGCGCCACGACGAGCGCTATCAGAATAACGGCGAGGATCTGGAGTATGAGGCTCAGAATACCCGTAAGCCTGTTTATGGGGATGCGGCGCCTTAAAAATCTTTCGCTGAGCGTCCAGAGATATGTGGAGGCTATCGTCTGCTCGGTGTATCTGTTCTTGATTATATATATCAATATCAGCACGGGTATGCCGAGGAGCGCCAGAAATCCCAAGGGATATAAAAAGGTCATTTAAGTACCCCCGTGGATACGAGTTTATCCAAAAATATTTCGTCCAAAGGATCGGGAGAGGGCGCGAGAAGGTAGTAGCCGTTGCGCGAAAGGCACAGATCGCGGACCCTGCCCGTGGCATATTCGAGCGCCTGCTTATAAGCCCTCACTATCTCCTTGTTTATGTTCTTGCGGTAGAATCTGTTTGAATCCTCGCTGTCGAAGAAGTGCATCTTGCCGCGGACCTTGGGGTTCAGTTCCTCCCTCGAGAGCACCTGCACGCAGAGAATATCCCTCTTCTTGCCGGCAAGGTGGTCTATCGCCGCGGTGAAGTCGTTTTCGGTAAGAAAATCGGAAATTATTACGGAGAGCCCGTCGCCGTAGCCGACCGTGGTGGGAAGTATTGCCTCCGATATGTTGCACTCGCCGTCGAAAACTATGTTGTTCAGCTTACCTATGTTGTCGTAGTACGCCTCGCGCCCGAGCATGTTGGAGATGACCTCCTCCACGCGGTTGCCGCAGATGGCGTAAACGGACACCCTGTCCATCTCGCATACGGAAATATAGGCGAGGGCTGCGGCGATTTTAAGCGCCTGCTCATCCTTTTTGCCCTTGCCGTACGTCATTGAGCGGCTGGCGTCTATATATATGCGGGTGTGCACCTGACGCTCGTCGAGATAGAGCTTTAAGTACAGCTTTTCGAAGCGCGCGTAAACATTCCAGTCGATCTTGGTTATATCGTCGCCCGGCATATATTCGCGGTAGTCGGCAAAATCGCACGAGGACCCGAAGGTCTTGGACTGGTGATTTCCGCCGAAACGCCCCGCAACATTGTTTTTAAGGAGAGTCTGCAAAAGCTCTATCTTTCCCAGAAGCTCCTCGTTCACTACCAGAGAATTCATTATTTCGTTTCGCTTATTATCAGTTTTATTACGTCGTCGATGGTGAGTTTATCGGTTATAGCCGCATAATTCAGCTTTATCCTGTGTCTTAAAACGGGATATGCCAGCGCCTTTATGTCGGCATAGGATACGTTGTAGTTGCCGTTCATCAGCGCGCGCACCTTTGCGCAGGTGATGAGAGCCTGCGCCGCACGGGGCGAAGCGCCGTAGCGCACGTACTTTTTGGCGGAGGCGCAGCTCTTCTCCAGCTCGGGGTGGGTGTTGCTGACGAGATTTACCGTGTACTTGAGCACCTCGTCAATTACGGGCACGCTCTTTGCAAGCTCGCGCATCTCGAGAATGGTGGCGCCGTCTATTACGGCGTCGGCTGTCTCGTCCATGGTTATCTGCGTCATGGATACTATGTCGGCGAGATCCTCCTCGGAAGGGAAGCCTACGAGAAGTTTGAACATAAACCTGTCCATCTGCGCCTCGGGCAGGGGATATGTGCCGTCCTGCTCTATGGGGTTCTCGGTGGCGAGCACGAAGAAGGGCTCGTCGAGCTTATATGTCTGTTTTGCCACGGTCACCTTGTGCTCCTGCATTACCTCGAGCATGGCGGACTGGGTCTTGGGGGTGGCACGGTTTATTTCGTCGGCAAGCACGAGGTTGGCAAATATCGGTCCGCGCTGGAACACGGTGTTCATTTTGCCGCTCTCGTCCTTTTCTATAACGTTGGTGCCCGTCACGTCCGAGGGCATGAGGTCGGGGGTGAACTGTATGCGCGAGAAGGGCAGGCTCATGGTCTTGCCGAGGGCGCGCACAAGCCTCGTTTTACCTACTCCGGGAACGCCCTCCAAAAGCACGTTGCCGCCCGCGACTATCGCGCAGAGCACGTTGTCCACAACGTCCTCCATGCCTACGACGTCCTTTTTGAGCTCGCTCTTTAACCTCGTGACAGCCTCGCTGAATCTCTTTACCTTTTCCTCGTTCTCCGACTTTTCGCCGGCTTCAACGGGTCCGGCGGACGCTGTCTCCTCGGGAGCCGCGGACTCTTCGACTGCGGGTCCGTCAAAAGCTGCAGACTCTTCGCTTGCCGCAGGCTCTGTGAAAGCTGCAGACTCTTCGCTTGCCGCAGGCTCTGTGAAAGCTGCGGACTCTTCGCCTGCCGCGGGTTCGGCAAAAACTGCGTTCTCCCCGCTCTCCGCCTGTACGTTCTCGCTGCCGGTCACCTCTTCGGTGTTTTTCGTTGCGTCGTTTTTGGATTGTCCGAAAAATTTCATTTTGTTTTCCTCACTGTTTTTTATGAATTGCCGGCAGTTGTGCCGTATAAAATGTCGAAATAAAGCTTGACAGCCGCCTTCTGTTCGTCGGTCAGCTCGCCGCCGTCCAGATACTGGCGGACTATTGCGTAGTACTCGCCGAGCACGTCGCCGTACTTGCGGTAGGTGCCCGTGAACGGGTCGTATATCTCGTCCGCGGAGCCGTAGGTCATCTCGCCCCCGCCGCTGCCGCCCCCGCCGCTGCCGCTCGGGTCGTTGTCGTCGCCGCCTCCGCCTATGCCGCCTGTACCGCCGTCCGCGGGTCTGGTTACGGCGAGTTCGAGCTCAAAGCCGAGGCCGGGGAATATCTGGATCAGCGCGTTGCGGACAAATCTGCCCATCAAAAGGTTGTATGACTGCACGCTGAGTTCGTTTATAAAGTCTATCTTATAGATGCCGAACGTGTCGTCGAGCCTGTTCTGGAGGGTGGTCATGTCGGGGGAACCGCTCGCGTCGGCCTCAAGCCGCTTTGTAAAATCGGAAACGAGCACGCCGAGCGCGCTGTTTTTAACGCCCTCGTCGGAGGCAAGCCCTGCGTTGAGAAGAGCGTCGACGGTCACGATTGTGACAATTGTCTCCGTGAGAAGTTCGCTTTCGGTCTTAACAGGCTCGCCCTCTTCCCCGCTTCCGTCGTCGGGAATAAATTCAGCCCTGAACAGGTTGTATTTGACCTTGAGCCCCGTATCGACCCCGTCGTACATCTTATCGTTATAAAAGGACACGGTGTCGTCGTAGCTCAACGCGTCGTAGTAGAGATAGGCGTCGCCGCCGCCCGAGATGGCTTCGGCAAAGTTTTTTACATCGCCGTAATCGCCGCCCGAATACAGTCCCGCAACGGCTGTATATGTAGCCGCGCCCGCCATAGTCTCGCGGGAGATGGTCCTCACCTCCTCCACCGCCGAGCGCAGTTGTCCGTTGGTGAGTTGCCCGCCGAGCTTTCCGCCGAGCTCCTCCAGCCCGCCCACAACGGGGGCTTTGAGCTCCGCGGCGAGGTTGCTCCTGTTCACGTCGGAGATAAGCTGCTCCAGCCTTATGCGCTGCGCGCCCGTCACCTCTGCGGGGCGGTTCTCCTCGGGAATGTCGCCGTCCGCAGGAAGGATGCGCCCGGGCACGGCTATGCCCGCAACGGCTATGCCCGCGGACAGCACGAACGCCACGAGAGGCTTCCATATCCCGCCGAAGGTTACGGCGGGCACGGAAATGCCCGAGAGCCTTGAGTAGGTATCGGCCCTCTGCATCTCAACTATGGTGCCGCTCTCGCCGCCGAAGGCAAGCGCGGTCTGGGCGCGCTCGTTCAGCCCGTATCTCTCGTCGAGGGAGCGCGCAACCTTTTTGTCGGTCGGCTTGATCAAAAGAAAAACCGATCCGCCCGCAAGCGCTGCCGCGCACACGCCGGCGAACACATAATATAATATGCTTATATTGATCCCGCCGAGCTTGAAGCCGAGGAGCATGGCCCCCGCCGCCGCAAGCCCCGCCGCGATCCCGCAGAGCGCGCTTTTGATTATCGCGCCCAGCATATATTTCTTTTTCAGTCTTTTAAAATTTTCGTCCATTTTATCCTCTTGGGGTCCGTCAGTCCCCGCGCTTTTTCTCTATATACGCCGTCTCGCGGGAGAGCGAAACAGGGGCGGACGGAGCCTCTTCTCCGTACTTCAGCACCGTTACGCGCAGCTTTCTCTGCGCCCTCAGCGTTTCCTCTCCTCCGGAAATCGTATAATATTCGAACAAGAAGGTGTGTATGTTGTTATCCGGGTTTCTTGAATCGTAATTCTTTATGCCGAGAGTGAAGGGGGGATTCCCGCCCGAAAATCTGTACCCCGACACGGTGAGATCCAACGGCGTCGGTTGACCTGTAAACTCGTTTATGAGATATACCTTCATCACCGCTTCGCCTGCGGCGTAGGTCAGACTGGCGGAGGTGCCCTTTATATTCACCGCGTTATTGAATGATACGGTATAAGCGCGGCTGACGTTGTCGGGAACGGAATTCGGATATGTGTTCTCCGCCCAGAAATACGTTTCGAACACCGGCTTGCCCGTCTTTTTGTCTATCCCCTCCGTCTCGGTGACGGGAACCGATTGCCTGTCGCTGTTGCGGGAGGCGATTATTTTAAAGTCCACCGCGACCGTCTCGTTGGGAATAGCTTCGGTCTTTACCACAAAGCCGCACTCGCAGATATATCTTCTTACCCCATCGTTGAGCCCGGAGGGGGCTATTTCGTTCAGCCTTGCGTGCTCGGCGTCATTGTGGGGAACCAGCCCGTCGTGCCCGCCGCATACTTTGCACACATGATAGTGACCCTCAGGCGTCGAGGTCCAATTCTCCTCAAAGTCGTGCTCTCCCGTCGCGGGGGTCACGCGGTTCTCCATGCTGCCGCAGACAGAGCAGAGCCATAATTCGTTGCCCTCTTTGTTGCAGGTGGCGGATTCGGTGACCATGAACAGCTTATAGTCGTGCCCGCCCGTCGCGGATATGGTATCGTTCTTGGTCGCGCCGCAGACCGTGCACACATATCTTCCCCAGCCGGGATTGCCGCAGGTGGGTTGCTCCTCTATCATATCCTCCACAAGTTCCCATTCGTGCGCGCCGGCGCTTCCCTTTGCCTCGCAGCCGGGATCGGTGCACTTGTGATAGTGCTCGGTGAAGGTGTGGGACCACTCCGCGGAATAATGGTGATCGGCAAGACCTTCGGGAACGCACGCCGCCAGTCCCAGCGAAAGACAAACGGCAAATGCCGCCGAAAGCAAAACCATAATCGTTTTTCTCATATATACCTCGTCCTGTTCCTACGAACTGTTAAAATTTTAAACATACAGCCACACAGTCCGTCTGATTTATAAATATTCTATGTAAAAATTTTACTGCGCATAAAATTATAAAAATTCTATTATTTTCCAGCGCAACGGTCGTATAATTATACAAATTATATCACACTTTACGGTCCTATGCAAGCAAATTGCCGTCCGTTTCGAATATTTGCGCGTATTTATTTCCTAATTATATGAATTTTTATTATAGTAAAGGTCGGGAGCGCCGCGCTAATGCCCGCTGCGCTCGCGCCGTATACGCCTTGCGGCGCGTTAAATACTCGCTGCGCTCGCGCTAATGCTCGCTTTGCTCGCGTTAAATACTCGCTACGCTCGCGCTAATGCTCGCTTTGCTCGCGTTAAATACTCGCTGCGCTCGTGCGAAATATTTGCTGCGCAAATGTTAAATATCGGCTCCGCCGATGTGAAATATTTTGCTCCGCAAAATGTTGTGGTGAAAATTATAAGAAGTGGTTTTTCTGCACCCTACACTCCCTGTCTCACACGGCGCAAGGAATAACGCCGTGTTCGGGCACCGTTCGCGCGGGACGTTTGCGCTCACTCTTTTCGCGCGGCAAAACAGCGCACTGTGCTGTTTTAAATACTCCGCGCTCGCCCTCTTCCGTCGCCGACGGGGGAGGGTGTCACGAAGTGACGGGTGGGAGAGGTCGTTTGCTTTTTATTATCCCCCCCCTCCCATCACCCGCTACGCGGGAGCTTCCCCCCCCCGTTGGGGGAAGAAGCCAAGGATAATTGCAATTACGAAGTCCCGCGGTGGGTAGAAGCGAGTTATGCAAGGCGCGAGGATAACCTGAGGGAGTTTACATTGAAGTAAATGACCGAAGGTTGCCGCAGCGCAACACAGCAGAACGACGCTTATACACGCCGCTCGGTAGAATAGGGGACGGAGGCGGCGGTCACACAATACACCTCCTCAGCTCCCGCCTTTTTGAGACACTCCGCAACGGCGTTAAGGGTGGCTCCCGTCGTGGTCACGTCGTCCACGACGAGAATTTTTTTGCCCTTTACCGATCTGTCCGCCCTGAAGCAATGCCCGAGATTGGTTATGCGCTCCTCGCGCGAAAGCCCCTTCTGCGCCTTCGTTTCGGAATATTTTTCAAGCGCGCCGCCCATCAGCGGAATACCCGTCAGCCTCGAGAGTTCGCCCGCGAGCAATCCCGACTGGTTGTAGCCGCGGTCGCGCTCGGCTTTGCGGGTCATGGGCACGAACACGATGCCGTCGGGCTGCGGGAGCGCGGACAGCTTTTTTGCCATTTCCTCCGCGAGCCAGCGGTAAAGATAAGGGCGGCTCTTTTTGAAAAGTATGATAAGCTGCGCGGAAACTCCGCCGTACACGAGGGCGGAAACAGCTTTCGAATACACAGGCAGATGAGCCTTACACTCAATACATATCTCGCTTTTGCTCGTTTTTCTGCCGCAGACAGGGCAGCTTTCGCCGTCGTTGAACTCTATTTTGCCGTAGCAATCGGGACAGAATGACCTTCCGTCATAGATCTCTGTCCCGCACAGACGGCACAGGCGGTTTTCATGGGAGAGAGCGCCGCGGACGGCTTCCAAAAGCTTGCGGGCGCGAGGGTGTGAATTTTTCATGTACGCTATTATAGCAAGCCCTCCGCTCCCCGTCAATAGCGGGAATTTAAAAAAACGTTTTGCACATACTGCCTGTAAACGGGCGGCGCATGCCGCCGGAGGTGCGATAGATGAAAAAATTTTCGGCGGTTGCGGCTGCCGCGCTGTTGTGCGGGGCGCTGGCGCTCGCCGCCTGCGGCGGCGGCAAGCCAAACGGCGAGATCGCAGGCAATTACAGAGAGATAACGGCGGCTGAACTCAACGAAAAACTCAACACGTTCAACCAAAACGGACCCGAAAGCGGCTCCGACAAAGAGACATTCGGGCTTATGATCGAAGAGAGAATAGAGATACAGGCGGACACGCGCACGGGAGAGAATGAAAAAGCTCCGAAGCTCTTTGCGTGCGACCTCGTTTTAAGCGGCGAGACGCAGTACGTTGCGGCTTCCGGGGGCACGGACGGCGGGGAGAACAAAACGGGCGCAAAGGCGCGCTCGGGCCGTACGCTGAGCGGACGGATAGAAAAAAGCGAGGCGGCGGGCATAAACGACATAGCCGCTGACTACAAATTTACTGCCTTTTTAAAGGACGGGAACCTCTACCTCTCCGTTCCGGACGCGGACGGGCTGCCGTTAAAGCTGCCCGAAAAGGGGAAATATATGCTGCCCGCGGACGTGCTTTCAAAATGCGTCCTCCCCATTCTTGCCGCAGCCGCCAAAACGAGCCTTGACGCGGAAGAGATTTTGAACGCATACGGGCTGAAGGCTTACGCGGACGAGAGCAGCGGTCTCAAGCTCAAAATTTCCGCAGACAGCAATGCGTTCTACGCCGCCATTGCCGATATTTGCGGCTGTACGCTGAGCCGTGCGGAGAAATTAGCGTCATTCGACGAATTTGAGGCGGACCTCTATCTCGAGGCGGACGGCGGCGGAGCGTTCGTGCGCGCGGGACTTATATTGGATATAGACGGCAGTCTCTCCGTTACGGCGGGGAACAAAGCGGTGTACGGGGATATAAAAATCGAGGCGGACATAGCCGTAAAAAGATTCGCTGGCGAGGTGGTTACCCCGACGGACGAGGAGCTGAAGGAATATAAGAGCCTTTTTCCTGCGCAGACGGCAAAAATAAATTTTTCGGATATTAACGTATAAATTCATTCACCGGCGGCAATAACCGCGGTATGAAAAATTTTTGTATAGTTTTTTTTGTATTAATCATAATAATTGCAACGGCAGTTTGCGCGGCGGAGTTCTCTAAGCCGCAGACGGAGACGGAATACCTCAGAATACACGTGCGGGCAAACTCCAACGGCGAAGCCGACCAGACGGTGAAATACGAGGTCAAAGACGAGGTGGTGAAATTTTTCACGCCCTACGCCGCAGAGTGCACCTCAAAGGAGAGGGCGGAGGAAATATTGACTTCCCTCCTCCCCGAAATAGAGGAGGTCTGCGACCGCGTGTTAAAGAAAAACGGCTTCGGCTATGCCTCGAGGGCGAGCCTCAAGAGGGAGAAGTTCCCCACGAGGGTGTACGGCGACCTCACTTTGGAGGAGGGCATATACGACGCGCTCATTATAGAGCTCGGCTCGGGCACGGGCGACAACTGGTGGTGCGTGGTGTATCCGCCCCTCTGCTTTACCTCGGGCAACGGCAGCGTGCGCTACCGCTCGGCAATTTACGACATAGTGCGGAAATTTTTCGATAAATGACCGCTTGACATAGAAATACGCTCGCCGTTTGCGGGCAAGGAGGAAAAATGAAAAAAGCACTTAAAATGGGTGTGGCGTGCGTTGCGGTTGCCGCAGTAGGCTGCGCCACCGCCCTGTTCCAGATGGGACACACAAGCGATGAAGTCGCTGCGCCCCCTTACGTTCAGACTGCTGTTTTGAAGCAGGGTGCAAGCGGCGGCGAAGTAAAGGAACTACAGAGGCGTTTGAAACAGTGGGGCTACTATTCGGGCGCGGTGGACGGCATTTACGGCAAAGCCACAGTCGAAGCCGTGAGGTATTTCCAGCGCAAGAACGGGCTCACCGCCGACGGCATAGCCGGCAAAGCCACCTTCGAGGCGCTGGGCATGAACGAGTCCGCAAAAGCCCTCGACAAGGGGGGCTCGGGCTCGTCGGGATCGTCGGGCTCGAATTACACCAATTCGGACACCTATCTTCTGGCAAAATGCATCTATGCCGAGGCGCGCGGGGAGAGCTACGAGGGACAGGTGGCTGTAGGCGCGGTAATTTTAAACCGCGTACGCTCCTCGAAGTTCCCCAACACGATCTCGGGAGTTATTTACCAGTCCAACGCATTCACGGCTGTCACCGACGGGCAGATCAATCTTTCGCCCGACAAGACCGCAATGAACGCGGCGCAGGACGCCATCAACGGCTGGGACCCCACCTACGGTTGCCTTTATTACTACAACCCCGCGGTGGCTACGAGCAGTTGGATATTCGGCAGGGAGACGGTTACCACGATAGGTAAGCACGTCTTCGCAATTTAGGGGGTAAGATATGGAGAAAAAACAAGCTTCAAGCGGCGCCGAAAAGGCGGAAAAACTGACACGGAAAAAGCCCGCAAAGAGCAGCGGAACAAAGAAAACAAGCACAAAAGCCGTGACCGCAGGCTCGGCGGCTGACAAAAAAACTCAACACGTATCCGCAAAACAGCCCAAAAAGACGGCTAAGACGAGAGCGGTAAGCGACAAGCGCACGGCAAAAAAGGAAGCAAAAGAGCAAAAAAAGCTCGAGCAGGCGAAGCTGCGCGCAGAGAAAAAGCAGAAGAGACTTGAAAAGAAGCTCGACGCAAAGCAAAAGAGGCTGGACAGGATAGCCGCTCTAAAGGAAAAGCGCGCCGAAAGAAAGGAGGCGCGCAGAGAGAGAAAGGAAATGCTCAGGCATGAGACCAAAGAAGCGAGGATCGAGCGCAAGAGAGCCGAAAAGCAAGCCCGCATAGAGGCTAAGGTGGCAAAGCGCGAGGCGGCTGCGGCCGAGAGACAGGCACGGCGCGAACACCGCCTGAAGGTGCGCGCCGAAAAGCGCGCCGCCAAAAACGAAAAGAGGCACGCGCCCGGCTTCGGCGGCTGGCTTGCCGCGGTCATAAGCTTAGGCGTGATAACCCTTGCCCTCGGCACGATGCTTTCCTTCGGCTGGATGTACACGGGCGGGATGCAGGCGGACATGGCCTCCATCCATACGGAGAGCCTGTATGAGCTCAATTCCGTGATAGATAATCTCGACACCAATCTTTCCAAAGCCCGCGTCGCCAACACGAGAAACGAGCAGGTAAAGCTTTTATCGGATATAGCCGTCGAAAGCGAGATGGCCGAAACGATTTTAGAGCGCTTCCCCATAGAGTCGCAGCTCACGCAGAATATGACGTCGTTCGTGAACAAGATGGGCGACAGCGCGCAGGGTATGCTTTATTCGGTGGCGGGCGGCAAGAGCCTGACCGACAGCCAGATAGCAACTCTCAACTATATGTACGAGACGAATAAGCAGCTCAAGGAGACGGTGAACGGACTTGCCTCCTCCGCGGGTCAGGGCGACATACTCGAAATGCTCCGCGGAAATACGGGCGGGATAATATACGTCGCGTTCGACGATATTGAAAACACTCCCGTTGAGGTGCCCGCCGAAATACACGACGGTCCCTTTGCGGAAAATACCGATAAGGTCAGCGCAAAGAACATCGAGGGCGCAGAGGAAATAACCGCGGCGAAAGCCGAGGAACTGGCGCAGAAATACTTTGCGGACTACGGCGTGACGGGCGTCAGCTGCACAGGCGAGGTAAACGCGCAGCAGTTGCAGTGCTATAACGTCACGATCTCCACCGACGACGGCGACATGTGGGCGCAGCTCTCGAAGCTCGGCGGCAAGGTGGTGGAATTCAACAGCTACAAGGATTGCTCGGACAAGAACTTCTCCGTGGAGAGGTGCACGGCGATCGCGGAGGACTTCCTCTCCGACCTCGGATTCAACGGCATGAAAGCCGTCTGGACGAGCGAAAACGGCACCACGTGTAACCTTAACTTTGCATACGTGGACGACGGAGTGATAGTTTACAGCGATATGGTCAAGGTAAAGGTGTGCGAAGAGCGCGGCATCGTGACGGGTATGGAAGCTATGAGCTATGT
Organism: uncultured Clostridia bacterium; assembly: GCA_947625865.1. Lineage (GTDB taxonomy): Bacteria > Bacillota > Clostridia > Christensenellales > Borkfalkiaceae > Coproplasma. The sequence continues at coordinate 35,428 of CANQQD010000010.1, forward strand.
TCTGAACCATACGGACAGAAATATACCCTCGGCAAGCCTTTCCAAGTCCGAAGCCAGAGAAAAACTCAATACGAACCTCGAAATAAAGACCTCGCGGCTTACGCTGATACCCGTTGACGGCGGCGAGAGGCTCGCATGGGAGTTCTACGGAATATACGGCGACAACGACTATTATGTGTACGTTGACGCAAAGACCGGTCAGGAGATACAGCTCTTCACCGTGATCGGAACCGCGCAGGGCCGCGCCCTAATGTAGGACAACGTTAAATACTCGCTCCGCTCGCGCAGTATACGCCTTCGGCGTGTTAAATACTCGCTCCGCTCGTGGTAAATATTTGCTGCGCAAATGTTAAATATCGGCTGCGCCGATGTGAAATATTTTGCTCCGCAAAATGTTGAGGTGAAGATTAAAGAAGTGGTTTTTCTGCACCCTACACTCCTTGCACTCTTCCGTCGCCAAGTCACAGGGTTCCCGAAAATTGCAGCATAGCGAAATTTTTGGGAAGAGGAGCCGCAACATGGCAAACTTGCCGTTTGCGCGTAGAGCAAACGGCTTAAAGCCTAAGTTTGCGGCGACGAGGGAGGGTGTCACGAAGTGACGGGTGGGAGTACCGTCGCATGCGAGTTTCTTAATTAAATTACCGCTTGAGCGGCGGGTCGCCGCAGACGGGTTTCTTAATTGCTTAACCGTTTGACGAGCTTATGCTCTCGTCAAGCGTAAGCGTAACGCTTGAGCGGAGTGCCTCCGCACGCGAGTTTCTTAATTAAATTACCGCTTGAGCGGCGGGTCGCCGCAGACGGGTTTCTTAATTAAATTACCGCTTGACTTGCTTTATCGGCTCGTCAAGCGGTTTGTTTTTAAGATACTTGGCTGCAGCGTCACGCTGCCAAGCGGTTTTGTTTTTAAGATACTTGGATGCAACGTCACGTTGCTGCGGCGACACGCTGCTGCAACGTCACTTTGTCGAGTATACTATGCCTGCGGCGTTGGGACCTATGTGCGCGCCGATAACGGGACATATATTGCACTTTTCGGTATATTTTACGCCGAGCTTCGATGAAAGCGTCACGGCGTTGGAGTCAGTCATTGAATATAAAAGATACACGGGCTTCGAATAGTCGATTTTGCTCCTTTCCACCATTCCGCAGATATAATCGAAGCTCCTCGACATACTTATCTGCTTTGAGAGCAACGCCACCTCGCCGCGGTCGTTGACGGTGACCACGGGCTTGATATGCAACGCCGAGCCGAGCGTTGCCGCCGCCCTCGAGATCCTGCCGCCCTTCGCAAGATACGTAAGAGTGTCCGGCACCGCGCACAGCTTGATTTTTTGGCGGTACGTGTTGAGTTTTTCAATTACCTCCGCCGCGCTCCTCTCGCGGTTTTCAAGCGCCTCCAGAACAAGCATTTTCAGCATGACCGTGGTACACTTCGTGTCGCAGACGTACACGTTTTTATGTTTTTCCGCCACCTCCGCACACCTCTGGTATGAGCCAGAGAGCGCCGAGGATATGGGCAGTATGAGCACCTCGTCCGCCCTTGCAAGCCCGCGCTCCACCGCCTCCTCTATTTGCCCGTAATTGAGTTGCGCAGTGTGCGGAAATTCGCGGGACGTTTTGAGTTTTTCATAAAATTCGTCGGTTTTTATGTCTATCCCGTCGCGGTATTCCTCGCCGCCGAATATTATGGTGAGCGGCATTACCTCAAGATACGGGTCTTTGCCCTCCCCGGGCAGAATGTTGCTTGATGAATCGGTTATTACGGATAACATTATATCTCCTCTGCGCGGCGGCAAGCCGCGGCCAAGACCACTGCAAGCGCGGAATCCTCCACACCCGCCGTTACCACAAAGTATAACCGCGAAACGCCCCGCAGTCAAGCATTTGCGGGGCGATATTCAACATTTTTATTAAATTTGTCGATAAGTGTAGGTTGTCCGCCGGGCAGAATGCTCGCTGTGCGCCACTCTCCTTGCCCTCTTCCGTCGCCAAGTCACAGGGTTCCCGAAAATTGCAGCATAGCGAAATTTTTGGGAAGAGGAGCCGCAACATGGCAAACTTGCCGTTTGCGCGTAGAGCAAACGGCTTAAAGCCTAAGTTTGCGGCGACGAGGGAGGGTGTCACGAAGTGACGGGTGGGAGAGGTAGCTCTCTTTTTATTACCCCTCCCATCACCCGCTACGCGGGAGCTTCCCCCCCCCATTGGGGGAAGAAGCCAAGGTTGGGGGTAGCGGGTCTACCCTTGCCCTCTTCCGTCACCGACGGGGGAGGGTGCCCTGAAAGGGCGGGTGGGAGAGCGTTGCTCTTACGAAGTCTGCAAGCGCGCTCCCCCCTATTCTGTCATTCTGAGGAGGGTGTAGCCCGACGAAGAATCTGTCGCGTAGCGACTTTTGGTTTTTCGTCTTATCCAACCTCGACCAGTCCACGAGGGGACGAGCGCGGATTTCTCAAAACAGCACAGTGCGCTGTTTTGCCGCGCGAGATGAGCGAGCGCATTCGTCCGCGCGAGCGGTGTCGTACCGAAGGCGACAGCCTTACCGAACACGGCGTTGTCCTTACGCCGTGTGAGAACTTTCACTCAATCGCCCGCTTTCAGCGGGCCTCATATCGTTCTGCCGTTTCCCAAAGGGAACCATCGGCAGAGCAGCAGGCAAAGCCCTCGCACAAAATGACATGGTTTAATAAGCGGAGCAATTGTTTACACTCCCCTCAGTCTCGCTTCGCCCGACAGCTCCCCTCGCACGCGAAGGGAGCCAAGGTTGAGGGGTGCTTTTGCGGGAGCCGCAGTTACGAAGTTAGCAAGCGCACAGATACGAGCAGAACGAGGCGCCTGCGGCTTTTGCGAAAGGAGTTTACTTAAACGTAAATGTCGTACCGAAGGCGACAGCCTTACTGAGCAAAAACGCAAAGGCAACAATGTTATGCGAAGTATATCCGCGCTTGGCGGGAGCTGAACAAAAAAGCAGACATCGCCGAATGTCTGCTTTTTTGTGAACATTTCCAAATAATTTACGTTGCAAGCAGGGTTCCCCTGCGTAGCAAGCCCCAATTTGCGAACCCTTTCGCCTCAGCGGGGTGAATTGCCGCGATTATATTATATGTGCGCACTTATAAATCGCGGCAAGTGGGGCAGAGCCCCACAATCTCACGAAAAATCGCAGGGCGCGCAACCGCCCGAGATTTTTGTGAATACTTTTAATAATATGTTACCACCACCTGCTCTGGCTGCTCCGCCCTCTCCACCTTTTCGGCTACAAGCACGGGACCCTTGGCACGGTAGACGGAATTATATTCATAAATTATCCTTGCGGTCACCGTGAGCCAGTCCCGCGTCTTTATGTTAGATGTGTCTCCGACACGCGTAGCAAATCCGTCGTAGGCTATGTCCGCCTCGCAGCAGGTCATTATGTGCCTGCCTAAAACTATATATCCCTGCGGCACCTTTTTGGAGAGCGCGGCCATTCCCTTGAATTTTACCCGCTTTCCTACGTAGTCCATGGTATTTTCAGCCATGTCGCGGTAGAACCACGCAAAGTCTCTGTCCTCTATTTCAATGAGCTCCGCGTTTTTATCGAAGGGCATCGGATCCTCTATGTCGTCAAACTCGGCCTTCCCGCCCACGAACTCGTAGACTATGTCCGGCCGGCGGGAGACGCCGCGGACGATCTTGTGGAACTCCGTCTTGTCCATCTGCGGCTTGAAGCGGTTGAATACCACCATCTGCGTCATTTGTATTTTATCGAACACGAGCTGCCGCATGTTTTTGTTGTAATTCAAAAACGTGCCAGCGTCGAAAAAGGTCATCATCTGGTTAATGACCCAGCTCTCGGGCATGGCGTCGAAGAACTGCTGCAAAAGCCATGTGCCGTTGTACTCCACAATGACGCGCTGCGGGTTGTGCTTACGGGTGAGCATCTCGAGATTTTCGTTCGTCAGCTCCTCTGCGCCGCCGAGCGTGACCACTACCACGTTTTTAACCTGAAAGGCGTGCGGGTCGTACTCCTCCTCGCCCTCCTCGCAGACTAAAAGCATGGTCTTTTCGCCGTTCTCCATGCGCGGGTCTTCAAGCGTTTCCTGTATGAACCTTGTCTTGCCCGACTCCAGAAAGCCGAGGAACAGATAGACGGAAATTTCGTCCATAATTTTACCTTAAAATAACAATATGTATTGCGATTTAAACTCCGAACAGCTCCTTGAGCTCCTCTTCGTCGATCTTCGAGCCTATTACGCACAGCCTGCCCGTGTATGCGGCTGCGCCGTCGCGGACGTCCGTTTCTCCGGGCACGTAGTCGAAGTGTATCCACTTGCCGTTATCTCCCGCAACTATGCCCTTCGCGCGCAGTATTGTGCCGAAACGCACCGCGTCGGAGAGCTGCGAAAGCATATCCTTTAGCCCGTCCTTTGAAAAGGTCTTGCCCGTCTCCACGCCCCAGCTCGTGAACACCTCGTCCGCGTGATGATGATGGTGGTGTTCGTGTTCGTGCTCGTGCTCGTGCTCATGCTCGTGCTCGTGGTCATGGTGGCAGCACTCATCCTCATCGCCCTCGTCGTGGTCATGGTGGTGATGGTGGCAGCACTCGTCCTCGTCATCCTCGTCGTGGTCATGGTGGTGATGGTGGCAGCACTCGTCCTCGTCATCCTCGTCGTGGTCGTCGTGGACGCTGTGCATGAGCTCTTCAAGCTCGCTCTCCAGCGTATCGGCATGCTCCATTGCGGCGAGAATATCCTTGCCGGAAAGCTCGTTCCAGGGGGTGGTGACTATTGTCGCCGCGGCGTTGCGTCCGCGCACAAGCTCCACCGCCTGAGCCAGCTTTTCGGGGGAAGCCACGTCGGCGTGCGAGAAGATTATACAAGCCGCCGTCTCTATCTGGTCGTTGAAAAACTCGCCGAAGTTTTTCATATACATTCTGCACTTGTTCGCGTCGACTACCGCCGAGAACGTGTTTATTTTTGCGTCCGTAAGCCCCGCCTGTGCCACGGCGCGTATTACGTCGGAGAGCTTGCCCACGCCAGAGGGCTCTATGAGTATCCTGTCGGGTGCGTATTCGGCCTGCACCTTTTTCAACGCCTTTGCAAAATCGCCGACGAGCGAACAGCAGATGCAGCCCGAGTTGAGCTCGTTTATCTTTATGCCCGCCTCGGCGAGAAATCCGCCGTCGACGCCTATTTCGCCGAATTCGTTTTCGATCAGAACGAGCTTTTCGCCCGCATAAGCCTCCTTTATCAGCTTTTTAATGAGCGTCGTTTTGCCCGCGCCCAAAAAGCCCGAAAATATATCTATCTTTGTCATACCTTGCCTCCAAGTCAGCTTTTGATTTTCAACAGTTATTTTATACCCTTTTTTATGCTTAGTCAACCAAAGAGTCCCGCGAAATTTCGCGGGACCCCTTATAAAATATTTTATTCTATATCAATATGTAAGCTTGCGGAAGGAGCCGTCCTTCTTGTGGATCATTATGTTGGCTTCCTGGTTCTCCGCCAGAGGCTTACAGTACTCTATCGCCTCCGCCTGCGTATTGAAAAGCTTTATGGCTTTTTCGGCGCCTGCCGCCTTTACCTGCCACATACCGTCCGACTTTCTAAGGGATATGTGATATACCTTTGTAGCCGGCTTTGCGGGAGCGGGCTGCTCTTTTGCCGCGGGCGCGGGTTGGGTTTTTGCCGCAGGTGCGGGCTTAGCCGCAGGTGCGGGCTTTGCCGCAGGTGCGGGTTTTGCCGCAGGCGCGGGCTTAGCCGCAGGAGCGGGTTTAACTTCCTTCTTTACGGGAGCGGGCTGCACTTTTGCGGGCTCCTTCTTTTCGGGCTGGGCCTTTTCGGGCTGTTTCTTCTCTTTCACTGTTTCCTCCTTTGCCGCCGTGCTGCTCACAGACTTGCTCTGCGCCTTTGCGGGGGCGGGCTTTTCTTCCTGTTTTCCGTCCTTCATAACCACGACAACCGGCTCGGCATGCTCCTCACCGGGCTCCGCGGGTTTCTCTTCCTTTACTTCGGCGGACTTTTCCCGGGGCGCGGGCGTTTCGGCGGGCTTTTCCTCCTTCACCGTGACCGCGGAATTTTCCATCTTCTCCGCGCTGTCCTTGCCGACGTTCACATATATCGTGGGCTCCGCCTTGCCCTCATCCTTGCCGTTATGCTTGCGCTTGTTTACCACAGCGAGAACCACAATAATAATCAGCAGCACGACGAGCACAAGAATAATGGTGAGCCATGCCCAGTTCTGAAGGCCTAAAGTTACTTTCGTTAACCAACCCATTGGAATTTTACCTCTCAAGTAAATTATTCTAAGTATATTATATTTCTATTATATAACCTTTTTGCGGCGAAATCAATAGTATATTGCTTTTTTTTGCAAAATTTTTTTCGGCGTCATTTGCAGCCCGGGCAGCCCTCGCAGCGTCCCGAGCACCTCTTTTGCGGCTTGCCCGTAGCCGAATACACCGTGCCGCACCACACTCTTTCGGCGGGTCTTTTGCACTCGGGGCAGAGCACTTCGTCGGCGTGGTTTTTCACCAATTCCTCGAACGTTTTATTGCAAAATGTGCACCTGTATTGCAAAATAGGCATTTTCAGTCCCTCTTATCCTTCTTTTTGCGCCGCCTGCCTATGCCGCCCGAACGGCGGAAAGGCGAGCCCTTCAGAATGAGCACGGCTATGAGCACTGTCAAAACGGCGGTGCAGGCAATGACCAGCCAGAACCAGCCCGTCTGCCAGAACATAACTCCGCTTTGGAAAGGCACCGGCATGTTCATTCCCCAAAAGCCCGCTATCATTGTGGGCACAGCAAGCAGTATGGTGATTATGGTAAGCTTGCGCATCGTGTTGTTTGAGTTGTTGGAGATCACCGAACCGTAGGCGTCCATCGTGACCGAGAGAATGTTTTTGTAGATATTACAGGTCTCTGTCGCCTGCCGCGTTTCTATTGACACGTCCTCGGACAGGTCGGACAGTTCCTCGCGGTTTGCCACCGCCTCCGCCCGCGAAAGCTTTACGTGCACACGGTCGTTTGCGGAAAGGGACGTCGAAAAATATACCAGCGCGTTCTGCAGATCGAGCAGCTGGATTATCTCGGCATTGCGCATTGTGCGCTCCATTTCCGCCTGTATGCGGTGGTTTTTTCTGTCTATCTGCTTCAGACAGTACAAAAATCTCTTGGCGTTGCCGAGCATAAAAATCAATGTGAACTGCACGGGATCGAGACAGTTTACCCGCTCCCTGCCCGTAATTATGTCCTTGAGCACGGTGTTGCCCTTCAGGCACACGGTGATTATTGCGGACTTATTATAGATAATGCCGAGGGGCAGGGTGGTGTAGCTGTCGCCGCTCGCACCCTCCTCTATGACAGGACAGTCTATTATGAACATGCTGCAGCCGTCGTCGAACTCGGCGCGCGCGCTCTCCTCCTCATCCAGCGCAGCCTTTATCATATCCTCGCCCACGCCCGTAAAGAGGGATACCTCCTCGCACTCGTCGTCGGTGGGGTTGACCATATCCACCCAGCAGCCATTGGCGTAGGCTGTGGTCTGCCTCAGTTTGCCGCCCTCGCCGTTTACGAAATATTTTACCATTCTGCACCTCGCTTTTTACGGAAAAACTCAACACGTTCCCGTAAAAAATAAAAAAATTTGCACGGAAGCGATCCGTGCAAATTTACTTACAAGGCTTCTTTTGTACGGATCGGTTTTTAAGTTTTGGTTTGATTACTTGGATCTTCCATAATTATTTCCGAAATTTCGATTTTCAATAACAATTATATATCATTATATTTTGTTTGGCAAGTTTTTTGTGCCGTCAAATGAGAATTTTACCCCCGAGGAAGGAGGCTATAAGTCCCTCCATGTCCTTGCTGCACGGGGTGAACGCCGAGATAAGCCCCTCCGCCGGCGCGATTTTGCCCGAGTATTTTTCGAAATAGCTTCTTAAGCAGGACTTGAAATTCCCGTCGCCCACCGCCTTTCTCAGCATGTCGAACATTATGAGCGACTTGTTGTAGGCTATGTTCGTATATTCGAATTCCCCCGAAAATGCGCCGAGATTTCTCGTCATCGTTGTATCCACCGAGCCGTTCAGCTGGTTATATACCGAGAAAAACGCCCTGTATGCGCGTGTTGCCGAATCGACTATCGCCGTACGCGTGTAGCCGTAGTCCGGGTTGTTCTCGAAGAACATCAGCGTGGAGTACTCCGCAAGCCCCTCGTCCTGCCAGCCGCAGGTGAGTTGGTCGCTGCCGACCATGGCATACCACCACTGGTGCGCCGTTTCGTGGACCACGGTGTACACCGCATCGTTTATCTCCTGTCCCTCGGCTATCATTGAGAGGGCGGGATATTCCATTCCGCCGTAGCAAAAGCCCGTTTCTACAACGGAATAGGTGGGATATATGTACTTTCCGAAGGTCTCCGAAAAATATCTGAGGCTCTCCGCCGCCGCCTTGAGCCCCGCTTCGGCGTTGCCCCCGTCAACGTAATAATACATTACTTCCACGCCGTCCACATTCTCGCTCTTTGTTTGGAGTTTCTCCGAGAGCACAAGGGCAAAATCGCGCGCATTTGTCAATACATATTGAGTTTTCCGACGTCCGTCGGCAACGGAGGAGCTCTGTTCGGCGCCGCTGGAGACGATTTGGAAGCTCTCCGGGACGTCTGCCGTCACGCTGTAGTTTGCGCACTCCGAAACAAAGGGGTCGCCGCACACATAATAGGGACACTCAACAAAGCCTGCGGAGGTGTAGGCGCAGAGCACGGGATAGAAATTGCCGAGGTTCACGCAATTTTCCGTTATGCCCGTGCGGTGGTTGATCTTCGCGAGGGCAAGGGTGTAATCTATGTTTATCTGCACGCTCTGGCCGGGATAAACGGGCTCGTTTAAGGTTACGATAAGAATATTTTCGTCCTCGCCGCCCACGCTCCAGCTTGCGCAGTTTTCGACTGCGGAAATTTCCATTTTACCGTAGCTCTCACCCGCATAATACGCGCGGGCTTTAAAGCTGTCGGACACGGGCTTGTAGCTTGCGCCCTCCCTGAACGCGTTGCCGTAGAGATTGAATTTCAGCTCCGACAGCTCGTTTTCGTAGGAATTATAAAATGTGAACTCCTCTCTTCCCGAAAGCGTCCCCGCCTCGCTGTCGTAGCTTACCGATATATCATAGGCGGAGCACGGCTCCTTTTTCGCCGAGCACGCGGCAAGCGCAGCCGTGCCGAGGATAAAACAGATGGCAATTGCCAAGCATAATAATTTTTTCACATGACACCTCTCAACTGCAATATTCTATGCACGGAATTTTACGCATAAAACTTTTTTAACATATTTCGCGCGGAGAAAATACAATGTAGAGTATGGTGTTCAGCGTGGTTTGCGAGGGAGAAGCGGAGAATTTCCCGCTGCCCGAGTGCGATTTGGCGGTGTTCGGGTTCGGGGGGCTCGGCGAGGTAGACTTCGAAAAGGAGCTTACGGGCGACAGCGAAAAGTTCGAAAAGGCGGCAAGGCTCTCGCAGAAGTACGGCTGCGGGGTGGTCTGCGGCTGTAAAACAATAAGCCGCGGGCTTGTAAGGAAGTCCGTGGCTGTTGCCGACCGCGGCAAGTTGCTCGGCATTTCCGACATGAACCATGTTCTGGACGGCGAGCAATTCAAAAGCGGCGTCGGGCTGGGGTTTTACAGGGTGAACGGCTGCAAGATAGGGCTTTGCATAGAAAACGATCTGCTCTTCCCCGACACTTTCGGAGCGCTCTCGCTCTGCGGCTGCAACGCCGTCGTGGTTATTTTGGAGGAGATAAGGGACAATATACCCCCTCTTCTGATCCGCGCGTATTCATACCTCTACGGTGTGCCGATAATTATGTGCGCGGGAAGGACGGCGTACTTTGCCGACGTTTCGGGGGCGATTGCCACGTCCGTGCAGGACGTCAGCCTGTTCGAAATCACCGGAAGGAACCGCTATCATATCGTCACCACCCGCACCCGCGGCATCTCCAACGAGGAAAAGTCCGACTATTAGCAAGCGTAACGCTTGACCCCAGTATCTTTATTGCGTTAGCTCTTAACGAATGTTAGCTCACGTCAAGCGGCGGCGTGTCGCCGCGGGCGGGTTGTCCGTCGGACAACATAAATACTCGCTGCGCTCGTGTTAAATATGCTGCGCATTTTAAATATCGGCTCCGCCGATGTGAAATATTGCACTGCGTGCAATGTTGTGGTAAAGATTATCAGAAGTGCCCCTCGCCATCTTCCGTCGCCAAGCCACAGGGTTCCCGAAAATTGCAGCATAGCGAAATTTTTGGGAAGAGGAGCCGCAACGTGGCAAATTTGCCGTTTGCTCTTCGCGCAAACGGCTTAAAGCCTAAGTTTGCGGCGACGAGGCGGCGTGTCGCCGCAAGCGTATCGCTTGACCCCAGTATCTTTATTGCGTTAGCTCTTAACAAGGTTACCACACGTCAAACAGCGTATCGCTGCTATCTTCCCTTGCCCTCTTCCGTGTTAACGGGGGAGGGTGTCACGAAGTGACGGGTGGGAGCACGGGTTCCGTTTTTCCTCCCCTCAGTCTCGCTTTGCTCGACAGCTGTCTCACACGGCGCAAGGAATAACGCCGTGTTCGGGCACAGTAACACGATTGCGCCAAAGGCGAACAATCGCTATTCCGTCGCTTCGCTCCTTACGCGCGGGACGTTTGCGCTCACTCATCTCGCGCGGCAAAACAGCGCTACTAGGCTGTTTTGAGAATTCCGCGCTCTCTCAAAAGGTGTAAGGACAACACCTTTTTCGGGCACCGTTCGCGCCTTGCGCTATGCGCTCACTCATCTCGCGCGGCAAAACAGCGCTACTAGGCTGTTTTGAGAATTCCGCGCTCGTCCCCCCATTGGGGAAAGAAGCCAAGGTTTGGGGGGTGCGCTCCCCCTCTCTGTCATTCTGCGCGTGCTTGCTCTTCCCCCTCACTGTCATTCTGCGCGAGGGCTTTGCCCGACGCCCTGCCGAGGGTTCCCCTTTGGGAAACGGCAGAGGCGTTAGCCGAAGAATCTGTCGCGTAGCGACTTTGGGTTTGGCGTTTCAAACAGCCTCGACCAGTCCACGAGGGGATTATTTCGGTCAATCGCCCGCTTTCAGCGGGTCTCATATCGCTCTGCCGTTTCCCGTAAACGGGAACCCTCGGCAGGGCGTCGGGCAAAGCCCTCGCTCAAAATGACAAGGCTTAATGGGCAAAGCAATTATTTGTTATTACGAAGTCCTGCGGCGGGTAGAAGCGAGCAGAACGAGGAGCGTGCGGCTTTGCGACGGGGAGTGTACATAGACGTACATGACCTGAGCAAAACGTAAGCGCGACAATGTTATGCGACGCTTATACACGCCGCCCGGTAGAGTGAAAGAGAGAGGGGTGAACCCCTCTCTCTTTCACTGCTTTCCTATAATATCGAGTATCTCGGAGATCCTCTCCAGATCGTCGCGCGAATAATAATCTATATAGATGCGCCCCTTGGTGTCGGTGCCTATGAGACTGACCTTCGTGCGGAAGGCAAACCTCATTCTCTCGACGAGTTGCTTCAGCTCCACCGACGCGAGCGCGCGCTTCTTTTTCTTCTTCTCCTCCAAAACCTCGGGCGGAATGTTATAGGCGCGCACCTTTTTTTCGAGCTCGCGCACCGAATATTGGTTCTTTATGGTGTCCTGCGCAAACTCGAGCTGATCCTCCGCAGGCAGCGGAACGATAGTCCTCGCATGCCCCGCCGACAGCCTGCCCTCGGCGACCATCATCATGACCTCGGGGCAGAGATTCAAAAGTCTCAACGTGTTTGCGACGGCCGGTCTGGACTTGCCGATACGCTCGGCAAGCTCGTCCTGCGTGAGCTTATAATCGACCATCAACTGCTTCATTGCCGTGGCGGCCTCTATGGGATTCAGATCCTCGCGCTGGAGATTTTCGATCAGCGAGATCTCTTTTATCTCCCTGTCCGAATACTTCCTTATGACAACGGGTATCGTAGCCTTGTTCGCCAGCTTGCATGCGCGGAATCTGCGCTCGCCGGCAATTACCATGTATGTACCGTCGCCGTTGTCGTTCACGACTATGGGCATTATCACGCCGTGCTTTTTTATCGAATCGGCGAGTTCCTTCAGCGACTGCTCGTCAAAGTTCTTGCGGGGCTGGTTGGGATTTGCAAAGATCTTGCTAAGCTCCATCTCCTCGGCGTTCTTTCTCTCCTCCTCGGTAAACTCAAAGGCGTGGTGCCTGTACGCCTCCTCGTATGCCGCGCCCGTCTCCTTCATCAAATCGTTCAATCCTTTTCCCAATCCTCTTGCCATAATTTTACCTCTTTTCTGTTTTATTGGTGTAATATTTTTCTTTGCGCCCTCAAAATTTTTTATGCGCCTGATGTTAAATTTTATTTTTCTGCGCTTAAATCGCAGTGAAATCCCTCGTGGGTGCACGAAGAAAACACACATCTGTGCGCCCTATAAAAAGCTAAATCCTCAAGAAGGCGCATATCATAATCGCTTTCCAGTCCTTTGAGCCAGCCTATGCTTTCGGCGTTCAATTCAAAGTACAGCGTTTTTGCAAGCTGCCCCGAAGCCGTGCAGTGCCAAACAAAGCCCGTCTCTATTCTTTTTAAAGCTCCCTTAAGCGGAGCGTAGTACTCAAGCCCGAGTTCCCAGTCGTTGGGGCGGGTTTCCGTATTTTCCTTCATCCTGCCGAGGGAAAACAGGCACGCGCCCTCAAAGTCGACCGCGCCGTACGCCTGCCGCAGCCCCTCGTATTTTGAGTACTTTACGTTTCCCCTTCCAAATTCGTCGCCGAAAAACACATGTCCGCCGTGCTCCTCCATAAGCTTTACGCGGGCGGAGGCAAAGCGCGCGTATTCCTCTTTGATCTCCCTATAGAGCATATCGAAGGGCGGCAACTCCCTTCTTTGACCCTCTGTAAGGCGTTGGTACGCCGCCAGAGCCGACTTTTTTGCATCCTCTTCGATCCCTTTTGCGGCTTCCGCGGCTTCGCTCTCTCCCAATTTATATATCCCGTAGGGGTGCTCCCCGTCATATTTATTAAAAGGCGCAGTCAGCGAAAATTCGTCGGCTATGGGCAAATATTTTTCAAGCAGCCCCGCCATATCGATATTTTTGAACCGCTCGTCGGCAAGATATTCCTCATAGGTTTTAAAGTCCCCTGCGGAAATGATTTTTATTTCCCCGCCGTCTTGCCTTGTTATAGCCTTTAAAACCCGCCCAAAGCTCTTATACACGGCTTTTTTGCCGCCGCATGACACGTTGAAGGAACTCGCCCGCGTTTCAAACGCCCCGTCTGTAAATTTTACGCTTATCTCCGGCTCGATCCTGTAGGTTTTTCCGTCCGCCTCAACCGTCGCGGCAACGAATTTCTCCTCCAAAAGCCGTCTCAGTTCTTCCGTCATTCCTGCCTCGATAAAAATTCCTCGGTCAAGGCCTTATAGGCACGCGCGCCTACGCACTTGGGGTCGTAGAGCATTATGGGCTCCCCGTGCGAGGGCGCCTCGGCGAGCCTTATGTTGCGTGGAATTATTATCTCGTAAACCTTTCCCTTAAAGAATTTTTTAATTTCCATCGCTATCTGCTTTGCGATTATCGCCCTGCCGTCGTAGAGGGTTATCACCACTCCCTCTATCTTTAAGGCGGGGTTCAGGTGCTGCTTGACCATGCTTATGGTATTCATGAGCTGGCTCACCCCCTCGAGGGCGTAATACTCCGCCTGCAGCGGAATGATTACCGAGTCCGAAGCCACCCACGCGTTGATGGTCAAAAGCCCCAAAGAGGGCGGGCAGTCTATAAATATGTAGTCGTAATCGTCCCTTATTTTTGCCAGCGCGTCCTTTAGTATTTTCTCGCGGGAGCGTTTATAGACCAGATCCACCTCTGCGCCCGTCAGATCGACGTTTGCGGGCAGAATATCCAGAAGCTTGACCTGCGTCGTCAGGATATTCTGCGCAACCGTTTCGTCCTCGACCAGAACGTTATAGGTAGATTTTTTTAGCGCTGACTTGGAAAAGCCCAGCCCCGTGGTTGCGTTGCCCTGCGAATCAATATCCACCAACAGCACCCTTTTGCCCATATCGGCACAGTACGCAGCCATGTTCACGGCGGTGGTGGTTTTGCCCACGCCGCCCTTTTTGTTTGAAAAAGCTATAATTTTACCCATATCTCACCTGAAAGTTTCACGAGAAACATTTTATCTTCGCGGGCTTTCGTCAGCTTTTATCCCCGTCTTCCGCGGGACCGCCGCCGTTTGAGCCGTCGTTGTTCTCAACTGCCTTGGGAAGGGACGCCTCTATCTCGGACGAAAAATCTCTGTTCACGGCGTCGGGAGTTGAGGGAGTTGAGGGCTTTTCGCTCTTTTCCTCATAGCGTTTGAAGGGATTTTCCTTGTTCTTCGAGTCGTTTTCGTCCATGTAGGCTATCACCTCCGAGTAGCTCTTGCCCTCCATGAGGAGATCCACCTCTTCGGTGTATATTGTCTCGCGCTCTATAAGAACGCGCGCCATATTGTCTAAGATCGCTCTGTTTTCGGTGAGAAGCTTGGTCGCGCGTGCATGCGCGGTTTCTATAATGGATTTCATCTCCGCGTCGATGGCTCTTGCCGTCTCCTCGGAGTAGGCGTTGTGCGTCTCCATGTCTTTGCCGAGGAACACCGTTTGAGAGTTGGAGCCGTATGTTACAAGCCCCAGTTTGTCGCTCATGCCCCATTCGGTTACCATGCGCTTCGCATTTTCTGTGACCCTCTCTAAATCGTTGGACGCGCCCGTCGTAATGTCCTTTATTACTATTTCCTCTGCGACCCTGCCGCCGAGCATCATGCATATAACGTCGTTGAGCTTCGCCTTGGAGAGGTGCATGTCGTCGCTGTCTGGACGGGTCATCGTGTAGCCCGCGGCGTTCCCGCGGGGGATTATTGTGACCTCCTGCACGGGATCGCAGTTCTCGCAGAGCCTTGCGAGTATCGCGTGACCCGATTCGTGGTAGGCGGTGATACGCTTGTCGCTCTCGGTGACGACCCAACTCTTCTTCTGGGGACCCATCAGAACCTTGTTTATGCCCTCATAGAGCTCGGTGTTGGTTATGAATTTTTTGCCGGCGCGCGCCGCCAAAATTGCCGCCTCGTTTAAAAGATTGGCGAGGTCTGCGCCCGAGAAGCCTGCCGTCATTCTGGCTACCGTCTTGAAATTTACGTCGGGTGCGAGCGGCTTGTTTCTGGAGTGTACCTTCAGTATCTGCTCCCTGCCCTTCACGTCGGGAAGGTTTACATATATCTGTCTGTCGAATCTGCCCGGACGCATAAGCGCGGGGTCGAGAATGTCTGCGCGGTTTGTAGCCGCCATTATTATTATACCCTCGTTGGACTCGAAGCCGTCCATCTGCACGAGGATCTGGTTTAAGGTCTGCTCCCTCTCGTCGTTGCCGCCGCCGAGACCTGCGCCACGCTGGCGGCCCACGGCGTCTATTTCGTCGATAAAGATTATGCAGGGCTGGTTTTTCTTAGCCATATCAAATAGGTCGCGCACACGCGACGCGCCCACGCCCACATACATTTCTACGAAATCCGAGCCCGAAACCGAGAAGAAGGGCACGCCGGCTTCCCCGGCGACCGCCTTTGCAAACAGCGTTTTACCTGTTCCGGGAGGGCCGACCAAGAGCACGCCCTTGGGCACGCGCGCCCCCAAATCGGAGAATTTTTTGGGCTGGCGCAGAAATTCTACTATCTCCGCAAGCTCAACTTTCTCCTCCTCTGCGCCCGCAACGTCGGTAAAGCGCACGCGGATGTTCGTTGTAACGCTCGCCTTGGATTTTGCAAAGCTTGCGATGCCGCCCCTGCCGCCCATGGTCGAGCGGATGAGGAAGAAGAATATAACGCATACGAGCACGAGCGAACCTATAGTGAGCGCAGTGGACCACCAGCTGCCCGAATTGGGATTTTCAAAGCTGAGCGCAACCCCGTAGCCCATCCATTTTTGCAGGATCGCGTCGTCCTTGAGGCTCTCCGAGGAGAACACCGAGGGACCGTAGCAGGTGTATTGCTGGACCCAGCCCTTATCGGGATCGAGGCGCGAACCCGTATATTTGTAGGCGTCGAACTGTATGCGCTTAATGGCTATCAGCTCTTCGGTTTTGCCGTCCTCCGTTTCCTTTATCCATTTATTATCCTTGATTTGGTAGCCCTCGGGAACTCCGTTCACGTCGGTGGCTTTGCCGTCGTCGTCGAAGTATCTGGCGTTTTCAACGTATTCCTGAAATACGTTGTAATCGACGGAAATAGCCCGGGGCATCATATTCATCACAAGAGTGACCACCACGGCGATGACGAGCGCAAGGATTATCACCCACATCACCATTTTGCCTTTTCTGCTCAAAATATTACTCCTTTCCTTTATTTTGGTCTATATAATAAGATATTATCAATTTTATCATACATTCGCGCGCTTTTCAAGCATTTCAAAGCCCCAAAAGCCGTTTATCACACAATTTTTATTTATCAACCACATTCGCAAAATTGCCCGTTAATTGTTCGTAAAACACAAAAGCGGCGAGGAAATTTTTCGTTGCGCCCACCCCAAAACACCCTCAAAAAATGTTTAACGTGAAACTTACCGCCAAATAAATTCGCCTTAAAAAAGTTTCACGTGGAACGTTAAGCGCGACAGAATGGGCATTTTTGGGTACTGTGGATAAATTTTTGGCTTTTTCTGCTTTTTGCGGGCAGAAAAATTGTGGATTTCTTTGCATTTAGTGCACAAAATGTGGATAGTTTTTCGTTGGTTTTGACCGTCCTTTTATGCTTGCGCGCGCATTTCTATTATTTTGTGTAGATTTGTGGATAAAATTCTTTGCTTTTTGCCGCTTTAAGCCTTCTTTCCTCTTGTGGAATTGTTATTTGAATGTGGATGAAATGTTGATAATTTTTTGAAGATGGGAAATTTTGCACCCGAGCAGAAGGACTTGCGCTTGGGTAGCCATGGCGCATAAATTTTTTGGGGGGCGCGTAACAATTTTTATCTTCACCCTCCTGCGGCTTTTTTAAAGCTTCGGAGGCTTGCCAAAACCTAAGCGCAGGGAAAATTCATAATATGGTAGAGCGGGATTTCTGCTTACGGATAATTTTAAGCTTTCCTGTCAATAAACCTTGAGAGGTTTATTTATGGACTATTCGTTTAATCTATATAATTCGCTGGCGGCGGACGGCATCTGTCTGTCATTAAAAAAGAACGTCGCCGGCTCGGAGTTTGCTCCCGTCGTACTGTGCATCGGGAGCGATCTGTCGGTGGGCGACAGTTTGGGTCCTGTCACCGGCACAAAGCTTAAGGAAAAGCTCGCCGGTCTGAGCTGCTATGTGTACGGTACGCTTTCAAAGCCCATAACCGCGCATGAAGTGAAGTATATGAACGAGTTTTTAAAGCTCACCCACCCCGGCTGTCCGGTCATTGCCGTCGACGCGGCCGTCGGGCTCGCGGGGGACATCGGACTTATCAAAATCGCAAAGCGCGCCATAAAGCCGGGCAGCGGCGCAAACAAAAAACTCTCGAAGGTCGGGGATATTTCCATTATGGGAATTGTCGCCGAGCGCTCCGTGTTCAATTACTCGCTGTTTTCGGCAACGCGGCTGAATATCATATATAAAATGTCCGAAATAATCGCCGAAGGCATTGCAAACTTCCTCCAGGCGGAGTGGCTCCGCGGCCAAGTTTCTTGCGGAGTGGCTCCGCTGCCAAGTATCTTAATTACTTAATCTCATGACACACTTTTGCGCTATTCAAGCGGCAGGCGTTCCGCTTGACCATAGTATCTTAATTACGTTGGCTCTTAACACACTTTTGCGCTATTCAAGCGGCAAGCGTTCCGCTTGACCTTAGTATCTTAATTGTGTTGGCTCTTGACAAATCTTTGCGCTCTTCAAACATAGCGGCAAGCGTTCCGCTTGACCATAGTATCTTAATTGCTTAATCTCATGACACACTTTTGCGCTATTCAAGCGGCAGGCGTTCCGCTTGACCATAGTATCTTAATTGCGTTAGCTCTTGACAAACTTTATCTCAAATCAAAAAACCGCTTGAAAGGTTGCCCCGGTCAAGCGGCTTTTAATTTTTTAAATAATTACAGCGCCGGTTAAGTCCTGTCATTCCGCGTGGGGGAGGAGCACCGTCGTACCGAACGCGTAAGCGTTACGCCCAGCCGGGGATTCCCGCTTGCGGGAAACGGCAAAATCGCAGAGCGCGGAGTAATTCCCTCGTGGATTGGGCGAAGTTCGATGAAACGCCAAACCGAAAGTCGCTGCGCGACAGATTCTTCGTCGGGCTACGCCTTCTCTCGCCAAAGGCGAGGGCGCTGCCCTCCTCAGAATGACAGAGGGGAGGGAACTGTCAATCAGCACATTCCCACCTTGGCTCCTTCCTTTGGGGGGACGAGCGAGGCATTTCATAGCACAGCACTGTGCGCTGTGCGTGCCGTGTGAGGCCGTTTGCGGCCGCTACCCTGCCGAGGGTTCCCTCTGGGAAACGGCAGAGCGAGAAGAGCCTGCGCAAAGAGAAAGGCGCAGGCGGTGCCCGAAAAAGGTGTTGTCCTTACACCTTTTGAGAGAGCGTGGATTTCTCAAAACAGCCTAGTAGCGCTGTTTTGCCGCGCGAGATGAGTGAGCGCAAACGTCCCGCACGTAAGGAGCGAAGCGACGGAATAGCGATTGTTCGCCTTTGGCGCAATCGTGTTACTGTGCCCGAACACGGCGTTATTCCTTGCGCCGTGTGAGAAAGCTGTCAATCAGCACATTCCCACCTTGGCTCCTTCCTTTGGGGGGACTGTCGAGCGAAGCGAGACTGAGGGGAGGGGTAATAAAAAGCAAACGACCTCTCCCACCCGTCACTTCGTGACACCCTCCCTCGTCGCCGCAAACTTAGGCTTTAAGCCGTTTGCGCGAAGAGCAAACGGCAAGTTTGCCACGTTGCGGCTCCTCTTCCCAAAAATTTCGCTATGCTACAATTTTCGGGAACCCTAT
This sequence comes from uncultured Clostridia bacterium, assembly GCA_947625865.1. Lineage (GTDB taxonomy): Bacteria > Bacillota > Clostridia > Christensenellales > Borkfalkiaceae > Coproplasma. The sequence continues at coordinate 54,416 of CANQQD010000010.1, forward strand.
GACTTGGCGACGGAAGAGGGCGAGGAAAAGCGGTGACGGAAGATGGCGAGGGGGTGCACACCCACCTGTCATTCTGAGGAGGGCGCAGACCGACGAAGAATCTGTGCCTGTGGCACTTCTCAAATCTTCACCACAACATTGCACAAAGTGCAATATTTCACACCGGCGGAGCCGATATTTAACATTTGCGCAGCAAATATTTCGCACGAGCGTAGCGAGTATTTAACGCGAGCAAAGCGAGCATTAGCGCGAGCGTAGCGAGTATTTAACGCGAGCAAAGCGAGCATTAGCGCGAGCGTAGCGAGTATTTAACGCGAGCAAAGCGAGCATTAGCGCGAGCGTAGCGAGTATTTAACGCGAGCAAAGCGA
>CANQQD010000011.1 GCA_947625865.1 uncultured Clostridia bacterium
GTGCATTACAGCGACGATTTTATGCGGCAGGAAATGGACAAAGTCAACTTTGTCGTAGCATAAATAAGCGATATTTTATTAAAACGGCTTTAAAATAATTAACAGTGCAAGCAAAACCACGCTTTTGCGCCGGCGCTCTCGGCGGCTGTAAGGACAGCAGCCGCCTCGGTAAGGCTAACGCCTTCGGTGCGACACCGTGACGCGATTGCGCCTATGGCGAACAATCGCTATTCCGTCGCTGCGCTCCTTACGCGCGGGACGGATGCGCTCACTCATCTCGCGCGGCAAAACAGCGCACTGTGCTGTTTTGAGGAATCCGCGCTCGTCCCAATTTACTCCCCAAATTACTCCCCAAACAGTGCAAAAATTATTAGGGTTCCCGCAAAAATACGCAGTATTTTTGTGGGAAGAGGAGCAAAAAAGCGCAAAAAATAACAGGTTTTTGCTAAAAAACCTGTTAAAAATGCCGCTTTATTGCGACGATGGAGGCGCCACCCGGATTTGAACCGGGGAGTCAGGGTTTTGCAGACCCTTGCCTTACCACTTGGCTATGACGCCTTATAAAAAAACAGCGCGGCTTTTCGATGGAGCGGGAGACGAGATTCGAACCCGCGACATTTACCTTGGCAAGGTAACGCTCTACCACTGAGCCACTCCCGCATAATCAGCCGCACTGTTTGGTTTGGTGGGAGCTACAGGGCTCGAACCTGTGACCCACTGCTTGTAGGGCAGTTGCTCTCCCAACTGAGCTAAGCTCCCAAACGCTTTATTAATATACCAAATATATTTTTAAAAATCAAGCGATTTTTTATTAAATTTGATAATTTCGGCAAATATTTTTCTCAGTAGTTGCGGCGCGATTTTGTCGCCACAATATATAGTATATGCGCGTTTTCCCCATATTGCCTAACGCTGTGAGGAGCGCGGGGATAATCAAGCCGCCGCGGGGTTTTCAAAAACCCCGCGGCGGCTTTCGTTGCTCTGTATAGCTATTTCCGCTCAATAATTTTCCTTTTTAACTTCAAAATAGCTCTGCGGGTGCTTGCATACGGGGCAGATCTCGGGCGCCTTGGTGCCCACTACGATGTGCCCGCAGTTGCGGCATTCCCAAACCATAACGCCGCTCTTTTCGAAAACCTGCTTTGTTTCAATGTTTTTCAAAAGCGCGCGGTATCTCTCCTCATGCGCCTTTTCAATTGCGGCAACGCCGCGGAACTGCTCGGCAAGTGCGGTAAATCCCTCCTCGTCGGCTTCGCGCGCCATTCTCTCGTACATATCCGTCCATTCGGCGTTTTCGCCCTCGGCCGCCGCGAGTAAATTCTCTTCGACCGTCCCGAGCTCGCCGAGCGCTTTGAACCAGAGCTTTGCGTGCTCCTTTTCGTTTTCGGCCGTCTTTAAAAAGAGCTCGGCGATCTGCTCGTAGCCTGCTTTTTTAGCCACCGAAGCGAAGTATGTATATTTGTTTCTCGCCTGCGATTCGCCCGCGAAGGCTTCCCACAGGTTCTTTTCCGTCTTTGTGCCCGCATAGGGATTTCTGTTTGCCATAAAATTTCCTCCGTTGTATATTTTCAGCACCTGAATTTTATCACACCGCGAAAGCTTTGTCAACAACGTCCCCCCAGACCTTTTTCGTTTTTATATTTTATAGCTTATTACGCCGGCTTTTTGCGCCAAAATTCCGTTAAAGTCTTGAAAAGATTGACAAACGGTGCTAAAATAATATCCGGCAGTTTTTGGAAATTTTTTAAGGTGAAGATATGAATTACGAAAATCCCGTTTTGTTTGCAGACTACTCCGACCCGGACGTCATACGCGTCGGCGACGATTTCTATATGGTGGCGTCCTCGTTCAACCATGTGCCGGGCGTGCCCGTTTTGCACTCTAAAAATTTGGTGGAGTGGGAGATAATCAACTACGTATTGCCCAAAATACCGTTCGAGAGGTTCGACAGGGTCTGCCACGGCGACGGCGCATGGGCGCCCTCGATACGCTATAACGACGGCAAGTTCTACTGCCTTATACCCTTCCCGGACGAGGGCATCTTCGTCTCCGAAACCTCCGACCCGTACGGCAAGTGGTCGCTTTTGCGCCCTCTTCTCGTCGGCAAGGGCTTCGAGGATCCCTGCCCCATCTGGGCGCACGGCAAGTGCTTTGTGGTGTTCGCCTTTGCCAAGAGCCGCGCGGGCTTCAACTCAAAGCTCGCCATTTTCGAGACGGACGCCGATTTGAAGACCCCCGCCGAAAAATACGCCTTTGTATATGACGGGCACGACATGAACCCCAAGATAGAGGGTCCCAAATTTCATAAGATAGGCAAATATTTTTATATTCTTGCGCCCGCCGGCGGCTTTCAGTGCGGCTGGCAGGTAGCCCTGCGTTCGGAGAAGATATACGGTCCCTACGAGCCCAAGATAGTTATGCTTCAGGGCGACACCGACGTGAACGGTCCCCATCAGGGCGCGCTCATAGATCTTGACGACGAGGGCAGACGCTGGGCGTTCATGCACTTTCAGGACATGGGCCCGTTCGGCAGGGTGGTGCACCTCCAGCCCGTCGCGTGGGCGCACGGCTGGCCTCTGTTCGGCAGGGTGGAAGACGACCTGATCGCGGGCGAACCGGTTGAGGGCGGGGAGTATCCCGTAGATATAAAGACGGACTATACCATAGACCCAAACGACAATTTTGCGGGCGACAAGCTCTCGCCCGTATGGCAGACCCCCGCAAATCCGCAGGACGACTGGTATTCCTTCAAGCACGGGCTCAAGCTGAACTGTATATACTACGCGCGTTCCGCTCTTTCGGACCTGCCGCAGCTTATAATGCAGAAGGTGCAGTACAGGAATTTTTCGGTGAAATGCAAGTGCAAATTAAATCTCGTAAACGACGGCGACGAGGTCGGTTTTACGGTGTTCGGCAGGGAGTATTCCTATATCTGCGTTGTGAGGATAGAGGGCAGGAATTATCTCGAGATCCGCAAGGGCTCCATAGGCGGGGCCGAGGACGAAACGCTGTGCCGCAGCCAGCCCTACCCGGACGACTATGTCACCTTCCAGATAAGCGCGCGCTATGAGGAGAGGCACAGGTTAGCCATAAAATATACCTTCGGCGGCAGCGCGTTCACCAAAAAGTTTTACGCGTCAAAGGGCAGATGGGTAGGCGCAAAGATGGGCATTTACGCCCGCGCGAACAGCATTTCCAAGGGCAGCGCGACGTTTAAGTTTTTCAGGGTAACGCCCGTAAACCGCTGACAGGCGGAATTTTCAGGGGAATAAGGAGGCTTAAAAATGTTTCGCCAGATGTTCGAAGAAAAATATATGCGCTTTCCCGGGGGCAGGTCGAAGGCGCTGACGTTCAGCTATGACGACGGCGTCAAAGCGGACAAGCGGCTCATAGAAATTTTGGACAGGCACGGTTTGAAGGGCACCTTTAATTTAAACAGCCGTCTGTTCGGCTGCGAGCGCTGGCACGACAGAATGGACGAGGAGCAGACCTATCTCACCTTTTACAACAGGTCGCACGAGATAGCCCTGCACGGCGCACGGCACGTATTTTTGAACAAGGTGCCCCTGCCCGAGGCGATAAACGAAATTGTGCAGAACAGGCTGTATCTCGAAAACAAATTCGGGCGCATAGTGCGCGGAATGGCGTATGCGTATAACGGCTATAACGCCGAAATACTCAACATACTCCCGCAATTGGGCGTTGCGTACGCCCGCACGACCCGCTCCACGCACAGCTTTTCCATGCCCGATAATTTTCTGGAATGGCACCCTACGTGCCACCACACCGAGGAGGAGCTTTTGCCGCTTGCCGAAAAATTCGCCGCGGGCGCGCCCGAAAACGAATTTAAAAACCGCGAGCCGTGGCTTATGTATATCTGGGGTCACAGCTACGAGTTCGACGACGACAATAACTGGCAAAAAATCGAGGACGTGTGCGATCTTTTGGGCGGCAGGCAGGATATATGGTACGCCACGAACATAGAGATCCGCGACTACGCCGAAGCCTACGGGCGGCTGCGTTTTTCCCTGGACGGCGAGCGGGTCTATAACCCCTCGGCTATCCCCGTCTGGCTGGAGATCCGCGGCAAGGTCTACCGCATAGACCCCGCCCAAACCGTCTGCTTCGACAAAGAAATCTGATTTCGCGCTTGCAAACAGAGTAAAAATATTGTATTATATTAAAGCTAAAAACAGTTTTGGAGGGAAATATAATGATTTTGGATCTATTTAAGCTTGACGGCAAGGTTGCTCTGGTCACGGGCAGCAACACGGGGCTGGGGCAGGGCATCTGCAAGGCGTACGTCGAGGCGGGCGCAAAGGTAGTGGGAGTATCCCGCCGCCCCTCGACCGAAACTGCCGAAATGCTCGGCGAAAATTTTTATAACGTCATCGCCGATTTAAGCACGACGGATGTCATTCCCCGCATAATCGAGGAGGCGGTCGCCAAATTCGGCAGGATAGATATCCTTGTAAACAACGCGGGAATAATAAAAAGGCAGGACAGTATCGAGTTTTCCGAGGAAAATTGGGACTCGGTCATGAACGTGAACCTCAAAACGGTGTTCTTTTTGACGCAGGCTGTGGGGCAGCAGTTCATAAAGCAGCACTCGGGCGGCAAGATAATAAATATAGCCTCTATGCTCTCCTTCCAGGGCGGCATAAGGGTGCCCTCGTATGCGGCGGCTAAGTCGGGCGTGCGGGCGCTGACGATGTGCCTCGCCAACGAGTGGGCGAAGTACGGCGTAAACGTAAACGCCATCGCCCCCGGATATATGGCGACCAACAACACGCAGGCGCTTCGTCAGGACGAGGAGCGTTCGGCGGACATTCTGGCAAGGATCCCCGCGGGTCGCTGGGGCACTCCCGCCGATTTGGAGGGCGCGGCAGTGTACCTCGCTTCGGCGGCATCGGACTATGTGAACGGGTTTACTCTGGCGGTTGACGGCGGCTGGCTGGGGAGATAAAAAAGTTCACAAAAAAGCAGACATTCGACGATGTCTGCTTTTTTCGTGAGTTTTGGCGGCTCTGCTTCTCACACGGCGTAAGGACAACGCCGTGTTCGGTCACCGCCTGCGCCTTTCTCTTTGCGCAGGCTCATCTCGCGCGGCAAAACAGCGCACTGTGCTGTTTTGAATACTCCGCGCTCGTCCCTCTGCCCGCCATATAAAAGGGCGCACGTTTTATATAATGGCGCAAATTCACCTCAGCTGAGGCGAACGCCACCCCCACAACTTGCCCTCTTCCGTGGTAACGGGGGAGGGTGCCCTGAAAGGGCGGGTGGGAGTAAATAATTTAACCCGCCCATTAAGCCTTGTCATTTCGAGTCGCGGAGCGCGAGATTTCTCACACGGCGTAAGGACAACGCCATCTTCCGTCGCCGACCCGCTTTCCCGTGCCATCTTCCGTCGACAATCACAGGGTTCCCGAAAATTGCAGCATAGCGAAATTTTTGGGAAGAGGAGCCGCAACATGGCAAATTTGCCGTTTGCGCGAAGAGTAAACGGCTTAAAGCCAAAGTTTGCAGCGACGAGGGAGGGTGGCGACGTAGTCGACGGGTGGGAGTAAATAATTTTCACCACAACATTTTGCAAGCAAAATATTTCACATCGGCGGAGCCGATATTTAACATTTGCGCAGCAAATATTTCGCACAAGCGAAGCGAGTATTTAACGTTGTCCGACGGACAACCCGCCCGCGGCGACACGCCGCTTGACTGGCTCAAAGAAAACAATTAAGAAACTAAGGTCAAGCGTTACGTTTGCGGCGGGAGAGCGTGAGGAAAAATTATTTTCTTTTGCCAAAAAGTCTTACGACAGGCTTTTCCAGCTCCACGAGCGGAATTATCGCAAACGCCACGCCTATCGAGGTCAGCCATTCGCGCCAATCAAGGGGCGCGGTGCGGAATATCCCGTTAAAAAATGGCGTAACCACCACCAAAGCCGTCAAAGCCGCTCCCAAAACAAAGGATATATCCAAATATTTGTTGGAAAAAATCCGCTTGTTGAAAATGCCGTTTTTCTGCGAGCGCAGATTGAAGGAGTGGAAGAGCTGTATAAAACACAGGCTCACAAACGCCATGGTCATTGAAACCTCGTGGTGCGAAGTATCCAGAACGTGCTCGCCTATAAGATACGCCGCAAGCACAAGACCGGTCTGCAGCGCGCCCTGAATGAGTATGTCCCTGCCCATGGCTCCCGCAAAGAGCGATCTGCCCGTTTTGCGTGGCGGCAGGCTCATAACGTCCCTTTCGGCGGCTTCCGTGCCGAGGGCGAGGGCGGGGAAGGAGTCGGTTATAAGATTGACCCACAGTATCATTACGGGCGTCAAAAATCTCTCGCCCAGAATGACGGTGGCAATAAAAAGGCACAGCACCTCGGCAATGTTCGCGGAAAGCAGAAACTGTATTGCCTTGGTTATGTTGGAATATATCTTCCTGCCCTCCTCCACGGCGTCCACGATGGTTGCGAAGTTGTCGTCGGAGAGCACCATGTCCGCCGCCTCTTTTGATACCTGTGTGCCCGTTATCCCCATACCTATGCCTATGTCGGCTTCCTTTATTGACGGTGCGTCGTTCACGCCGTCGCCCGTCATTGCCGTCACCTTGCCCTGTGCGCGGAACGCCTTTACGATTCTTATTTTATTTTCGGGACTGACGCGTGAAAACACCGAATAGCGCATTATATCTTCGTTTAACCGTTCGTCCGTCATCCGGTCGAGTTCCGCGCCCGTTGCGGTGAGATCGCCGTCGCGGAGTATTCCGAGCTCCGCGGCAATCGCTTTTGCGGTGGCGGGGTGGTCGCCCGTTATCATCAAAGGCTTCATGCCCGCGGCGCGGCATTTTTCCACCGCCGCCTTTACCTCGGGACGGGGCGGGTCTATCATTCCCGCAAGCCCCACGAATATCAGGTCTTTCTCTTCTAAACTCTCGCCCTCGCAGTACGCCGCCGCAAGCACGCGGAGCGCGCCGCCTGCCATTTTTGCGTTGGCGTTTTGTATCATTTCTATGTCCCTTTCGGTTATTTTTTTAACGCCCTCCGCCGTAAGTATTCTGTCGCACCGCGATAAAAGAATGTCCGGCGCGCCCTTTGTGTGGGAATATATGCCGTTTTCACGCGCGTTCACCGTCGTCATAAGCTTCCGCACGCTGTCGAAGGGCAACTCGTTTATGCGGCGGTTTTTTTCGGAAAACTCAACATATCCCTCGCCTTTTTCGCCGAAGGCATAGGCTATGAGCGCCGTTTCGGTGGGGTCGCCCGCGAGCCCCGCCTTTGTCGCGACGGCGTCGTTGCAGAGGCAGAGGATATCCTTTAAAAGCTTCTTGTTTCCCGAGGGAACGAATACGTCCTTGACCGTCATTCTGTTGAGGGTAAGCGTGCCCGTCTTATCCGAGCAGATTATTTCGCAGCACCCCAAAGTCTCCACGGACGAGAGGTTTCTTACTATGGCGTTCCGTTTTGACATTTTCTGAACGCCCATGGCAAGCACGATCGTGACCACGGCGGGCAGTCCCTCGGGGATCGCCGCCACGGCAATGGCTACCGAGGTCATGAACGCCTCGCTCCACGCGGAAGGGTCGCGTACCATCGAAACGGTAAAGATCACCGCCGCCACGGCGAGGACTATCACGGACAATATCTTAGCCGTTTTGGCAAGCTGCCTGTTCAGGGGAGAGGGGTCGTCCTTTGCATTTTGCAACATGTATGCTATTTTTCCCATCTCCGTGTCCATTCCCACGGCGCACACCACGCCCCTGCCCCTGCCGTAGGCGACCGTTCCGCCGAGATATGCCATATTCTCCCTGTCGCCGATAGCCGCCCCTGCGTCCACCGTCTTTTCCGCATGCTTTTCGCTCGGTACGGATTCTCCTGTGAGCGCGGCTTCCCCGATCTTCAGCGCGGCGGTCTGTAAAAGACGCATGTCCGCCGGCACGACGTCGCCCGCCTCGAGCGCGACTATATCGCCCACGGTCAGCTCCGCGGAGGGTATGAGTCGCTGCTCCCCGCCGCGTATAACTTTTGCGTACGGCATGTTCTTCGCCCGCAGCGCCTCGAGCGCGTTTTCGGCTTTGTTTTCCTGCACGAACCCTATCGCGGCGTTTATCAGCACTATCGCCAGTATTATCGCCGGGTCTATCAGCCCGGCAAGGCTTTCCCCGCGGACTATGTGCCCGTAGACCGCAAATCCCGCGGAGATTGCCGCCGCAGCGAGCAGAACTATTATCATGGCGTCGGCAAACTGAGCAAAAAAGCGCGCCAATGCAGGCTTTTTCTTCTTTGCGGCAAGCTCGTTTTTGCCGTATTTTTCCTGCCTCGCCGCCGCCTCACTGTCGCTGAGCCCGCTTTCCGCCGACTGCAATTCCTTCAAAACGTCCGCGCCGGACATAGAATGATAGTCCAATTTGCCCCCTCCGTATCAAAGATTGCGGCAGCCGTTCTGGCGCCGCTTATCTGCAATTACCCGTTATATGCGCAGTATATGCAATTTTTTATATAAAATGTTTGCGGAGATGTTTTTTGTAATGTCCGAAAAATATATCAAACAGTCCGTTTTGTGCATAGAAATGTATTGATTTAACTATTATAATGTATAGCGTGATAAAATAATCGGTAAGGAGAAAAAAATGACGGTCAAAGAAAAGATCAATGCACTGGTAGAAGAGCTCGGCAACGTGGGCATAGTACCCGTGATAAAACTCGACAGGGTGGAGGACGCCGAGGCTCTGGCAAAGGCGCTCCGCGACGGCGGCATCAACTGCGCCGAGGTGACCTTCCGCGCCGCGGGCGCAGACGAGGTCATCCGCCGCATGGTAAAGGCTTATCCCGACATGCTTGTCGGCGCGGGCACCGTTTTGACCTGCGAGCAGGCTGACGCGGCATATGCCGCGGGCGCAAAGTTCTGCGTGGCTCCCGGTCTGAACCCCAAGGTGGTAAAGCACTGCCTCGAAAGCGGCATACCCTTCGCGCCCGGGCTTTCGTCTGCGAGCGAAATAGAGCAGGCTTTGGAGTTAGGGCTGGATTTTGCCAAATTCTTCCCCGCGGAGCAGGCGGGCGGGCTGCCCTATATAAAGTCTGTGTGCGGTCCCTACACCACGATGCGCTTCATGCCTACGGGCGGGGTCAACGCGGACAATCTCAACAGCTATCTCTCATATAAGAAGATCGTTTGCTGCGGCGGAAGCTGGATAGTTCCCGAAAAGCTGCTTGCAGCGGGCGACTGGGCGGGCATAACAAAGCTCTGCCGCGAGGCGATAGACAGGATGCTCGGCTTCGAGATGGTGCACGTGGGGCTTAACTGCGCCGATCCCGCAGAGGCGGAGTCCGTTGCCGACGAATTCGATAAGGCGTTCGGATTCACAAAAAAGGTGGGCAATAGCTCGGTGTTCGCCGCAACGTATATGGAGATGATGAAAAAGCCCGGCAGGGGCGCGAACGGTCACATAGCCATAGCCACGAATTCTGTGAAGCGCGCCGTATATCAGCTTGGCCTCCGCGGCTTCGAGGCGGACGAGAGCTCTTTCAAATACAACGCAGAGGGAATTTTGAACGTGGCGTATTTGAAGCATGAGTTTGGGGGGTTTGCCGTGCATCTCGTGCTCCGCAAATAGCTCCCGCCAACGGGTGATAAACTTCGCAATACGGTGTTTGGAAAGTTTTAGGCAAGCTAAAACTTTTAACCCAAAGCGTCGGGCAAAGCCCTCGCGCGCGCTCCGCTTGTCAGCGGGTCACGTACGTCTGTGTACGCTCCCCTTGCCAATGCTCGCGCTCCTTGTCTTGCTCGTTTCTGACCCGTTGCAAGCTAACGTTTTCCTCGCGCGCCTTGCATAACTCGCTTCTACCCACCGCATAACTCCGTAATAGCAACTCTTCCTTGGCTTCTTCCCCCTTGGGGGGGAAGCTCCCGCGTAGCGGGTGATGGGAGGGGGGTAATAAAAAGCAAACCACCTCTCCCACCCGTCACTACGTGACACCCTCCCCCGTCGGCGACGGAAGAGGGCACGGGGTAGACCCGCCACCCCCAACCTTGGCGCCCTTCGCTTGCGAGGGGAGCTGCCGAGCAAAGCGAGACTGAGGGGAGGGAAAAACAAAAGCCATACTCCCACCCGTCACTTCGTGACACCCTCCCCCGTCGGCGACGGAAGAGGGCACGGGGGTAGACCCGCCACCCCCAACCTTGGCGCCCTTCGCTTGCGAGGGGAGCTGTCGAGCAAAGCGAGACTGAGGGGAGTGTTAATTCCCGTTTGACTTGTGACAATGTAAATCAAAAGTCAACGCAATAAAGAAACTTGGGTGCAGCGACACGCTGCCACGAGCTTTTTGTGAACTAATATAAATAATAAACGGCGCAAGCAGGGTTTCCCTGCGCCAGCGCACACAATTTGCGCATACCTGCGCCTCAGCAGTGGGAATTGCCGCCATTATATAATATGTGCGCCCTTAGAATGGCGGCAAGGGCGGCAGCGCCGCCCAAAATCACGAAAAATTTGAGTGTGCGCAACCGCACGAAAATTTTTGTGAAACCAAAATCAAAATAAAAAAATCATAATATCATTTAGAGGAGAAAAATTATGAAAAAAATCGTAACCATGGGCGAAATAATGCTTCGTCTTTCCACACCCAACAACGAAAAGTTCATCCAGGCCGACGAGTTCGACATCAACTACGGCGGCGGTGAAGCAAACGTTGCGGTATCCTGCGCAAACTACGGCCATAAAGCCGAGTTCGTAACCGCCGTTCCCGACAACGAGATAGGCGAGTGCGCCATAGCGGCTCTGCGCAAATACGGCGTAGAGGTAGACCACATCGCAAGGTGCGGCGAAAGACTGGGCATTTATTATCTCGAAACGGGCGCGGCAATGAGACCCTCCAAGGTAGTTTACGACAGGGCTCATTCCTCGATCTCCACCGCGACGGCGGCAGATTTTGATTTCGACGCCATATTCGAGGGTGCGGACTGGTTCCATTTTACGGGCATCACTCCCGCAGTTTCCGACGCGGCAGCCCTCTTGACCGAGGAGGCGTTGAAGGCAGCCAAAAAGCACGGCGTAACCGTCTCCTGCGACCTCAACTTCCGCAAGAAGCTCTGGTCCAGCGAAAAGGCGCAGAAGGTCATGAAGAACCTCATGCAGTACGTCGACGTGTGCATCGGCAACGAAGAGGACGCGGAACTTGTTCTCGGCTATAAGCCCGGCAAGACCAACGTTACGAGCGGCGAACTCGAGCTCGAGGGCTACAAGTCCATTTTCGAGCAGATGACCCGCGATTTCCACTTCAAATATGCAATTTCCTCCCTCCGCGTTTCGCACTCGGCTTCCGATAACGGCTGGTCGGCTTGCATCTACAACGGCGCGACGGGCGAGTTCTATCATTCAAAGACCTACCGCATAAGCCCCATCGTAGACCGCGTTGGCGGCGGCGACAGTTTTGCGGGCGGCACCATCTGCGGCTTCCTCGACGGCAAGGACTGGAAGGCTGCGCTTGAATTCGGCGTTGCGGCTTCCGCTCTTAAACACACCATCCCCGGCGACTTCAACCTTGTAACGAGAAAGGAAGTAGAAGCTCTTGCCGGCGGCGACGGTTCGGGCCGCGTTCAGAGATAATGCAAATAGCTTTCAGAACGCACGACCTCGGCGTAAAGGGGCTGGACGCGGCGGTGGATAAACTGCATGCTTCGGGCATCTCCGCAGTCCAGCTCGTGGCGTACAAGTTCATGGACGAAATAAAGTACGCGCCGGGCGGTCTTGACGGGGAAAACGCAACACGTATAGGCAAAACGCTTGCGGAGAACGGCATAAAGGTGGGGCTCATAGGCGCCTACTTCAACCCCGTCCACTCCGACAAGCAAGAGGTGGAGCGGTGCAAGGCGGTCTTTAAGGAATATTTAAAATATTCGCACCTTTTGGGGTGCCCCATAGTCGGCTCGGAGACGGGCAGCTTCAACGACGACAAGTGGACCTATAATCCTTTGAACCGCACCGAAGAGGCGCTGAACACCGTAATAGACACCTTCCGCGGGCTGGCGGAATACGCGCGGAGCGTAGACGCATATGTCGGCATGGAGGGTGCGGCGGGGCACGTATGCTACGACGTAAAGACCTTGAAGCGCGCCGTGGACGCAATAAACGCCGACAATATCAGAATAATCTTCGACATATATAACTATCTCGACGCCTCGAACTATTTCAGCTATCTCGACATTCTGGACGAGGGACTGAGGACCTTTGCGGGAAAAATAGTTGTTTTCCACATAAAGGACTGCGTGTTCGAGGACGGCAGGCTTAAGCAGGTCGCGCCCGGCAAGGGAATGTTCGATTTCGATAAAATTCTCGGCAAAATCAAGGCGTACGACAAAAACGCCGTGCTCGTTTTAGAGGGCACGACGGGCGACGATATAATACCATGCACAGAATTTATAAAAAATAAATGGGAGCAAGTTTAAATGAAAGAACTTAAATTCGACGTGAGATATGCCAACCATCCCGACGACTCCAAGCACTACACCACAAAGGAGCTGAGGGAAAAATATCTCATAGAAAAGCTGTTCGAGGCGGATGAAATTCTTTTGACCTATTCGCATCAGGACAGAATTATAGCGGGCGGCGCAATGCCCGTAAAGGAGACCCTCTCTTTGGGCACATGCAAGGAGCTTGCAACGGCATACTTCCTTGAAAGGCGGGAGCTGGGCGTCATAAACATCGGCGGCGCGGGCGTAATAACGCTCGACGGCAAGAGATGGGAGATAGGACACAAGGAGGGTATATACGTAGGCTTGGGGACCAAAGAGGTGGAATTTTCCTCGGTCGACCGCAAAAACCCCGCAAAATTCTATATCAACTCCAGCCCCGCGCACAAGGCGTATCCCACCGTTAAAATCACAAAGCCCGTGGAGGGAGTGGAGCCCCCCGAGGGCACGAGATACTGCGTGCAGAGACACCTCGGCGACGCGAGCTCTATAAATAAGCGCACCATAAACCAATTTATAATAGGCGACGTTTGCCAAAGCTGCCAGCTCTCGATGGGAATGACGGAGATAGCCGACGGTTCGGCGTGGAACACCCTCCCGAGCCACACCCACGAGAGGAGGATGGAGGTATATATGTACTTCGAGCTTCCCGAAAGCGAGGCGGTCATCCACCTCATGGGACAGCCGCAGGAAACGCGCCACATTATAATGCACAACGAACAGGCGGTCATTTCGCCGAGCTGGTCCATCCACAGCGGCGTCGGCACCCACAACTACACTTTTATATGGGGCATGTGCGGGGAGAACCAGACGTATGATGATATGGATAATATTGCGACCAAAGATTTAAAGTAGTTCCCGCCAACGGGTGATAAACTTCGCAATACGGTGTTTGGAAAGTTTTAGGCAAGCTAAAACTTTTAACCCAAAGCGTCGGGCAAAGCCCTCGCGCGCGCTCCGCTTGTCTGCGGGTCACGTACGTCTATGTACGCTCCCCTTGCCAATGCTCGCGCTCCTTGTCTTGCTCGTTTCTGACCCGTTGCAGACTTCGTAAATGCAAAGTCTTGCTCGCTTCTAACCGCTTGCTAATTTCGTAATTGTAAAGTGCTCGTATCTGCGCGCTTGCAAACTTCGTAAGGGCAACGCACCCCCAACCTTGCCCTCTTCCGTCGGCAACGGAAGAGGGCAAGGAAAAGCGGGCGGCTTCCAACCACCTTGGCTCCTTCCTCTGGGGGGAGCTGTCGAGCGAAGCGAGACTGAGGGGAGTGTTAATTCCCGTTTGACTTGCAATAATGTAAGTTAAGAATTAACGCAATAAAGAAACTTGGGTGCAGCGACACGCTGCCACGGCTTGCCGAGAATTTTGTGAACTAAAATAAAAATTAATATATAGGGGAAATAAATAAAAATGGCACAACTTACATTCAAAAACATAAACAAGGTTTATCCCAACGGTTTCCATGCCGTGCACGACTTTAACCTTGAAATCAACGACGGCGAGTTCATCTGCCTTGTAGGCTCATCCGGCTGCGGAAAGTCCACGACCCTCAGAATGGTTGCGGGACTCGAGGATATCACCGCGGGCGAGTTCCTTATCGACGGAAAGCTTGCCAACCAGATGACCTCGAGGGAGAGGGGAATAGCGATGGTATTCCAGTCCTACGCGCTCTATCCTCACCTCACCGTGTACGAAAACCTTGCGTTCGGTCTTACCCTCGAGGGTATCGACGCCGACGTTATCGAGGAAAAGGTTCAGGCGACCGCTAAAATTCTCGGTCTCGAGCCCTATCTCGACAGGTTCCCCCGCGCGCTCTCCGGCGGTCAGTGCCAGCGTGTCGCGGTAGGCCGCGCGCTGATAAGAAAGGTTAATATCTTCCTTATGGACGAACCTCTCTCCAACCTCGACGCAAAGCAGCGTGTTACCATGCGTTCGGAGATAAAGCAGATCCACCGCTCCGTGGGCGCGACCACAATCTACGTTACCCATGACCAGACAGAGGCAATGACCATGTCCGACAGGATAGTAGTCATGAACGCGGGCAGGATCCAGCAGGTGGGCACCCCCTTCGAGCTGTATTTCTATCCCCGGAACCTCTTCGTCGCTGGCTTCATAGGCGAGCCTCCCATGAACTTCATAAAGGGCACCGTTGAGGGCGGCAAACTGACGGTCGGCGAGCTCTCGCTCGACCTTACGCCCATAGTGAACGACGTGGCGGCGCTCGAGGGCAGAAAGGTCGTATTCGCTTTCCGTCCCGAGGCAATAGAGCTCGATCCTAAGGGCTCCGACCACTATACCATAAATTCGCAGGTAGATCTTACCGAGCTTCTCGGCGACACTACCAACGTATATGCGAATGTGGGAGACGTAAACGTAATACTCAAGGTCAACCCGCACAAGACGCCTGCAATGGGCTCCGGGTTCAGCTTTGCCGTGCCTTACAAGGCAGCCTATGTGTTCGATCAGGAGACCGAGCAGATAGTGGAAAATTCGCTCGAAAGGCATTAAAGCGCAGGGCGGGCGCAGCTTTGATCTCCGCCTGCCCGTTTTAAAGCGCCGCATAAAGCGGCAACAATAAAAAAATAAGATCCGGAGCAATGAATTATGGAACTTTTAAGCAAAAAAATAATCAAAGACGTGCCCGAAAGGAAGGTCAAAATACTGCAGTTCGGCGAGGGCAACTTCCTCCGCGCGTTCATTGAATGGATATTGCAGGACCTCAACGACAAGGGCGCCATAGAAGCCGGCGTCGCGGTGGTTCAGCCCATGCCCTTCGGCAGAGTGAAGGAGCTTAACGAGCAGGACGGTCTGTATACTTTGAGGCTCGAGGGCATAGACGGCGGCAAAACGGTTAAAAACAGCCGCGTTATAAACGTTATAAACGACTGCATAAATCCCTTCACCGACTACGAAAAATATCTTGCATACGGCGAGAGCGACGATCTGCAGATAATAATATCCAACACGACGGAGGCGGGCATTGCCGTAGACCCTTCGGACACCGACTTTTCGGTCTGCCCCAAGAGCTACCCCGGCAAGCTTCTCGCGCTTCTGAAGAGGAGATACGACCACTACAATGGCGCAGCGGACAAGGGACTTGCCATCATTCCCTGCGAGCTTATCGACAACAACGGCGACGAACTCAGAAGATGCCTCAACGAGCTTGCGGAAATAAATAAAATGGACAAGAAGTTCATTGACTGGCTCAATACGGCGAACCACTTCACCTCCACGCTTGTCGACAGGATCGTCCCCGGCTATCCCAAAAACGAGATAGAGGAGATACAAAAGGAGACGGGATATATCGACAACAACGTCGTAAAGGGCGAAATATTCCACCTCTGGGTGCTCAAAAAGGAGCCCTATATACAAAAGGTGCTCCCCGCCGACAGCACGGGGCTGAACGTCATATTTGCCGACGATATCAAGCCCTATAAGCAGAGAAAGGTAAAAATACTGAACGGCTCCCACACAGCCATGGTGCCCGTCGCATATCTTTGCGGCATCGACACCGTGGGCGAATCGGTGAACGACCCCGTAATAGGCAAGTATGTGCGCGACTTCGTATTCGACGAGGTCAACCCCACCATAGCCCTTCCGCAGGACCAGATGACGGCATTTGCCAACAGCGTTATAGAGAGATATCAGAACCCGTTTATACGCCACGAGCTCATGTCGATCGCCCTCAATTCCACCACGAAGTTCAAGACGAGGCTTCTGCCCACGCTCGAGGACTATGTGAGGATAAAGGGTACCCTTCCGAAGCATCTTCTTTTCTCCTTTGCCGCGCTCGTAGAGTTCTACAAGGGCAAGAGGGGAGAGCAGGACATAGCCCTGAACGACGACCCCGCATACCTTGCAAAATGGAAGGAGCTCTGGGCAAGCTTCAAGGGAGACTATAAAAAGCTCGCCCACGACGTCCTCGCATGGAAGGAGGCGTGGGACATTGATATGAACACCATCCATCCCGAAATCGCGGAGACGGTTGCAGGATATCTTAAAGCAATCGAAACCAAGGGTATGAGAGCAGCGGTAGAGGAATTTGTAAATGGCTAAAAATACAATAATCATAAACCCGCTCGACAATGTGGCGGTCGCTCTCCGCGACCTTAAAAAGGGCGAACTGCACGAGGGAGTGACCCTCATTGAGGACATCACAAAGGGTCATAAATTTGCGTTGAAGCCCATCAAAAAGGGCGAACATATAATAAAATACGGCAACCCCATCGCCTATGCGACGGCGGGTATAGCCGCGGGCGAGCACGTGCATACCCACAACGTGCACACCAATTTAAAGGGCGAGCTGGAATATACCTATAACAAAATACCCACCGACTTAAAGCCCGTAAAGTCCCGCAAGGTCAACGTTTACGAACGCGCAAACGGCGACGTCGGCATAAGGAACGAGCTTTGGGTAATTCCCACCGTGGGCTGCGTGAACGGTCAGGCTAAGCTCATTGTGGAGACCTTCAAGGAAAAGTACGGCACGGAGGGCTACGACGGCGTATTCACATACACCCATCCCTACGGCTGCTCCCAGCTCGGCGACGACCACGAGAGAACCAAACTCATACTGCAGAAGATAGTGCGCCATCCCAACGCGGGCGGCGTGCTCGTGCTCGGTCTGGGCTGTGAAAACAACCAGATGTCCGCCTTTAAGGCCTCTTTGGGCCCCGTGGACGAGAGCAGAATAAAATTCCTCGTCTGCCAGGAGGTGGAGGACGAGATAGCGGCGGGCGTTGAAAAGCTGCACGAGATAGCCGAAGTGATAAAGCACGACAAGCGCGTGGGAAAGGATATTTCCTGTCTTAAAGTGGGCTTGAAGTGCGGCGGTTCGGACGGGCTTTCGGGCATAACCGCAAACCCGCTCGTGGGACGTTTTTCGGACTATATAGTTGCCGCGGGCGGCACGACCGTGCTCTCCGAGGTGCCCGAAATGTTCGGCGCGGAGCAACTCCTCATGAACAGGGCAAAGGACGAGGCGACCTTCCAAAAGGTAGTAAAGCTCATCAACGAATTCAAGGAATATTTCATAAGAAACGGTCAGGAGGTCTATGAAAACCCCTCGCCCGGCAACAAGGCGGGCGGCATAACCACGCTCGAGGATAAATCGCTCGGTTGCACCCAAAAATCGGGCTCGGGTCCCGTGGAGGACGTTGTTTTCGACGACGGCTTTGTGACCCACAAGGGCTTGAATCTTTTGAACGGACCCGGCAACGATATGTGCGCCGTGACCAACATAGCTGCGGCTGGTTGCCACCTCGTGCTGTTCACCACGGGGCGCGGCACGCCTTTCGGCGGCTTTGTGCCCACCCTCAAGATAGCCACCAACTCCGACCTTGCCAAAAACAAGGCAAACTGGATAGATTTCAACGCGGGCGCGGTGCTCGAGAGCGATTTCGACACCCAGCTCGAAAAGCTCATCGACCTCGTGGTGGAGACTGCCAACGGCAAACCCGCGAAGAATGAGCTAAACCACACCAAGGAAATAGCAATATTCAAAACGGGGGTAACTTTGTAATGAAAGAATTTATGGATAAGGACTTCCTTCTCGACACCGACACGGCAAAAATGCTCTATCACGAGCACGCCGAGAAGATGCCCATAATAGACTATCACTGCCACCTCCAGCCCAAGGAGATTTACGAGGACAAGAAGTTCAGGAATCTCGCCGAGGTCTGGCTGGGCGCGGGCGACAGATACGGCGACCACTACAAGTGGCGCGCCCTCCGCGCAAGGGGCTACGGGGAGGACTCCATTTCGGGGCCCGACGACGACTACAAAAAATTCATGCAGTTCGCCGAGAGCATGCCCTATTTCGTGGGCAATCCCCTCTATCACTGGTCGCACCTCGAGATGCGCAGATATTTCGGCATAGACGACATTATAAATAAAGAAAACGCGCCCAAGATCTGGGAAAAGGCGAACAAGGTTCTCGAAACGCTCACCGCCCGCGAGATGATGTATAAGTTCAACGTAAAGACGGTGTGCACCACCGACGACCCCGTGGACAGCCTCGAGTGGCACAAGAAGATGAACGAGGACAAGACGCTCAAAGTGCGCGTGCGCCCCGCCTTCCGTCCCGACAAGGCGATAAACGTAGAACTCTCGTGGTTCCGTAGCTGGGTGGACCAGCTTGCGGGAGTAGTGGGCAGACCCATCAAGTCCTTGCAGGATCTGCTCGACGCGCTTGCCGAAAGGATCAAATTCTTCGATTCCATGGGCTCCAAGCTCTCCGACCACGCGCTGGACGTCGTTTGCTACGCCCCCGCGACCTACAAGGAGGCAAACGAGATCTTCTTAAAGGGCATGAAGGGCGAGCATATCTCCGTGGGAGAGCAGGATAAATACAAGGGTTACGTGCTCATCGCGCTTGCCAAGGAATACGCAAAGTACGGCTGGGTGCAGCAGTATCATATCGGCGCGCTCAGAAACAACTCCAAGAGCATGCTCGAAAAGATAGGCCCCGACACCGGCTTCGACGCAATAGAGGACGCGGTATACATGGAAAAGCTCTCCGCGCTCCTCGGCGAGATAGACAAGGACGGCAATCTGCCCAAGACGATTTTGTACTGCCTCAACCCGCGCGACAACTATGCCTTAACGGTGCTTGCGGGCTGCTTCCAGAAGGAAGGCGTGAAGGGCAGGGTGCAGGTCGGCACGGCGTGGTGGTTCCTCGACCAGCAGGACGGCATGCGCCAGAACCTCGAAACGCTGATGCAGGTAGGGCTTGTGGCGCAGTCCGTGGGCATGCTCACCGACAGCCGCTCCTTCCTCGCATATCCCCGCCACGAGTACTACAGAAGATTGCTCTGCCAGATGCTCGGCAGACTTGTGGAAAGCGGGCAATACCCCGCGTGCGAACTTCCCCGTCTCGGCAAGATTGTGGAGGATGTGTGCTATAACAACGCCGCCGAATATTTCGGGTTTTAAAAATTCACAAAAAATGCGGAACCTTTTCGGGTTCCGCATTTTTTCGTTTCAGCTCCCGCCAACGGGTGATAAACTTCGCAATACGGTGTCGCGTTTGCGTTTTGCTTGGGTCATGTACTTCTTTGTACACTCCCCGTCGCAAAGCCGCACGCTCCTTGTCTTGCTCGTTTCTAACCCGTTGCCAACTTCGTAATTGCAATGTTCACCTTGGCGCCCTTCGCTTGCGAGTGGAGCTGTCGAGCGAAGCGAGACTGAGGGGAGTGTAAATAATTACACCGCTCATTAAGCCTTGTCATTTTGAGCGTGAGCGTAGCGGTAAGCGAAATAATCCCCTCGTGGACTGGTCGAGGCGCGATGAAATACCTCGCTCGTCCTCTTCCGTCGCCAAGTCACAGGGCTCCCGAAAATTGCAGCATAGCGAAATTTTTGGGAAGAGGAGCCGCAACATGGCAAACTTGCCGTTTGCGCGTAGAGCAAACGGCTTAAAGCCTAAGTTTGCGGCGACGAGGGAGGGTGCCCTGAAAGGGCAGGTGGGAGTACCCGTTGCTAACTTTGTAAATACAATGTTCACAAAAAATGCGGAGCCTTTGCGGGCGCCGCATTTTTTGAATTGGTAAAAACCGCGCTTATTCCAAAAAAATCATATCAATCCGACGTAAAACGCGCCTTGAAAGTATTTATAATTTCATTAGTCTCGTCCGCGGACAACTTTTTGCTCCACGGGACGGGAGCTGTTTCCCTGCCCGAAAGCCCGAAATGTGCAAACCTCGCCGTTTTGTCCCTTTGCGTGTCGTTCCATTTGTCGTAGAGGGACGGGTCGATATGCGTTCCCAGCCGGCAGTCTATAAATTCGCACTTGCCGAAGTCTCTCCAGGGTCTTGCAAGGAATACGGCGCCCTCGCCCGCGCCCTCAGAAATAAAATCGCAGCCGTAAAAAACAAATCCGCGCTCCTGCTTCAGCGAATGCGCCGGAGCGGCGACATAGCCGCGGCCCCTTGTGTCGTGCAGGGATATAAGCTTGCAGCTTTTGAAAAGCGCCGTGGCGCAGCCGAAAATAAAGTCCACCGTGCCGTAGATCCTGCAATTTTCAAACAGGTGGAGGGAGCCGCCTTCCATATAGAGCTGTTTTTCGGGGATAAATCCGCGGTAGCGGTTCACGAGGTCGTCGGGAAACGGTGCTACAAACAGCGTGTCCTGCGTGGACCTGAGGTCGACGTTTTCAGCCGAAAAACTCTTCGAATTTACCGAGAGCGCCACGCATTGCCCTACGGCTGCGGGGTCGGTGTTGGAGTTTTCGATGGTAAGATTTTTAAATTTAACGCGCTCGCCCGTGACGCACACCGTGTAGGTGCGGAAGGTGTTGTATTCCTGCCCGTCGGCGTGAATTTTACGCGCGTAATCGTCATAAGTTATAACAGTTGTTTCACGTTCCTCGCCTATCAGGGTAACGTCGTCGGCTTCTATAAGGGTCTTCCGGCGGTAGACGCCCTTTTTCAAATATATGGTGGCGGGTTCATGCAGATTATTCAATATGTCCGACAAATTGTCGCTTGCGTCCAAATGCAGCTCTCGCATAACAAAACTCCTCTGTTTACGGTCCCATTATAGCACAACTTTTTTTGTGAAACAATAAAAAAAGTATTGATTTTTAAAATTGACCATGTTATAATGAGTAAGCTAAATGTAAAAATGTATCCTTATGTTTTGGCGATTTTTGTTTAGCTTTACAAAATTATGAGCAATAGAAACATATTCGGGAGATTGTCCTATAACCAATATAAATTTTGGGATCTGTTCCTGTTTTTGGTGATTATGGGGCTGTTCGAGTTGATAAATTATATGGCTCTGAACCACTGGTTTTCGAATATGCTGTTCACTGTTTCGCTGATGTATGCGATATCCCTTATCGTATTGGTCCGCTGGAATTGGTTTGCTTCGCTTTTTCCCGTTTTGGACGGGATTCTATATTGTGTATTATACGGTGCAACGGCGCAAATGTATGTGATTTACGCCGTCGGCAACGCTTTTCTGCTTTTAAGTTGGTTCATATTTAAGCTCATTCCCAAAAAAAAGCTCTTCTCCAGGTGGTATTTAACGCTGATATATCCCGTCGCGGCGGTGATCTTGGTGTTTATCGGCAGGAGCGCCGTGGCGGCATGCTTCGGATATGATTTCATCGGAGTAATGGCCGAGAACGCGTGGGATCTTGTGAGCGGCGCGTTTGCGGTGATAGCCCTGCTCGTCGTCCGCAGGATAGACGGCATGCTCGTAGACCAGAAGGAGTATCTCTTGGAACTCGAGGAGCAGAAGAAGGGCAGACCCGCCGACGAGGACAAGTGGGAGGGCTACACCGAACTCAGCGAGGACGAGCTCAAATATTTCCGCAGCGATAGCGAAAGTATTTTGAAAAAGCCGGACGACAAATAGCTCTTTTCCAAAGTATATATTATATAATGTGGTCGCGGCAACGCGTTCCTTCAAAATTCGGCAATAAGCTTCAGGCTTTTGTATATTACTAAGACACTAAGTGATATGGAGGAAAAATTTCAATGTTCAAACTCAAATGCGACGACTTCCTTGTCTATGACGAGTCGACCGGCACCTACTCGATGTCGGCTGACCAGCAGGTAAGGGACGAGGCTGAGAAGAACACATGGAAGTCCGCCGGATTCACGATCCTCAAAGACTGGCGTCTCTATCTGATGCTCGTACCCATGATTTTGGTGTATTTCCTTTGGAAGTACATGCCCATGTACGAGTTGACCGCCTGCTTCAAGGATCCTACCACCGGCGATGCGGCAGGTCACGTCAATTCAATGTCGTGGGCAGGCTTGCGGTATTTCCAGATGCTGTTCACCGATAAGCAGCTCAGCCCGGAATTCTGGTTTGCTTTCAGGAACACGTTCATAACCGCGTTCTACGGGCTTTTGTTCGGGTTCCCCACGCCCATAATTCTGGCGCTGTTCTTCAATGAAGTACGCTCCAACATTGTACGCTCTATAATGCAGGTTTGCGTATATCTGCCCAAGTTCCTTTCGACGGTTATAGTAACCTCCCTTGCGCTCATTCTCTTCCGCGGCACAGCTAACGGAAAGCAGAGCGAAGGTATTGTGGCGTCCATATTTAAAGCGTTCGGCGCTGATAAGGCGCTTATCGACAACGGTCTTGTGTTCACAACCCAATACTACAGGGCGATCTACATAATCACCGACCTGTGGGAGCACGCGGGCTATGACTCGATAGTGTTCTTCGCGGCGGTAATAGCCGTTTCGCCTACGTCATACGAGGCTGCGCAGATAGACGGCGCGGGCAAGATGGCGCAGATGAGATACGTCGTAATTCCTTCGATCCTTTCGACGGTCGTTATAATGCTCATAATGAAGATAGGCGGACTTCTCTCCGTAGGCTACGAAAAGATATACCTGTTATTGGGCGACGGCGTTAACGGCGAGGACAACTACGCCGTGGCGCAGGTTGTTTCAACTCTTGCCAACCAGTGGTCGGGCGACGGCAACATCTCCGGCGGCAAAGCTCTCGGTACCGCTGCCGAAATGCTCAATAACTTAATAGGAATGATCCTCGTGCTCGGCGCAAACGCTGTTGCGAAGAGAGCTTCCAACGTATCGCTGTATTAAGGAGGGGAAGAGTAAACCATGAAAAGAAAAACAGAAAAATCCGAGCTTATATTCCGGATAGTTGCATATTTCATTCTCATAGTTTTCGCACTGATCTGCGTATATCCTCTTATATATGCCCTTTCGGCTGCGTTCAGTTCGTCCGCTGCGCTCAATGCCGGCAAGGTCGTCATAATTCCCGTGGATGTGCAGGGCACGGCGTTCCTCTCCGTAATCACGGATAACGTATTCTGGGTAAACTACTCCAACACCCTGTTTTTGACCTTCTTCGGCACGGTATGGGCGTTGGGCTACTCCATACTCGGCGCATACGCTCTCTCCAAAAAGAGACTTATGGCAAGGCGCGCCTTCAACTTCTTCCTCGTATTCACAATGTGGTTCTCCGCAGGTATAGTTCCCCAGTATCAGAACTATATGAACACCGCCGAGGTGTTTGCAAATATAGGCATAAGCGACCTCAAGTGGACGGTAGTTTTAGCGATGGGCATGAACGCGACCAACATAATCCTTTTAAGAAACGCCTTCGAGGGCGTTCCCTCCGAAATAGAGGAGGCGGCAAGGATCGACGGCGCCACCGAAATGCAGATACTTACCAAGGTGTATATCCCCATGAGCAAGGCGACGATAGCAACGGTCGCATTGTTCTTCGGAATTTCCCGCTGGAACGGTTACTTCTGGGCGTACAAGGTAATACCTTCCTCGCAGAGCTTCTCGTGGCCCGTGCAGGTTTATATCCGCGACTATATTGATAAGTACACCACTATTTCCAACAGCCCGCATCAAATGGTAGACGATATAGAGCAATGGGATACCAAGTACCCTTATGCGGCAATATCCGCGGTATATTCGATGGTCGTATGCGCCGTTATCCCCATCCTTGCAATCTATCCCTTCATCCAGAAGTATTTCGCAAAGGGCGTCAATATGGGCGGCGTAAAGGAATAATAATGTTTAATTTGGGGTAAAACCCTGTTAATAAAAAAGAAAAATATTTTATAAGGAGAAAAAAATGAACAAATACAAAAAACTCGCCATTGCCGCGGTCTCCATGGTAATGGCAGGAACAATGGCAGTTT
This sequence comes from uncultured Clostridia bacterium, assembly GCA_947625865.1. GTDB lineage: Bacteria > Bacillota > Clostridia > Christensenellales > Borkfalkiaceae > Coproplasma. The sequence continues at coordinate 24,104 of CANQQD010000011.1, forward strand.
CATTGGCAGCCTGCGGCGGCGGTGGCGGCAGCGAAGGTCCCTCTAAACACACTCCCCGTCCGGCAACTTATCAGGGAACCATTGATAACACCAAGATCACCAAGCTTTTAACGCATATGACCGAAAGCAAGGCTGATACAAGAGAAACGCGTCTTGCCGAAGGCTGGAAAACCGCTCAGGACTACTGGACGATCCTTAAGAACAGCGATATCGAAGATGCGGGCGCATATGACTACGCGGCATGTACCAGCAGAGCAAACGTAGAGCTCAACATTGCAATAGGGCACAACGATAAGAGAACATCGACCCACTTTGCAAGCGACTTCGGTAAGACCATAACCCTTCCCGACGGCAATACGTACACCAACAGCCAGGCTAAGCCCGCATGGGCTCAGATGGGAAAAGACCTCAATATCACCTGGAAGGACGTATACAAGGGCTGGTCGTCGAGTGCCAACCTCAATAATATCGTCAGCAATCAGGACGGCGCTACCTATGGGGGCGTGGATATGTTCACGACCGACCTCAGCGTAGCCGTATCAAAGGCTTCTAGCGGCACAAATATACTCAATCTGGCTGATCATCTTGATGAAATGCCTCACTTCAAGGCATTCCTCGAGAGCAACCCTATAGTATATCTGTCCCTCCTTCAGGACGGTATGGATAAGACGACCGGTGAGGGCAAGACGCTGTATGTCGCTCCCTACTTCGACGGTTACGACGATATCGAAAGATATTGCCTGATGCGCCAGGATATGGTAGCAAAGCTCCTCAACGGCAACACGGCTTCCACCAGCGATATTGCATTTACCGACGCATGTGCCGAGGATGTCTATGTATCCTCCTATATGGGTCAGACCGGTAAAATCAATATCGAGAGCCTGAATGAAGCCGGTACTGCTAAAATAACCATCACCAAGGACTATGACGCGGCTCTTGCTGCAGCCAAGGACGAATCAACTGCTCTCGGAAAGGCTTACAAGGCAATTACAGATGCGGTTTATGCGGGCACCAGCGGCAACATCGTTGATATCATGAACGAAGCTTTGAAGGTTACCAACGGCGCAACCGGCGCTCAGCTTCTCGATCTTTACCGCGCATATATCGACGTAGCTTATAAGAACGGTACTTCCGCCGCTTATGCTGCAGACAAGCGCGCCAACCTCTTCAACGGCTACGACGCAGCATGGGATGCAGACGATCTCTGCGCTCTGCTCCGTTGCGCAATGACCAACTCCTCGATGCTTGTAGGCGAAGGCAAGACTCTTCAGGGAATAGCTCCCCGTTCCGGCCAGAACGACAGAACTCCCGATATGGTTTCCCTTGCGGCTCAGCTTTTCGGCGCACGTGGTGCAACATCCAGATTTGAGCAGACCTACATCGACAGTGAAGGCAAGCTTCAGGACGCACGTAACGACGCTCATTATTGGGAAGCTATGGCGCTTCTGCACAACTTCAAGGCCGAGGGTCTCATTGCCGACTACACCGGCTACGGCGACTTCAGCGCAGCTCAGGGTATAAACGGCGATGTTGAAACTCTGATGCTCTACGATTATTCGCAGACGCAGACCTCCAACGCAATAGCCCTTGATGCAGATGTTTCCATTGATCTTCCTCAGGGCTACAAGTTCGGTCCCGTTATGACTCCCGTTGCTAAGTGGGATGTTGACGGCGACAACAACTACGGCGAAGCGGACGAAATATTTAGATTCACCGAGAGCTGGCGTTCCACCAAGACCGGCGGTCTTGCACTCAACGGCGCTCTTACGGGCGATAAATTAACGGCGGCTCTTCAATTCGTTGACTACCTGTACTCCGAAGACGGTCAGATAGTTTCCACCTACGGCCCCATGGCTACCAACGCACAGGGCGCGGGCGGTTTCTGGTACAACACGCAGGCTACTGCCGAGCAGATAGCTGCAGGTAAGTACTTCACCTACAAGGGCGTAAAATACTCCGGCACGGATTATAAGGGTAAAACCACTCCCACAATAACGACCACCCTCTATAATGCATTCGCAGGCAAGGATGGCGTTACCGGCGGCGGCTCTGCAAACCTTGAAGGCTCTGCACGTAACTTCACCAACTACGCACGTAGACTTATCGGTTCCACGCTTCCCGTAGGCGTTAAGGATCAGTCCTTCGAGAACCAGCTCACCGCTTCCATGGGACGTGAGGGCGCAAACAAGGTAGGTCAGGGACTTGCACTCGGCACGGTTAAGGGCATGAGCCTCGAGATCGACGCGAACAACTACTGGTTCACCTGCGTTCCTTCGGGACTTCCTATTTCGTCTGATATTCAATCTTCCGAACTTGACGGTACAGCGCAGCAGCATCTTAAGTATATAACCGGTACTGCAAAAAAGAGCGGAGACAAGAACTTCTATAGCATAATGAACTATATAATTCTTAACGGTTTAAGTGGCAGATATAATCAGCAGAGTGAGTCTTATTCTTTCTGATTGTAGCAAGTTAAAACATTATAAAGTTATTGAGGGGCGCCCGCGCAGGGCGCGGGCGCCCCGAAAAAACCTTTCGGGGGATAAAATATGAAAACTCAGATGAGATTCCAAAAATACATGTGCCTTGCGATGTTGCTTGTCGGCGCATTGTCATTGCTATATGCATTTTTCTATTGCTCGGGAGCCCTTTCCGAGCTGGGGCAAGCGATAAAGCTTGATGGCGTAAACAGGGTTTCTGCGTTTACGGCAGCAGAGGGAAAATACGACGCCGTTTTTTATAATGATATCCAGCCCTTTAATAATCTTTTGATGATAATGGGTATAGTGATGATATTGCTTGCGGTCGTGCTCTATATAACGGGCTGCAACAAGAGAAGAAATTATTACATAAGCAACTATGTTGCAACCGGCTTGTGCGCAGGCGGCGATATCGTTATTTCGTTGATTCTTTTGGTTATGTGCGGGACATGGCACAATAAGTTTCTTAATGTGGACTTTGAAGCATGGAAAGCTTATGCTGACAAAATGGACGAGTCAGCCAGGCATTTCAGCGATTCGCAGTTGTGGTTCATATTGGGTTATGTTGTGTATGCAATAGTAATAGTTGCTGCAATATTGCTTATTTTGAATCTCGTATGGAAGATTCTCCTTATGAAAGGTGAAAAGCAGTTGCTCAACGGCAGCGCGCTCAAAGAAGGAGGTGCGGTATGAACAACACGACATCCAATCCCGTTATAAGTAGCGATATAATGCGCTACAAAAAGAACAAATTCGGAGCAAATCTTGCTCTTTTAGCAATAGTTTTCGACTGTATTTACTTTATGGTTCTATACAGTGTAGCTAATGATGAGGGCGTGGAATACTACGCAACATGGGCAATAGCGTTTGACGTTATTTTCAACCTTGTATTCCTGCTTGCAACATTCCTGTTGTCCGAACAGGTAAAAAATTATAACAGTAAGCTTTTTATTCTTCAGCTTATTTTGGGCGCATGCCAGATCGGCAGAATCTTCTGGTTGCCTCTCGGCGGATTCATGGCTGATCCCAAAGCAATAGACATAGGCAAATTCCTTGTTATGGCTATCTCGCTCGGAGCTTCCGGCGGACTTGAAATAGCTTCCGCGGTGATAGGTTATATCCGCAGCAAACAGGTTGCCGAATTCAACCAAAAGGTCGAGAACGGCGAAGTGGATATAATGGCGACTATCCGCCAGGTTGACGCAGAGGAAGAAGCGGCAAAAGCAGCTCCCGTAGTTGCCGGTAACGCGCAAGAGGAGGTGCAATAATGCCTGAAGTAAACATTCGACATCTGGACAAAATTTATGACGGCGGCGTGCAGGCTGTATATGATTTCAACCTTGACATAGCCGACGGCGAGTTTATAGTCCTTGTAGGACCTTCCGGTTGCGGCAAGTCTACGACCCTTCGTATGGTTGCCGGACTTGAAGATATATCCGCAGGCACCCTTATCATAGACGGTAAGGACTGCACGCAGTTGCCCCCTAAGGACAGAGATATAGCGATGGTGTTCCAGAACTACGCTCTGTACGGGCACATGACGATTTACGAAAACATGGCTTTCTCCCTGACCCTCCGTAAGGAGAACAAGGAGATCATTCACAGAAAGGTTATGGCTGCGGCTGAGATACTTGATTTAAAGACCCAGCTCAACAAAAAGCCCCGCCAGCTCTCCGGCGGCCAACGCCAGCGTGTGGCGATGGGACGTGCAATAGTCCGTAACCCCAAGGTGTTCTTGTTTGACGAACCTCTTTCGAACCTCGACGCAAAGCTACGCGGATCGATGAGGCGCGAGCTTATCCTTCTTCATAAAAAACTGAACGCAACTATCATGTACGTTACCCACGACCAGACGGAAGCATTGACGCTTGCCGACAGGATCGTTTGTATGTCGATGGGACATGTTCAGCAGATAGGTAAGCCCATCGAGCTTTATGAAAAACCCGCAAACACATTCGTTGCCACCTTTATAGGACTTCCTCCCATGAATATGTTCGAAGGTAAGATTGAGGGCGGTCACTTCAAGTGCGACCTGTTCGATTATCCTCTTTCGGCAGAGCAGGGCAAGGTGCTTGCCGGTCATGAAGGCAAACAAGTCATTTTGGGCGTACGTCCCGAAAACGTGACCCGCGACGGGCACATAGACCTTGCCATAACCAACAACGAGAACCTCGGTATGAACACACTCGTTCACGGTAAGATCGGCGGCAAGAAGATAGTGGTTTGCAAGTTTGCCGAGTGGTGCAACTATAAGGCGGGCGACACTATCCAGATAGGCTTCGATCCCGAGATGATGCACTTCTTCGAGATGCCTCAAAAAGATGAAAAGGGCAATGAATTGCCAGGTAAAGCAATAAGGTAAGGAGGTAAGAGATATGTCAGAAAACGTTCAGACTAAGAAAGAAACCTTTGAAGAGCCCTCCAAGCCTTCGGTTGGCGCAAGGATAAAGGAGTGGTTCCGCAAGAAGATAGTTAATCTCAAGCGCCGTCCCCAGAATATAGCCTTGCTGTTCCTTGCGATTGCTTCTGTTTATTACATGTTCATAATGTTTGTAATAGGCGGGGCAATTAATGAAATCAACCAGGTTGATAGCCTTCCTGCAACAGGGCTTTGCACTTTTATTTCTACCCTTTTGTCAATACTTGTGCTTGTAAGCTTTTTGAACTCATTTCCCAAGCGTAAGAAGCCTAATATTGTATTCATTATAATCACAGCATTAATGATAGCTGCAATAATCGGCTGTGATTTGGGGTATTATATACCTGTAGGTGAATATCTTAAAACCCCGGAAGGTTTGACAAGATCAGTGGCTCCTAAGGCACAGCCCTATGTGCTTGCCCATATTATTCTTCTTGCGGTGGCGGCAGTGGTGTTTGCGCTCCTGCCCGTTTACAGCAAGCTGATCAAGAAGATCAATACTTCCGTCAAGCTTGAATCCGCGACCGAGAATATGAAGGGCGGCATCGATATTCAGGAAGACTGATAAAACATTAAAATTTATCCGAAATATAACCGGCAAAATAAATTTTTGTCGGTTATTTTTCAAAAGGACGCAGGATGTCTAAGAAAAAAAATAAAACGCCCGAGACGACAATAGAAAATTATTACGATCTGAAGGTCGACAAGGTTGACGAACTCGTCGCCGTTCTGAAGGGCGAGAGTACTACCTTTGAAGAGGACGTGAACTATGCGATGAATGCCAATATGGGCGTTTACGATCCCAAAAATGTAAAGCGTAACGGCAAGGACAAGGAGTTCGACCCCTATAAAACGGATTTTTTAGGCAGGGTGCCCACATGGATAAAGGCGATATTCATTAAATTTTGGTTCGCGGGCATGGTCTGCTATTTTGTAATGATGGGTATTATGCCAAACAGCGGCTATCTCGACCAAGCCGTACTGACGGGCGCGGTTATGGGTATAATCGTTGACATACTTGTCAATCCGCTGTTCAGATTTATGGAGTCCGACAGACGGGAGTTCAACGCCTACATGATGTTCCCGTTCCCGTTTAAGGCGTTCTGGACATTTTTTGCAAACATATTCTATTATATCATAGTCGGCTATCTGATTGCCGTAGTCTACACCTATCTCGTGATCGCCAAGGTGGTCATGGGTGTGGAGCCGCTTTTGTTCGGAGTGATAAATGTTGCCATCGACATGCTGTTTATCGGCATAAAGGACGGCGTGGTTGCGCTTGTCCGGCATTTAAAAAACAAAAATAAGGAGAAAGAGGCTAATGTTTAAGAAGCTCTTCGTTTCAAGCACCACGGCGTGCTTTGAATTGAAAAATTCAAATCCCTACTACAGCCCCGAAAAATATAAGGTACTTTTGAACGGCGAAGTCGTAGGCGAATACAGCACGAATGTATTTTCTCTTTTCGACCTGCAACCTGGGACGCAGTATGCCGTAGCCGTTAAGCCCGGCAGGGGACGCATAACGTTCACCACGCCCACCGACGCCGGGGTTATCGACGTGAAATCCATCGGCGCAAAGGGCGACGGCGTTTCGGACGACACATATTACGTCCAGATGGCGATAGATATGTGCCCCGAAGGCGGCAGAGTGGTAGTTGCGGGCGGTAGCTTTCTCGTCCGTCCGATAGTTTTAAAAAGCGACATTACGCTGGAGATAAAAAAGGGTGCGGAGCTTTTGGGTGATATCGAGGAAACGCATTATCCCTATGTGCCCGCGAGCGCGTTTGTCGACGGCAAAAAGGAGATTTTGGCAAGCTGGGAGGGCGAGCTTCACGACTGCCACCAGTCCTTTGTTTCGGCATACAGACAGAAAAATATAAAAATAGTGGGCGAGGGCGCCATAAACGGCAACGCAGACCACTCCACATGGTGGGCGACGCCCAAGGGCAGGAAGGTCGCCCGTCCCCGCCTCGTGTTCCTGAACAAATGCAGAAACGTCGTATTCCACGGCGTGACCTGCAAGAACTCGGCTTCGTGGAACCTTCATCCCTTCTTTTCAAACAATCTCAAATTTTACGATCTGAGAATACAGAACCCCTATACGGGTCCCAATACCGACGGCCTCGACCCCGAGAGTTGCGACAAAGTGGATATAGTCGGCTGCGTATTCAGCGTCGGCGACGACTGCTGCGCCATCAAGAGCGGCAAACTCCACATGGGCAGGACGTTCAAAACGCCCGCAAACCACCACACCCTCCGCAACAACCTTTTCCAGGACGGTCACGGCGCAATAGTTTTGGGCAGCGAGATGAGCGGCGGTGTAGAAAATCTCACCGTTTGCCAGTGCGTATTCAAGCACACCGACAGGGGGCTCAGAATAAAATCCCGCCGCGGCAGGGGCAAGGACGGCATTATTGACGGCGTACTCTTCGAAAACATAAAAATGGAGAATGTGATAACGCCGCTTGTAATAAACATGTATTATTTCTGCGACCCCGACGGTCACACCGAATACGTCTGGTCCCGCGACCCCAACACCCCCGTGGACGACGGCACGCCCTACCTCGGCAAATTCAGGTTCAAGGACATCGACTGTGTGGACTGCGAGTGTATGGCGGGCTATTTCGACGGGCTCGTGGAACAGCCCATAAAGGAGGTCGCCATCGAGAACGTCAGTTTCCACTTCAAGGCGGACGCAAAGCCCTCGAAGCCGGCAATGCTCGAGCATGTCCGCGACTTCTGCAGGGAGGGGCTGTACGTAGACAATGTTGAACGCCTCGTGCTCAAAAACGTGACGTTCGACGGAGTAGTCGGCGAAAAGATCATCAAGCACAACTGCAAAGAAGTGACAGAGGAATAGGAGGATATTATGGATTATTCAATCATCGACAGATATATCGACAGGCTCATCGAGGACACAACTCCCGACAAGCCCATCTGGAACATAGAGAACATCAAGCAGGGCAAAAAGCCCGCATGGAACTATATCGACGGCTGCATGATGACCTCGCTGTACACCATTTACAGGCAGACGGGGCTCAAAAAGTACATCGATTTTATTGACAAATTCGTGGATTATTATGTGTACGAGGACGGCTCGATCCGCGGCTATGACCTTGAAACCTACAACCTCGACAATCTCAACGAGGGCAGGGTGCTCTTCGATCTGTACCGCGAAACAGGCAAGGAAAAGTACAAAAAAGCCATAGAGCTTTTGCACAGCCAGATACTCTCCCAGCCACGCACGGGAACGGGCAACTTCTGGCACAAGAAGATCTATCCCAATCAGGTGTGGTTGGACGGATTATATATGGCGCAGGTGTTCTACACCCGTTATGAAACGGAAATGAACGGCGGCAAGGGCTATGGCGATATCGTAAAGCAGTTCCGGGCCGTCTATGACAACATGTACGACAAGGAGAAAAAGCTCTACTATCACGGCTGGGACTGGTCAAAGCAGGCGTTCTGGGCGGATAAAAAGACGGGGCTTTCCAAATCCTTCTGGCTCCGTTCGGTCGGCTGGTACACAGTGGGTCTGGTGGACGCCATAAGCTATTTCAGCGACGGCGCCATCGGCGAGAAGGCTCAGCTCATAGAAATATTCCGCAACACTATAGAGGGGCTGGAGCAGTACATAGACCCCGACGGACGCATGTTCTATCAGGTGCCCGACCAAATGGGCCGCGAGGGCAACTATCTCGAAACGTCGGGCAGCGCCATGATCTCCTATGCGATGATGAAGGGCGCCCGCCTCGGTTATGTGGACAAAAGGTTTGCCGCGCTCGGCAAAGAGGTGTTCGACGGGATATGCGCCAAGTATCTCACCTCAACGGGCGGCAAGCTGAATTTAGGCGGCATCTGCCTTGTTGCGGGGCTCGGACCCGAGAACAATCCCCGCCGCAACGGCACGTTCGAATATTATATCTCGGAGCCCGTTGTAGAGAACGACGCAAAGGGCACGGGACCGTTCGTAATGGCATATACCGAACTCAAGCAGCTTTAAAACTCAATACGTATCGGCAGTTCAGATAAAATTTTATTATTTAAGTGCGCGGAGCCTTGCGGCTCCGCGCGCTTAATTCATGGCTGCGATCCTACTCGCGGACGGTGTTTTTACTTAAAATTGCCCGTGGGTAACCCAAATGTTACATTCAAATATTGACTTTTTGACCATCGGCGGATATACTTTACTCACAAATCGCTAAGGAGCAAGCTATGACAACCGGTCAAAAGATTTTACAGTGCAGAAAGCAGAAGGGGCTCACCCAATCTCAGCTTGCCGGATTGCTGGGCGTAACCCGTCAAACTGTCTCCCGCTGGGAGAGCGACTCGGTATTTCCGGAAACGGAAAATTTGGTTGAGATGGGCAGGCTTTTCAATGTAACGGTGGATTATCTTTTAAACTATGAAAATGAGGGCGGAGTTCCGCTTGGCGCAGGGCATAAACCGCTCAATCTGTCCGATATTTTTAAAAGCGGCGTTTACTTTGAGTACAGAAGCAAAAGAACTCTGTTCGGGCTTCCGCTCGTCCATGTGAATATTGGTTTAGGCAGGGCGGCAAAGGGAATAATAGCCGTCGGGCTTGTCGCAAAAGGGGTCATATCCTTTGGACTGCTCGGTTTTGGGGTAATTTCATTCGGACTTCTTTCCTTAGGCGTGTTCGCGTTCGGCACATTGGCGTTGGGGCTGTTCGCCGCGGGCGCGATCGCTCTCGGGATAGTAATTGCCGCAGGCGCAATAGCTTTGGGAATGTTCTCGCTTGGCGCGGTGAGCGTGGGGCTGTACGCTACGGGAGCCGTATCCTACGGCTATTTTGTTGCGATAGGCGACAGGGCTTGCGGATTTATTGCTGTTGGCGGGCATTATGCGCGGGGTACATATTCGGCTGTTGCAGACGAGCTTTATAGCTTAAAGGATATGATTTACTGTGGCTTTAACGATCTGCCTGCGGCGTTCGCGCTCTTTAACGGCTGGAGCAAAGGAATATTCGAAGGCGTTTTAAACGGCGCTATAACACTCGGCGGATAGTTGAAGCCACGGGCGGCGGGAGCATTGCTCCCGCCGCCCGTGTTTTTAACACCTGTATTTGATTTTGTATAACCGTATGCGCTTTATCCCAAAATCGCAACGGACAGAATACAGAAGATTATGAGCGACACGGCGTCCACGATGGTTGTTATAAAGGGACTTGCAACCGCCGCGGGATCCAGCCTGCACGCTTTGACCAATAGAGGCAGAATTGCGCCGACGAGCTTTGCAATGACAACGGTGCAACACAGAGCCAAAGACACGATGGCGCACAGTCCGGGGGTATAGCCCTTGTATCCGAATAAAAGATTATCTACGAGCATCAGCTTTGCAAAGCAGGCAACGGCAAGCGTAGTGCTTAAAAGCAGCGCTGCGCGGATCTCCTTCCACAGCACCTTGCCCGTGTCCTTCAGGGTAAGCTCGCCCAGCGCCAGCGCACGTATGACCGTAACGGATACCTGCGAGCCCGAGTTGCCGCCCGTATCCATCAGCATGGGCACGCAGGCGAACAGCACGGGGCTGATGGCGTTTAATCTGCCCTCGAACGTATTTATAATGAGCCCCGTAAAGGTGGCGCTCACCATAAGTATCAAAAGCCATGGCACGCGGCTCTTCCATATAGAAAAGACGCTTGTTTTTAAATAAGGCTTGTTGGCGGGCATGATGGCCGCCATTTTTTCTATGTCCTCGGTGTTTTCCTTTTCGAGGACGTCCAGCGCGTCGTCAACCGTAACTATTCCCACAAGCCGCTTTTCGTTGTCGGTGACGGGTATAGCCAAAAAGCCGTATTCGGAGATAGTCCTCGCAACGTCCTCCCTGTCGTCGAGAGTGTTGACGTATATGACGTTATCTTCCATAATATCGGAGATGAGCGCGTCCTTTTTTGCAATTAAAAGGTCCTTCGCCGTGACGAGCCCTATAAGTTTTCTGTACGCATCCGTCACATAGCAGGTGTATATGGTCTCCTTGTCGATGGCGGTTTCGCGTATGCGGTCCAGCGCTTCTTCCACGGTCATCTGCGGTTTAAATTCCACAAATTCAATGGTCATAATGCTTCCCGCGCTGTTTTTGGGGTATTTCAGCAGATCGTTGATATATCCGCGCGTTTCTGCGTCGCTGAGCGCGAGCAGTCTTTTTACTACGTTTGCGGGCATTTCTTCAACGAGGTCCACGGTATCGTCAAGGAACAGTCCGCCCATAACGTCCTTGATTTCCCTGTCGGTCAGCTTTTTTAAAAGCGCCTCCTGCGTGTCGCGGTCTATCTCCGCAAACATATCCGCCGCCAGATCCTTTGGCAGGATGCGGAACAATACGGGCAGATCTTCCTCCTGTACGTGTTCGAAAATTTTCGCCAGGTCAATTTCATTCATTTCCGCAAGGAGGGGCTTTAAAACGGCGAAGCTTTTGTTTTGCAGCAGCTGCAAAATTTCCTCCTCCTCGGTTATTCTGCGGGCAACGTCCTCGGGCAGATCCTCGATTATGTCTACGGTGTCCTCCACGGAAACGTCGTCCATAACCTCCTGCAGCTCGTCGTCGCGCAGCCCCGCAACTATCTGTCGCTGTACGGACGGGTCGAGCAAAACGAGCGTATCTGCCAGAACGCCCTTGTCGAGAGCACGGCAAAGAGGGATCAATTTGTCGCCGCCGAGAGAGGTAACGGTTTCGGCTACGGCCTCGGGAGGCATATCATTCAGTAGCGCGGCTGCCCTGTAAATGTCGGTTTCGAGCAGATTTTTAATTTCCTCTGTCATAACGCCTCCTTACTGTAACCGCGCCTAAGGTTTTGCGCGGAATATTAAATGTGTGCGGTGTATTCCGTAACGTCCGGCACGGTTTCGCCGTCTATTTGCAGGGCGCAGGGCTTTTCGAATTTCACGGTTATCTCCTTGCCCTCCAGAACCTTGACCATTTTCTCCTTTTTCACGTGCTCGCCCTTGAAGATTTTGGGGAAGAGTAGAAGGGTCTTTATCTTGCCCTTGCCGTACATCACGCAAAGGCTCAGTTTCTCTCCCGATTTTCTGTTCTGGGCGGGAGTGGGTATCATTCCGCCGCCGTAGTAGCAGCCGAGCATCGAGGGCGCGATCCAGACCTTTTTAAAGTCGAACTCCTCGCCGTCTACAGTCACATGCGCGTTTCTCGGTTTAAAGTGGAACAGCAGCCCTTTTATGGCGATAGAGGTATAATTGACCTTTTTGCCCGCGGCTTTCAGCTTGTCGCCCACCTCGCAGCAGTAGCCGTCGATGCCGTAGCCGATGCCGTTTATAAATTTATATTCCCTGCCGTTCACGGTCACTACGGGCAGATCCTTTATGAAGTCGTTTATCTGGAACAGCGTGTTGTTCTCGTTTATATCCTCTGCGTTCAGATCCTTTTTCTGGGGATAAAATTCCTTCACGTGCGCCCTTAGGTCGTTGAAAAAGTCGTTGCCGTTGCCCGCCGCATAGAGGTAAACCTCGTTTTGCAGCCCGTCGCAGTTCACGGCGTTCACAAACCTGTTCAGCGTGCCGTCGCCGCCCGCTATCAAAATCTTTACCGACGGGCCGAGAGCCTCCACGTGCGCGGGAAGCTGTTCCCCAAGCTCCGTCAGGCTCTGGAAGGTAATATTATCGTCCGCAAGCAGCGCCGAAACGCGCTCTTTCACGGCGTCAACCTCGCCCTTACCCGCAAGCGGATTGTAGTAGCAAACATAATCAGCCATTTTTATTCTCCTCTTTTGTTGATTTTGCGAAAATCTTCGCCGAAATTATCTTCACCCGTCCGTCTCTTGCAAGCCTCGGAGGGGGATATACCGAAATATTTTTTGAATACCCGCGAAAAATACAGCGGTTCGGCAAACCCGCACGCCTCGGCGATCTGCCCCACGGAATAGTTGCTGTATCTGTTGCCCACGCCGCTCATAATGATCTCGGCGGCAAGCTCCATTCGCGAGCTTATAAGAAATTCATGCGGGGTGGCGCCCGTCTCTTTTTTGAACAGCTTCCGCACATAGTCGCTGTTCAGCGGCAGCTGCTTTATGCTGTCCTCCAGCGAAAAGGTGGAATTGGAGAGATTTTTTTTGATCTCCCCGCGTACCGTCGCAACCACGGGCGAAAGCCTTTTGTCGCCGGCAAACGCCGCGAGATATGCGGCAATCAGACTTCCCAAAGCCTGCAAAATACCGCTTCGTGTTGAGTTTTCCGCTTTAAAATAGGTCTCGGCCTGTTTTGCGGCAAAGGCGAGCCCGCGCTCGTTGTCGTCGCAAATCAGCCGTATTTCCCTGAACGGCAGCATCGCCTGCTCTAAACTTACCAGCGTTGCCGCGCCCGAAAGCGAGTAGCGCAAAAGCGGCGGAACGACTGCCGCCGTGCCCTCGCCGAATTGCAACCTGCCGCCCGCGTGGCTGAGAGTGCAGCTGCCCTTTGCGACGATGACCGAAAAATTTTTATCTGCGTGCGGTGCGGCGTAGCAGGGCGCCTCTCCCGCATAGGCAATACCGTTCATAACGGTATTTTAACACATTACGGCTGTTTTGTCTATGATTTTAACGCAAAAACCGACGTTTATCGTCATATCCTACGCCGTTCGCCGCGGGCGTTGAACGGCGTCTGCTTTATCATAATATCAAATACTTTTAAAAAAACAGCGCAAAACAACGAGTATGTTTGACTTTTTTTGCCAAAACGGCTATAATAAATTTATTATCGAATCATCAGGAGAAACATAAATGAAAATCGATTTTAAAGGTGTTACCGCAGAGGAGCTCTCCTTCAAAATGAACCGGGTGCGCCTGAATCCCGAGGAGCGGCTGGACATAAAACCCCAGTTCTCCCGTCAGGTGAGAAAGGTGAACAATAACGACAAACTGAATTTTGTTGCGCTGTCCGTGAAGATAGAGAGCACCGAGGAGGAGCCCAAGCCCTTCGATATCAACGTGACCCTTGTGGGCATATTCGAGGTCACCGACGTAAAAAGCGACGCGGAGGAGAGGAGCTTTGTTATAGAGGCTACAAAGAATCTGTATCCTTATCTCCGTTCGGCGGTCACCAATCTCACCGCCGGCGCCTACATCGCGCCTCTTAACCTGCCCATCATCACGGGACCGCTGTTTCCGGAGGATAGGGAGCAGTATGCGTTTACGGTCGGCAGCAATATAAACTGAAAGGTTCACAAAAATTTTCGTGTGATTGCGCACACTTAAATTTTTCGTGAGTTTGAGGGCTCTGCTTCTCACACGGCGCAAGGAATAACGCCGTGTTCGGGCACCGTTCGCGCGGGACGTTTGCGTTCACTCATCTCGCGCGGCAAAACAGCGCACTGTGCTGTTTTGAATACTCCGCGCTCGTCCCTCTGCCTGCCATATTTAGGGGCGCACATATTATATAATGGCGGCAATTCCCACCGCCGAGGTGCAGATATGCACAAATTGTGGCTTGCTGCGCAAAAGCGTGGTTTTGCTTGCAAAGTAAATTATTTTAAATATTTTGCTCGTTTCTAACCGCTTGCTTACTTCGTAAATACAAGGTTCACAAAAATTTTCGTGTGATTGCGCACACTCAAATTTTTCGTGAGTTTTGGCGGCTCTGCTTCTCACACGGCGTAAGGACAACGCCGTGTTCGGTCACCGTTCGCGCGGGACGAATGCGTTCACTCATCTCGCGCGGCAAAACAGCGCACTGTGCTGTTTTGAATATTCCGCGCTCGTCCCTCTGCCTGCCATATTTAGGGGCGCACATATTATATAATGGCGGCAATTCCCACCGCCGAGGTGCAGGTATGCACAAATTGTGGCTTGCTGCGCAAAAACGTGGTTTTGCTTGCAAAGTAAATTATTTAAAATATTTTGCTCGTTTCTAACCGCTTGCAAACTTCGTAATTGCAACGCTCCTCCCAGCCTTGGCGCCCTTCGCTTGCGAGGGGAGCTGTCGAGCGAAGCGAGACTGAGGGGAGTATAAATAATTTAATCGCCCATTAAGCCTTGTCATTTTGCGCGAGGGCTTTGCCCGTCGTACCGAACGCGCAAGCGTTACGCCCTGCCGAGGGTTCCCGTTTACGGGAAACGGCAGAGCGATATGCGACCCGCTGAAAGCGGGCGATTGACCGACATAATCCCCTCGTGGTCTGCTTTTGGTGAGTTGAAACCGCACACAAAGCCGTCGCTACGCTCGGGCGAGGTTCGATGGAATGACAAAGTCGCTACGCGACAGATTCTTCGGTCACTCCGTTCCCTCAGAATGACAGGGGGGAGTGTGCTTGCTAACTTTGTAAATACAACTTTCCGTGGCTCCTTCCTCTGGGGGGACGAGCGCGGATTTCTCAAAACAGCCTAGTAGCGCTGTTTTGCCGCGCGAGATGAGTGAGCGCAAACGTCCCGCGCGTAAGGAGCGAAGCGACGGAATAGCGATTGTTCGCCTTTGGCGCAATCGTGTTACGGTGCCCGAACACGGTGTTGTCCTTACACCGAGTGAGACGGCTCCCGCGTAGCGGGTGATGGGAGGGGTAATAAAAAAGCAAATGACTTCTCCCACCCGCCCTTGTAGGGCACCCTCCCCCGTCGGTGACGGAAGAGGGCACAGGGTAAAATAGCGTGTCGCTGACCCGAGCATCTTAACAAAACAAATCGCTTGACGTGCGCTATCGTTTATCTACCGCTCCCGCAATAAAGAAACTCGGGTCAAGCGTAACGCTTGCCGCTTGACGGGCTCAGAGGCAAGTCAAGCGGTAAAGCAATTAAGAAACTTCCGCGTATTTTAAACATTTCCGCAAATACGGCGGCGCAGTTTGCGCCGCCGACTGCCATAATTTCACGGCACGGTCTTAATATCGTCACAATTTGCGCCTAATATATAATATAAGGTGATTAATATGAAAAAATCTGGTTTGATAAAGCTTATAGCCTCCGCCGCGGCGGCAGTTTTTGCATTTTCGCTTGCGGGCTGCTCCGCGGGGATCGCGGCAGGCGGCGAAGTAAGGGAATACAGCGTGACTATCGCCCAAACGGAGGGCGGAGCGGAGCTCTCCTCCGCAGAGGTCCTCGAAAAAATACGCCCCACCGTAGTGGACGTGACCAGCAGCTCCGAAACGGCTGTCAGCGCGGGCAGCGGCGTCATAATCGGCGGAGCCGTCGGGTCGGGCGCGGGCAGCGAGTATTTTATAGTCACTAACCACCACGTCATAGACGGCGGCAGTTCGTTCACGGTGGACGTGCTCGATATAGCGGACGACGGCACTGAGACGACCACTGCATACAGCGCACTGCTTGTCGGCGGCTCGCAAAAGCGCGATATAGCCGTGCTCTCCGTAACCGTGCCCGCGGGCGTAACGCTCAAAACCGCCGCGTTTATCGCGGACAGCGACAAGGTCAGGGTCGGGACGGAGGTCTACGCCATAGGCAACCCCCTCGGCATTTTGGGCGGCTCCGTCACCCACGGCATAGTTTCCGCCACAAAGCGCGACGTAAACGTGGGCGGGATCGGCACAATGACTCTCATGCAGACGGACGCGCTCATCAACGGCGGCAACTCCGGCGGCGGACTGTTCGATACGAGCGGCGCGTTAGTCGGTATAATAAATTCCGGCTACGACACCTATAACGACATGCAGGTGGAGGGCCTGAACTTCGCCATTCCCGCCAACGACGCAAAATATGCGGCTACGTCCCTCATAAACACGCACGAGGGGCAGGGCGGGACCGTCACGAAATACGGCTATGTGGAGGGCGACGCGCGGCTGGACGTCACCTTTTCCACCGCCACCCTCTATACCGACGCAAGCCTTTCGGGGCGCGCCGTCTGCCTTGTGGCTGCGGCGAGCGGCACGGAAAGCCCTCTGTATCCGTCGTGGACTAACGGCGTCAAGGCCGTCACGGCGATAACGGTAAACGGCACACGGCACGACCTTTCGGTCAGCTCGGGCGGCTCCTACGCCCTGACGCAGGAGGCAAATAAAATAATATCCGCCGTGCGGGCGGGGGACGGGGTGACCGTGGAATACAGGGACGTGCTTTCGCGCCAGATAGGCTTTATATCGTCCTATAACTACCTCGGCAGCGAGTTGAAAACAGCCTCGTTCACCGCGGAGCAATATATCTACGAGCCTTAAAACAGCTTAAAAAACAAATACAGATATCAAATTGATAGCGGCGGGCGCAAAATGCGCCCGCCGCTATCCGTTGTCCGTAAGCCCCAGAAGGTAGTCCACCGAAACGCCGAAGAACGCCGCCATTGCGGCAAGCGTTTCAAGCGGCGGCTGCCTCTGGTCCTTTTCATAGTGCAAATAGGTGACGGGGTTCAGCCCCAGCGTCTCCGCAAGCTCCCTCTGCGTGAGCCTCCGCTCCTCGCGAAGCTCTTTAAGCCTCTCCCCCAAAATAATTTTAATTTCCTTTTTCATTACTTGACATATTACCATTTTGGTAATATAATTTACCCGTAACTACCAATTTGGTAGCAAAAGGAGGGGCTCAGCGGGGCAAATAAAAGTCCGCCCGCGGAGTTTCCGCGGGCGGACTTTACCGTCGTTTCGTTTAATCTTCGAGTAAGTGGAGTATGGCTTTTTTCTTTTTGTCGGACAATTTGCGGAATTGCCCCAAAAGAGCCTTTTCCTGCGCGGTCACCGGCTCGGTGTCCTCGTCCTCGGCAAAGAATTGCGCAAGCGATATCCCGAACGCCCCGCACAGCCGCGTGAGCGTGTCAAGGCTCGGCAGCGCGTTTTGCTTGGTGAGAAGGGTCGAAACGGTCGATTGCGTCAGCTCGGCTTCGAGTGCAAGCTGGTTTGTGCTCCATCCCCGCTCGTCCCGCAGGCGTTTTATTTTTTCTACGATATCCATAGTTATATTATAATCAAAACGCCGTTAAAAACTTAGCGGCATATCGTTGACAAATTATCGGACTTTCGTTATAATATTGTCGTTATTTCGTTAAAACAGGAGAATTACCATGCACAAATGTACAAATTGCGGCGCGGAGTTCGAGGGCAATTTTTGCCCCGAGTGCGGCGAGAGCGTTTCAAAAACAAAAGTATGTCCCGCGTGCGGGGCGGAGTGTGCAAGCGGGGCTAAATTCTGCAGTATTTGCGGATATTCCTTTGCAAAGGGCGAGTCCGCCAAGCAGCCCGCAAAAGCCGTGGCTGCAAAGGCAAAAATTTCGCCTAAAACGGAAGCGGCGTTCAAACGGGCGCACAACATATTTGAGGTTTTGCCAGCGTGGATGCTTTTTATATTTTCCGTGCTTGCGTTTATCTTCATGGCTCTTCCCGCGGTGGCAACGCCCTCCATCGACATCATGGGACAAACTATCCCGTCCGAAAATTTAGGCAGTCTGTATGCGGCTTACGGCGGAATGGTAGAGGACGTGCCCATAAAGGGCTGTGCCGCAGCCGCGCTTCTGTTCGCCGTCTTTTCGGCGCTTTTGACGTGTGTTTTAATAGCGTTCAACAAGGTAAAGCAGCTTAAAAGCAGCGCCGTGACGTTGATGGGAATTTACCGCGTGAGGATAAAAAAGATAGCTGAAATTTTGTGTACGCCGGTATATCTGACCTTTATAATAATAAGCTCCTGCGCAATGGGCGTTATTTCGGCAACGGACGGAGGCGCGGGGCTTATAACGGCGGGTACGGGCGTAATACTCCTGCTTGTTTTTTCCTGCCTCGCCTTTGCCTTAGCCGTCGCCTGCGCCGCGGCGGACAGGTTTATCGTTTTAAAGAACTTCCCGCAGCTTGAAAAGATCCCCGAAAGGAAGCCGAGGGAATTTCACGGCTCGGCCCCGAAGGAGGTCGCAAAGCCGCAAAAACCGGTAAAACCGCAAAAATCTGAGATACCGCTGTGGCAAGAAAAGCAATTGAAGAGATATGCGATTCTTAAAAGAATGAGCTATATAGGCGCATTGCCGACAATTTTATCAGGTGTTTACATTATTATATTCGGTTCATTTGGTCTTTTGCCGATTGAAATTATAATAGTCATTATCTTTTTTGCCGCGATAATACTTGCCATACTCTTTTTAAAGCCGAAAATTTTAAACATAAAATTAAAAAAGGCTTTAATTATAATGTGTTTATTAGTGCAATGTTTCATTATGTTTCTTTTTATCTATCAAGCTTATTTCATTATTTTTTCAATTATTACTGATAAATTTTATTCGTATTATGATTATGATTTTTTCATATTAAACAGGATAGTCACATTTATATCCCTTGTGCTGGGATTGTTTGAAATTATCCTTTGCATTGCAACGCTTGTGAACGGCAAAAAAGTAAAAAATTTATTGTATACGGATAAAAAGCAGGGGACCTTGACCGATTACGGCAAGGATTTTGTGCAAAGGCAGAACGCATATACGGCTGCAATAAAGCAACATAACGAGGAATACAATGCGGACATGTCCAAATTTAATACCTATATGTCGGAGCTTGAAGAATACGATCTTGAAAGAGAAATGTGCGCGGCGGGATATGACTATGGCGACAGTACCGAAAGAAAGCTGTTCTGGGTGCGCACGCACAAAGCTTTGACGGCGGTCATTGCCGTGCTTATAGCTGCGGCTATCGTTCTGGCGGTGGTTTTGCCCGCAGCCCTCGCGCCCGCCGCGGCGGCTGTTTAAACAAAAAATTTCAAAAATTATAAAAAAGAGTTGACAACCCCCCTTGGCGTATGGTAAACTTCATTTACACCTCAAAGAGGGGTGTAATTTTTTTGTATGGAGTTTTCCAAAAATGGCAACCAAAGCGCAAGTAAGAACAAAGATCACATTAGAGTGCACCGTTTGCAAGCACCGCAATTACGACAGCTATAAAAATAAGCGTAACGATCCCGACAGGCTTACAATGTCCAAATACTGCCCGTTCTGCAAGAAGCACACCGAGCACAAGGAAAGCAAGTAATCAGAGGTTTTGATATGGCTGATAACCAAAAAGCGGCAGGCGATAAAAAACCCAATATATTCGTCCGCGCCGGCAGAAAACTTAAAGAAACTTTTTCCGAGCTTAAAAGAGTGACGTGGCCTACCTTCCCCAAGGTGGTAAAGGCTACGTGCGTGGTTTTGGTTGTCGTAGTTGCGTTCACCGTAGTCGTTACGGGAATAAATTACGGCATGCAGGCGCTTCTCGACGTAGTAACCAAAATAGGTCAGTAAGGAGGTGGAGCTATGGCAACAATGGTAGCCGATCCCGAAAATCCCTGCTGGTACATTCTGCATACCTATTCGGGCTATGAGTCGATGGTGAAGGACAGCCTGTTCCGCCTCATAGAAAACAACAATCTGCAGGATATGATCTTCGATGTAAAGATCCCCATGGAGCAGACCATCGAGGAGAAGAACGGCAAGCGCAAGCTGGTAGAGCGCAAGCTGTTGCCCTGTTACGTATTTATAAAAATGATCTACTCCAACCAGCTGTGGTATCTCGTGACCAACACGAGGGGAGTGACGGGCTTTGTAGGTCCGCAGGGCAGACCCATTCCCATGAAGGAGTCCGAAATACGCAAGATGCGTCTTGAGGAAGTGGTGGTGGACGCCGACTTTGCCGTAGGCGACAAGGTGGCTGTGGATTCCGGTCCTTTGGAGGGCTTCGAGGGCGTCATAACCGAACTCAACGACGCCGCCCAGAAGGCAAAGGTCAATATTCAGATGTTCGGAAGGAATACTGACGTGGAAGTGGAGTATATCCAAATCAAGAAATTATAAGCTCCCGCCAAGCGGATTATAAGCGTCGCATAGCTGTGTCAAGCTCCGCTCCGCCTAAGTCGTGTACGTCTGTGTACACTCCTGTCGTCGGTGCTCGCTTTCCTTGCTCTGCTCGCTTCTAACCGCTTGCAAACTTCGTAAAAACAAATATCCTTGGCTTCTTCCCCCTTGGGGGGACGAGCGCGGAGTTCTCAAAACAGCACAGTGTGCTGTTTTGCCGCACGAGATGAGCCTGCGCAAAGAGAAAGGCGCAGGCGGTGCCCGAACACGGCGTTATTCCTTGCGCCGTGTGAGACAGCTCCCGCGTAGCGGGTGATGGGAGGGGAAAAACAAAAGCCATACACCCACCTGTCGACTACGTCGCCACCCTCCCCCGTCGGCGACGGAAGAGGGCAAGGAAAAGCGAGCGACCCCAACCTTGGCTCCCCCTTCTGTCATTCTGAGAAGGGCGCAGCCCGACGAAGAATCTGTCGCGCAGCGACCTTTTAAAATAATAGCCCCGCAACTTACTCTTTGTCATTTCTGTTTGCATCGTTAATCATTTAAGTAATCACCGGAAATTCAGACGTATGGATTTTCGTGAAGATATTTGTGGGAGAATATATTAAATCTGTTCATGGTATATTCGTTTTAACCACATTGGAGGAAATTTTTTATGGCAAAAAAGATCACTGCGGTCGTAAAGCTGCAGCTCCCCGCCGGTAAAGCTACCCCCGCACCCCCCGTAGGCTCTACGCTGGGTCCCCACGGTATCAATATCCCCGGCTTCACCAAGGAGTTCAACGCAAAGACCGCCGCGCAGGCGGGACTTATCATCCCCTGCGTAGTCACCATCTATCAGGACAGAAGCTTCACGTTCATTCTCAAAACTCCCCCTACGCCCGTGCTTATCAAGAAGGCGCTGGGGCTTGAAACGGCTTCCGCCCGTCCCAACCGCGACAAGGTGGGCAAGCTCACCAAGGCTCAGGTTGAGGAGATAGCAAAAACCAAACTGCCCGACTTGAACTGCCACGATTTAGAGGCGGCTAAGAGCATGGTCAAGGGCACCGCGCGCTCTATGGGCGTAACGGTGGAGGAGTAAGGAGGTACGCGCTATGAAGATGTCTAAAAAATATGCGGAAAGCGTAAAATCGTACGACCGCTCCAAGGCCTATGATATAACCGAGGCTACGAAGATCGCCCTTGAAACGGCAAAGGCTAAGTTCGACGAAACAATAGAATTGCACGTGCGTTTGGGCGTCGATCCCAGACAGGCAGACCAGCAGGTCCGCGGCGTGCTCGTGCTCCCCAACGGCACAGGCAAGACCGTGCGCGTGCTCGTTATCGCCAAGGGCGACAAGGCTGACGCGGCGCAGGCTGCGGGCGCGGACTATGTGGGCGCGGAGGAGACCATCCAGCGCATCCAGTCCCAGAACTGGTTCGATTTCGACGTAATGATCACCACTCCCGACATGATGGGTATGGTAGGTAGAATAGGTAGACTCCTCGGACCCAAGGGCTTGATGCCCAACCCCAAGAGCGGCACCGTTACCATGGACGTTGCAAAAGCGGTAAAGGAAGTTAAAGCCGGTAAAGTTGAATACCGTCTCGATAAAACCGCCATAATCCACGTGCCCATCGGCAAGAAGTCCTTCGGGCAGGAGAAGATAGTGGAGAACTTCACCGCCCTCATGGACGCAATAGTAAAGGCAAAGCCTGCCGCCGCAAAGGGACAGTATATAAAGAGCGTCACCATAACCTCGACCATGGGTCCCAGCGTAAAAGTTTCCTATAACAAGGGCTAAAAAATAAATATCCCGCAAAAAACGGTTGACACAGAGCCGTTTTGCGGATATAATTACAACGAAAATCAAATTTCCGAGCCGTAGAAGGCGGGTGCTCAAATGCTCAATTTCCCGCGGAGGTCAGGAGAGAAAAAGCAGAACGATAATTTTGCGTTTTCCCTGTTGCCCCGCGGCGGCAGGGAATTTTATTTGAACCTCACAAAAAGCCGCATGAATGGCGGCATTTGCGTGAACTTCTTTAAGGAGGTAATATGTCGGCTAATTTCGAAGCAAAAAAAGCAGTCGTCGAAGAGATAACGGAAAAGATCAAGGCTTCACGGTCGGTAGTTTTTGTGGACTACGTCGGGCTCACGGTTGCCGAGGCTTCCCAGCTGCGCAACAAGTGCAGAGAGGCGGGCTGCGAATACAAGGTGTATAAAAACACCCTTGTCAGAAAGGCTTTCAACGAATTGGGCTATAAGGATTTCGACTCCGACCTCAACGGACCCACCGCGATCGCGTTCAGCAACGATGAAACATCGGGCGCAAAGATCATGGTGGCAGCCGCAAAGGACTTCGAGAACAAGATCACTTTGAAGAGCGCGTTCGTTGACAACTCGTACGTCGATAAAAACGGCGTAAAAGCGCTTGCTACGATGCCCTCGAAGGAAGAGCTGCTTGCAAAGCTGCTCGGCTCCTTGCAGGCGCCCGTTGCAAATCTTGCGGGAGTACTGTCCAACATGCTTGCGGGACTTCCCCGCGCACTCAAAGCCGTTGCGGACCAAAAGGCGTAACACGGCGCGCCGCGTAAGCGGTGCAAACAAGGCGGGCGCAGCCTGAACAGCGCAAAAAAATAATAAAAATTATCAGGAGTAATAAAAAAATGGCAGACGTTAAAAAGATGATAGAAGAAATCAAGGGCATGACCGTTCTTGAACTCAACGAGCTTGTAAAGGCAATAGAAGAGGAGTTCGGCGTAAGCGCGGCGGCTCCCGTAGCAGTAGCAGCCGCACCTGCAGCAGGCGCAGCCGCATCGGCTCCCGCAGTTGAAGAAAAGACCGAATTCAACGTAGTTCTTAAGGACGCGGGCGCAAAGAAGATAGACGTTATCAAGGTTGTACGCGCATTCACCGGTCTCGGACTTGTCGAGGCTAAGACCGCCGTTGAAAAGGGCGGCGTGCTCAAGGAGAACGTTGCGAAGGAAGAGGCAGAGAAGATCCTTGCCGATCTCAAGGCAGCCGGCGCAAACGCAGTTCTGGAGTAAGTAAGAAAATAAAAAATGGGGGGGTCTTGCCCCCCCTTTTTTATTTTCGCTCCCGCGGCAAGCGCGGATATACGTCGCATAACATTGTTGCCTTTGCGTTTTTGCTTAGTCATTTACGTTTAAGTAAACTCCTGTCGCAAAAGCCGCAGGCGCCTCGTTCTGCTCGTATCTGCGCGCTTGCTGACTCCGTAAGGGCAACTTTCCTTGCTCTGCTCGCTTCTACCCACCGCATAACTTCGTAAATACAGCTTCCATAATAGCACCCCCAACCTTGGCGCCCTTCGCTTGCGAGGGGAGCTGTCGAGCGAAGCGAGACTGAGGGGAGTATAAATAATTTAATCGCCCATTAAGCCTTGTCATTTTGCGCGAGGGCTTTGCCCG
>CANQQD010000012.1 GCA_947625865.1 uncultured Clostridia bacterium
GTATAACAGAGAACCCCGACTACTACATAGCGTTCAACCACCTCCAGCAAAAGCTTGAAGTAGTTCCAGCCCAACGCCACCATTAATATAATAATCAGCAATGAGCCGACAACCGAAACTCCGGCTACGACTGATATGAGACCGCTTCGTAGCGTGGATTCTATGCCTGCGAATGTAAAATTTTCCCCATTCATCGCAATGTCCATTAACGCAGTATAGGGCGCCCGTGCTATTTGCAATACATATAGGAAAACTGGTTTAGCAAAGCCAATCAACAAAGCAAATAATGCCGCCCGCGCCAAAAGAGTTATCGGATTCTCGCCTTCCGTAATTGGTCCGCCGAAAGTCCGAAATAATTTCCAAATCGTAATCAAAAATAATAGCGTCCATGCGGTAAACTGAATTATCGTGAACGCCTTTGATACAAAAGGAAAGTACTCTTCCATTGCGGTCATATCCGTGCCAAGCGCACCAAGGAACAGCCCCGAAACAGCATCCATCAGTTTCGTCACGACACTGCTTACCCAACCGACAATCCCATCAAATATCCAATCAAGCAAATGTTATCACCTCCTTTTCTCTGATGTTGACCTACCCTGCGAAATTGCCACCCGCAATCAACGGCTGGATGTATGCGACGATAAATCCGAGCGAATTGAGAATAATCCACGTTATGACGATACGTTTGAGCCAAGCTGTAGCTTCATCCACAGCTTTTTGGTTTCGGGAAACCAAACGAACAATCAACGCAACTGCTGCCATTGTTACTGCCACTATCGTGCTAATCGTGACAATATGACCGTAGACATCGCGCATGATAGAACTGAATCTATCCCAAATCGTTTCGGTTTCTGCGGCGAATACCGGCTGTATGACAACAATCATTGCCGCGATAATACCGACAATCGTCCAATATATCGCCACCTTACTCTTGCGTCCTCTTTCTTGATTCGACATAGGCACCTACCTCCTTGAATAAATTTTTTGCAAAGAAAAAAGCCGTTTGAACTTTTGTCCAAACGGCTTTTTAAACTGCCTTCACTTTTCGACGCTATCATAATAGCACATTGTCATTTGCAAGTCATCCGCTTTTTACTGCCATCTTTTTGCCATTTTTGTGACAATTTATTGTCATAATACTAAAGAACCAAAGTTAACTTCGTCCATACATCTCTTTTTTATAATCGTACTAAGCAAAAGATCTTAGAAAAGAGACTTGACAGACATAGCGAATGTCCCATTCTTATTAACGAGCAGGAAGATAGTTATCAATAACCTTTTCAACTTTTTGTAAAACTTCATTTATTGTACATGTCGCATCAATCACATGCCAATCTTTTTCTTCAGACAAAATTTTCTGATATTCTTGATCCACCTTTTGTAACAGGGGGAGATCTCTTTCAAAGGCATCCATATCCGCAGAACGTTCCTGACTTACTTGCGGTGTTATCTTCAAAAATATTTTTACATCTGCTTTAGGCATATCTTGTTCTAATAACATCAGAAGATCTCTCCCGATGCCACGCGCTATTCCGTAAGCTCTAGCAGAATAAGAATATCTTGTCGTTATCACAACGCCCTTTTGAGATAGATCAAGAACTTCTTGTGCTTTACTAAGCCTCTCACTGGAAAAAAGCAACTGCATTGAAATGGGCGGCAAAGTGTTTTTAGACAATTGGGTTTTAATAAATTGTCCAAAAGACGTTTCATAATTCGGAAAATCCACTTTATGAAATTCTGCATATTTCTTGCATAATAGATTTGCGACTGTATTCTTTCCGCAGTTATCTAATCCTTCCAAAACAATAATCATATAACATTCTCCTTTTTCAAAATAGATAAAAAGCTATCTACATCTTCGTCTCGACCTGAGTCTAAATTCGTAATATCAATAAAAGTTAAATTTTTATTATTCTCCTTATAAATGGTTTGAAGCTTTAAATGAATCTCCTCTAAAAATTCCTTATCGCGCATTTCATTGGCTCGTGAACGAACGTTGGCCCTTCTATAACACTCATCCAACTCACAGTATAAGTAAACGTTGCGGCAACAGATAACATCAATTACAGAATTGTAAAATGCATCACATATATCAAATTCTTGTTGCGTTATAATTTGATTTTCCAACATTTTTTTTGTAAAAATATTATGATGCGAAATAATCGAGCTATCCAATATGCCGCCTCCATTTTTATGTGATTGAGAATATTGTTTGAGCCAAAGCACATAAAACTCAATTTGTGTATGAAATGGATTTGTTTTGCGAATCCAATAATCTGCGAGAAATTGATGAGCAGACAAATTCTCTGGAAAAATAGCAAAACCTCTTTTCGCCAAACATCGTGCCCATGTACTTTTGCCACATCCGATATTCCCTAAAAAAGAAATCGTATTCATTCTTCGTTACTCAGTCCTTTTGCTATCATTAGCGAATTTATGATATCTTGACTCGCATTTTTATTATATCGAATTGACGAGGGATGATAAGTGCATATAACTTTTATATTTCCTCTTTGAAAGACTCTGTTTTTCAAATCGGATAATTTTAGAGTAGCATTATCTAAGATTGCTTTTGCGGCAGGTAATCCAAGCGTAATAATCACTTTAGGAGAAATGACCTTTATTTGTGCGTCCAAAAAAGTAATGCATTTCTCCACGATGTTCTTGGACGGGGTCGCGTTATGCGGCATTCTACATTTAATAATATTTGTCAAATATAGCTCCTCTCGATTTAATCCGACTTGCATCAAAAATCGGTCAAGAATCTGTCCACCACGCCCGACAAATGGTCGCCCTGTCTTGTCGTTTTCCTCGCCTGGCCCTTCTCCAATAATAATGATTTTAGCATTCAACGGCCCTTCTCCTGGAACCACCTTATTTCTAGTAGCACACAAAGGGCAGCGCGTACATTGCCGTATTTCTTCAACTATACTTTCCATATTAACATTTCAACTCCTTAACTGTTTTCGCATTCAATCTCCTTAAGTTTGGCAATAAGTTGCTCTTCATTAAAGACTACCCCTAAAGACAACTTAAGACCACCTATGATAAATTGATCCAAATACATAGATTGATTGTCGATTCCTGACTTGCTCACGTCTGGAGTAGTTTGCAAACGAATATCGGTTGTTAAACCAATACAGCCAAAATACCGAGTGGAATCCACATGTTTCGATAGACAATCCATATACCCGGATTCCCACATTGTACCACAATCAAGCCCAATGCGACATAAAAAAACATTGCATTGCATTAACTCATTTATATCAAGGTTATAAATCTTCTCTGCACTAATGTCACTACGTGTTTTATCGTTAATCTCCACATTATCATTGGGGCAATATACATCAAATCCATTTTGAAGTAATAATGATTTTAAGTGCCTGTTGTATGATATATCTGGTTCGCAAAACATCGCACCTCCTATATAAATTTTCAACATAAGCCTCCCTGGTTTGAATTTAATATGATTGTTTATCTTTTAATAGCATATATTGTTTGAATACTTCTAAGCATTGCTCTCTGCATATATTTTCGCTATCAATACTAAGCTCAGTTTTATTAAGGTACTTCGAAAACACATTGTCTCTAAAACCAATTTTTTCGGCATCTTTCGCTGTGCATCCATAATACACCTTAAATATGTTTGCCCATAATATTGCCCCATAGCACATTATACAAGGCTCACTCGTGGTATATAATTCGCATCCTAATAAATTATGAGTTTTTAATGTACGACAAGCAGATTGAATTGCCAAAATCTCCCCATGACATGTCGAATCACTATTTTTTAACACTTCGTTGTGTCCTTTACCAACTATTTTACCATCTTTTACAATAACACAGCCAAAAGGCCCTCCAGCTCTTGATTCGATTCCCTTAAAGGCCTCTTGTATTGCCACTTTCATAAATTCATTCATACATTAATTATACTGAGTGTGTCCTCCTTTGTCAATGTAAAGATACCGCGAATACTCTTTTGTGGATAAGTAGTAGATTGTTGGTCGTTTTACAACAAAACTTGCCATCTAACACCACGTTCCTTTCGGGTGTTTTACTACTGTTGAGTACCTCACGTTGTGTCTACATTCGCCATATCCTACGTCTACAGAACTACATCTTCACAATTTAACCCTATATCTGATTGTATGGAATACAGAAAAAAATCCAGGTTGCCCTGGATTTTACCGCCGAGTATCAAATTCTACCTCCTTTTTTCTATGTATTTTTGTGTTAAATGTGTCTTATTGCCATCGCCGGTATCCATATTATAGAGTCAACATGAGTCACGGCGCCTACAAGCCTGCCGTTCTGGACGATGGGGCTTCCGCTCATTCCCTGCACTATTCCACCGGTCGCGGCAATCAGTCTGTCGTCGTCGATCCTTATCACAAAGTTTCTGTTTTCTTTATTTCCCTTATCGACCTTAATTATTGAAATCTTGTATTTGTCTGCTGATTTGCCATAAATAGTAGTATAAATATATGCCGAACCTATTTGAACCTCATCTAAATCTCCTTTGGGAATTTTCAAAAGACTTGAATAATCAAAATTTTTTGAGAGGTCGCCGAACACACCGCATGCACAATTGATTTTTGCGTCGCCTATAACTACTCCGTTTTCAAACGCTCCGCGCAACTCGCCGGGCGTTCCCCTCACACCCTTTTTTACGTCGTATATCAGACTGCCGAAAACCGTTCCGCCGTTGATTTCGATAACCTTATTGTTAGAGTCGCTCACGGGATGCCCGAGCGAGGCAAATTTTTGATTTGCTCCGTCTATATAAGTAACAGTGCCTATGCCGTTGATGCTGTCTTTTACGAGAACGCCAAGCTTTTTACCGCCCGTAGACATATCCTTGGCGGGATCGATTTCAACTTTAAGCTTGTCTTCGCCTCTTAAAAGATCGATTTCATATTTTTTATAATCCTTGGAAAGTATGTTGTTGATATCGGTCGACGCATTGACCTCTTCACCGTTGATTTTATCTATGACGTCCCCCGTCTTTATTCCCGCTTCTTTTGCCGGCGAACGTATCCCTTCCTCGGTCACCACGTCGCACATGCCTATTACCTCAACGGTCTTTGTATTAAGCATAAAGCCCGCAGGGAATCCGCCGAGATACAGGTAATCCTCACCTGCATGGACGGCGGTCGAAGGAATAAACAATGCAATCGACACCAATGCAACAAGTACACAAATGATTTTTAAAACTTTCTTGCGGTAAAACATAAAAATATTTTGTACAAATTCGGCGCCGATTATACAAAAAAATCGGCGGATCACCCGCCGACATGCTTTGTTTTAGCTTTTAAATTGATCTATAAGCTCTTTAGCGTGCATTACAGCCGCTTCGGAATGAACATTGCCCGTAAGCCGCACGATTTCGTCGATTTTTTCCTCGTCATTTAGCTTCTTGACCTTAGTCAACGTTTTCCCGCCGCTTTCTTCCTTATAAATAAGGAATTGCGCCGTACTTGCCGCACATATCTGCGGGAGATGCGAAACGGCGAGAATTTGGGTACTTTTGGAAATATTTACGAACTTTTCCGCTACCATTTTTGCCGTGTAACCGCTTATGCCGGAGTCGATCTCGTCGAAAATATAGGTGGAAATGCCGTTTACGTTTTTTAAACAGGTTTTAACCGCAAGCATAAACCGGCTCATTTCACCGCCGGAAATAACTTTATTCAGCGGCTTCAGCGGTTCGCCCTTATTTGCGGAAAACATAAATGAAATATTGTCCGAACCGTCGGGCGACTGCAGATTGGCAGTTTGCCTGTCATAATCGCAAAACCTCACTTCAAACACAGCGTCTTTAATGTTCAGGGTACGAAGTTCGGCTGTTACGTCCTTGCAGAAACTCTGCGCAGCGCTTTTTCTCAATTCCGTAAGGCGCACGCACAATTCATAAATTTTATCTTCGAATCGGGCGATTTCCTTTTGGTATTTTTCTATTGCGGCTACACTGTCGGCTATTGCGTCATACTGTGCCCGCGCCTTGTCCAGAAAGGCCAGAATTTGTTTTTCGTCCGCCCCGTACTTTTTTCTGAGGCCCTTGATTAAACTGAGCCTTTCGTCTATGAAACGCGCCTCTTCCTCGTCGAAAGTAAGATTTTCGGCTAAATCCGCTACCGCTTCCGAAATATCCGACATTTCCGCATATACATTTTCCAAGCGGGCATTTATCTCGTCATATTCGGCGCTGAAAGCCGAAATAGTATTAATGTAATGCCGTGCAGTAGAAATATCGTCGATACAACCGCCGTCGTCGCTGAAAAGCGAATGTACCACATTCAGGGCGCCGAAAATTTTCTCGGTGTTGACAATTATATCCTGCTTTGACTTAAGAGCGTCAAATTCACCGTCCTTCAGATCCGCAGCCTCAATTTCGGATATCTGGTATTTTAAAAGATCAAGTTTTCTTGCCCGTTCTCCCTCGTCGCCGCCAAGCTCAGCTATTTTTGCCCTGCACTGCCTCTTCCCGAGAATCAATGCAGAAAGCTCCGCCTTTATCTCCCGCACTGCGTCGCCGCATATTCCGTCGATGACCTTCAGCTGGTTGTCCTCATTCAACAAATAGAAGTGTTCGCTTTGGCCGTGCACGTCAACAAGGCGCAGCGTTACCGCTTTGAGCATTGCGGCGGTTACTGTGTTACCGTTTATTTTAACGGCGCTTTTACCGTCTACCGTAAGTCTGCGGGAAATTATAATTTCACCGTCTGTGTCGATGTCATATTCACGGAGCTGCCTTATTGCTTCACATTCCCCGTCAACGACAAATTCGGCGCGCACAGTCGCTTCCTGCTCGCCGAACCTGATCATTGTCCTGTCCGCTTTACTCCCGAGAACAAAATTGATGGATTCCAAAATCACAGATTTTCCCGAACCCGTTTCACCAGATAAAACGTTCAATTTTTCGTCGAACTCAATATCTGCCTCGGATATAAGCGCAACATTTTTAATGTGAAGTCTATGTAACATTTATCCAAGATACTCTTTCAACAATTCAATCACTTTAGGAGTATGTTCGTTGGTATCCACAACAATAAGCAATGTGTCGTCACCGGCAACACTGCCTATAATTTCACTGATTTGCAGTGAATCTACGAACACACCGACGGTTGCACCGTTGCCGCGCATAGTTTTGACTATTATAAGATTGTTGGCATAATTCAATGTCAGGACGCAGCCCTTAAAAAGGTTCGTCATTCTGTCTGTCACGCTGTCAACATATGTATCAAGACTTGCATAGCGGTATTTCTTTTGGGTGCCGGCGACTTTATAGAGCTTCAAATCCTTGACATCGCGAGAAATTGTAGCCTGAGTCACATTGAAGTTGATTTTGTTGAGTTCCTCGCAGAGCTCTTCCTGCGTGTCGATTTCTTTACTTGCAATAATTTCAAGTATTTTTTGCTGTCTGATTGTGCGTTGCATTATTTACTCCAGATATTTAGTTTAATTAGTAGCTTATTAAAAAAGTTTTTATCGGAGGAGGTTATAAATTCTGCCGTTCTCTCCGCTTTTGTAACTGTAATCGTATCGCCCGCTTCAACCTTACCAACGATTTTGCCGTCAATTGCAAGGACTAACGGGACCTTAGTGTTTACCGAATTGAGATTTAAAACAGAATTGTTGCTGAAAACGATGGGGCGTGAATGTAAGGAATGCGCGCATATTGGCGTTAAAATAAAAGCATCGAGCTCTGGCGAAAGAATGGAACCGCCTGCCGCCAGGGAATATGCGGTAGAACCGGTCGGAGTGCTTACAATTACGCCGTCCGAAGAAAAATTATCCACCGTCGTACCGTCAATTTCAACATGCAGGTTCACGGTATTTGTAAAATTCTCGCCGTCCGTACTGCGCTGGACCACAATGTCGTTCAGAGCGTAATATGTTTTACCCGAGCAATTGATTTTGAGCATGCAGCGTTTTTGAACAGTGTATCCGCCACTCACCACAAGCTCCGCCGCCTCTGTCACCCTTTCGGGCTCAAATTCCGCAAGAAAGCCCAGATGTCCGTAATTTATACCGATGATCTTAACGCCGCGTGCGGCACACTCGGAGGCAACGGTCAAAATAGTGCCGTCGCCGCCTAAAACGAATAGCACGTCCAAACCGTCGAGATCGTTAAAGTCGTTGACCGTATGACAT
This sequence comes from uncultured Clostridia bacterium, assembly GCA_947625865.1. Lineage (GTDB taxonomy): Bacteria > Bacillota > Clostridia > Christensenellales > Borkfalkiaceae > Coproplasma. The sequence goes on from CANQQD010000012.1 coordinate 8,155, forward strand.
TCAACGCCGTTCCCGGCAAGCTTCACACAAATCTTTTCAACGTTTTCACGGTTATCGGAAAGATAATTTTTGTTAAAATATATCCCCGCTCTCATACCTAATTATTATAATACCTTTTATACAAATATGCAAACAAAAAATCTGTAAAATTTATATTTTTACAGATTTTTTAATATCATCAATATTTAAGCAAGGTCCGTTTTTCTCAAATAGAACAAGATATTCAATATTTTTGCCCTTAACTACGGGAGCAGTTGTCAATTTCAAAGGAGCCAGACCGCAGCCAACCGCAAAATCAATTATTTTGCCAACTATCCTCTGCCTCATCCCAATGTCCTTTACTATCCCGTTTTTTCCTACGCTTTTGCTTTCGCACTCAAATTGCGGTTTTATAAGGGCAATAATGTGTTTACCGTCCACGAGTACCGCAGCCGCTTTGTCGAGGATATAGGTCAACGATATGAAGCTTACATCTATAACTATTCCGTCCAAAGGCTCCGAAAAAAGCTGCGCCGTGAGATTGCGGGCGTTGAAATTATCTATAATAACTATATTTTTATCTCTTAAGCTGCCGTCAAGCTGGCTCTCCCCGACGTCAATGCAATATACCTTTCTTGCCCCGTGCCGCAGCAGGCAATCGGTAAACCCGCCTGTACTCGCGCCGATATCGGCAAAGACTTTATCATTTACGTCAAAACCGAAATCATTAAGCGCTTTGCTCAGCTTAAAGCCGCCCTGTGACACATAGCTTTCATCCGCCTCAATAAATACAAACTCCTCGCTCCCGTCCACCTCGTAAGACGGATGAACTGCTTTCCCGTTTACAAACACAAGCCCGCGTTCAATGGCGCGGGCAGCTTTGGTTCGCGAACCGAACCTTGAAGCAAGATATATGTCTATTCTCATTTATGCACCTTCTCTTTTTTGAAAAACGTCGTAAAGCGCGCAAACGCAAACACTATCTGCTTGTTATATTTTATTGCAAAGTGCTTAAAGATTGCCTTGCCGCCGACCGTAAGAGCGCCTATCACCGCGCTTACAAGTATGGAAGCAATGAGCTTGACCCAACTGTCGCCGCCTACCGCTATAATAACGGCAAGCACCGCACCCGCGGCGCCGCTCACAATGCCGCAGATATCGCCGATAACGTCTGCAAAGATACTTCCGAGCTTGCTTGAGTTGCGGCAGAAGGTCACCGCACGCTTTGCGCCCTTTATCTTATTCGACGCCATGGCATGAAAAGCCTCCGGCTTGCAGGATATAATGGCATTCGCAAGCACGTCGCAACAAATGTTCAGCACAAGAAGTACCAAAAGTACTACAACACAGAGCGCGGCATGACTGTTTTCGTCGATCACAAGCTCGGTCAAAAAACTGAAAACTATTGTTAAGCCGAACGACAAGAATAATACGCCCACACCCCATATTAGCCATTGGGGCGGGCGTTTTTTCGCTTTTAAGTTCTCCTCCCTGTGTCTATGCTTTTTAGACTTAGATGGGTGTTCTTTACTTCCTTCCGCTAAATTTTGTTGGTGATCTTCCATGTCAATGATTTTTGATTTTAACGTATCGCACGTATAAAAATAAATGAATATAGTGGTTTATATTAAATAAACTTTGCGGCTTAGGTTCGGTAGGATTTCCCTCGCACTCACTTCCCGTCGCCGAAGAAGCAGTTTCCTTTTATGAGTACGAACGTGTTGCCACATAACCGAATCGCCACTGAGTCCACACCGTAATCTCTAATATAAAATCAGTCTAGAAGCTTTCCTTGGCAATTTCCGTTGAGCTTATCCTCTTTTGCAAACTCAATTTCAAATAGCAATAGAAACGCATCGTCTGGCCAAACGACGCTCTCCTGTTCTATTATCCGCTGAGTTCACTCAAGGCAGGCTACTCTGTACCAAGCTTTCGCCTGACAGCAGGTTTATACCGACAGAAATCAGTTCTGTCAGCCTCCACGGTGAATGGGGTTGGCTGCGGTATGCCGTTACCTAGCTCCCATACACCTTTACTCCCAGCATTCACCCACTTTTGGCAAAGCAAGCAAACACCAGAAACTTCATCGCTATGCCCTTTAACGGTATTTTACCCCCGTCTTCGTATCAACAGAAATTGACTAGAATACTGCACCACTATATTCAGTTGATTATATTATAGCATATTCAAGCAGAATTGTCAATATACTTCAGCTTTTTCTTGACAGCGTGTATAGCACGAGCTGCTCGAAGAAGCTTGTATCCCCATCTATCCCGTTAAGGATCTTAAGGCATTTATCCGCAAGAATATCCGCGCGCAGTTTTGCGCCGTCAAGCCCGAACAGCTTTACTGCCGTGCATTTATCCTCTTCCTCATCCTTGCCCACAGATTTGCCGAGCGAAGAAAAATTGCCCTCTACATCGAGGATATCGTCTGTAAGCTGGAAGAGACACCCGAAATTCATACCGAACAATTTAAGCTCGGAATAATACTTGCCGTCCGCAAGTATTGCGGGCACGACCAACGCCGCAGTGAGCATTTTCGCCGTCTTATTTTCATAGATATAGCCGAGGATCTCTTCGCTCAGCTCCTTATTCTGCTCATATAAAAGATCCGCAGACTGCCCCGCGATCATGCCGTAGATTCCGGCGGAATCGCAAATAAATTCCGCAGCGGTCACATAATTATCGCCCTTTCTGCATTGGGACAGCAAAACGGAATAGGCTGTATTCAAAAGCCCGTCGCCGGCAAGCACCGCGTTGCCGGTGCCGAACACCTTATGGTTGGACGGCTTTCCGCGGCGAAAGTCGTCATTATCCATTTCAGGAAGATCATCGTGAATGAGCGAATAAGTGTGGATAAGCTCAAGCGCCAATGCAAATTGCTCGAGTTCGGCGCGCTCTACGTGCAAAAGATCGCCAGCCGCAAACATCATGGAGGGACGTATGCGCTTGCCTCCCGCTTCTAGGCTGTATTTTAAGCTATCGGCAAGAATTTGGGGCTTGCACTTCAGATTATCCGAAAAATTGCGGAGAACCGCATTGAATTCTTCCGCATATTTTGTAAGCTTTTCATTTAAATCGTTCAAATTTTTTCTCTCCCGAACGCCGCAGCGCATGTATTATACATAAGCATGGTTATTGTCATCGGTCCGACGCCGCCCGGCACAGGCGTTATATATGAGCACTTGTCTTTAACATTTTCAAAGTCGACGTCGCCGCAGAGCTTGCCGTTTTCATCCCTGTTCATGCCAACGTCAACGACGATTGCCCCCTCCTTTATCATATCCGCAGTTATGAATTTAGCTTTACCTACCGCAGCTACCAAAATATCGGCTTCAAGACATTCTTTTTTAAGGTCGGCTGTTTTGCTGTGGCAGACAGTGACAGTCGCGTCGGCATTTAAAAGGAGCATTGCCATAGGTTTGCCGACTATATCCGACCTGCCGACCACTACAGCTTTTTTGCCGCGGATCTGTATATTTTTGCTCTCGAGCATCTTCATCACGCCGTTCGGGGTGCACGCTACGAGACAATCCTCATTCATGGCGAGTTTCCCGATATTTTGCCCGGAAAAACCGTCCACATCCTTTTCTACGGGGATCAGCTTTAATATTTCATCCGCGTGCAGATGCTTTGGCAAAGGCAATTGGACCAATATCCCATCGACCGAACAGTCTTCGGCAAGACCTCTTATCAATTCCTCCACATCGCCTTGTCCGGCATTCTCCGGCAAATAATAGGCGTATGATTTTATACCCACTTCCCCGCATGCCTTGATTTTGTTGCGCACGTAAACCTGTGACGCGGGATCCTCGCCCACAAGAACAACGGCAAGACCTATTTGCCTGCCGCTCTTTTCTTTAAACTTATTTGCTTTTTCGGCAATCTCCGCCCTCAACTTAGCTGAGAGTTTTTTGCCGTCAATTATTTCGTACATTTTATTCTTTTATGATTTCCGATAATATTCCGCTTATAAACGACGCACTCTTCGGTGATGAATATTTTGACGCGATATTTGCCGCCTCGTTTATGGAAACGACGTCCGGAATATCGTCTAAATATTTTATCTCGGCGAGAGCAAGCAATAAAACGCTCTTATCTGCCGGAAAAAGCTGCGACTCGGCAAAATCACAGGAATGTGCGTCTATGAGCTGCAAAAGTTCCTTTTCATGCACGGATAAAACCGCAAGTATATTTTTTATATACTCGCAGTCGTCCTTATTCAAATGGTCAGCCTTTTCAAGCGTTTTTGCAAGCTCGACGTCAAAGCTACCCGTAAAACGGGAAGCGAAAACTATTTTAAATGCCGCTTCTCTTGCCGCAGTTCTCATTTATCACCTAACGCAAATATTCCCTTAAAAAATTAAGGGAATATCACTATCATATTATATTGCAGGAGTTTCGGGGAAATTTACGTCCGCCACATGCACGTCAACCTTTGCTACCTTGTAGTTGGTCATAGATTCAACGTTGTGCTTAATGGATTGCTGAATTTTGAAAGCAAGCGACGATACGTTTTCGGTACTGTCCACCTTTACGCTTATATCGGCAATAATTCCCTGCTTATCGAAAGTCAATTTAATTCCTTTGTTCTTATTATTCAGAAGAGCAACCCCTTCGACCTCTCCTACCGCAAGCGCAACAATGCCGCTTACGATACTTGAATTATATGTTATTTTACCCTTCTGCGTGGTTGTAGGGTCGTGTCGTATATGTGCCATTAATTTTCTCCTTGAAATTAGTATAGCACAACGTTATATTTTTTGCAACTAACTATTTAAACTTGTGAGTAAATAGGCAAAATTATTATGCTTCCCGGCGCAATACCTACTTCGTCTTTTAAAATCGTATATATTGAAAGCGCGGTGTTCATATCGAGTTCGTCGGAATTAATGAATACGTTTACGTTATCGGACTCCATGCCTATCGATACGACCGCGTCGGAAAATCCGCGGGACTTTATAAGCGTTTCCAAAAGAAGCTCGTTTTCCATCATTTCTACTATTTTAAGCTTCATGTCAACGGCTTCGTTATACTCTTCGCTGCCCTCGTCATAGAGCGCAATAACGCTGTCGAGTTGTAAGAGCTCCTCGCTTCTTGTTGAGGTTCTCTCGGTTCTGAACGTGGTGAAGTAATTCGACGTTGTTACCGCGGTTTCGCCTGAAGCTACGACGTTGCTTGCAAGGAGGACATTCAGAATTGCTGTAAGCGCAAGTAAAAATACGAGTGACGACATAATGATGATCTTTTTTCTTTTTGACATGATGATCTCCTTAAATCTCCATTGAATAAATTGCAATTATTTTTTTATCTATATTGAGCGCCGTTGACACAGCGTTAAGAATGTTGCTACGGGTCATTATGTTGTCCGCACCCCGACAGACTATCACCACGCCCGTAATCGTTCCGTCCGTTTCGTTTATCATTACATCTGTTGTACCTACTCCGTCCATATTTGTCAAAATACCCATGAGCTTTTGCTCGGTGGGACTCTTTTCCTGCGTAGATACGGTTGCCGCGGTCGGGCTTTGCGTGCCCTTATTTATAAAATACAGTATACAGAGAATCAATATTATCGCCGTAACTGCAATTATAATTTTTTTGTTTTCTTTCACCCAGTCAAGTGCTTTTCGCATATACTGATATATTTATATATCCCAGTTCCTTCAAATATGCTTGAATTTTTTCAATTAAATCTTCATCGTCGGACAAAATTGCTGCTTCGACGCTTTCCGCCTTAAACCGCGAATCCTCGTACACCACCTCGACGCCGCACTCGCTTTCAACGCCGAATTTTTCGGCAAGTAAAAGCTCGAGCTGCGTGCTCTGATGGTCGGAGTATTCACCGCACACATAAGCGGAATCGAAATATTTCCCGTCGCTTACGGAATCGGATATTTTAAAAATACCGGTGACCGGACTGATAAGAACAAAAATACATACCAGCCTCATTACAAATGTAATTGTTTTATTGAGCTTGCCTTCGGGTATCAGCAGCGAAACAATGACCGATAAAAAAATTACACCCGCGGCGCTTAACAAATATGCCTGCATATCAAATAAAGCTGTTGGCGGAATTTACTATGAGCATTACTACAAGCGCATACATAAACGCAACAGTCAGCAAACCTGCGATAAAATATTCCACATCCTTTGAAAGGTCTGAAAGCATGCCGTATAGATTATTCTCTCCCACGGGCTGCACGACCGCCCCGACTATTTTCAATATTATAGAAAAGGATGCAAGCAAGACTACGGGTCCTATCAGTTCGCCCAAAAGCAAAACTATTCCGCAGAGCCCAACCGAGCTTTTTATCAAGAGTCCCGCCGAAGTCAGCATATCGAATCCGCTTGATAAAAAATTACCCACAAGCGGCACGGAATTGCCTACGACATATTTTGTGGCTTTGAAGATTATGCCGTCGAATAAAGACGCAGCCGAACTTTGGGCCGTTATAAATATGCTGAATACGGTTACGGTGACGCCGATAGTCCACTTCATTGTGCTTTTAATAAGCGCAGATACGCCCGAAAAACTCATTTGCGGGTTCAACCGCGACATGAAGTTAAGTACAATCACCGTTATAGTTCCCGGGAAAATAAATCCGCCTATAATTTCCACCGCTCCGCCGGTCAAAAATATTGCCGAAGGCTGATATATTGCGGCAGAGCTTGTTCCCCCCGTAAGGACGGTCAGTGTCGCAAGGATAGGCGTAATTATTTCTATCTGCCTGCGGACGTTGTCAACACAGCTTATACAGGCTGAAACTATACCTGTAAGCATTGAAGCAACAAGCAAAATTATCAACGCATAACAGGCAAGATGTACGATTTTTGAGGTGGATTTACCGATTATGCTTCCTTCCGCCGCGCTTACCACAGCGCAAAGCAGCGCAACAGCCGCCACTGTGGCAAATGCCGGAATGAGATTTATAACGTCCTTGAAGATAATATTGAATATCTCGTTTAAGTAGCTGCCGTAGTCCGTCCCGAGGTTACCGCCGATCAAATAGGCGATTATATCCTTTGCCGTGTTGCCGAAGCCGGACAAAATGCTGTTGCCGTTACCGTCAAGGTATTCCTGCAATTCGGAAAGATCCAGATCGTTCAAAAGATTCGAAATGTTTTCATTCAGCTCTCTTCTGCCATCATCGTCTGCCAAAACAGTGCCGTGTATCAACGGTATCAAAACTATCAAACACAGAAGAACAGCGCAAAACAAGAGCCTTTTTACGCGAGCTTTATCAGTGAAACGATTATTTTGTACGTGCTTGACAATACGGGTATTGCAACTACGAAAATTATAATTTTGCCGCATAATATCAGCTTGTCCGCCACCCCTTCGAATCCGAGCTCCTTTATTGAGCTCGCCGTAAGCTCTATAAGAAATCCTATTCCTATGATCTTGAAAATCAGCCTTACGACCTTGTTGTCAATGCCCGTGGTTTCCGAAAACGAGCGGAGAAACTCAATGCTTTCGGTCAGATAATCAAAGGCAAATAAGAACATTATTATGCCGCCGGCTGTCAGGCAAAGAGGCACAAGCTCCGATTTATGGCTTTTTAAAATGAATGAGCATATTGCGGTTATAACCGCAATACAGCATAGCTGTAAAATTACCATTAAAACAAATCAAACAACTGCCTTATCTGCGAAAACAGATCGGCGATCATGGAAATCACCACCGTCAAAACTATGATGAGCCCCACGAGGCTGACTACCGTTGCGATATCGTCCCTGTCGGACTTTTTTAATACCTGACAAATTATCGTAACAATAATTCCCACCGCGGCAATTTTAAAAATTATACTTATATCCATTTACGCCAGAAGGATTGCCATCAGCACTCCCAAAAGAAAAAATATTTTTATATACAGCGAGCTGTATTTTCTATATTCGCCCGAGCTCTCGTCCCTGTATTTTATCAACACCGCTTTTCTTTCGTTAAGATAATCTATCTGCGACAGCGCGTCGCTTTTTCCGAGATTTAAAACATAATCGCTTATAACCTCCCCGTCCTTGCCCTCGAGCAAGATCTTTCCGCTCAGGACCTCGGGAATGAATTTAAAATTCTGCGCAACCTTTTCCAATGTCTGCTGTGAAAATTTCATATTTAAAAGAAGCTGCTCGTTGAATTCATAGAGCTCGGCAAAAATCTCCATCCTCCGCTTCTTCTTGGTTGACAGGAATATTCCTATTGAGGTCGTCAGTCCCGTCACCGCTATAAGCAATAAAATTTTTATCATATATTACGGGTTGTCCCAATAAGGTTTCAAGTTCCACAAAATATTCGAACGGCGTGCCCTTCAAGATCTCGTGCTTGGTGATATGCGACGACGCGATTACGCATATGCCGCAATCGGCGGCGTACCTTACTGCCTGCATGTCGTTTTCGCCGTACAGTTCATCGGTGATTATCAGATCGGGCTTCATCGCTCTTATCGCACTTGCAAAGGCGTTCAATTTGTTCCCCGCCCTGATAACATCGGCACGGCAGCCCAAATAGAATCCCTGCCCGTTTTCATCCATAGCCGCTATTTCATTCCGTTCGTCGAAAATCAGTGTGTTAAGGCATAAATTGTCGCTAACGTACCTTGCAATGTCCCTTAGCTTGGTCGTTTTGCCCATTCCGGGCTTTGAAAACAACAAGATGCTTTTCGGCGATTCATTTAAAAGCCTTTTGCATATGTATTCGGAGCACCCCTCAATATCGTGCGGCAATCTGATATTCAACGAAGTAAGCGAAGAAATCGTTTTTATTTCGCCGTTCTGGGTGACGTATTCCCCGGCAAGCCCTATCCTCACTCCGTGACCGCAGGTTATGAACCCCGAGCGCATTTGTTCGGCATATCTGAAAAAATTTCCGCGGGTCGCGCTGTTAATAATCGGAGATATTTCGCCGCATCTTACAGCGCAATTTTTGTCGTTGCAAATACCGAGTTCGCCCAAAAAGTAATAGCCGCCCTTATACCCCACAATGACGGGCTGCCCTTGCCTGATCCTTATTTCGGTAACAAAGTTCAGATTGAGATGGCTGAGGGCGGCATTCACCTCTGCGGGCAGAAAGGACAAACTCATAATTTAATCTATTTCGTAGGGCAAAAAAAAAGAACCCCCGAACGGAGTTCCCTTTTATTTGTTTGGTTTGATTATTTTTCAATGCCCTGAAGCAGCTTATTTTTCTTCTTTTTTACCGCTGAGAAGATTGTAAACTATGGCTGCAAGCGCGCCGCCGACCATAGGTCCGATAATGAATATCCATATCTGGGCTATGGCGTCCGTATTGCCCTTCTGTACCAAAGCCATCAGCGCGGGACCTATCGAACGGGCGGGATTTACGGAAGTGCCGGTAAGACCTATTCCCAAAAGGTGAACGAGCGTAAGCGAAAGCCCTATTACAATGCCTGTCACTGCCTTATTGTCAGTTTTGGAGGTAACGCCCAAAATTGAAATTACAAATATAAATGTAAGCACAACCTCGACGGCGAGAGCTACCCACAGAGCTCCGTTGGTTCCATACGTATTGACAAGCACGTCCTGAACCACATTTTGACCGAACTGACCGAAGTTAGCCGAGGTGGCGCTGTTCACAAACGAACCGCAGAAAAGCCCCACGAGAACTGCCCCCACTATTGCTCCGAGGATCTGCGCCGCAACATAGCACACGAAATCCTTCACGTTCATTTTTTTGCTGATCAACATAGCCAACGAAACGGCGGGATTGATATGGCAACCGGAAACGTTGCCGATAGAATACGCCATAGCAACTATAACGAGCCCGAAGGCAAGCGCAGTCATAAGGTAAGCTGCGGGATTAGACACTTTGCAACCCGTTACAACCGCAACGCCGCAGGCAACCGTAACAAGCACGCAGGTCCCGATAAACTCGGCTATGTACTTTTTGATGTCTGACATTTTAAATTCTCCTTATTTTTTATTCAGCTAAATTATATCACCCGATAACGCCATGTCAATAAAATTTATTACAAAAAAATATAAACGACGAAAAAAGCTCTCTTCCGTCGTTTAATGTGCATTATAAACAAATTTTATTTCTGATGTACCAGCTCGACAATTTGCGTAACCGCTGCTTTCACGTCGTTGCCGACGTTTATCTCTACGTCGCAGACCTCGCTGTTGCGGTACTCGAAGTCAAGGGACATAATCCGCCTTGTCTTATCCTCAAGGTCGATATCGCGGCTTATAATGCTCTTGATAGCCTCCGCCCTGTCGCGCCGCGTAAACACGAGCATCGCGCGGCGGCGGTAAAGATTTTTCAAGGTGATCGCGCCGCATATATCTATAGGTATAACAGCAACGTGCCCGCGGTTTACGATAGGATCTATATCCTTTTCCGATGTGCCGAAATGATATCCGCTATATACGGTAGTTTCAATATAGCTCCCCTCATTCATCTCCTCTATGAACTGCTCTTCTGAAATAAAACGGTAGGAATTATCGTTTTCCGTCGGGCGGCGGGGACGAGTGGTTGACGTGAGCGGTTTTTCAAAGCCGCTAAGCTCTGTCAAGCCGTTTGCGATCTCGGTCTTTGAAGAGCCCGAAGGCCCCACAAGGCACAAAACTCCTCCGTTTCCAAGACTGGGAAAATTTTCGGAAAACGAATTTCTGACCATTTCGCAAAAGTGCAGAAAGTCGTCGTAGCTGTTGACCGAAAGCAGCCCCGACAGATTTGTATTCCAAGGTTTTCTGAAAAGCACGGGATAAGCGGCGCGGGAGCTGGAGATATTGTGCGCACCGTCGTCGAGCATAATGTCGAGAGAAATCACGTCTTTACGCGTACCCATGATTATATTTTGGGGCGGAATTTCGGGGAAGTCGCGCACAAGCCGCTCGGCACGCGCGCTCATGCACTGTGCGGGAACGGCGGTAATAAAAAACACGTCGGCGATTTCGGAAAGCTTTTTAACAAACTCCTGCGCACCGGTTGTTATAGGCTGCGTACGCACAAATTCGGGGTCGGAATACAGAGCGATACGCTCGTCGGCGTGTCTGCCGCATGCGCTCCAGTTCTTTATCTCTTCAATTTTCATCGGCTCTTCGTCGGGATAACGCTTGTTGATTATAGACACGGCATATGAATTACACTCATAGAGCGTGTCGTCAACGTCCAAGCCAATACGTATTCTGTACTTCCTCATATTTTGACCTCGTTCAAAAAGTAAATATATTATAGCGGCAAGACCTGCCGTTGTCAAGCCAGAAAAATAGCGGTATTGACAAATCGTGAAACTTGTGATACACTATTATATCCCGATAAGGAATATGAAAAGGGGAAATGAAATGTTCAAAGAAGCACTCAAATTAATCAAGAAATACGACAGAATAATAATTCACCGCCATTCCCATCCGGACGGCGACGCAATGGGCAGCCAGATAGGGCTTGCGCAGCTTTTAAAGGATAACTTCAAGGATAAAGAGATTTATATGGTAGGCGATGTTGCCACCCGTCTGCCGTTTATCGACATAAAAATGGACGAGATACCCGACGACTACTATAAAGGCGCGCTGGCAATTGTTCTGGACTGCGGCTCCTCCCGCCTTATCTGCGACGACAGATATAAAACGGCAGAAAAAACCATCAGATTCGATCACCATATTTTCTGCGAAAAGATAGCCGACGTTGACATTTCGGACAGCTCGTTCGAGAGCGCAAGCGGTATGGTCGCAATGTTCGCAAAGGAATGTAAACTCAAGCTTTCGCCCCTTTCGGCGACATACATATACATGGGCATGGTAACGGACAGCGGCAGATTCGTGTTCGACTCCACCACCTCCCGCACGTTTGAATTGGCGGCGTTCCTTTTGTCGCAACCGATAGATCTGAACACCCTCTACTACAATCTTTACGCTAAAGACTTTTCGGAAATCATTAAAGACGCAGACAACATGCATAAAATCAGATTCACCGAAAACAATGTTGCCTACATATACACCGCACGCGAGGATCTGCCGCCAAACAGCGACGCCGCGCCCGTTGTTTCCTCGGGGCTGGTGAGCTTGATGCACGATATCAAGGGCGTGTTTATATGGGTGAATTTTACCGAGGGCGACGACGGCGTGCATGTTGAGCTGCGCTCCAACCGCTACAATATCAACCCCATTGCAGTAAAATACGGCGGCGGCGGACACAAAAAAGCCAGCGGCTGCACCGTTCCCGACAAGGAAACAGCAATGAAATTATTAAACGACTTAAATGAACTCAGCAAAACGGAGCCGGTATGAACGAAGATATTAAAAATTTGATTTTACAAAAAATCGAGAGCTACGATAAAATAATAATCTCCCGTCATATACGCCCCGACGGCGACGCCGTGGGCTCCACCATGGGGCTTACCAAAATTCTCAGGGACACTTACCCCCAAAAGCAAATTTACCTTGTGAACGAGGATTTTTCGGACTACCTCTCCTTTTGCGGCGGCGAAGATACGGTTACAGACGATATCTATGCCGACGCGCTTCAAATCGTCATCGATACGGGCACAAAAAAGCGGATCTCCAACAGCAGCTTTAAAAAAGCAAGGGAAATCATAAAAATAGACCACCACATTGAAGCCGACCCCTACGGCAGCATAAACTGGGTGGAAGATTTCCGCTCGTCGGCGTGTGAAATGATAGCAGATTTCTATGTAACGCACAAAAACCGCCTTAAAATCTCGCCCGAGGCGGCTACCTATATTTATCTCGGCATGGTAACGGACAGCGGCAGATTTCAATTTGAGGGCGTTACGGGCGAAACCATGCGCCTTGCCGGCGCGATGCTCGACTGCGGGGTAGACCTTGAAAAGCTCTATGCAAACCTCTACTCCGAAAAGTTTGAGTCATTCAAATTCAAATCTTATGTTTACGAAAATATCCGCATAACCGAAAACGGCGTTGCATATATCTATTTGGATAAAGCCACGCAGGAACGCTTTAATTTGACCTTCGAGGAGGCAAGCAGCGTTGTCGGCGAGCTTTCGGGAATACGCGGCAGCCTCATTTGGGTGGCGTTTATATATAATTCCAAAAAGGAAAATATCCGCGTGCGGCTCCGCTCCCGCTTTTTAGGCATAAACGACCTTGCAATAAAATACCACGGCGGCGGGCACAATATGGCGGCGGGCGCAACGGCTTATTCCGAAGCTGAAATGCTAAGGCTGATTGACGACGCCGACCGACTGCTTGGCGAATACAAGGCAACACACGAGGGCTGGCTATGAAAATTTTACTTACAAACGACGACGGCATAGAAGCCGAAGGTTTAAAATATTTGGTCGACTGGGCTAAAACAAAGGGCGAGGTCTATATTTTTGCGCCCAAGGTTCAGCAAAGCGCAAAGAGCCACTCAATTAAAATTCACGATCCTTACGAAGTGAAAAGGGTTTATAGCTTCGGCGATATAGAGGCTTACAGTGTGGACTCCACTCCCGCCGACTGCGTGCGCGTGGCGGTTTTGGGAATGAAAAAGCATTTTGACCTCGTAATCTCCGGCATAAATAACGGACCCAATCTCGGCGGCGATATTCATTATTCGGGCACGGTTGCGGCATGCTATGAAGCGGCGCAAAACGGAATTAAAGCGATAGCCTTTTCGGCGGCGTTCAATTCTTTTGAAAACGCAATCAATAATATCGACAGGGCATACAAAAAAATCCGCGAACGGAAAATGCTTGACTTTGCCGATATTGTAAACGTCAATTTCCCCGAAAGCGGCAACGAGATTTTAATTACGCGTATGGGCCCCGCCATTTACAGCGACGAATTTGAATTTTTGCCCGACGGAACTATCAAGCCCTGCCTGGTATGCCTTTATAATGGCACAAAAAATTTGGAGCTCGACACCGACGCAACCATGACGGGGCATATTTCAATGACTCCTCTCGAAAACGATTTAACGGACTTCCCCGCCTTTGAAATGATATCAAAAAAAGTTGGGTAAACGACGCAGTTTAAATTTTATTGATTATCAAAAAACAACCCTTCCGCGAGGAAGGGTTGTTTTTTTTGTTTAAGGTTTTTTAACCTTTGGTTTTGCGATTAGTGTTCGTCGCCGGGCAGAATTGCCTCTGCGTCTTAAACGTTTGCAGCTGCCTCCGCAGGAGCCTTTGAGAACTCAAGCTTTGATATAGCAACATATTTATTGTCTTTGCCAGAAACAGTAACATTAAATATAAGTTGATAATAACAATCAGTCCACTCCGAAACTGCATCGGGAGTTATTGTAATCTCTGTGTCTTTCTGGTACTCAATATTCTTTGTAGCAATTGCAACTGCGCCGTCAGCCGTAGGGTCTGAGCTGTAAACCTTGAGGGTTACGCTGTTTATGGTAATGCTGCCGCTATCTGTAAGCTGAAGAGTTATCTTTGCTACGGTGCCGGTTATAGCCGTTTTACCGGTAAGTTTGCGGTCTACCGCTTCCGTCATGCTTTTGCCGCCGAAACGCCAAGGTTGTTGCTGAGAATTTCCTTCAACATTCCAGGTGACGCCGTTACATTTAACATCACAGTTATTGGCATAAACACTGTTTGTGCCTTTTTCTTGATCTCCGCTGTTCAATGAATAAATCACGTTAGGGTCAGCGGCAGGGCGTTCAACTTTATCCCATTGGGTTGCTGTGGGATATACATTGGTACTCGATTTATCAACTTCCTTTGTGCCGTTATGATCAATAAGATATCCCTTGATTATAAGCTGGTCGCCAACCAACAGAGGATTCTCCATGGGTTCGGGTTTTACAAGAACGTTCTCGTCCCAATTCAAATTATAAACCAGCAAAGATTTATCTTTTGCAGTTTCTGCGGTATCGGCGATGTAAACGCTTGAAAGCCCGTATTTACCATTACTGGTTCCAAGTGCTCCTATATCAGTTACGTAACCTTTGATATAAAATTCTTTATCGGCTCCGCCGCTTTGATAGGTTTCACCACTTGACAAAATGTTAAGGATCTCGAATGCCTCGGCAACTGTAAGAGGATGTTCCGCGGTGCCATCGTTTGTAATCAAAGATCTGAGCGCAATTATTTTAATGGTTATATCTTTTGTTTCGACAGTTGCAGATCCCGAAGAAATTGTAACAGTAAGTTTAGCTTCTGCTTCCTCTGCGGGAGGAGCTGTAATAACCAACTTGCCATCGTTATCTATTGAAGCATAATCGGAAGTTTCCTTCATTGCCCAAGCAAGATTAACTTCATTGTTCGCTCCCTCGAACCACTTTGCGGGGAGAGTGTATGAGCCTGCTTCCGTATAGGACTTTTTGCTGAGGTCAACAACGTCAACAGCTCCCATAATTTTCTCTTCGTCAGTCAAAGTACCGGCTTTGTTAGATTCAACAACGCAACCTGTATCAAATTCATATGTGCCGTTGTATAATTTAAGCGTACCGGAAATAACTACTTCGTCGCCTGCGGCAATAGTTTTTATAATGCTATCACTACTATTATCTTTTGCACGGTAAGCCATTAACTTTTTATCGTTTACTTTAATTGTAAAAGTAATGTTATGATAGTTTGAAGCATAAGCCGTATCGATTCTTAAAACTTTACCTGTAAGTTTGTAGGAGCCTTTCAAAGAACCGTTTTCAGTTAAAGCAAATAACTTTGTAAGAATATCCTCAGTCGTATATTCATGCCCGCAAACACTGCACACGTTATTGACAATGGTGCAATCTCCTGTAACGGTCGGTTCGGTGCAACCCTCGCCTGCACAGGTACCTGTGTGCTTCCAGGTTGTTGTATCCGTGGTATAACTGTAATCATGGGTGTGCGTATCTTCACCGCCGCCGGGAGTCGTGCTGCCACCTTCTGCAAAAGTTACCGTGAAATTGAATACAAAGCCCCTCAGAGAAATAAAAATTTTAACAGTCTTGGAAGGAGCCGCCAAAACAAATTCAACGTCGCCGCCTGCGCCCGTTTCATTGTAAGGCAATGTTTTTGCTGTGGCGTCGTTTACAGAAATAGTGTTGCTATTGTCAGGATACTGGCTTGATTTCTTAAACCAATCGTGGCAGTTAATTACTATTTTTGAAACATTTTCGCTAAACGTAAGAGTAAGCGTACCGTCATTACCCTCACCGCTTTTACCAAACTTTAATAAACCTGCAGTATTTTCATATGCGCCGCCTTGACCGTTACCGTTATATATATTTGTAGCCGAAACAGCAGTGAGCTTTGATGCACCAGCACTACAAGCACCTTTGATTGTATCCAAAGCGGTAGCTTCGGTTAAACCTGTGCCCTTTCCTGTTAAACCACTGAAGTCATACACCTCAGAGCCTGCAACAACTTCCGCCGCCTTTTTAATTGTAACGGTTACATCCTTTGTATCATTCTCAGTACCACACGTAGCCTTTACGGTAATGGTAATCGTTTTATCCGCGTCGGTGGGAAGCGAGGACACATGCAACTTGTTGTCAGAAACGGCATAAGTTGTGTCCGTAGTACTCCATTCAAATGTAACGTCTTTAACGGTAGATACGGGAAGTTCAACATCGTTGGCAGCAGTTACCGTCATTGTTGCATTAACTTTGGAAAGAGCTAACTCGATTTTTTGAGCGGGCGTTCTCTCTTCCTTTTCAAGATAATCGCAATAAATATCGCTATATGTATTATCAGATTTTTTGAAGCTTGCAAGTTCGGCATAAGGTGCACTGTCGTTTTTGCCTTGATACCATTCAATATGACCGTGAAGCTTAATCTTTTTGCCGAGGGCGAGGTCGTCAAATGAAGTAAGATTTTCTTCGTCATATTCTATTCTGTATACGCAAAGCGAGTTGGTGTTGTTATATGTTTTATTTGCATCGTATTCATCTGCAATATAAACCCAGCCAACAGCAGTGGAACCAAATTGTGTGCCGTTACCACAATTAACAATATAGCCTTCAACCCAAACTACGGTAGGAACTTCCTTACCTTTATCGGCATCACTATAATAATAGGTACCCGCAGTGCCCAAAGTGCTTGCAATTTCAATAACCTTGCTGGGCGAATAAGGATCGTCCAACGTGCCCGCTGCATCCTTGGGTTTGGCGGGAATGGTCTTGGTTACTTCCATCGACGCACTTGCGGAGTTGACCGTGACGGTTGCCTTGAGTTTATACGTGATGGGGTCATCACCCTTAACGATAGTTATGGTGGTCTGCTTGCTGGTTTCGTCCATCGTACCGATCTGGACATAATCGCTGATGTTGGTCACATCGGAAGAGGTTACCGTCCATACGATATCGTACATCGTGCCGTTAACCTTGGTCTGACCGAGAACCTTGTATGCGGAAGCGGTTTCGCCATCCTTAACAAGCGTCTTTAAGGAAGCGATCGCTGCGTCTGCAATCTCTTGATCGGTCTGTGTTCCACTGCCTTGTTGTCCGCCCTGTCCGGCGCCGCCGCCTTCACCGCCGCACGCGGCGAATCCGAAGCAAACGGCAAGCACCATTAAGATGGATAACAAACCAATTAGCCATTTTCTTTTCATAACTTTCTCCTTTTAAAATATTTTTTATGTTTTTTACATAAAGCCGAATTTAATTGCCCGAACGTTCGGGCGGGTTGGAATTGCCACACACATGGTGAGGTTTCTCAGTCAAGGATCTCAATGTAGTCAAGAAGGTGAACCTTGAGCTGGCATACGCCGTCGTATTGGTCGACAATACCTTTCGCATTGATGGTCTTATACAAGAACCGATCCTGCAAAACGAGCTCGCCATTCTCCTTTAAAACCGTTGTACGGACAACTGTTGTGACCGCATTGCCTTTGGAATCCGCCGCCACCTTGATCTTTTTGCCGTTTACGGTGACTTCAACACCGTTCTCGTCGAGCTGGTAGCATGTGAGAGAGATTGCGCCGGTATTTTCACCGCCGTTATTGGTGGTGTATGCCTCTTTGACGTAGAGGTTTTTCATGCTGATCGTCGTGTTCATTACGGCTTTGCCGTAATCAAGCGGGAACTTTTTGATATCGGGCGTTTCAACACGGTTGCCGTCGGCGTCCTCGGTGATAACGGTTCTTTCGACGGTAGCCGTGATTTCCTTTGTCATGAAATCGACAACCTTTGTCTCGGCGAAAGCGGGAGATTGATTTTTAATCTCGTTGCCGTCTTTATCCTTAATGACGTAGGTATTTTTAGGGTCGTCAGGATTGCGGGGGTCATAGCTGAGACCGCTGATCTGTGCGCCGAAAGTCCCGTCGTTGCCGGCGGTGCCGCAGAGGCTGACGCGGTTGCCGATCGTGAGGATCTTTCTTAAAAATGTGTCGAGGTTGTATCCGTAGTACACAACAATGCCGAAATAGAGACCTGTTTCGGGGTCATACTCTTCAAGATAAATGTTGTTATCCATCTGAGTGGTGATAACGCCCTCGACGCGGACGACCTTTTGGGCATAATCGCCGATACAGCAACGGAGTTCCTTTAAAGAAATCTCGATAGGAGCGCCCTCATAAAAGTTAGGATCCTTTTCGTTTGAATAAACAATGAGCTTGTTTTCCTTTGCCTGCATGAGCGCGGGCAGAGCGTATTGTGTACCGTAGCGGTTGGTTTCGGTGTTCTGCGCGAAGCCATAGCCGTTTTGGAGAAGTTCAACGTTGAGGTTGCGATACTCGTCCCCCTCTTTCTTCTGATACCAAATCCAAAGGGTGTATCTCTCACCCGTGGAGTCTACATTCCAATTTGAATCGTCCGATTCAACTATTATGGAATGAACGTCGGTGAGCTTTTGGCGGGTGAAGTTGGAAGCGGTCTTGCCCCACTTCTCAACGTCGCCTGTCGATTCGGGCGTGTTGACGGCAAGATATCTCGCCTTGATATAGCCGTACGTCTTTGCAAAGGTGTCCTTGTTGGCGTTGTAATTGGTAAGTGTGGAATTTGTTACGGGAGTGAAGTGGGTCGTATCGCCGTCGATGAACTGGCGGACGGTAACTTCCTGCTTTACCGTTTCGCTGTTTAAATCGAGGTGAAGCTGGGAAACATAGTCAACAAGGTTTGCCCCACCCTGCTCGCCGCCTTGCCCGGTGCCGCCGCCCTCGTTGGAGCCGCCGGCACACCCTGCCATAACGGGAATTACGAAGAGCGCAGCCAAAAGGAGTGAAACTAAAAATTTTACGTATTTTTTCATAAAACCGAACCCCTGATTAGTGTTTGTCAGTTCTGCCTGCACTCTTCAAGCGTCTGTGCAAAGATCTTATCCAATTGATCGGGTGTGGAGAACACAGCCTGCAACAGCGTACCTACGTTTGAACGCGCTTCGGCGGAGCCAACGAATGCGGGAGATGTAAAGTACGCGTTCTCTTGTTCCATGCAGACCTTTGCGGAAAGCGCCGTGATGTTGCCGGGCTGTTCTGCTTCTTCATAATTCTTCGCAAAGATCGGATCCTCTAACATCGTTTGGAGGTTGAGAACGGGAACGTAACCGGAAGTTCTGGAAAAGTCTGCCTGGAAACCGACATTCGTGATAAGATATTTGACGAAAAGCCAGCTTGCAAGGACTTCCTGAGGGTTACTATCTTTGAAGATACAAACGGAAGGTCCCTGCGAGATAACCTTGGGTTTATAGTTGGCATCGTAATCGGCTTCCGCTGAATCCTCGGGTTTGTAGTGTTTCAACTGGGGAATAGGCGCGATACCGACGGTAAACTCATACTCACCCTGAACCTGATCTGATTGCTGATAGGAAGCGCCCGCAGTGGATCCAATGCACATATAGGATGTCTGAGCAGTGAAACGGTCGGATGTGTAGGTGTTATTGTTGAGCATCTGCGTCGTAACGTAACCACTTTTATACCACTGAGCAAATCGAGCTACGAAACCGCGGTTGGTTTCGTTATCGAATATGTAGTGGTCGCCCGTCGCCGAAGTATAGCCGGATCCATACTGTTCACACATGGTGATAAACCAGTTTGCCTCGGAGTCATAGCCGAGCGGAATGCAGTCCGGATCGAGATCTGTTTTGATCTTGCGGCAGACTTCTTCCATCTCGTCCCATGTTTCGGGAACCTCAAGCCCCTTGGTCTCGAAGAAAGTCTTATTGTAGAAGAGCACTTCGGTAGACTTAGAGAAAGGCATGGTGTACATTTTGCCATCGGCAAATTCTCTGCCCTCATTATAGTAACCGGGGATAAACTTGTCGACCTGCTCCTGCGTAAGCCCAAGCTTTTCGGTCGACCCGTCTTGACGAGTTACTGTCATATCGGCATACTCGCCGCCGGGAAGGAAGTCGTCAAGCGTGAGCACCGCACCCGAAGTATTGTACCCGGCAACGTGGTCGGAATAGCAATAGGCTACGTTGGGCTGCGTGTCCGCAATGATCTGGTTGGAGATCATACTGTAGAGTTCGTCGTATTTGCTTGAATCTCTGACGGCGTCCACATTGTCGACGGTAATGTTGGGGTAGATTGCTTGAAATTGATCCACATACTTTCTGAGGACTCCCCTCAAATTCTGCCCCATGGTGTGGGAGAAACTGATGGTGACGGGTTTTGACGTATCAAAACCGCCCTCGGGCATCACAAATTCTGACGCACCCGAATTGCCGCCGCCCTGAAGTCCGCCGAGACCGCCGCTTCCGCCGTTACCACCGCCGCCGTTGCCACCATTGTTGCACGCGGTCAAGGACAATGCCATTGTGCAGGCAAGGACGCCCGCCATAATTAGTGTGCCGATTTTTTTCTTCATGTTTGACTCCTTCTATTTGATTTTTTTGATTAACCTTTGATACCGCTTCTCGATACTCCGCGCATTATGTACTTGCGGAAGAATATGAACAGAATGAGAAGCGGGATAGTCACGATAACGACTGCAGCCATCTGTGCGGGCATGTTGGTCTTCTGCAAGATTTCGTCGAAGAATGCTTCGCCGCGAAGACCGACCGTGATGAGCCTGTGTGCTACGTCGTTTGCGACGAGCTTGGGCCACATGTAGGCGTTCCACGCGCCCATCATCTTAAGAAGCGTGATGGAAATGAGCGTGGGCGCGGAAAGCGGGATCATCACTTTCCACAGATATTTAAGATCGCTTGTCCCATCTACCTTGGCGGCAAGATACAACTCGTTGGGAATCTGCATAAAGTTCTGCCGCAAGAGATAGATATAGAACACGCTGACAAGAGACGTAATGATTAAGACTGTGTATGTGTTCAGAAGGTTCCAATTGGCGACCGTAACATAGTTCGTGACAGTGAACAACTCGCCGGGAATCATCATCGTTGCAAGTAACAGTGCAAACACGATGTTCTTACCCTTGAAATTGAGCCTTGCAAAGGCATATGCCGAGAGAATTGTAATGATAAGAGAAAGTATCGTGGAGACGACTCCGACGATGACAGTGTTGAGGAACAGCCTGCCGAGGTTGAGCCCTACGCTCTGGAATAGCTCTCTTCCAAAATCCGCGCTCGTAAGTCCACATTCGGAACAGACGGTGGGCGCGATTGGATTGTAGAAAATATGCCCACAGTTATTGCATGTAAATGATCTGAACGCATAGGAATAGTTCGACCACTGAAATTCATTGGGCCAGAATGTGGGAACAGTAGCCTCATACTCTTTCACTGTCTTTAATGACGAGATAAGCATCCAATAGAAAGGAAAGAGCACAATGACCGCCATAATGGTGAGGAAAGCGTAGAGCGCGATCTGCACAAGAATCTTCCATATCTTCTGTTTCTTGGAGATATTTTGAATCTTACTCCCTCCGCCCTGAGTTTTGGGAGAACTTACTGCGTCGGCTTCAACAGCAACAAATTCTGATTGATTCAATTCTTCCGCCATAGTTTCCCTCCATTAGTAATGTACTTTCTTTTTGCTTACATATAAGTTTATCATAGTGACAATGAATATGATCGCAAAGAGAATAAGCGCTGCGGCGCTTGCGCGCCCTTGATTGTTGGCAATTCTGTCGTAAATGTATCCAACCATAGTATTGAGCGGTTTTCCGAAGGATCCCGGAGGTCCCATCAAATCGGCCGTACCAAAGATACCCACGACGCTGTTATATTCTTTGAACCCGCCGATAAAGCCAGTGATGACAACGTAAGCGATCATCGGGGAAAGGAGCGGCACGGTTATGCGCCAGAATACGCGCCAGCGTGACGCGCCGTCAACCTTTGCTGCGTCATAATACTGTTTATTTACGCCCTGTAACCCGCCGAGAAGGACAAGGATCTTGAAAGGCAATGCATTCCAAATAATATAGACGCATAACACGAACATGTTGGCGAATTTCGACGAGGATTCGTTGACCCAGTTCACCCTCGTCCCGCCAAACGCCTCGATAATGGTATTGATAACGCCTACGGAAGTCGGTTCCGTTGTCGGGCTGTAACCGATCATCTGGAACATTGCCATAAAGACCATGCCGATGGCGATGGTATTGGTGACATAAGGCAAGAAAAATATGGTCTGGAAGATACGTCTGAGCGGCTTGATAGAGTTGAGCGCTACTGCGATGATAAGCGCAAGCATGGTGGAAACGGGCACCGTGATGACTGTCAAAAGGACAGTGTTGAGAAGGCAATTCCAGAATCCGCTGTATTGGACGACGTTCTTGAAATTGTTGAAATTCACGGCAAAATGAGCAGTCTCGGGATTTTTAGCAGCCAGGACGCTGTAATCCTCAAGTATAGAAATCCTGAACGTATTTATGATGGGCCAAACGGTAAAGATTGTGAGAAGGATGATTGCGGGAAGCAAATAGACCCAACCTTTCCATCTTCCCCACGTCGTTTTCCAGAGTGCCCTTTGGTTGTTGTCTGCAATCCATACGGAGTGAATGACCGCTTCACCAACCGCAGCGAGCAGAAAAATGGCGCCGAACACGACGGCAAGAATGGAGAACGCGCCGGGCTGATAGACAACTCCCTGACTCCCACTCATCGAACCAAGCCATGCGATTTGCCCTGATCCCGTTGCAACCGCCGAGAAAGAAGTTGCGATTGCGACAATGTCAAAGGCGAGGGAATTACGATACTTCTTCAATGCGACTCCCAAAACGCCAGCGATGACGGAGACGGAAGCTATGGCGAGCATCACAATGACGGGCATCTTGAGCCCCTCCATCCAATTTCCACCGAGCGCACCATAGCCTGTGAGCGTGTCGCCGCCGACCTTGACCACGTTCCCAATAGGAGCGAGGAAAAGCACGACGCCTAAAAGGCACAGAATGGCCGTCGGAATCCACGCGATGAGAGCGGAATGCCTGCGGAAGAAATCCGTCCGCCGAGCCTTCTTCTCCGCGGAATCGTTCTGCTCTACGGCTTCATTCATTTCATCTGTCATTCGTTCACCTCGCTATCCGTGTCTTGTCTTTCTTCCGTGTCATATGATGATGAAATAGTCACCTCGGGTCCCTCGGGAGTCTTCTTTTTGAATTTACCTTTTATTTTTGCAAGGAAGCCCTTCTTTTCTTCTACAATGGTCGTCTGGGCTTTATCGTCGGCTTCTTTGGGAAGAGGTCCCTCGTGGGTGACATATGTCTGACCCTCTGCCTCCATTTCGGCTATTATTGCCGCATGCAGCGCAATTTGTTCGCCGAAATATACGCGCTTCTCCGATTCCTTGTTGAATATATAAACCTTATGGGGTTTTAAATTGAATTTAACCGTTTTACTCGGCATGTTCGCTATCTCGTCGGCGGAAATTATAGAGCGCACAACGGGATTCAAAGAATTTGCGTTGGTCGACACGACCGAAACGTCCCTGCCCATAACGTCTATTCCCGAAACTGAGCAGGTAAGCCTGCCATCCTTGGCAAGTATAAAGCCCTCGGGACGTATTCCGACATAGACCTCCTGATCCTCAACGCCAGCAACGTCGAGCACGCTTTCGTCGCCGATATATAGTTTGCCGTCGCTGACCTTACCCGCAAAGACGTTGATAGGCGGCGTGCCGAGGAATTTTGCGACAAAAAGATTTTCGGGGTCGTCATATACGCGCTGGGGCTTGCCCGTCTGCATAATCACGCCGAGCTTCATAACAACGATATAATCGGAAATGGACATAGCCTCTTCCTGGTCGTGCGTAACGAAAATCGTAGTGATCTTTGTGTCACGCTGTATTCTTCTTATCTCTTCACGGGTCTGTAAACGCAAACGTGCGTCCAAATTAGAAAGAGGCTCGTCCAAAAGAAGAACGCGCGGCATTTTAACTAATGCACGGGCAATTGCAACACGCTGCTGCTGTCCGCCCGAAAGCTCGGACGGTTTGCGGTTCATAAAATCCTCGATCTTGACGAGCTTTGCCGCCTCGGTCGCGCGTGTAAGCATTTCTTCCTTGGAAAGCCTGCTTTCACCTTTCAAATTCTGCAAAGGAAATAAAATATTCTGTTGTACGGTCATGTGAGGATATAGGGCATAGTTCTGGAAAACAAGACCGATACCTCTGTTTTCGGGAGCAAGCGACGTGACGTCGTCGTCACCGAAGAAAATTTTGCCGCTTGTCGGCGCCTGTAGCCCGCTTATCATAAACAGCGTGGTACTCTTGCCGCAGCCCGAAGGACCCAATAATCCTATAAGCTTGCCGTCGGGAATTTCAAAATTGAAATCGTTTACGGCTACAACCTCGGCGTTGGGCTCTTTTTTATTTCGGCTGGGGAAGATTTTTGTGAGATGTTGGAGTACAACTTTCATATTTGGTCCTTTTCTGTCGTATTTTATATACAATATTACTATTGATATTATTGCTCTTTAGTATTCTCGACCGCTTCTTTTTGAAAAAGCGACTTCTTTTCGATAAGCTCCTCTTGCGAGGCGAAAATCATCTGTAGCTTTATATCGACTGCGACCGTGCCCGCCACCACATCGTGAATGGGCGTTTTATTCTTTGTCGCAAAAAAGAGAACAATATTTAAAAGTACAAGCGCCGCAAATAAAATGATTGCAAGTACACCTATCCCTCCGAACAGAAACAGGAATACAAGTAAAACCGGAAACATTGTTTCGATGGCGAATTTGCCGAGGATAGCCCGCGCGAACAGCGCGACGTTTGTTATCCTGACGCAATCGGGGCGCACCAAACCGATTCCGAACACCTTTTTACCTATCGTCTGCCCGTTTTTAAAAAAGAGCGGCACGATAAATTCCAAAATCAGGTAGGCGAGCAAAATCCCCACCGACACCATCATAAACAACAGAATATAAACGTGATGATACTGCGCGTTTACCGTTTCAACGGACGGCAAAGAGCGATACTGCCCGTATGCCTCCGACACTGCGGCGTCTTCCCCGTTCGACGCGATGAGGTCTTCTATAATATCGTTGAGTGAGGCGGCTTTGCCGTCCTTTGTAATGACATAACCGTCCCCGCTCTCTTCATAGGTGTAGCCGTAGTAATCCGCAAGGCTCTCTATATAATTTTGACGGAAATCTTCCCATTGACCATAATATTGCGACGCAAGCTGCTCCTGCCCGCTGTAATTGCATATGAGAGATATGACGAACATCAGTCCGGTCGTTAAAACAGCGATCAATATAGCGTCAAGCAGCCAAGCGGAAGCTCTTTTAACGAATCCTATTTTTCTGAGTTCGAACATTCAACATACTCCGGAGCGCAAAACGCAACATTTAGGTCTTGCTTTCTTGCATTATACCACAGGTGCTACTCAGAACACAACCTTTTAAATGAAAATTATTTAAGAAAAGTATAATATTTTTTCCGCGGCTTCGGCGGTCAAAGAGTAAAAGCGTACCTTATCTCGACCTTGCTGCCGCTCTCGGATCTATATGTTATCAGAATATTATAAAACGCGTCGAGGAACGAGGTCTCCACCTTCATATCGCTGCATGTAATTGCCGTTCCCATAAATGCGTCCGGATCCTTCACGTCGGCTATAAAATACATATCGCCGAGATTTATATTTTCAAAATATGTTTTTTTAAAATCCAGCCCGCCGCCGATAATTTGGGGCGGGATATAGGCATCGTCGTCGGTCTTCGAAGCCACTGCGCCGTCTACTATAACAGCCTCGCCTTTTATTTTTTCGTGGGTGGCAAGATTCTCGTCCGCCAAGGTCCCGTCTATTTGCACAAACCGCTCCACGCAGTAGTCGACATGAACGGTATTTTCGTCCGTATAGGTTATCACGTATTCACTCGTCAATGAAAGCTCTTCGTTGACGTCGGATAACGGAAGATCTTCAATGAACGTGTCCTTGACGGTCAAAACGATTTTTGAATAATTTATTTCGAGAAAATTATTCAAACGCTCTATTTTTTCCACCTCGGCGTCGCCCTTGGTGCATGCGGTAAACGCGCACAGAGCAGCGCAACCGGTGAGAAACATTAAAATCAACTTCTTCATTCCAGTCTACCGAAAAACAAGCTCACCTGTTTAAAAATTCCCCCGCGCTATCTATAGCCGCCTTATTTGCCGACTCCGCGTCGCCGTTCAGGGAAGCCACATATTTATTATAATTATCGATTGCCTCGTTCAGCGTCGCAACATCCCCCGAAGCCGACTCCTTTTCGGATTCCGTAAGGGCAAGAAGGGCGTTGGCGGCTTTTTTCAGCGAAGCAAGCCTTAAAGCGAGCGACCCCTCGGTCACAATACCCTCTACCGCGGCATGAAAATCATCTAAATGCTTGTTGCTCTGGCTGCCGCCCCCCAAAGGCTCGTCGCCCCAAATAGCTTCGGCATATTCGGGATGGTCGACAAACGGGTTGCGGTTGCCCTGTATTTCTTGGGCGGCTTCGTTCCTTGCAAGTTCCAAACCGTCAACAGGGTCTGAATTATGCCATTCAAGCAAAATTTGTATTGCGGCATTTTCGCTTGTTGCCGCTATAATTTTTGTAAAATTCAAGGTTCCAAAAAAGTTGGGGCTACCATTTCCGTTGGTAGTTCCATAGATATTTTCGAATGTATTATAATGTGTGTAAACATACATAATAATTCTAGCCACATCGCCTTTCACAGTGTCAATCGGCTCAAATACCGTACCTTTTTCATATCCGCCGAGTGCGACCTTAACCCCGCTCTTATTTACATACCAAATCTCTGTACCGCCAATCACATTACCGTACCTATCATTATCGCGATCAGTGTTAAGCCGACTCTCTGTCGGTCTGATATGCAACAAATCGCTACCACAACCGCTATTGGCTTTATTCCAAAGATTATTTGAAAGGCTTTTGCACCAAACATGTTCACGATTCCATGTGCCAGGCGCAGCAAACTCCCATGTTGCCGACAATTCTGCCTGCGCATAAAATTCCATAAGTTGACCGTTAGGACCTGGGTCGGTCCTCTTTACATATTCGGGATTTTTACAGTCGTCATATGAAGTATAATATGTATGCGTGGTCGTTATCAGGTCGTGCACCTGACCCAAAAGCTCATTGCCGCCCGTTGAGGTTATGGTTGCATAATAGCTACCCGCTTCTGCTATAGCTGCCGTTGCGGGTGAAAAGCTGCTCGCCGCAATCACGCCAAACGCCAAAACGACCGCGCCGCAAACAGAGACAATCTTTTTTATGGCTTTCGGCATCATTGCACCTCCTGCTGTTCTTTGATTTTTTTGAGCCAGCATTTCCTGCACATGGCGACATATCTGTTATTGCCGCCTATACAGATCTGCGAGCCCTCGGTAACTATTTTCCCGTTGTCGTCGAGGCGCGCATTGACCGTGGCTTTTGCCCCGCAGGTGCAAATCGACTTTATTTCGCTTATGGATTCGGCAATTTCAAAGAGCCTTTTGCTGCCGGGGAACAAATGCGTGGTAAAATCGGTGGCAAGCCCGAAGCACAACACGGGGATATTCCGTTCGATTACGATATCCGAAAGGCTGTCGACCTGTTCGGGCGTGAGGAACTGACATTCATCCACAATTATTACGTTGCAGTCCGAGTAGTTTTCGAGGTATAGCTTATATAGGTCATCGTTTTCACCCACAGCTATAGCTTCCTTTTGCAAGCCTATACGCGACTTGATAATATCGTGACCGTCGCGCGTATCTATAGCGGGCTTTAAAAGAAGCACCTTCATATTGCGTTCTTCGTAATTGAATTTTGTTATGAGCGCCTGCGCTGTTTTGGAGCACCCCATCGCGCCGAACTTAAAATATAATTTTGCCATTTTCCTTCTGTGATTATTTTATTATGTCGTAAATGAGCGGTTCTTTTTCGGGTGCGGCGTCGGAAATTTCCGTTGCGGAAAGCAGTCTTTCTTCTGCGGCTTCAAACGACGATTGGCTATTGGAATAGAGAACCGCTATATCCTCGCCCTCATGCACGTAATCGCCCGTTTTTTTCTTTAAAACGATCCCCGCGCTGTAATCTATGGCGTCTTCAACCTTATTTCGTCCCGCGCCGAGCGCAAGACTTGCAAGCCCGTAGGCTTCGGCGTCCGCTCGGCGGATATAACCGCTCACCCTGCTCTTAAAGGCATGCGAATATTTAGCCTTGGCAAAACCTTCGGTGTGCTCTATAAGCTTCGGGTCGCCGCCCTGCGCCTTGACTGTTTCTATCAATTTATTGAGCGCGCTGCCGTCCACGATCGCTTTACGGGCAAGTGCTTCGCACTCATCGGGCGTGCCCTTCCCTGCAAGCGACAGCATGTGCGCCGCAAGAGTGATGCACACGCCCGTCAGATCGTCGGGTCCTTTGCCGCGCAGAGTCTCCACCGCCTCTATGACCTCGAGGGAATTACCTATGGCGTAACCCAACGGACGGTCCATATTGGTAATGAGCGCGACCATCTTCTTGCCCGCGTTCTTGCCGATGTCGACCATTATGCGGGCAAGTTCCCTGCTCTCGTCAACGGTTTTCATAAAGGAACCGCTGCCCGTCTTTACGTCTAAAACAATGCAGTCGTCGTCCGCGGCGAGCTTTTTGCCCATAATGCTTGCGGCGATCAAAGGCATGCTATCCACGGTTGCCGTGACGTCGCGCAAAGCATAGAGTTTTTTATCTGCGGGGGCAAATTGTTTTGATTGCCCCACAATGGCTAGCCCTATTCTATTGACCTGCTCAATAAATTCCGCGTCGGAAAGGGTTGTGCGGAACCCGTCTATTGCTTCGAGTTTGTCGACCGTTCCGCCCGTATGTCCGAGACCCCTGCCGCTCATTTTGGCAACCTTAATGCCGTACGAAGCGACGATCGGCGCAACTACCAAGCTGGTTTTGTCGCCAACGCCGCCGGTGGAATGTTTGTCCACGCGGATACCGTGAACTGCAGAAAAATCAACCTTTTCGCCCGAATCGCGCACGGCAAAGGTCAAATCGCATGTTTCGCGGTCTGTCATGCCGCGGAAATAGATTGCCATGCACAGAGCCGAGATCTGATAGTCCGGAATACTGCCGTCGGTAACGCCGCCTATAAAATAATTTATTTCCGCGGTGGTAAGTTCGCCGCCGTCACGCTTCTTTTTTATGATGTCATACATTCTCATAGTCTATTAAGCCCAGCCTCCGCCTTTTATAAAGTCGGCAAGCAAATCGCGGGCATAGACCCCGCTGTCATACCGCTCAACGACGGTGATATTGTTCCACTTGTAAAATGCAGTGTACGTATCCACAATGATGTAGTAGGTCTCGTTATTTCTGATACTCGATTGCTCGATCCCCGAAACGTATGTGTAGCCGACCTTGCTATTGAAGAATTGGCTGATAAGTTTTGCCCCGCTGATTTTACCAAGCACGATCTCGTTGTCAAACGGAAGCACCGAATACAGGTCAGCATAAGTCACGTTGCCGGAATAAATATTATAGGGGTTGCGGGCATTCAGATATCCGCCGCCGAGGACGATATTGTATTTCTTTCCCCAGACCTCCAGGCCTTTTTGATAGTACAATTCGGCGACTTTGCTTACTATCGCCTCCGAATTTTTGGTCGATCTGTTGTAGCCGATAACGTCGTACGGGTTATTGTCGGGGAAGTATTTATCAAACAGCTCGTCAACAATAGGGTCGTCCCCTATACTGTCCTTTGCGTACGTACCGCTTGCGATAAGCTGCGGCTCAACCGAATATTCCTTTGTTATGATGTTAAACGATACGTTTGCACGGCTTATATATCTGTTTTCACTGCTTGCCTGCATGTGGTAAACGCCGTATTCGTCTTTTAAAATATATCGCCGGTGGGTGTGCGCCTCAAACACAAGGTCGACATAACCGTCCGACAATTCGGTATCATAGTAGGCCATATCGCTGTTCTTTACGGAATTGACGCCCGACGAGGAAAAATCCTCGCCGCCGTCGTGAATGGAATAGACGATAAAATCGCAGTTATCTTCGTTTCTCAATCTATCCGCTTCGTTCTTCACAAGCGCAGTAAGCGCGTCGTCCGTTGCAAAAGAAAGCCCGTCGCTGAACTCGCCGGAGATAGAACTCAGGCAATCGCCGATAGCGCCGATTATGCCGATTTTTACGCCTCCCTTTTCCACAATCGTGGACGACTTGCAATAGTCTACGGCTTTCCCTTGATATGTGACGTTGATTGCAAGAAAGGGAAATTCCGCAAGTTTGCTGTTGGGGGTAAGTATGTCGGATCCCCAATCAAATTCATGGTTGCCGAGCGTCATGGACGCAAAACCAACGTCATTCATCCACTCGGTCATAAGTTGCCCCTTGTTTGACGAGGACTCCACGGTGCCCTGCCACATGTCGCCCGACGACAGGAGTATTTCCTCCCGCTCCGTATCGGCATATAAATCTTTCAGGTATGTGGTAAACTCGTCCAACCCCGACTGTGTAGAGGTATCCATAAATTTCCCGTGAAGGTCGTTTACCGCATAAAAAGACAGCTCTGAAACAACGCTTTCGCCGCCGTAATCGCAAATTCCGTCCGAATTGAGATCCGTATGGGTATGATTGGGATCAACATCATGCTTTACGTATGTTTGCGTCGCCGAAAAATCGCTGTCGAGATAATCGGCGTTGCCGCTTAAGGCCTTAACTTTTATGGTCTGTCCCTCACTCAGCGTAACAAAACAATCTAAGGTGGGAATTTCTTCGCCGTCGTCAATAACATAGACATAGTACAGTACGCCGTCGATTTCATTCCATACGGCTGTACCGTCCTGCCCAACTATCACTTCAGGGGTGGCAAGTTTGGGGGGAGTAGTTTTAATGCAACCTGCAAAAAACACGCATGCGAACAGGGCGGCGCATAAAAGATATGCAATTTTACTCAAATTTTTTTTCATAATGCCTACAAATATTATAGATTTTCAGAAGTAAACGTAAGCGGTAACAGCATGTCCAAAGTGTAAACTTCAAATTTGTTGATATTGCCGAGAATTATCTTAAAATCTTTGGGGCAGAACTCTGCCATTACCTGCCGGCAAACCCCGCAAGGCGGGCATGTTTCCAATGGCTCGCCCTCTTTGCCTCCCACTATCGCAAGAGCCTCAAAGTCGCTTTCGCCCTCGCTTACGGCTTTAAAGATTGCCGTCCGCTCCGCGCATACGGTTGCAGAATACGCGGCGTTTTCTATATTGCAGCCCGTATAGATCTTGCCGCTTCTTGTCAAAAGCGCCGCACCCACGCGGAAATGCGAGTATGGCGAATATGATTTTTCGCGCGCCGCCTGGGCTTGCCTCACCAAAAAGCCGAAATCGGTCATTTTATGACCTCCTTCAAAAAGCTTTCGCCCGATGTATTTTTCTTATCGACGCCGAAGTAATCGAGTACGGTTGCGCTTATATCCGAAAAGCTCGGGCGCGTGCCCAAATTCACGCCGCTTTTGATTTTGGGACCGTAAATGAGCATGGGCGTATATTCGCGGGAGTGGTCTGTCGAAGGCGTCGAAGGATCGCAGCCGTGATCCGCGGTTATCAACAGAACGTCGTCCTCCCGCATGTCCTTTATAAATCCCGTCAGAAAATTATCGAATTCGGTAGCCGCCGCGGCATATCCCGCAACGTCGTTTCTGTGGCCGTATTTCATGTCGAAATCGACCAGATTTACAAAGCAAAGCCCCGAAAAGTCTCTTTTTTGTATCTCCTTAGTTACCTGCATACCGTGCGTGTTTGAAACCGTGCGGTTGCTTTCGGAAATTCCGCTGCCGGCAAAAATATCGTAAATTTTACCTACGGATATAGTATCGTACCCCGCCTCTTTCAAAAGATTTATCATTGTATCCGACGGCGGTTCAAGCGAAAAATCGTGTCTGTTCGATGTGCGGGTATAGGGATATTCGCCTGTAAACGGGCGGGCGATCACCCTGCCTACGCCGTGGGGCGGCACAAGCATTTTACGGGCTGTTTCGCAGTACTCATACAGCTTTTCAACCGGCACCACGTCCTCATGCGCCGCGATCTGGAAAACGCTGTCCGCCGAGGTGTAGACTATCAAATCGCCCGTTTCCACATGCTCGCGCCCGTAATCTTTAATGACCTCAGTCCCGGAATAAGGTTTATTGCATATTACCTTTCTGCCTGTTTCCCGCTCAAACTCCTCTATTATTTCCGCAGGAAATCCGTTTGGATATGTAGGTAACGGGTCGGGAGAAATAATTCCGGCTATTTCCCAGTGACCGATCGTAGTATCCTTGCCCATGGACTTCTCGCACATTCTTGCATAGCTTGCTTTGGGTGCGCGCACCCCGCCGCCCACGCCGTCTATATTGAACAGCCCCATCGATTTGAGCCCGGGACAGTTGAAAAGCGGGTGGTTGCGTATTGCACCCAATGTGTTGCTGCCCTCGTCGTGCCACAAATATGCGTCGGGAAGTTCACCTACGCCGAAGCTGTCAAGTACAATCAAAAAAAATCTTTTTGCCATTTAAATCACCGTAAAAATATTAAAATCACGCTAACTCGAGCGCGATTTTCATCATTGCCGTGAAGGAAGTTTCCCTCTCCTCGGCCGTAGTATTCTCTTCAGGATAAATAAAGCTGTCGCTTACGGTGCAGATGCACAGAGCCTTTTTGCCGGCGCGCGCCGCATTGCAATAGAGCGCGGCGCTCTCCATCTCCACACCGAGAACGCCCATTTTTGCCCACTGCATGCCGCTGCTGCTGTCGTCATAGAACATGTCGGAGGAAAAAATATTTCCCACCTTGTACTTTACGCCCGCCTTTTCGCACAAATCGGCGGCGCGGCGGAGAAGCCCGAAATCGGCTATGGGACAATATGTGCCCGGAAGGTTATACTGCTTGGCATAATTGCCGTTCGTACAGGCTCCCTGCGCAATTATAAGATCGCGGACATGAAGTTCCTTGTCAAAAGACCCGCATGAACCGACGCGGATAATATTTTCAACGCCATAAAAATTGAACAGCTCATAGGAATAAATACCTATGGAGGGTTGCCCCATTCCGGAAGCCATAACGGAAACGCGCTTCCCTTTATAATAGCCCGTATATCCGTTCACTCCTCGTACATTATTCACGAGCGCCGCATCGTCGAGAAAGCGTTCGGCAATGAATTTTGCACGCAAAGGATCGCCCGGCATAAGCACGGTCTGAGCAAAATCGCCGTATTTTGCAGATATGTGCGGAGTGGGGATATTGGCGTGTTCGCTCATACTAAATGCTCCTCTTTGACTATTTTTACAATGCGGGAAGTGCCCAATCTGTCTGCCCCGAGAGCAACGAAATCCTCGGCGTCTTTTATCGAAGCTATTCCGCCCGCAGCCTTGATTTTTACGTTTTTACCCACATGCTTTTTAAACAAGGCAACATCCTCGCGCGTTGCGCCGCCCTTGGAG
The DNA here is from genome assembly GCA_947625865.1 of uncultured Clostridia bacterium. GTDB lineage: Bacteria > Bacillota > Clostridia > Christensenellales > Borkfalkiaceae > Coproplasma. The sequence goes on from CANQQD010000012.1 coordinate 41,757, forward strand.
AAACCGGTCGAGGTTTTGATAAAATCGGCTTTTGCGGCGGTGACTATTTCGCACATTTTGATTTTTTCTTCTTCGTTGAGCAGACAGGTCTCTATGATAACCTTTAAGATCTTGCCGCCGCACGCAGCTTTAACAGCCTCAATCTCCGCCCGGATCTTATCGTAATTCTTAGCTTTCAAGTCGCCGATATTTATGACCATGTCTATCTCGTCGGCGCCGTTTGCAACAGCTTCCTGCGTTTCAAATACCTTGACAGCGCTTGTGTTATAGCCGTTGGGAAAGCCGATAACCGTACAGATGGCAATTCTGCCTTCCGCGTATTTTTTTGCCTCGCGCACATAGCAGGGCGGAATACATACGGACGCCGTCGAATATCTGATACCGTCGTCGATAAGCGCACGGATATCCTCCCAGGTTGACGTCACAGACAGTTGGGTATGATCGCATTTTCCCAATAGCTCGCGAATTTCCATAATTTCCTCTCCGAAATTGCAGCCGATAATCTGTTATATAATCATCGGGCTTTTTGATTGCAATATAGAATTTAGTATTTTAATTGTATAATACATTGTAAAACAAAAACGGCAAGTTGTCAACGATAAAACCAAAATAAACATTTTGTTGAAATATGACATTCTGCCAAGCCAAAAGCCTTAAGATATGAAAACCCTACAAAATTCAATATAATGTAACACGAAACAGGCGAGGGCTGTTTGTCCTCGCCTGATGCATAAAAATAACGCAAGCCGAATTTTGTTCAACTTGCGTTTAAGGTGGTGCACCGAGGCAATTATAATCCGAACACGAAAGCTCGTCAAGGCTGACCGTTTGCGTTCCGTTTTTATAGTTAAAAATGAAAGTTACTTTGTCATCATAGAGGTAAATCGCATTGATAAAGCAGTCGATGAGCTTCTGCTTGCT
>CANQQD010000013.1 GCA_947625865.1 uncultured Clostridia bacterium
CCTTAGGAGGGGCTTGTTATATCCATTTAACTACGGAAACTTACTATAAAATATGATACAAGAATACTGCAAAAAAATCAAGCAATTTGAACACATTGGCGATTTTTATTGGCTCTATTGTTAATATTTAAACCTTTTATGCGCTATTAATGCAGTCAAATAACGTTTTACATAGTACTTCGCCATACCGAGATTCTGCTCGGAATAGTTCCCGCACTCCTCGGGCTTGGCTCCGGGAATTTCGCCATTGTAATCCAGAATAAAATTGCAAAGCTCTACAATCAAACCATAAATATCTTCAGGCTCCGGTTCACCGAACATTAAAAGATAAAATCCCGTCCTGCATCCCATAGGTCCGAAGTAGACCACCTCGTTTTTACGCACAGAATTACGCAAAAAGGTTGCGCCGAGATGCTCAATAGTATGTACTGCGGGCATATCCATAACGGGCTCGCGGTTGGGCGAAGTAAAACGCATATCGAACGTTGTTACGGTGCAGCCGTTCGATCTGTCGCGACGGGAAACATACAGCCCCGGGTCAAGCGTCAAATGATTGACTTTGAAGCTCTCTATCTTCTCCATATTATTTGCTCATTTCTTCGGCTAAAGCGTAAAGCTCTGCAAGGCTCTGCTCGTTCAACGCCGAGCGGATCTTAACCGAATTTTCGGCATATGCTATATCCTTGCTGTTTTCAAACATTCCCATTATGGTTTTTACGGCAAAAGGCGCCCAACTGCCGTTTTCTATCAAACCCACTTTGCGGCTGCGGAAATTACGCTCGGTAAGACTTTGGATAAACTCGCGCATAGCGGGGAATATACCGCCGTTATAGGTTGTTGTTGCAAATATTATCTTAGAATATCTGAACGCTTCGGCTATGCAGTAGGTTCTCTCCTCCCTCACAACGTCGCACACTTCGACCTTTACGCCGAGCTCTTCCAATTTTTCCGCCAATTTTATCACTGCCGCTTTGGTGTGTCCGTAAACAGAGGTATAGGCGATGAACACGCCGTCGACTTCGGGCTCATAAGCCGACCATTTGGCGTAGAGCTCCAGATAATGACCGAGGTCGTCTTTGAGAACGGGACCGTGTAAGGAGCATATGGTCTTTATATCATAGGCTGCCACCTTTTTCAAAAGCGCCTGAACCTGCACGCCGAATTTGCCGACAATTGCAAAGTAATAACGGCGAGCCTCGTCATCCCACTCCCCGCCTTTGGAAACCGCGCCGAATTTGCCGAAAGCGTCCGCCGAAAAATAGGTTTTTGTGTAGCTTTCATAAGCCGTCATTACCTCGGGCCAATGAACCATGGGCGCAAATATGAACGTCAGCTCATGCTTACCCAAACTGAGTTTATCCCCGTCCTTGACCACCAGCCTTCTGTCCGCAAAATCCGTCCCGAAATATTCATTGAGCATAACAAAGGTCTTATTGTTACCCACTATTATCGTTTGAGGGTATTTTTTTGCGAACTCGAAAATACTTGCCGAATGGTCGGGCTCCATATGGAGAACGACAAGGTAATCGGGCTTTGCACCGTTTAACGCCTGCTCCAAATTATAAAGCCATTCTTTGCAGAAATGAGCGTCAACGCTGTCCATGATTGCAATTTTGTCGCTCTTTATCAAATAAGAATTATAATTTATGCCATCGGGTACAGGCAAATAGCCCTCGAACAAGTCAATTTGAGTATCCTCTACGCCCACATTGTATATTGCCTCTGCAATACTCATTTACATATCTCCTTGAATTATTTTTTCTTTTTACGCTTCAATACTCCGCTCACCCTTATCAAGTGGCTGGATGAAAATACATTTACAATGACCAAAATTGCGCTGAATATGGCAAGCACAAGAGCCTGATACCCCGGATTTACGGAAGCGCCGAAGAACTGCAGGTTGAAACCAAAGCTCGTGTTCACGCTTTCTATAAGCATTTCACCGCCCTCTATTGCGCCCAGCTGCCCAACCATATTGCTTATAGGTGTGGACAAAAAGGCATAACGCAAAAGTGAACAGGTGTATGTCCCCGGGAAAAATCCGCACAGTGTGCCTACCCATGAAGGCATCATGCCCAAAGGCATATACGCGCCCATTATAAAGCCTACTGCGGTGGAAAATATCATAACTATACTCCCCATCGTTGCGTCACGCTTGATAAACGAACATATAAAAACCGTGAAAAGCACCGAACTTATGGAGGAGTACACCATTATGGCAAATATTTGTAAAAAATTCACAAAATTGATGGTAAATTCTCCGAGGCATGCGAGATAAATGAGGCAAACCATCAGGAAAATAAAGCAGATAATTACCGTTACAATGATGTTGTATAAAAAGTAGCTTGCAATCAAAAGCCCCTTGTTTATGGGGGACGAGGCAAAATCGCGGTTTACGCCGTTTTCTTTATCGTTTACGATAATATTGTTTGTCTGTAGCGACACGGTAATAGTTGAAATTGCGATAATACCGCTCAGCATCCATGAATCCACTACCGTTTCAATCGCCTTCTGATGATCCGTGTAGACAATAGGCGTGGCAAGATCAAATTCCGAGTTTATCTGACTGATGGCGGATTGTACGCTCCCCAGTTCAAGATTTCTCAAAAACAGAATATATACGGCAAAAATAATCAAGGGCGCCATAACCGTAAAAAACATACGGATCTTATTGCGGAATAAAACCAGCATATGGCGTTTTGTGAGCTGAAAGAAGATATCCAAGTAATTGACCTTGCGCTTAACCGTTTGCATCCTCTCCCCCCGTCATACGTATGTTTTTACCCGTCACATTCAAAAACACGTCGTCCATCGTGCCTTTTAAAATTTCAATATCCGTAAGGTATTTATCGAACTCGGATATCAGCTTTTTGGCGTCGGCTGTATTTTCTATATAAATTTTATATGCTATACGCTCCTCGTCAAAAGAAAACGATACGCCTCTTTCAGTAAGCGCGCTTTCAAATTCTTCGTTGCGTTGCTTACAGAAATTCACTATATAGTCCTTCGAATAAGCGTTTTTAAGCTCAATAGGCGTGCCGTGCGCGATTATTTTACCCTTGTCCATTATAACCACGTCCGTCGCAAGCTCGGCTTCCTCAAGATAATGTGTGGTCAAAAATACGGTCATGCCCGTCTCGGCTCTGATTTTGTCGATAAGCGACCAAACTATCATTCTCGTCTTGGGATCGAGACCGGTTGTGGGCTCGTCCAAAATAAGCAGTTTGGGGCGGTGAACCATGGCGCGGGCAATATCAACTCTCCGCATTTGCCCGCCGCTGAGATTGCGAACGGGCTTGTTTAAAATCGGTTCCAACTCAAGAAGCTTTATAATATCCGCAATATTTTGCTTTTTTTCGGCTTTTGAAAGGGAATAGAACGACGTGCGTATTTCGAGATTCTGCTTTACCGTAAGATCCTTGTCGAGTACGCTCGTCTGGAATACAATTCCTATTTCAGACTTGATCTGTGCGGAATTTTCGTCGAGGTCATAACCGTCAACATAAATCTTGCCCGAATCTTTTGCGAGAATCGAGCAGGTAATATTTATAGTAGTGGACTTCCCCGCGCCGTTTATACCCAAAAACGCGAAAAGAGACCCCTTTGCAACCTCAAAAGAAATGTCGTCGACCGCTTTAATGTCGCCGTAGGATTTGCATAAATGTTCTATTTTTAATGCCGGTTCTTGATTTTCCAAAATTCACCTTTAAATCAGCTTTTGCCTGTGTTGCGCTTTACCTTCACCCATTTGGGCTTTGACATAGTGCCGATACATATAGTAATGGAGTAAACGATCAAAAAGAACGGAAACAGCAGCACCGCGCTTGCAAGCTCGCTGCGTTTTTTAGCTCCCAGTTTTTTATATTCGACCATTGCGAGAATAAACGCCTGGATATATCCGAAAAATACAAACAGTCCCAAAAGAATACTAGCGCCTATTATGATAGTATTCCAAAGCAGAGTGTGGTAAAATTCCACGGGATATAGCGTAAGTTCCAGCCCTCCGTACGCGGCAAAGCCCAGGAATGTAAAATTATAAATATAAAACAGCGGGATCCATGTGGCAAGCAACACAGTATATATAAGCAAGCTGTACGTCATGAATACTTCCAAACAGGACAAACTGCCGGTAGTAAAGAAATGCCCCAAAAGCTTAAAGAGCTTTGTTTTTAAAAGCTTTGACGTTCCGCTGCCTATACGCCTGTTTCTGTTATATGTAACCTTCAAAGACGAGGGCATGTCCTCATAAATGATAGCGTCCTCAACATACCTGCCCTTGATTCCCTGTAGCAGACGGTTGAAATAATATTCCGCATCTTCGGAAATCGTCTCGCAGTCGTAGCCGCCAGTTGCCTTCAACATTCTCACGCTCATCATCGCGCCGCTGCCGTTCACGTGAGCCGCCAGGTTTAACCTCTCGCGCACACGGCTCCCATAGCGCGATTCGAAAACATAGAACATTGCGCATGCTTTGGTGAAGAAATTCTGCGTGCCGTTTATTGCGCCCTCATACGGACGGGCAAGATCGACGCCCGCCTGATAAGCGTCGTTCATTTTTGCGGAATAGACGTCGTTCAGGTGATTGTCTGCGTCCACCCTGATTATTATTTCATACGGGTCGTTTTCGATCGACATAATATGATCCATGCCATAACGCAACGGATACAGCGCCATTCTGTGCGATTCGTCCGGATCATCGAGCGTAAGCACTATCGCTCCCGCCCTCTTTGCCTCCTCGGCGGTATTGTCCGTACAATTATGCGCCACCACAAACACGTCGAACTTTTCGCGCGGGTATTTCTGGTTATCCAATATGGATTTTACAGAATTATAAATTACGTCCTCTTCATTATTCGCGGGTATAAGATAGGCTATCTTTGCTTTAACATCCGATTCCTTCCATGTCTTCTTTTTTACAAACGAAAAAAGCACGTAAAGAATCTGGATCAAAAGCGGTATACCTATCAGCAATAAAACGATATAGTTTACAATGCTTAATACGCGATATAAATATTCGTACCACATAATTTTTCCTGCGTTGGAGATTTATATTACGGCGACTACCTTAATTGCTATACTTTTAACCTTATTATGTATCACCCACAGTATACTTAAATTTGCCCGCAATGTCAAGAATTTAGCCGTCAATTGATTAAAATGACATACTGTTGCCGAAAACTTATACGGAGGTATTTATGAATCCCATAAAAGAAAAAAGCAAATCGCTTGAAAACAACTTTTTACCCTTGAGAAAGATGTATCCGAAGAGCTATAATAAGGACAAAACTTCTCCTTATACCAAGACGCGCGTAATACTTATGAATGGGACAGAGTTCGAATCGCAGTGGTTTATGCATAACTTTGCGCGGCACTGCGACGAGCCCGAAATATTGCAGGCGCTCGCCGTTGTCCGCAGGCAGGAGCAACAACAGCAAAAACGCATAAGCTGTCTTAAACCTATCAACGAAAGCATACTCGAAACCACAATTGCATACGAGCAGCTTGCGGTTGATTTAACTGCGGTGCTCGCCATAAACGAAAAGGACGAGAACAACCGAAAGGCTTTGAATTTTGCGCTTTTGGAGGACTTCGACCACCTTTACCGCTATGCAAATCTGCTGAAAACGGACAAGAACATTGACGCAGACATGTTGGTCGGAAAATATACCGAAATTATGCCCGGTCGTCCAACGGTGGCTGAACACAGATTTCCCTCCGACGACATCAAACCCCACCTGAAAGCCGATAAAGCCGACCTGTACAGCAAGCTCGTCGCCTGCACGATTACAGCCGCGGAGCAGCAGACAATGAACTACTATATGAATATCGCGCAGTGGTACAAAAACGATCTCGGACGCAAACTCTACGCAGAGATCGCTATGATCGAGGAGGCGCATGTGACCCAGTACGAAAGCTTAAAGGACCCCAACATGACATGGCTCGAGCAATGGGTCATGCATGAATACACCGAATGTTGGCTGTACTACTCAGCCATGCAGGACGAGAGCGACGAGTCCATAAAGAAAATCTGGACTGAACACTTCAAAATGGAAATCGCCCATCTTAAAACAGCGGCAAAACTTCTTAAAAAATACGAAAACAAAAGCTATGAAAGCGTGTTCGGAACGGGCGAGTTCCCCAAGCTTTTAAAGCTCGGGGGCAATAAAGAGTATATCCGTAAGGTGCTTGCGGACACAATATTGCTTACCGCCGATAACACGCAGAATAAATTCGATTATAAGGATATCAAAAAAATCTCAGATGACCACAGATATTTCGGATATCAGAAATATATGTCGGGCGACCCTGATAAAAACCCTTCGCACCTCGTCATAGAAAAAGCCATAGAAAAGCTTGGCAGAGACTTCCGCTATCAAGACAGCGAGCACCCCGTCAAGGAGCTCAGAAACCGAAAGGACGACAACGTAAAAATCGCACGCACGAAATAACAAAAAGCTTAATTAAAGGCGTAGGTGCACATAAGCAGCTACGCCTTTAAAATTATTTCTTACTTTTATTTTCTTTTACATACGCCTTCAACGCCTTAAATGTTTTCTCCTCTCCCTCGTCTCTTAGCATTGTAAGATAATATTTGAGCCTCTCGGCTGTTTTCGGATTCATTCCATCGATATCAGTGCGGCTTTCAAAATATTCCAGCGGCGCTGCGTCGGTGTACTTCTCCTTTAAATAGATCTTACTTGCCGCCACCCTGTCGCAGACCATTTCGGCAAAATACCGCGGCGGCATATCCACATAAACCCTTTTGCCGTCCGCAAAATCAGTCCAATACTCAAAGTGATGCTTGTTCCTGCCTTTATGGTGAAGCCAGGCGGCGGAATAACCCAAAACCTCCCTTTCTCTTGCCTGCGGGCTTCTGTAACCCTGATAATACTTTACTCCCGCCCAAAATTCCTGACGGGAATATTTTGACAAATCGTGCGTAAGCCCCTGACGGATCAGCCCTGCCTTAAAGCATAATTTCCGCACTGCCCTGCGGTGCCTTCGCACGGTCGCAAGATGCTTAAAAAAATCCATCAGAACACGACCTCTAAACCGTCGTAAGCCGCAATGACTCCATACTGCTCCTCAAGTCCTTTCAGAACAGTCCTATATGGCTTTCCGTTGTGTGAAAAATGAGTTATTACTATTTTTGTACCATTATCCGCTATGCCCCTCTCGATAAGCTTTTGTTTCATTAGCATATTGTCGGGTATTCCCATATGTCTGGTAGTTTCGGTGCCGCTGTTTTCAACAAACGTACAGTCGAAGCTGATCAAGCCGACCCTTGCGCCTTTTTCTTTAAGATAATCCAACGCCTCGTCGCTGACCCTGCCGGTATCGTAGCAATGAAGATAGCCCTTGCCCCCGCGCTCGATATAATACAGTAGCGCATCCTCTGTTTTGCCGTGGTTTGCGGGAATAGCTACAACACGATAGCCCCCTACCGCAAATTCTTCAAAGGGCTTAACCTCTGTAAATTTGTAATTGGCCGCTACCTCAGGCTTCAATTCACGCGCCGTACACTCGCAAAATACGCTCCTTACGGCAGAGTTACCGTAAATTTCCATTACCGACTCGGCAATTTCAGCGTATTTGTATCCGCGCAAAATAAAATCGTGCGCATAAAAATGATCCATGTGCGAATGAGTCACGAGCAGATATTTTAAAGCCGACAGATCAACGCCGAACCTGAGTGAATGTGCATAAGCGTCAGGCGGAAAATCTATACATATGGTGTCGTCGAGTATTACCTGTGAACGCGTATGAAATTCGCTTTCACCCAACTCTCTTACTTTTCGGCAAAAATCACAATTGCAAAACATGGCGGGAATGCCTTCTGCCGCGCCTGTCCCTAAATAGCGTATCTTCATAATATACCAAAACAGGGCGGGTGCCGCCCTGTTAAATTTACATTTCCAAAATAATAGTAACAGGTCCGTCATTGAACTGTTCTATTTTCATATCTGCGCCGAAAACTCCGGTTTTTACTGTTATACCCCATCCGCGCAGTTTCTCGGCGGTCAGTTCATAGAGCCGCTCGGCGCGTTCGGGGCGTTCTGCATCGGTGAAACTCGGGCGGTTTCCGTGCGAGCAATCGCCTAAAAGCGTAAACTGGGAAATCAACAAAACCTGCCCGCCGACATCCTTGACCGACAGGTTCATTTTACCGTTCTCGTCTTCAAAAATACGGAGATTGGCTATTTTTTTAGCCATAGCGTCCGTTTGAGATTCGCTATCGCCCACCTTTATGCCGAGAAAGACGGCAAGCCCGGAATCGATTTCCGAAATAAGATCGCCGTCTACCGAGAGCGCCGTACGCTTTACGCGCTGCACCACCGCTTTCATTTAAATTACTTGCCGACCCTCGACATATACTCGCCGGTGCGGGTATCTATACGAATGGTTTCGCCCTCTTCGACAAACATCGGCACCTGAATGGTTGCACCCGTTTCCACGACGGCATTCTTCATAACGTTGGTTGCCGTATTGCCGCGGACGCCCGGTTCGCACTCAATGATCTTGAGCTCAACAAAGTTTTCGGGCTCCACAGAGAAAGCAACGCCGTTTAAAGATTTAACTGTCACGATGTCGTTTTCCTTGATATATTTGAGAGCTTCTTCTACCTGATCATGGTTTAAAGCGATAATATCAAAAGTGTCGGGATCCATGAAGTTATAGAATTCGCCGTCGAAATAGGAATACGTCATTTTTCTTGTTTCGACCTGCGCCGTTTCAAGCTTTGCGGTAGGGTTGAACGTTATATCGGAAAGAACCTGTCCAGTAACTACGTTTTTAAGCGTAGTTCTTACGAACGCCGCGCCCTTTCCGGGTTTAACGTGCTGGAACTCGGTTACCGTGTAAACGCCCTTACCGTTGTACTCGAAGGTTGTGCCCTTTCTTATATCGCCTGCTAAAATCGATGCCATAAATTTTCTCCTTATATAAACCTTATAAAACGGTTAATTTTTTATCTGAATCGGTCAAGCTGACAACGCAACCGTCCTTAAGCATGACCGTGTCCTCTATTCTTATACCGAACTTGCCGGCAAAATATACGCCCGGTTCGTCTGAAAAAACCATGTTGTTTTTCAACGTCTCGATGCTCTTCGGTGAAAGATATGGAAGCTCGTGAACGTTGATACCTATGCCGTGACCCAGCGTATGGGTAAAATATTTATCAAGACCATATCTGCACAGGCAATCCCTTGCGAAGGCGTCCGCCTGTTTGCCGCTGATACCGGCTTTGATTTTTTCTTTTGCAAACAGGTGGGCGTCCAAAACATGCCCGTACGCCTCTTTGAATTCTTCATGATCGCCGTCGTCGCCGAAAAGAAAGGTTCTTGTACAGTCCGAACAGTACCCGCCGTATTTACAGCCGAAATCAATTAAAATTATGTCGCCGTATTTAAGCCTTCTGTAGCCGGTCTCGTGATGCGGAACGCTGGAATTTTCCCCGAAAGCAACAATGGTATCGAAGCTCGTACCCGTTGCACCGTAGCTGCGCATTAAATACTCGAGCTCGGCGGCAACTTCGTTTTCGTTCATTCCCTCTTTGATCCTGCCGAGAAGGGAAACATAGGCTTTATCCGTAATTTCGCAGGCTTTCTTGATAAATGCCATCTCCTCGTCCTCTTTAATCGCCATTGCGGTCTCGAACGCCGGAGTGCTGTCCACTATTTTAAGCTTCATATCCGAAAGCTGCTTCCAGCTTTGGAAAAGCGTGCGCGAAAGAGGAATCGCCACCTCATTGTAAGGTTCAAGCAGTTTCTCAAGCGACCCGTCGAAAAGCTTTACGTAAATACCCCTCTTTACAAGAACATTTTCAGCCATTTCCAGATATCTGGGATCGGTATAAAAAGTACTGCCGTTTTTATCGCTCAAAACATAGCCGAAGGATGTTGAAAGTCCTGTAAGATATTGCCGCAAATCGTGTTGCTCTGTCAAAACAGCCTGCGCGGACACCGCATTGAAAATTTTTTCAGTGTTATTGATTGCCATATTATGCCTTTAAATTATTTTACCAAAAAAATTATTGAGTGTCAACACTATTATATATCCGTTTCATTTCTGCGGCGTCCTCGGCTTGCGTTCCCGCTGATTCGCTTACGATGTAGGGCTCCAATTTCAACTCCTTGAGCGCAATTGCAAGCGGTTCGAACTCAGGTCCGTAGACAGCGTCCTCAAAAGTGAGATGCTTTATCTCCCCCTTCCCGCCGTACATGATTTTCGAAAAATGAACGTGAATGTTCTTCACCCTCTCATAGCCGAGTTCGCCGATCATATACTCAAGGCGGGTTTTATAGTCGCTGATTGTCTTCAAACTTCCATGTTCCCGTGCGTTAATGTGCCCGAAGTCGACCGCAGGGGTATAGCAATTGTCGATTTTACAAAATTCCACAATCTCTTCGAGCGTGCCGATTTGGGCAAGCTTACCCATCGTTTCGGGACAAAACATAATATCTTCATACCCGTTGCGATAGATAAGATCCCGCAAAATCTTAAGCCTGTCCGCAGTTTTTGCGACCGCCTCGTCTCTTGACGCTTTACCTTGTGCGGCGGGATGAAATACCACTCTGTTGCCGCCCAGCAGCTTTAGGCACGCCGCGCTTGCGAGCACGTAGTTATATGATTTTTCGGCAGCCTCGTCGTCGGGATTGGCAAAATTAATGAAATAAGGCGCATGTACGCTTATTTCAACCTGGGCATTTTTAAAAGCCGCACCTATTTCAACAGCCTTGCTTTCGGATAGGTTTACTCCCCTGCCGAACGAATATTCATAGCAGTCGAGCCCGAGATCCCGGCAATATGCTGCGGCCTCGGTCGTATGTTTATATCCTGCGGCATAAAATGCTTCACCGTTGCCGCTCGGTCCGAATTTAATCATTGTTTTCCGTTATTCTTAAAATATCTTTATCAAGCTGTTCTTTAAGCGCTTCGGCATTGTCAAACCTTTGTATGTCGCGGATGTAATCACAAAATTCAATCTTTACTTCCTTTCCGTACAAATCGCCGTCAAAGCCGACCAAGTGCGCCTCAAGTATAGGCGCTTCCTCATTGAATGTCGGTCTCGCCCCGTAGTTTGCTATGCCCTTGTATGTATTCCCGTCAACCGAGCATAAAACGGTATATACACCCGTTTTTACCTCAACCTTATTTTCGGGATAGGTAACGTTTATTGTGGGGTAGTCCAAAAGCTTTCCGCCTCTGTCGGCGCCGGGCACGACCCTGCCGCATATGAAATAATTCCTGCCGAGAAGCTCGTTTGCGATCCTGATATTTCCGTCTTCTATCAATGACTTGATCAATGTAGTGCTTATTTTCTCTTCGCCGTACATTACGTCCTTTACAGACTCGTACCAAACGCCGTTATCCTCATCATCCGCATAGCTCTTCAGCGTAGAGGCTTTGCCCTTGGCTCCCGCTCCGAAACGGAAGTCCCTTCCGCTCATTAAGCCCTTGATGTTTATTTTTTTGTCTAAGACATGTAAAAAATCATTTGCGGTAGTCTTTTTGAATTCTTCGTTAAAATCGATTTTCAGAACAAATTTAACATTATATGCCTTCAAAAACTCCAGACGTTCCTCGTACGTGAAAACCTGCTTGCCGCCCTTGCCCCCGGCAAAGAGCATTACGCCCAAATCAAGCCCGTTTATCTTTGCCTGCAATCTGGCCTTTTTTAAGAGCGCGGCATGCCCATTATGTAAAGCGTCGAAACAACCGAGAACCAAAAGAGTCGGAAAGCCGTATTCGTCTTTATTGTAGTTTACCTCTAACATAGCTTCGTCTTGACCTTTAAAATACTTGATTTAACTTCCGCAAGTCCGTAAAACGCACCCTTGCCGTCAAAGAATTTATATGTCCCGTCGGGCTTGTCGCATCTCACGGACAGTCCGTTTAAAAGCTTTTTTGCCTCCGCTTCGGAGGGATAAATGCTGTTAAAACTCAACACGTCCTGCGTTTTTATGATATATCCGTCCAGATTTTCGCAAGTCAGCGTCTCCGTCCGCACAGAATTTTCTATTGTAAACGGTCCGCTCTGCGTTCGCACAAGACTGCTCATGGCGGCGCAGGTCCCGAGCCGTTTCCCCAAGTCTCTCGCTATAGAACGGATATAGGTTCCGCCGCCGCACTCGATCTCAAAGGAATATTCGTCCTCGCTTAACCGATCCAGCAGCTTGACCGATTTTATTTTAACTGTTTTTGGCGGGAGTTCAAAGTCAACGCCTGCACGGGCAAGCTGATAACCTCTTCTGCCGTTTACGGATTTTGCGCTGTAATTCGGCGGTATTTGTCCGATTTCCCCGACAAATTCGCTCAAAACGCTCTCGATCTCTGTGCGTTCCGGAATTCTACCGCCGCCCAAAAGCAAATTACCTGTAACATCCAGCGTATCGTAGTCGACGCCGAATTTGAAAACCGCGACATATGTTTTTTCTTTTGACAAAAAATAGTCGAAAAGCCTTGCTGCGTTTCCTATTGCGACAGGCAATACTCCCGAAGCCATAGGATCAAGCGTACCCATATGTCCGCAGGGAGTCTTTGCAAGAAACTTTATTCTGGCGACCTCTCTCGCCGACGAAACGCCCTGTTCTTTATTTACGTTTATAAAACCCGTCATATATTGAGTGAAACTGCCCGCGTAAGCCTTTCGATCACATCCTCAAGTTCGCCGAAAAGCATGCAGCCGCTTGCAAGAATGTGCCCGCCGCCGCCAAACGTTGCGGCTATGGAACTTACGTTTACCTTGCCCTTGCTCCTCAATGAAGTTTTATATTGTCCGGCCTTATACTCCATTACAGAGATTGCCACCTCCACGCCTTCCACGGTGAGAGGGAAATCAACAAAGCCCTCGGTAAGGCTCTTGTCCGCCCCGAGCTCCGCCATATCCTTTTCGGTAATTACTACGATAGCAAGCTTATTATCAAGTGCGAAACGCATTTTGCTCATCGCCCTTCCGTAGAGAAGCGCGCGCGCCTTGGGCTGGCGAACATTGACGTTATAGTTAATTAAATTACAATCCGCGCCCTTGGCTCGCAAATAGCCCGCTGTTTTAAAGGTATTCTCCGTCACGTCGCAATGTGTGAAATTCCCGCTGTCGGTTATCATGCCGAGCATTAAAAGATCTGCGATCTCCGTGGTTATTTCAAAGCCGCCCTTCACCAAAATATCGGTCATGATTTCGCAGCTTGCCGGACAATCGATTATGTAGTTTAACTTACCGTAGCCGTTGTTGGAAATGTGGTGGTCGATATTCAGCGTGTCCTTCTTGAATCTGTTATAGCGTCTTGAAAAAATTCCCATTCTCGTGCTGTCTGCACAATCAACGCTTACAAACAAATCGTAATCGATTTGCGGAAGCTGCTGAAGCACCATTTTTATCGAAGGCAAAAAATGAAACCTTTCGGGTGGAACGTCCTCGCAGCACATTACCGCTTTTTTACCGGCGTTTTGCAGTGCGAGACAAAGCGCAAGCCCGCTGCCGAGCGCGTCGCCGTCCGGTCTTGCATGGCAGAATATCGCCACGCGTTTTGCACTGTTGAGTTTTGAAATAATTTCCTCGAGGGTATTATTCATTTTCTTTTTCTATATCGGAAAGAAGTTTGTCGATTTTCTCGCCGTATTCCATGCTGCCGTCCAAAATAAACCTGAGTTCCGGCATCGTCCTTATGTGCATTACCTGCGCAAGCTCATGTCTTATAAAGCCTGCGTTTTGTTTTATGATCTCAAAGCTGTTTTTCTCTCTGTCCTTGTTTGTATCATATACGCTTACATAAATTTTTGCGCTCTTCAGATCGGGCGCAACATCTGCAGCCGTTATGCTTATGATAGCAGAAAGCTCGGGAAATTTAGCCCGTAATTTTCCCGAGATAACGCTTGATATTTCCTTTTGGAATTCGCCCGCAAGGCGTTCTCCTCTTACACCCTTCATATTATACTGCCGCCACCTGTTCGATAAGGTAACATTCGATTATATCGCCTATCTGTATGTCGTTGAAACCCTCGATCGCACAGCCGCACTCAAAGCCAGCATTCACTTCCTTCACGTCGTCTTTAAAACGTTTAAGCTGCTTCACGTTGCCCTCGACAACGAGCACGTCTTCACGGTAGATACGAAGTTTGCCGCCACGCACTATTTTGCCGTCGAGCACATAGCAGCCCGCGATGTTTCCGACACCCGTAATTTTGAAGGTCTGGCGGACCTCGCACTTTCCGAGATATATTTCCTGATATTTGGGCGCCAGCATACCTTTTAACGCGGCTTCCACATCATCGAGCAAATCATAAATTATGCGGTAGGTTCTTATATCTACCTTGCTTCTTTCCGCAAGCGCCTTCGCCTTGGAATCGGGACGGACATTGAATGCGAGAATGATGGCGTTTGAGGAATCTGCAAGCATAACATCCGTTTCCGTCACGGCGCCCGCGCCGCTGTGGATGACCTTGACCTTGACCTCGTCGTTGGAGAACTTTACGACCGACTGCTTGATCGCCTCCACCGAGCCCTGTACGTCGCCCTTGATTATAAGATTGAGCGTTTTAAGATTGCCCTCGGCAATGTTGTTGAATATATCGTCCAAAGAGATCTTTGCGGCAGTCTTTATCATGGATTCGCTCTCTTTCCTCTTGCGCTCGTCCATAACCTGTTTCATGAGCGACTGTGATACCGCATAAATTGAATCGCCCGAGTTGGGAACCTCTTCCAGACCGAGGACATTGACCGCCATGGAGGGACCTGCCTCCTTTACCGTTCTGCCCTTGTCGTCGATCATGGCACGTACTCTGCCGGTCACCGTACCTGAAATAAGGTTGTCGCCCGTGTGTAATGTGCCGTTCTGAATAAGTACAGTCGCAACGGGTCCCTTGCCCTTATCGAGCTGCGCCTCGATTATAACGCCTCTTGCCTCTCTTGCGGGATTTGCGAGCAATTCCTTCATTTCGGCAACAAGCAATAAACTCTCCAACAGCTGGTCTATGCCCTCGCCCGTCTTGCATGAAATGGGACACACCATCGTATCGCCGCCCCACTCTTCGGGAACAAGTCCGTGCGCAGTCAGATCCTGCTTTACTTTTTCTATATTGGCGCCTGCCTTATCTATTTTATTTACAGCGGCGATTATGGTGACGCCTGCGGCTTTGGCATGGTTTATAGCTTCCACGGTCTGCGGCATTACGCCGTCGTCTGCGGCCACAACCAAAATTACTATATCGGTAATCTGGGCGCCGCGCGCACGCATTGCCGTGAACGCCTCGTGACCGGGCGTATCTATAAAGGTTATGCCCTTGCCGTTTACCGTGACGGTGTACGCGCCTATGTGCTGGGTTATGCCGCCCGCTTCTCCTGCGGCAACCTTGGTATGCTTAATGTAGTCGAGAAGAGAGGTTTTGCCGTGGTCGACGTGCCCCATTACGGTAACGACGGGCGCGCGGGGAACAAGGCTCTCGATCTCCTCAACCGTGTCAGCCTGTTTCTCAAACAATACTTCTTCGGCTGTCTTTTCGGGCTTGTATTCAAGCTCTATCCCGAGATCCGCGGCAAGCAAAGCGGCTGTATCGTAGTCCACCGACTCGTTCACGGTTTTCATGATGCCCTCTTTAAAGAGTCTCTTGGTTATTTCAACGGCAGAAATGCCGAGCTTTTCGGAGAGTATCTTCAAAGGTATCTCGTTTGTTGTGACTACAGCCTTCTCTATTTTTATGATCTGCGTGTTCTGCTTGGTTTTATCCTTCTTGACGCGCAGTTTTCTGTAGCCGCTTTTATTCTCGTCAAAATCCTCTATGCTTGCGCCCTGTTGCTTCTGGAGAGCGCGCTTGGAGGGAGCACGGCGCTCCTTTTCCACATAGGTTTTCTCGTAGCTCTGCTTCTTTTTATCGGGTCCGAAATTCTTTTTCGGAGCCTGTGCCGCAGGCACCTGCGTTCCCGCAGCGGGGGTGAATTTTGCGCCCGTCTGTGAGTGTCCGGGCTGCTGCGGACGTTGCGGCAATGCGGCATGTGGAGCCATACCCTTTTTGTCGCCCTTGGGGGGACGTGTATCGCGGTTTATAAAGGTTCTGTTATCTTTTGCGGGCTGTTGAGGCTTTTGCTCCGCAGTTTTTTCCGCTGTTTGCTGTACGGGAGAAGGCGCCTGCGGCTTTTCGGCGGCGGGCACTTGTTCTGTTTTTTGCTCATCCTGCTTTTGAAGTTCGGCAGTTTCCTTTTCGGCGGCCCGCTTTGCCGCCTCTTCCGCTGCGGCTTTCTCCGCCGCAATTCTCTCCTCTTCAAGCTTTGCCTGCAATTTCGCGGCTTCGTAATCATTCAGCTTTTTAAGAATTTCCGAAGCCGTGCGTTCAGCGGCAACAACTTTTTTTGAGAGTTCGGAAATAGCCCCGTCCGAAATGAGCTTAACAATATTTTCGATATTCTCGTACTTTTTTGCCATATTTAATAATTGCCTCCGGCATATAATTCGTAATTGTCGTCTATGTTATCCAAAATAGCTTTTGCAAGCTGCATATCCCGTACCGCCGCAATTTTGCAATCCGGCTTATTTACTATCACGTCAAAATCCGACTTGCAAACAAGCAGCGGGCACAGGAATCTGTTTTTAAATTTTACTGCGAGTTTTTTTGTGTTTTGGGACGCATCGACGCTGACTATCAGCAAATACACTTCCTTCTTTAGCGTATCCACGGCGCCTGCCCCGAGCGAGAGTTTGCCCGACTTTTTGCAAAACCCTATAAACGTTTCAATTCTGGTTCTTCCCAAAATACTCCTCCTCTACGGCGGCATAAATCGCGTCGTCCACCGCACAGGAAAACACCCTGTTCAAAAGCCGTCCCTTTTTAAGCTTTTTTATACATTCCGGGTTATCGCAAATATATGCTCCCCTGCCCGCGGCCTTGGAAGAAAAATCAAGAAAGATTTTGCCCTCGGAATTTTTTACGACCCTGAGCATTGATCTTTTTTCCTTGAGTTCCCTGCACGCTATACACTGGCGGAGAGGAATTTTTTTATCGGGCATATCTTTTATTCCTGTTCGCTTGCGGTAAATCCGAGCTTTGCTGCGGCAGATTCGCTTTTTACGTCGATCTTCCAACCCGTAAGCCTTACTGCAAGGCGGGCGTTCTGACCGTCCTTACCTATTGCAAGCGACAATTTGTCGTCGGGTACCACTGCCATAGCCGTCTTATCGCCGTCGAGCTGTGTAACCGAGATCACCTTTGCGGGTGAAAGAGCCTTTGCAATAAATTCCAAAGGATTCTCGCTCCAAGGTATTATATCTATCTTCTCGCCTCTGAGTTCCTCTACTACGGCGTTTACCCTCGCGCCCTTGTTGCCGACGCATGCGCCTATAGCGTCCACTCTCTCATCCTCGGAATAAATAGCAATCTTGGTCCTTGCGCCGGCTTCGCGGCTGATTTCTTTGATTATGACCGTACCCTGCTTTATTTCGGGCACTTCTTCCTCAAAAAGCTTTCTGACCAACCCGGGAGCCGAGCGGCTTACAAGCACCTGTGCGCCATGATATCCGCTCTTTACCCTTTTCACGAATACTTTGATTTTATCGTTTACGTTATATTTTTCGCCCGGAACCTGATCGGAGGGAAGCATAAGCCCTTCAACCTGTCCCTTGCCGAGTTCCACATAAACGTTGCGCGCGTCTATTTTTCTTATGATACCGACAAGCAACTCGCCCTCTTTGTTGGAGAACTCGTTCATCGCGGCGTCGCGCTCCGTTTCATGGATCTTTTGCAGTATGACCTGCTTTGCAGTCTGCGCGGCTATGCGGCTGAAGTCTTTGGGAACAAACTTTTCGGCAACCTGATCGCCTACCTTATAGCTCTTCTTGATTTTTTGGGCATCCTCTAAGGATATCTCCATTTCACTGTCGGCAACCTCTTCCACAACCGTTTTGACTGTGTAGAAATCAATGGTACCCTTTTCGGGATTCAATTTTATATCGACCTGTCCTGCCGCAACCGCATACTGCTTTTTGCAAGCGGAAACAAGGGCGTTCGAAAGCGCCTCCATGAATACTTCCTGAGGTATGCCTTTTTCTTTTTCAAGGTCTTCCAAGGCTACAAAAAAATCTTTGTTGGTCATTTTAATTCTCCTGACAATTGTAAGGTTTATTCAAATTTAATGGCTTTATTTATTTTTGCGATTCTGTTGAGGGCTATTTTCAACTCTTCCTTTTCCGTTTTCAGCGTAATTGCGTTCCCGTCATACTCGAGCAAAAGCCCCTCATAATATTTCCTGCCTTTAATGGGCGCATAGAGCTTGACCTCCACTTCTTTATCGAGATTCCTCTCAAAGTCGCGCCCTGTCTTAAAAGGTCTGTCAAGTCCGGGGCTTGAAACATTTAATGTGTATGGAGCGTCGTATGTCGGATCGAGCACGTCGATAGGATCCATGATCGCATTGTGAAACTCTTCGCAAACATCTAAACTGACGCCGTTCTCAGTATCAATAAGAACTGTCAGTTCCGACGAACGGTCGTTCCATTCAACGTCAACAACCTCAATGCCCATAGGCGTTGCTATGCTCTCCATAAAAGCGCGGATCTCGGATAAAGGTTTTATGTTCATACACCCTCAAATACAAGTATTGAGTGCCCCGCAGGGCACTCAATCTTAACATTTCTATTAAGGTTACTGTTATTTTAACATAGCGCCGCAAAAAAAGCAACTTATTTTCAGAAAATTTATCCAAACTTAGGCAAAGATTTTTTAAGCTTTATAAGCTCAATAAATATCTTAGCCGTGGCTAACGCGTCGTCTATGGCTCTGTGATGATTGAAAACGATATTGAATTTGTCGGCTACGGTATTGAGCTTGTAATTTGAAAGAAACAGTAGCTCTTGCGCGAGTGGGATAGTATCTATCATTTTTCTGTCAAGGATATATCCAAGGCGCGCACAATAATATTCCACGAACTTAAAGTCGAAGCCCTCAATATTGTGTCCGACGAGAATACTGCCGCTGCAGAATTTATAAAAATCGGGCATTACCTCCTCGTACGTGGGCGCGCCGGCTACCATATCCTCGGTTATACCCGTCAGTCTTATAATTTCATCCGAAAGCTTTACCTGAGGATTGACAAACGTAGAGAACGATTCGCAAATCCTTCCGTCCTCTATCTTAAATGCGCCGATCTCGATTATTTTATCCATATTTCCGGATAACGGCGAGGAATTCAAACCGGTAGTCTCAAGATCGAGGACTACAAAGGTTTTGTTTTTGAGACACTCGGGAATTACGTTTTGAGAAAACAGATCTGTTTGCCGAACGTCTGAAAACGGTTGCGGCGAAACGTAATGATAATATCTCGGAACAGGCTTCGACGCCCTTTTCCGGGGCACGAAATTTTCGGGATATTTGCCGTAGTCGATTATATTTGCCGTATATCTCAAGCTGCCGTTATACATCTCGTTGGAGCCTGTGCATACTATGCTGTCACCAACCTTAAGGCACTTGATCTTATCGTAGCTCTTCTGGCGGATAAAATAGGTTATATGTATGCTCGCCGTTGTATCTGATAATACCAGCGACAGATATGTTTTTTTAATGCCCTTTTTATTTGTATACTCGCGCTCGTTTAATTGCTCTATGGTCCCGCAAATCACCACTTCCTCTGCGGCAAAATTCAGATCGGAAAGATAGACGGCGGTGGTCTGCTTTTTTGTGCCTTCGAGGTATCTGAACCCGTTTATCTCAAACCTGCGCACAGGAACCTCATATTCTATTTCGTCGCGCTTTTCCTCGACCTTGATATCATCAGCACCCCTTTTCGAAGAAATACATTCGCCGCGGAAGTCTCCGCAAAAATGTGTTTTCAAATATCCGTCTATTTTTTCCGTGAAATCTTGCCCGACCTGCATAAACGGCATTACCGCAATCGTATAGTAAAAGCCGTAATCTGTTTTTTCAACCTTAATATCCTCTTCTTTGACTGTAACGTAGACCGCCTTGAAGTTGAGCGAAATTGCCTCTTCTATTTTACGCTTCACCATTTCACAGTCGGGAGCAAGCTTGATAATGCTGACTTCACAATCAAAATATGCCGGCACGGCGGGTTGGACCACCGAAAGAACGGCGTTTTTATCGGCTTCGCCGAACGTCGTTTCTGTTATAAATTCAATATTGACCGTGCGCGTTGCTTTTTCGACGGTGACCGAACGCAAAATCGCGTTTTTCATGTTTTCGGAAGAAGCGCGCACTGCTTCTAAAATATCACCGCTCATTTAAAAGCTTGTCTATCTCCTTAAAAAATTCTTCTTCTGCAACAGTTGCGGCGACCTTTTTTATGATTTCGCCGCCCTTGAAAATAACGCAATAATCCTTTGCGCCCGCAATTCCGAGGTCGCAGTCCTTCGCCTCGCCGGGTCCGTTCACAACGCAGCCCATGACGGCGATATTCAAAGACCTATTGCTGTTCTCCACATATTCGGTAACCTTCTTTGCTATCTCCATAGAATTCCACATGCATCTGCCGCATGTGGGGCAAGAAATTACGTTTACATAATTTTTATCGAGCCCGACCGCCCTTAAAAGCCTGCGCGCGGCAAGTACTTCCTTTACCGGATCGTCGGTTATGGAGACACGCATTGTATCCCCGATACCGTCTAACAGCAAGGCGCCGAGAGCGGCAGCCGATTTGACAACCGCCATTTGCTCCGTTCCCGCCTCCGTCACGCCTATATGCAAGGGATAATCCGTACGCGAAGCGAGCAGGCGGTATGCCTTTACCGTTAAAGGCACGCTCGACGCTTTTACAGAGATAACGATATCCTGCACGCCGTACTTTTCCAGAACCCCCACGCTTTTTAAGGCGCTTTCCACAAGCGAATATTCGTTTTTGCCGTATTTTTGCAAAAAATCCTTTTCTATGCTGCCGGTGTTGGCGCCCACCCTTACGGGAATACCGTGGGATTTAATGCAGTCGGCGACATATCCTATCTCTTTATCGCCGCCGATATTGCCGGGATTTATGCGCACTTTATCGGCGCCGTTTTCAATAGCTTTAACGGCAAGCTCCGCCGAAAAATGGATGTCCGCAACAATCGGAATATGTATTTTATTTTTTATTTCCGCAATAGCTCGGGCGTCATACGCGTCGAGCACCGACACTCTTATAATTTCACAGCCCGCTTCTTCCAGCCGCAAAATCTGCGCGCATGTAGCTTCGGCGTCCGACGTTTTTGTCGTGCACATCGATTGAATTTTAACGCTTTCGCCGCCGCCGATTCTAACGTTGCCTATTGTTACCTTTTTTGATTTGTATTCCATATTTCAAAGAATACAGACAGCGAATTTCACTGTCTGCAAAAAATTATTTTTTGTTTTCCATCAACTTCTGAAGTTCTTCCATAAAGCTCGGTATGTCCTTGAACGAGCGATAAACGCTTGCATAGCGCACGTATGCGACCTCGTCAACCTTTTTGAGCTCCTCCATGACCATCTCACCGATTTTTTTAGATGAAATTTCCTGTTCCATGGAGTTATATATCTTCTTGGTTATAGCCGTTACCATATCGTCAATGGTATTGAGAGATACGGGACGCTTTTCGCAGGACTTGATAATTCCGTTTTTTATCTTCTGGGGGTCGTAAGCCTGACGCAGTCCGCTCGCCTTTACGACAAGCACGGGCGTATCTTCAATGGTTTCATAAGTAGTGAAGCGCTTGCCGCATTGCACGCACTCGCGCCTTCTTCTGATCGTTCTGCCCTCGTCTGCCGAACGGCTGTCTATAACCTTGCTGTCCTCGCAACCGCAATATAAACATTTCATATAATATTCCTCTCAAAATATATTGTATGATTATTGTATTATAGCACAATATATCGGCTTTGTAAAGCGTTTGATAAAAGCCAAACGCTTTGCCGTTTAGTAACCGTTATTAAATTATTTAAAATATTTAACGCCGCTTTCGAAAATTTTCATATCGAAATTTCCGTTAAAGTTTTTATAGAGATCCTTACCCGTCCTTTCGCTATGCCCCATTTTGCCGAACACTCTGCCATTTGGAGAGGTTATTCCCTCGATAGCCCAAGCGCTTCCGTTGGGATTATAAGGGCTCTCCATTGTAGGCTTCCCATTCAAATCCACATACTGGGTGGCAATCTGTCCATTCCTGTGCATTTTTTCAAGTTCTTCAACGGGAGCTACTATCTTCCCTTCGCCGTGTGACACGGGCACCGAGTACACGTCGCCCACCCTGCAGCCGGAAAGCCATGGACTCAAGGTAGACGCTACGCGTATGTTTACCATTGTGGAAACATGGCGGGAAATGTTATTGAATGTCAATGTGGGCGATGAAGAAGTAAGCGGACTTACCATACCGTAGGGCACAAGCCCGAGCTTGATAAGCGCCTGAAATCCGTTGCATATACCGAGCGCAAGTCCGTCGCGATACTCCAAAAGCTCCATAATTCTTTCGGATATTGCGGGGTTTTTAAATGTAGTAGCAATAAACTTACCCGATCCGTCTGGCTCGTCGCCCCCCGAAAAGCCTCCGGGAAAGGCAATTATATTACATTCGTCAATAGCCTTGATGATCGCCTTAACGCTCTCCTCTATATCTGACGGAGTGCGGTTTTTGATTACGAGTATTTTAGCTTCCGCACCCGCAAGCTCAAACGCACGGGCCGTGTCGAGTTCGCAATTTGTCCCCGGAAATGCGGGAATAAACACGCGCGGCTTGGCAATTTTTGCAGATATACCCGAATACTTGCCGCCGCCCTTATAGTCGCAGTCGGGGAAAGCGCCCTCCGCTATGGCTGTAGTGGGGAACACGCCTTCGAGCCTGCCGGTATATGCCGAAAGCGCCTCGGCTATGGATATGCTCTCTTTGCCGTGGGTAAACCCGCCATCCGCCGTTGCGCCGAGTTCGACGACGTCAAAGCCATTAAATTCAGAGATTTCCTTTGCCGAGACTATTATTGCTCCGTATCGCTCCGCAAAAAGCGTATTGTAATCCGCGGTAAATTCAAAGCCGAGCCCGTTGCCGAAGCACGATTTGGCAACTGCGGCAAACGCGCCTCCCTTTTCTATTACCGTTGCGTGCTTTACGTTACCGCTTTCGATATTTGCGTTTATTGCAGAATACAGCTTTTTAAGATATTCAAAGTCAGGCACGCTGTTCTTGTCCGTTTTAATGGGCAACAAGTATAGCTTTTCGCCGGCGTTTCCGAGAACGTTGGTTATCAGCCTTGAAGCCTTTGCAGGCGCAAGCGCAAACGAAATAAGCGTAGGCGGAACGTCTATATCCTCAAACGAACCGCTCATACTGTCCTTGCCGCCGATCGCGCCGATCCCGAGACCGATCTGTGCATACAATGCACCGAGAAGCGCCGCCACAGGCACGCCCCATCTCTTTTTGTCGTCGCGCACCCTCATGAAAAATTCCTGAAGCGAAAGCCTTATATCCTCATACTTCGCTCCCGCCGCAACCACCTTCGAGGCCGAAGCGACTATCGAATATATCGCGCCCGTGAAGGGCGAGGTCGACATAAGGTCGGGGTTGTATCCGTATGCGGAAACGGTGCAATCGTCCGTCTCCCCACCGGTAAGCTTAGCCGCCATGGCTATTACGGGAGTTAACTGATATTTGCCGCCGAATGGCATGTACACGGACTTTGCGCCTATGGTAGAGTCAAACATTTCGGCAAGTCCCTTTTTGGAGCACACGTTGAGGTGGGAAAGCGTTTCTTTTGCCGCGTTTTCAAAAGGTTTAGCTGTAGGCGCGTCGAAAAACGGAGTAACACTCTCGTTTATTTCGGCGTCGGCTTGCTGCTTTACGCCGTTAGTGTCGAGAAAATCGCGCGAGATGTTTACTATGGCTCTGCCGCGGTGGAACATTTTCATTCTTCTGTCGTCGGTCACAACTGCGACGGGAGTAGCGGCAAGATTCTCGGCAGCGGCAAGCTCGGAGAATTTTTTTACGTTCTCCTTAGCCACAACCACCGCCATTCTTTCCTGGGACTCGGAAATGGCGAGTTCGGTTCCGGAGAGTCCCTCGTATTTTTTCGGAACGCGGTCCAAGTCTATCTCCAAACCGTCGGCAAGCTCGCCTATGGCAACCGAAACGCCGCCCGCTCCGAAATCGTTGCATTTTTTAATAAGAGTAGTCGCTTCCCTGTTCAGGAAAAGGCGCTGGAGTTTGCGCTCGGTCAAGGCATTGCCCTTCTGGACTTCTGCGCCGCAGGTCTGAACAGACTTTTTATCGTGCGCCTTGGAGGATCCGGTCGCACCGCCGCAGCCGTCGCGCCCCGTTTCTCCGCCCAAAAGAATTATTACGTCGCCCTTTTGAGGCTTTTCACGGTAAATCATTTCAGATTTTGCGCCGCCGACGACAAACCCCGTTTCAAGTCTCTTCGCCTTATATCCGGGATGATACACTTCTTCAACCTGTCCGGTGGCAAGTCCTATCTGGTTGCCGTACGACGAAAAGCCCGCCGCCGCGGTTTTTGTTATAATTCTCTGCGGGAGCTTGCCGGCAAGCGTATTCTCTATGGGTTCAGTGGGATCGGCGCAACCTGTAACGCGCATTGACTGTAATACATAGGTCCTCCCCGACAGAGGGTCGCGTATTGCGCCGCCGAGGCAGGTCGCCGCGCCGCCGAACGGCTCGATTTCGGTGGGATGGTTATGCGTTTCGTTTTTGAACATTATGGTGTATTTCTGCGACTTGCCGTCCAATGTTGCGTCGACTTTGATCGAGCAGGCGTTAATCTCATCCGATTCGTCGAGATTCTCAAGTTTGCCCTCTTTTTTCAGCTTTTTCACGGCAATCGTGGCAATATCCATAAGACAGGGGTATTTGTCGGGTCTGTCCTTATACATCTCCGCAAAAAGCTCCCTGTATAGCTTCAGAGCTTCTTCCACCTTTTCGTTATTGCTGTTTACCGTTATATTTTTAAGCTCGGTGGCAAAAGTTGTGTGGCGGCAATGATCCGACCAATACGTGTCGATAACTTTGATTTCGGTCTCGGTGGGATCTCTTCCCTCTTCTTTGAAATAATCGCGCACGAAAGCAAGGTCCTCCACCGACATTGCAAGACCCATTTTTTTGTGATATTCGCGTATTGCTTCGTTATCAAATGTTATAAAGCCCGCAACATCCTTTACATCCTCCGCCCCGACCGCAACATGGGCAAGAGAAGCGGGCTTCCCGAGCGGCACCTCCTCGCTCTCCACGGGATTTATAAGGTGCTTTTTTATCCTTGCAAGTTGTTCCCCGTCCACGCCCTTTATCGCATATATATTGGCGCATTTGATTAAGGGACGCTCCTTTTGAGTTAAAAGCTGAACGCACTGGGCCGCGCTGTCCGCGCGCTGGTCGTACTGCCCCGTAAGATATGCAATTGCAAACACCTTGTAGCCCGTAGGGAAAGATATGTTTTCGAAATATACGTTATCGACGGGCGGTTCGGAAAATACGCATGGAACGGCGGCATTGAATTCCTCCTCGGAAATGCCGTCGACGTCATAGCGCAAAAGCTGCCTGACGTCCTCAACGGATATTTTCAAGAGATTACGGATATCGCTCTTTATTTGCTTTGCCTTTAAATTGTCTTTCTTTTCAACGTAAATTCTGTACATCTTTAACCTTCACGATATTTTATGCCTATATCCTTGCGGTAAAACATATTTTCCCAGCTTATATTTCGGGCTGTGGCATACGCTTTTACACGCGCAGCCTCGATATTTGCGCCCTTGGCTACTACGTCTAAAACTCTGCCGCCGTTTGTGACGAGTTTACCGTCCTTTATCGCCGTGCCCGCATGAACGATGGTACAGTCGCCGACGTCTCCTATTGTTATTTCTTTGCCCTTGACATAGCTCAAAGGATATCCGCCGCTTGCAAGCACGACGCAGACGCACGCGCCGTCCTCCCATTCGACCTTGATATCCGAAAGCCTGCCGTCGGTAACAGCTTCGAAGATCTCGATGAGGTCGGTCTTCAGCATGGGCAGAACGACCTGCGTTTCGGGATCGCCGAAGCGTGAATTGTACTCCACAACCTTCATTCCCTTGTCCGTGCGCATGAGCCCGAAATACAGACAGCCCTTGAATGTTCTTCCCTCGGCGTTCAGCGCGTTCATAGTGGGTATCATTATTTTTTCAAGAACTTCCTTTTCAAGCTCCTTCGTCCAGAAAGGACAGGGCGAAAACGTGCCCATACCGCCCGTATTCAAGCCTTTATCGCCGTCGCCCGCGCGCTTATGGTCGCAGGAGGTTATCATGGGAACTATTGTTTTGCCGTCGGTAAACGACAGAACGGAAACCTCTTCTCCCGGCGTATATTTCAACCCGTGTAAACATTCCTCTATAACTATAATGTTGCCGGCGGCGCCGAACGCCTTGTCGAGCATAATTTCCTTTAAGCCCTCTTCCGCCTCCTTCAGAGTTTCGCAAACAAGCACGCCCTTGCCGAGCGCAAGCCCGCTGGCTTTTAAAACTATAGGCGCGCCTTTCCTGCGGACATATTCGAGCGCCTTTTCGTAATTATCGAAAATCTCCGCCTCAGCCGTAGGAATATTATATTTTTTCATCAGCGTCTTGGCATATGCCTTGCTCGATTCTATCATTGCCGCATTTTTATGCGGACCGAAGCAGCGCTTGCCCATTGCCTCGAGTTCATCCACAAGTCCGAGTGCGAGCGGGTCGTCGGGAGCCACCACGTAATAATCTATTTCGGGGTGTTCTACGGCAAATTTTTTTACCGCTTCCATATTCATATAGTCGATATTTACGTTTTCGGCAATTTCGGCGGTGCCGGCGTTACCTTTCATGCAGTAGAGCTTATCAACTTTGGGGCTCTTTTTCAAAGCCAACAAAATGGCATGTTCCCTGCCGCCGTTACCTATAACAAGAACATTCATGATGCGTACCCTTATCGGTTTAAATAAATCAATGCTTAAAGTGTCTGTCGCCGACAAAAACCATTGCAATTCCCGCGGCGTTGCAGGCGTTCACGGAAGCCTCGTCCTGAATGGAGCCGCCCGGCTGGATTATAGCGGTAATTCCCGCCTTTACGCACTCCTCTACACAGTCGGGGAAGGGAAAGAATGCGTCCGAAGCCATTACCGAGCCCTTCGCCTCTGCCCCCGCATGGGCTATCGCCTGTTGTGCCGCCCAAATACGGTTGGTCTGTCCCATGCCTATGCCAGTCGTCCTGCCGGCTTTTCCTATAACGATCGCATTGGATTTTGTATGCTTCACAACCTTCCAGTTGAATAAAAGCGCCTCGATTTCATCTGCGGTCGGAGCACGGTCTGTCACAACGCCCAACCCGTAACTCTTTCTCTTTTTGCCGGAGGCTGTAGTGATCTCCTCCACCGTTGCTTTGTTTTTGAAAAGATCCATGTCCTCGCCGCGTATAAGACTTTCGTCATACTGCTGCACAAGAAGTCCGCCGTACACCTTTTTCATATCGAATGCCGAAGCCTCGCGCCTTGCGGATATATCTTCGATTTTAAGTAGACGGATGTTTTTCTTCCCTTCGAGAATTTCAAGAGCTTCTGCCGTATAATCGGGCGCCATCACTATCTCAATGAAAATTTTATTGATTTCGGTTGCCGTTTCTGCGTCGACTGTGCCGTTTATTGCAAGTATCCCGCCGAATACGGAAACGGGATCGGAATTGTATGCGCGCATGTACGCCTCGTAGATTGTTTCGCCGGTGCCCACTCCGCAGGGATTGGCATGTTTGCAGGCAACGACCGCGGGCGTGGAACCGTATTCCTTTAAAAGCTCAAGCGCGCCGTTGGCGTCGTTGATATTATTGTATGAAAGCTCCTTACCCCAAAGCTGTTTTGCCGAGGACAGCGATCCCTTGCGGATAAATTCTTCGTTATAGAACACAGCCTGCTGCTGGGGGTTTTCTCCATAACGCATATCCTGAGCCTTTTCGTATGCAAAGGTAATTTGGTCGGGGAAGGTTATCCCAAGCTGCGCCGCGAGATAATTGGAAATCAAGCTGTCATATACGGCGGTATGCGCAAAAACCTTGTACTGGAGATATTTCTTCGTTTCAAGCGTGACCCCGCCGTTTTTAAGCTCCTCCAAAACCTTGCCGTAATCTTTTGGATCGACGATAACGGCAACATCCTGATAATTCTTAGCCGCCGCTCTTATCATTGTGGGACCGCCGATATCGATATTTTCAATACAGGTGGCAAAATCCGCACCCTTGGCAAGCGTAGCCTTAAAAGGATATAAGTTTACACAGACGATATCTATGGTGTTGATATTGAGCTTTTCGAGCTGCGCCATATGCTCGGGGTTTGAGCGCATTGCAAGAAGCCCCGCATGCACGTTGGGATGAAGAGTCTTTACTCTTCCGTCCAAACATTCGGGAAAACCCGTAATTTCGGAAATACCTATAACCTTGAGCCCGGCCTCTTTCAATACTTTTGCCGTGCCGCCCGTTGAAATGATTTCAAAGCCGTTTTCCACAAGCCCCTTGCAGAACTCGACTATCCCCGACTTGTCGGATACGCTCACAAGAGCACGTTTTTTCATTATCATACTTATATCCTCCTCAAATTTATCTTATTGTAACTCTTCTGCCAAGCTTTTCTATCTTGCCCTCGCAGAGCTTTTTTACGCAAAACGGAAGAAGCCTGTGCTCTTCCTCAAGTATGCGCGCTTGGAGTGTTTCGGGCGTGTCGCCCTCCTCCACATTAACTGCTACCTGCGCAATTATCGCGCCACCGTCAGGTATTTCGTTGACAAAATGTACAGTGCAGCCCGATATTTTTGCGCCGTATTCGATTACGGCACGGTGAACCTTAAGTCCGTAGTAGCCGGCTCCGCAAAACGCGGGAATAAGCGACGGATGAATATTTATTATCCTGTCGGCAAAGGTCTTTATAAAGCTTTCGGGAATTATTTTGAGCCAGCCGGCAAGAACAATATAATCTATTTGTTTTTTTATTAAAAGCGAAGTCAGCTCGCCATAGAGCGTATCGAGATCGGGATAATCTCTTTTGGAAAAAACCGCAGTATCTATACCGTGATTTTGGGCTCTTTCTATGGCGCCTATTCCTTCCTTTGAAGCAATAAGAACGGATATTTCGCAAAAATGCTCTCTTTCGTTGGCGTCTATGACCGACTGAAAATCGGTGCCGCCTCCCGACGCAAAAACGGCTATGCGCTTCATTTTAAAATAACTCCGCTTCCCTTTACAGTCTTACCGAGAACAGCGCAGCTTTCGCCTGTGCTTTCAAGCTGGGCAATCGCAGCGTCGACGTCCTTTTTAGCAACGCATACAACCATTCCTATACCCATATTGAATGTGTTATAAGCCTGCTGTTTGGTGATTTTCGCCTTTTTGGCCATGAGTTTGAAAATTTGCGGAACTTCATAGGATTTCGTATCTATGCGGCAACCTATCCCCTCGGGGAATATGCGGGGAATATTTTCTATAAATCCGCCGCCCGTTATGTGGGCTATACCCTTTACCTTAACCTTATCTATGAGAGCAAGTATGCTCTTAACATATATTTTTGTGGGCGTCAGCAAAACGTCCAAAGGAGCCGCTCCAAGGTCGGCGTCGTACTTCTTTAAATCTTCCACGTCCTCGCCCCAAAGCTTTCTCACAAGAGAGTAGCCGTTGGAATGGATCCCGCTCGACCTTAAACCTATAAGCACGTCGCCCGATTTAATGTTGCTGCCGTTTATGATTTTCTTTTTATCCACTACGCCGACAGCAAAGCCCGCAACATCAAAGTCCCCGCCGGGATAAAACCCCGGCATTTCGGCTGTTTCTCCGCCTATAAGCGCGGCTCCGGATTGTCTGCAGCCCTCGGCGACCCCCGAAACGACCTCGGCTACCTGAGCCGGGTCAAGTTTGCCCGAAGCGAAATAATCGAGGAAAAAAAGCGGCTTCGCGCCCTGGCAAACAATGTCGTTAACGCACATTGCGACCGCGTCAATACCTATAGTATTATATTTTTCGGAAATTATGGCGTACTTCAATTTTGTGCCCACGCCGTCGGTTCCCGCAACAAGCACGGGCTCCTTCATTCCCTTTGGCATTGCAAAAAAACCGCCGAACGATCCTATGTCGCCGAGCACGCCTTCGGTATAGGTGGATTTGACATGCTCTTTCATGAGACGTACCGCCTCGTAACCTCTCTCTACGTCTACGCCGCTGTCTTTATAGGAAATTGCCATTGTCGACCTCCGTATTGTCATTCGAGTTTTAATTTATCTGTTTCATAATCTTCAGGGGGATACGGATATTCTCCGTTGAAGCAACCGAGGCAAAAGCCGGTGTTTGCCCCCTTGCATGTGCTCACAAGCTGATCTACCGAAAGATATCTTACGCTGTCCGCGCCAAGGCTCTCGCATATCTGCTCCTCGTTTTTATAAGCGCCTATCAACTGGGAATATGTTTGTATATCTATGCCGAGGTGGCATGGATGCTTTATTATGGGGGAGCATATTCTTATATGCACCTCCCTCGCGCCCGCGTTTCTAAGCATTTTTATGATCCTGCGCATTGTGGTGCCGCGTACAATCGAGTCGTCGATAATTATTACGCGCTTGTCGCGGATGTTGGCGCGTAACGCATTCATCTTTACGTTTAAGCTGTTCTCCCTCTGCCGCTGGTCGGGCTGGATGAATGTTCTGCCAACGTATCTGTTTTTGGCGAGAGCCTCAACGAACGGTATCCCGCTCTCCTCGGCATAGCCGCGCGCGGCAACATTTGCAGAATCCGGAACGCCCGACACAAGATCTGCC
Organism: uncultured Clostridia bacterium; assembly: GCA_947625865.1. Taxonomy (GTDB): domain Bacteria; phylum Bacillota; class Clostridia; order Christensenellales; family Borkfalkiaceae; genus Coproplasma. The sequence goes on from CANQQD010000013.1 coordinate 30,734, forward strand.
TCCACAGGATAATATTTTGCAAGCAGCTTGCCGGCTTCCTTGCGCGCTTCATACACGCTATATCCCTCCAATACGGAATCGTGGCGGGCAAAATATACATATTCGAATATGCACATTCTTGACTGCCCGGGTATGTTGTCCATAAACTCCGAACGCATACCGCTGTCGTCGACGATCACTATCTCCCCCGGCTTTACGTCGCGCAGAAAGTTTGCGCTTACCGCGTCAAGCGCACAGGTTTCGCTTGCCACAACGACGTCGCTGTCCGTTGTGCCCAAGCATAACGGACGGATCCCGTAGGGGTCGCGTACGGCTATGAGCTTATCGCACGTCATTATCACCAGAGCGTACGAGCCCTTGATTTTGGCACACGCGCGCTTGATGCCCTGTACTATATCCCCGTCAGACAGACTGTTTATCATTATCGCTATGACTTCCGAGTCGATAGTGGTCTGGAAAACGGCGTTCTGCGCTATCATTTCATCGCGCAGCCGCTTTGTATTTATAAGGTTCCCGTTATGGGCTACAGCCATTTTGCCGCATTTACCCGTAAAAACCACGGGCTGGGCATTCAAAAGCTGGCTGGCGCCCGTTGTAGAATAACGCACATGCCCTATTGCCACATCGCCTTCGGGCAAGGCGTCGAACGCGCCGTGTGCAAACACATCGGCGGCAAGCCCCATGCCCTTATAGTAAGTCATTTTATCGGCGAACGCAACAGCTATCCCCGCGCTCTCCTGCCCTCTGTGTTGCAGGGCAAACAGCCCGTAATACACGGTTTGCGCCACGTTGCGGTTTTCCTGTGAAAACACTCCGAAAACGCCACATTCCTCATGGATTTCGTTTTGAATATCGTCCATTTTTAACCCCGCAACGGCTATTCCTTACCGGTCCAACAATATGTGCACAGTTTGCAGGGCTCCAAGCCTATCGCCTCTGTCAGCCCGTCAATAGACTGGAACTCCAAGGATTCGAACTGGAATTTATCGCATATAGCCTTGCGCATGGCTTTTCCCCTTTCGGTTTCGGAATCCGCATATTCGTCCATATGTTTTATTGCTTCCTCGCCCTCAAGTTCCATCATGGTGCGGCGTGTAATAAGATCCATGTCGCTCGACGACCTTGAAAAATTGAGGTATTTGCAGCCGTACATTATCGGCGGACAAGCCGAACGCATATGCACGGCTTTTGCGCCGTGCGAATAGAGAAAATCAACCGTTTCCTTGAGCTGAGTGCCGCGGACTATGGAGTCGTCCACAAGAAGAAGTCTCTTGCCTTCGATAAACTCATGGACGGGAATAAGCTTCATTTTGGCGACCTTATTGCGCTCCGACTGGTTTACCGGCATAAAACTTCGCGACCATGTTGGCGTATATTTTATATATGGACGCGCAAACGGCACCTTGCACGCGTTCGCGTAGCCGATTGCATGAGGGGTGCCCGAATCAGGGACGCCGCCCACATAGTCTATTTCATGCATATCGTGCACCTTCGAGTCGTTTCTCGCAAAAATTTCACCGTTTCTGCAACGCATGACCTCTACATTCACGCCCTCGTAGCTGGACGTGGGATAGCCGTAGTATGACCAAAGGAAGGCACATATCCTCATCTCCTTTCCCGGGGGAGAAAGTTGCGTTATGCCATCTGCGGAAAGCTCCACTATCTCCGCCGGTCCGAGTTCCCGAACGTCGGAATAACCGAGTTTTCTGTACGCAAAATTTTCAAACGAAGCACAATATCCGTCGTCGCTCCTGCCTATTTGTATGGGCAGTCTGCCCATTTTGTCGCGTGCGGCAATGATCGTGCCCTTGTCCGTCAAAAGCAGAATAGAAGCTGTACCGGCTATCTTGGACTGGGCATAACGGATGCCTTCCACGTAGTCCCCTTTGCTATTGATAAGCGCCGCAACTATCTCGTTTGCATTTACCTTGCTGCCCGTCATTGCGTCGAAATAACCGCCGTTGGCGAGCACCTCGCCGATTATTTCCGCCTCATTATGGATAATTCCTATGGTGCAGACGGCATAGGTGCCGAATTTTGACACCATTATCAACGGTTGCGGGTCCGTGTCGCTTATGCAGCCTATAGCCGCGTTTCCCTTCATTTCAGAGACGACTTTTTCGAATTTCGTCCGGAATGGCGCGTTTTCGATATTGTGTATTTCGCGCTGTAGTCCTATTGCGGGAAAATATGCCGCCATGCCGCCCCGCTTGGTTCCGAGGTGGGAATGATAGTCGGTGCCTATAAAAACATCGAAAACGGCGTCGGTTTTTTTGACTGCCCCGAAAAATCCGCCCATTACTCTTCTCCCGTCAGGCGCTTGAAGATTTCGCGGTATGCGTCCTCAACGCCGCCGAGATCGCGGCGGAATCTGTCCTTATCAAGACTTACATGCTTCGTCGTATCCCAACTTCCGGCTTCCCAAAAACGGCATGTATCGGGAGAAATTTCGTCGGCAAGCACTATCTGTCCGTGGAATCTTCCGAATTCGAGCTTGAAGTCTATGAGGTCGATATGCAGTTCCTTGAAGAACGCTTTCATTTCGTCGTTCACCGCAAAAGCCATCTTTTTTATGGTATCTATCTCCTCTGCGGTTGCCAGCCCCAAGGCGAGCGCGTGATAATCGTTGATCAGCGGATCGCCGAGTTCGTCGTTCTTGTATGAAAACTCAATTGTGGGAGACCTAAAGGCAGTGCCTTCGGGCACGCCGTAACGCTTTGAAAAACTACCTGCGGCAACATTTCTTACGATCACCTCGAGAGGAACTATCTGAACCTTTTTAACGAGCGTATTCCTGTCGTCTATCTGCTCTGCAAAATGAGTGGGGATACCCTTTTTTTCAAGCATAGCCATCATGAGATTGCTCATTTTGTTGTTGATAACGCCCTTGCCCGCAATTGTCCCCTTTTTGAGTCCGTTAAATGCCGTCGCGTCGTCCTTGTAGGACACTATAACGTAGTCGGGGTCTTCGGTTGCGTACACCTTCTTTGCTTTGCCTTCGTAAAGCTGTTCCTTTTTCTGCATAAGTTTTCTCCTTTAAAAAATTAAATGTTGCCGAAATTTCGGTATTATAAAAAGCTATAACCCGCAGAATACACTGCGGGTATTAAATTAAAGCTGTCCGAGCTCGGATTGTAGCGCCAGATCGTCGGAGTTTACTTTTTCTCTCATTTCTGATTTGTATTTAGCAAGCTTTACCGAGATATCGGGATATTTTATGCCCAAGATCTGCAGGGCAAGAAGTCCAGCGTTTTCTCCGCCGTTTACGCCGACGGTAGCCACAGGTATGCCCGACGGCATCTGTACGATGGAAAGGAGACTGTCCAGCCCGCCCATCATATCCGTTTTTACCGGTAAGCCTATAACGGGCAACGTCGTGTTTGCCGCTATAACTCCGCCGAGGTGCGCCGCCTTGCCCGCCGCGCATATTATCACTTCAATCCCGCGGTCCTTTGCAGAGCGCGAAAACTCGTGCGCCTCTTCGGGAGTACGGTGCGCCGAAATGACGCGCACCTCGAACTCTATGCCAAAGCTTTTGAGTATTCCGATAGCCGGCTTAACCACACCGAGATCGGATTTGCTGCCCATTATGATTGCAACCTGTGCCATATGCCCTCCGTATTTTTAAGATGTATTTGAACATACTTTAGGTATGATTTTGCTGTATATAATTTTTGCAGTCTATATCATGGCAATCAATTTCTACGCCGTTATGCTGATACGCACGCAACGGGACGAATACGGCGACGACCAGCCGCATATGACCGGAGACGGAAAACTTATATTGACCGCCATTCTCGGCGGCGCAATAGCCATTTACATCAGCATGTTTGTTATGAAATACAGGCTTAAAAACATGCTTTTAATGGTCCTTCTCCCCGTAATAGGTGTTTTTAACGTTTATTTCTTTTATCTCGCCTTCCGTTCGGGCTTCACGTTTTTTGTCTTGTAACACTATATTTTCAAGCTACGTACAAATTATAGCACAAGATATAGTAAAAATAAAATGTTTACAGCGGTATTTGCAAAATATATTTTACAAAAATTTCTTAAACAGCCCCGAAAACGCCTTGACAAAATAAAAAATCACATTTTTTGAAAAAATTTACGCCGTCCGCAGGCTGCGCGGACGGCGTTTAAGGTATTTGAATTATTCGGACTTTCCGCTTTGCGCTTTAAGCAGGTCGCGGATATCGGAAAGCAATTTCTGCTCGCTCTCGGGAGCGTTTGCCGCTGCTTCCTCGGCAGCCTTCTTAGCCGCTTCCTCGTCTGCTGCTTTTTTAGCTGCGGCTGCGGCAACGATCTCATCGTTGCTCTTGCCCTCTTTTCTTAAAGCCTTTACCTCTTCCTTTGTAAGAGGAGCATATTTGCCCTTCTGCTTCGCTGCGCCCTCATGCAGACTGTTTATCAGCTTGATGATAAGGAACAGCACAAACGCGATCAACAGGAAGTTGATTATAGCAGTGATAAATGCGCCCCAATCAATATAGATGGAATTTGCCAGATCTATCACCTTTTCGCCGTCTTGTAGCAGATACTCGCCCGCATCGGTCAACATGTAGGCAGGTCTGAGCATGGTGACTGCGCCCTGCATACCTTCGCCGTGTGTGATAACCGCCAAAAACCAGTTAATGAGCGGCATAAGGATTTGGTTCGTTAAAGCGGTAACGATCGCGCTGAACGCGCCGCCGATTATAACGCCGACAGCCATGTCAACAACGTTACCGCGCATTATGAATTGCTTAAATTCGCCAAAAAATTTCTTCATCCCTTTCTCCTTAAAGTTTTTACATTGGATATTATAATTTTCAAAATAAACAAAGTCAAGCAAATATCGGCGGCGTAATTTATTTTATCAACAAATTGACGAGTTTTTCACGCAGCTCTCCGCCCCCGTACAGCGGTCTGGGCGCACATGCTTGCGGAAAGATGTCCTCTGCTATTACCCCGTCTTTTAAAAATATGATGCGCTGTGCAATGGAAGCCGCCTCGTCGGGGTCATGCGTAACAATGAGCACTGTCCGTTTATCCTCCTTCCACATCTCGAAAAACAGCTCGATTATCTGCTTTTTTATTTTTAAATCGAGAGAGGAAAACGGCTCGTCCATAAGCAAAATGTCGCTCTTATAGAGAAAGGCGCGGGCTATCGCCACTCTTTGCGCTTCTCCGCCCGAAAGCTTTATGGGATAGCTGTTCTCTTTTTCGCTAAGCCCCACGCGCGCTATCATATTCTTTATCGCTTCGTCGTCATTGCAAACAAGTTTCAAATTGCCGTAAACCGTAAGATTGGGAACGAGCGTGGGCGACTGGAAAATATAAGAGCAGTTGAGTTTCGGCGCTTCGCCGTCATATGGAATTATTCCTGCAATAGCATTTAAAAGCGTTGTTTTGCCGCTGCCGCTGCTGCCCAAAAGACAGGTGATTTCGCCCTCGGTGAGTGTAAGACTGAAATTGCTGTAAACGGTTTTATCGCCGTAGCGCTTTGTAAGATTTTTTATTTCAATCATCCTGCGCCCTCCTTCCTGCTCCACTTATAAGTCAAGCGGGCAATCTGTGAAAAGGCGATATCGACCAAAAGTCCCAGTATCACCGTAAGAACAGTCAGGGCGGCGAGGCGGGCGATCATTATATCGCTGTTTGCATTGTGCATCAACCCGCCCAATCCAAACGTACTTGTGATTATTTCTCCCGAAACCATTATTTTTAGACCAAGAGATATGTTTGCGCCGGTTTGACCCAAAATGTTGGGACTTATGGCAGGCAGATATATTTTAAACAACGCCACTGTCCTTTTGATTTTATAAACCTTGACCAAATTCCCAAGCCCCGCGTCTATACCGTCCGCCGCAGCCAAAATTTGCGCGTATATCATAGGAAACAATACAAGGACCGTCACTATTATAGGCGCAATGTTTTTGTTTGTTTCGGTCCATCGCAAAATGATTACGATAGCCGCGACCGTAGGCAATATCCTTATAAACGCCATTACAGGGCGAAGGGCTGCCCGGACCGGCGGCAAGCAATATGCAGGCGCAGCGCAAGCCACAGCCAAGGCGAAAGATATTACGAAAGCCGTCAGCGTTCTCCATAACGAGCCGCCCAAAGCGGACCAAAAGTCCGCGCCCGTAAAGCACGCGGACATTTCCCTGACAGTATCGCCGAAGGACGGGACGATCAAGCTGTTGCCAACGGCTTTATATGCAATGACCCATGCCGCCCACATCACAATGATGGCGACCAAAGAATAAATTATATTGAATTTTCTGTCCGAAAAAAATTTTTTCATCAATTGTCGGATATATAAAAGAAACTGTCGTTGACTTCTTTTGCGAATTGGGCGTTTACCGTTTTAAACTTTGTAAGAAGAGATTGAACGTCGGCTTTGCAGGATGAAGCTCCTTCAAAACGCACCGCACAGCCGGAAATAACATTTTTCGTAAGATTGGTAAACGCAGGCGTAGTATTGTCGGGGTCGGGATAATGCGCTTTAATGGCAGACAATATCATGTCCGAAGTAACGCTATCGCTCATAAGCCATTCCGCGGCGTCGGCAAGCGCGTCTGTAAAATTGTTTATAAACGCCGTGTTGCTTTCAATCAAAGCGGTCTTAGCCATAATCACGGCTTGTGGATATCCGCCCTCCCCGTAGAGCTCCTGAACGTTTCCGACGATTGCAAGTTCGGTTGCAGCGTTTCCCGCCTTTGTGCTTGCCGCCGGTTCGGGGACTATAAAGTAATCGTGCGTTTGGTCGGTTCCCGTTACGCTCTGCGCAACTACCGAAGAAAGCCCGGCTTCAACTCCGTAATCGGCAAGCAACGTATTAAACATTACCCCGGGAAATTCCGAAAGATTTATAACGCCTACTCTTTTCCCGCTTATATTTTGGGCAAAATTGTCCTTTGTAAGCGGCTCAACATTCTTGTTTGCAAGGATATAGAGGTTGCCGTGCGTCACAGCACCGAGCATCTTATATCTTGACCCGTCATTAAGCAATTTGCTTGCCATGTTTACGGGCATAATTATCAAATCTGCGTTTTTATCCTCCTCCTCAGCCGTAACACGGCTTGCCAGAGTACCGGCGTCAACGATATGATAACTTACGCTTTCGCCGAAACCGTTTTCCTCATGCATGAGTTTGGCAAGCGCAAGCGCCGGCGCGCCGTCGGGGGCGTAAACGTCTATCACCGCCCCGCTGCCATTGTTGCATGCCGTAAAACCGATAGCCGCGACTACCGAAATTACCGCAAGTAAAACTGTTGCTAAAAATTTTTTCATATTTACTCCTTTTCGGTATCAGGTTTAGCCTTTTACCTCAAAATTTTTTATCAATGCTTTGACATCAAGGTTTTTGCGGTAACGCCATCCAGTTGCCCGATTTTGCCTGTTATGGTGTTTATGACTTCTGCGGGCGCGTCGACGGCTACGCTTATTATGAATACGGATTTTTGTTTATATGGTATTCCCATTCTTCCGATTATAAAGTCGCCGAACTCGGATAAAATTGCGTTTATTCTGGGGCTTTGCTCCCTTGCTTCCGTTATTATGCTTATTACCGCTATTCTGCTTTCGGACATAAAAAATTCCTCCTCGGGTTTAAGGGGGAAAGAGCAAACTCCGCCATAACAGTATGGCGGATATATTTAAGCCCTTTGCCCTCAGATAATTCTTTGCGTTCAGGTAATTATATTTTAACCGATATTTATTGACTTTGCAACTCTTTGCATAACCCAATTTTAAATATCCATACTGTTGATATGAAAAAATTGTTGTATTTTCTTGTAAGCATGTTGAGCTTAGCTATCATTTTTGCGGCAGGATGGGCTTCGGCGGCAAGTAGCTCCTCCGAACAATTGCCGGTTAATGTGCGGGAAGCTACGGAGGAAAACGGGGACATAACCTCCGATGAAAAAGAGAGCCCGGAGCGCCACGAAAAGAGAACCGGACACAGGCACGGGTTCAGGGTTAAAATGCCACAGCCGCGCTTTGACGACGATGTTATTTTAATACCCAAAATGCCGTTATAAACATAAGCTCCGCCGTTTGCGGAGCTTATGTTTAATTTTTCTTGTTGTAATTTATCAGGCAGCCCGAGAGAATGATTTTCTTTTCCTCCTCGGCAAGCACATCAAGGCTGAGCACGATATTTTTAATTTTACCGCCCGAAATATGCTTTGCAGGTATTTCCGTAGTCCCCTCTTCGATCATTTTCGCTATATTTTCAATATAGATATAATCGCCTGCGTTAAAGTTGAAACTACGGCATATGAGAGGCAGCATGCCCCAGTTGATAAGATTGGAGCGGTAGCGCTTGGTGGCATACTCCAAAGCGATGTTCGCCACGCCGCCCAACACTCGCTGGCAGGAAGCCGCCTGTTCCCGCGCGGAACCGTCGCCCGGCTTTTTTGCAACCACCACGCTCCCGTAAGCGGTCTGCGGCGGTATGTCTATCCCGACTTCTTCTATCACCGGTTGTGGCAGAACGCCGTGTTCCCTGCGGTAGTCTTCACACGACTTAACTTCCTTTGCCAAACCGACATATTGAGGGTCCTTGCGGGAGAGTGCAAATTCGGAAAGTCTTAACGGGTTGGAACGGTAAGACGAGGTCTCGCCCGATGGAATCAACTCGTCCGTTGTAGTTACGGGATCGGAGAGCACCGAAGCTACTTTCATTAAAATATTGCTTGTAAGCGGCATCTGCTCCGGCCAGTCTGCAATATTCGGTCCGTACACGATCTCTGCGTTATAGTCGGGTCTGCCTGCTCCGCGATATACCCTGTTATCGTAAATAGTTTTATCAAAGTAATATTTTTTGATTTTTTTGACGTACTGCACCTCGGTTGCGGGGGTGAGCGCGCCGCCGTTCAAGGCTGTTGCGGCTATTGACCGCGCGTCCATCAAAGCCACCGCGGCAAGCTGACCTTCCGTCGGTTTACTGCCCTCACGGTTTTCGAAATTGCGGGTCGTATGGCGAATTGAAAGCCCGTTGTTGGCGGGAGTGTCACCCGCGCCGAAACACGGTCCGCAAAACGCCGTTTTAATAATTGCGCCGGAGGTTACAAGGCTCGACACATATCCGTTATCGGCAAGACATTTAAAAACAGGCTGGCTCTGAGGATATATGCTAAGGGAAAATCCGCCGTTTCCGCAGCCTCCGCCGCGGAGAATTTCGGCAGCCTCGGCTATGTTTTCATAATTGCCGCCAGCGCAGCCGGCAATTATACCTTGGTCCACGTAAACCTTGCCGTTTCTGATCTTGTCACGCAGCTTAAAGACGCCGTTTTTGAGTAGCTTTTTGCCCTCTTCCTCAGTATGGGCAAGTATATCCTCCGCGTTCTCCGAAAATTCTCTTATAGTGTAAGCGTTGGAAGGATGGAAAGGCAGAGCTATCATAGGTTCGATACGCGAAAGATCTATAACCACCGCGCCGTCGTAATACGCCGGCTGGACGGGATGCATGGGTTTATAATCCTCCTCTCTGCCATGCGTTTTAAAAAATTCTTTTGCTATGTCGTCCGTTTCCCAGATGCTTGAAAGACAAGCCGTTTCGGTAGTCATTACGTCTATGCCGCAACGGAAATCCATTGAAAGATTTTTTATTCCCGGTCCTATAAACTCAAGCACCTTGTTTTTAACCAGCCCTTTTTTGAATGTTGCCGCAACCAGCGCTATCGCCACATCATGGGGACCGACGCCCTTGGCGGGCTTGCCCTTAAGGTAAACCGCTATTATCTCGGGGCGCTTTATGTCGTAAGTCTGACCCAAAAGTTGCTTCACAAGCTCTGGCCCGCCCTCGCCAACCGCCATTGTGCCCAAAGCTCCGTAGCGGGTATGGCTGTCCGAGCCCAATATCATGGCTCCGCACTTCGCCTCCTGCTCACGCATATATTGATGGATGACCGCAAGGTGCGGAGGCACAAAATTCCCGCCGTATCGCTTTGCCGCGGAGAGCCCGAACACGTGGTCGTCCTCGTTTATCGTACCGCCTACGGCACAGAGCGAATTATGGCAATTTGTGAGCGTATAGGGCACCGGAAACTCTTTAAGACCCGAAGCCTTGGCGGTCTGTATTATGCCGACATAGGTAATATCGTGCGAGGTAAGGGCGTCAAATTTTATTTTTAAATTCTCTGCGTCCCCCTTGTTATGCGCACGGAGCACGCCGTACGCCATTGTATTTTTTATGGCAGCCTGTTTTTTACTTTCCACCATAAAGGCGACGTTCTCTTTTACAAGTCCGCCGTTCATATAATAAACTCCGTTCTTAATAAGCTTTATCATAACGTTTTCCTTAAAATTGATATAATTTATTTTACAACGGTTTTGTCTTTTTTTCAATTGTTTAAAGGGCTGAATTTTAATTGAGGGATTTTTGTTGCTTTTTGAGCGCGTTTGAACTATAATAACGCTATGAAGATTTTCAGATTCAAATTTTCAAAGCTGACCACGGTTTTTATTTACGCGGGCATCGTGCTTGCGCTCGCAGCCTTCGGCGTCACTCTCTACAATGTGATTAAAGCCGACTATATCTATTCGAACAAAGTAATATACTCCATAATAGGCTTTGTGGCGATGTTTATAGTCTCGATCCTGCTTTTGGTCATCCTTGTCAGTCTGCTCCTGTCCTCCTATTATTCGGTCGGCGGGAACGAGCTTAAAACGAGCTTCGGAATAATCAAGAGCCGTTTTAAAATAAGCGATATAGAAAGGGTAATACTTGACAGAACCACGGGAAAGCTTGCGGCATACTTCAAAAATGAATCTTATATAATGATCGTCGTTAAGCCCGAATGGTATGAAGATTTTGTGAACGAGCTTTTAAAATGCAACCCGCAGATCGAATATGTTATAAACTCCGCTAAAAATTCCCCTGACGATCAGCTTAAAAAATGACGCTTTATAAAGCTTGCGCCGCCCGGCATGCCGGGCGGCGCTTTACGTTATGGGTGAATTATCATATCAAGTGCAACGGGTGAGGGCAAAAAAGTAGTTCATATAAATCAACTGTGTTAGAATAGGATT
>CANQQD010000014.1 GCA_947625865.1 uncultured Clostridia bacterium
CGCCCTGCCGAGGGTTCCCGTTTACGGGAAACGGCAGAGCGATATGAGACCCGCTGAAAGCGGGCGATTGACCGAAAGAATCCCCTCGTGGACTGGTCGAGGCTGTTTGAAACGCCAAACCAAAAGTCGCTTCGCGACAGATTCTTCGTCGGGCTACGCCCTTCTCAGAATGACAGGGGGGGGACAACTGTCGAGCAACGCCACCCCCAACCTTGGCGCCCTTCGCTTGCGAGGGGAGCTGTCGAGCAAAGCGAGACTGAGGGGAGGGAAACACGTCAGCGGTGCTCCCACCCGACGACTACGTGGCACCCTCCCTCGTCGCCGCAAACTTAGGCTTTAAGCCGTTTGCGCTGCGCGCAAACGGCAAGTTTGCCACGTTGCGGCTCCTCTTCCCAAAAATTTCGCTATGCTGCAATTTTCGGGAGCCCTATGACTCGGCGACGGAAGATGGCAAGGGGAGGCAACGTGACGTTGCATCTGAGTATCTTAAAAACAACCGCTTTCCTTGCTCTGCTTGCTTTTAACCGCTTGCTGACTTCATAAAGGCAAATAATTGCTTCGCCCATTAAACCGTGTCATTTTGCGCGAGGGCCTTGCCCGCTGCTCTGCCGAGGGTTCCCTTTGGGAAACGGCAGAACGATATGAGACCCGCTGAAAGCGGGCGATTGAGCGAAATAATCCCCTCGTGGTCTGCTCGTGGCACTTCTAATAATTTTCACCACAACATTGCACGTAGTGCAATATTTCACATTTGCGTAGCAAATATTTAAAATGCGCAGCATATTTCGCACGAGCGTAGCGAGTATTTAACGCGCCGCAAGGCGTATACGGCACGAGCGTAGCGAGTATTTAACGTTGTCCCACGGACAACGCGCCCGCGGCGTTACGCTTGCTTGATTTGCGTTATTGTTCGTTTATCGCTCCCGCAATTAAGAAACTAAGGTCAAGCGATGCGCTTGCGGAAGCCTTATTTTTAATCTTTTTGCCCTTTTTAAAACAAATTGCTTGACGAGCGGCGCAAATAAAAGTACAATAATAAAGTATAGTTATATTCGGGAAATTTTATAATTATGTTTAAAAGACTGGTAAAAACACTAATGGTCGGCGCAACGCTCGTATGTATGGCGGGCGCGGCGGCTACGGCGACCGCCTGCAACATCGAGACCGACCACCCCAAGGTAAAAATAAGCGTAGAATTCAACGAGGAAAGCTACGATCTGGAGTACGTGCTCTACAGGAACATGTACCCCAACACCGTCCGCCATTTTTTGGAGCTTACCGAAAACGGCTTCTATGACAATACAATGATCCACGACTACCGCACGAACGACTGGTTCTCCGGCGGCTACTCCTACAATGCGGCCGATTACGAGGCGTCCGCCGCGGTCAACGCCTACGCCGACTACCTCGAGGAGCACTCCCTCGAACAGAAGTATATGGATCTGTTCAACGCAGGCAAGCTTACGCCCACGGTCTACTCGGATTCCTCTTTTGACGCCAACCACAACCAGCAGCTGATAAGCGACTCGGCTTTGCCCACGCTGATAGGCGAGTATAAAAACAATATCCAGCAAGTCATAGAAAAGGGCGCGCTGACGGCGGAACAGGGCACTCTTAAAATGTTCTACTATGAAAAGCAGACGACGGGCAAGGTGCACGTAACGCCCACGTCCGACCAGATCATATGGAACGCCGACTACAAGAACAACTGCGCGACCTCGGTATTCTCCATGCAGGTGGGCACGAGTTCGTCCTACGGCGCCGACAGCTACTGCGTGTTCGGCAAGATGGAGAGCACCACGGCGCTCACGGGGCTCATAGAGGCGATAGAGGACTACTACGGCAGCGCGTCCGCGTCGAGCGTAACGGCTGAGGACGTGAAAGTGGACAACCTCGTGGAGGTATTCTCCGGCGAGAACGAGGACAAGTTGATAGAAGCCGACTTCACACTGCCCGCGTTGCCGATAATTATAAAGTCAATTAAGATAACCAAGTATTAAGATAAAAAGATAACAGCCCCGCGGCAGCGGGGCTGTTTTTTAGTTTTTCTGACCGCCGATTATCTTTTCGGCAAACTGGGGAGGAACGTCCTCATAGCGGAGGAACTCGGTGGAGAACTTGCCCTGACCGCGGGTCATTGCCCTGAGGTCGGTCGCATACTTCGCCGTTTCGGCCAAGGGCACCTCGGCTATAACGGTGGTGGTCTCGCCCTCCGTCGCGCTTTCCACTATCCTGCCGCGCCTCTTTGAAATATCGCCCATAACCGCGCCCAAATAGTCGTTTGGCACAGCCGCTTTAAGCTTCAGGATGGGCTCCAGCAGCACGGGCTTTGCGTTTTTGATGCCGTCGCGGAAGGCGAGCGCCGCCGCTGCTTTGAACGCCATTTCGGAGGAATCGACCTCGTGATAGCTGCCGTCGAAGAGCACCGCTCTCACGCCTATGACGGGATATCCCGCCAAAACGCCGCGGCTCATGCACTCGCGCAAGCCCTTTTCCACTGCGGGAATGTATTGCTTGGGCACCGCGCCGCCCACAACTTCGTCGGCAAACTCGAAGTCGGCTTCGCACGGCTCGAAGCGCACCTTGCAGTGTCCGTACTGACCGTGTCCGCCCGTCTGCTTCTTGTGCTTGCCCTCGGCCGTCGCCGTGGCGCGTATCGTCTCGCGGTAGGGTATTCTCGGCTCCGAAAGCACAACGTCCACGCCGTAGCGCGCCTTGAGCCGTTTTGCCAGAATTTCTATATGCGTCTCGCCCTGACCGCTCAAAATCATCTCGCCCGTCTCGGCTCTCTTTTCAATGGAGAAGGTATAGTCCTCCTCGCGCATCTTCGTAAAGCCCGAGAACACCTTTTCCTCGTCGCCCTTCACCGCGGCAGACACAGCCATGGAGAGTGCTGGGCGGGGGAAGCCTATGGGGTCGAACTGGAGGTTTGTGCCCACGGCGCACAGCGTGTCGTTGGTGTCGGTGTTGTTCAGTTTGTTCACCGCGCCTATGTCGCCCGCGGAGAGTTCGTTCACAAGCTCGCTCTTCTTGCCGCGCAGCGCGAATATCTGACCTATGCGCTCCTCTGCGCCCTTTGTGGCGTTATATACGGTCATGCCCGATTTCAGGCAGCCGCGGAATATCTTTATATAGTTGAGCTTGCCCGTGTAGGGGTCGGAGGCAGTCTTGAACACCTGTGCGGCAAAGGGACCGTTCTCCTCGCATGTGACGTTAACTATCTCGTCCTTGTCGTAGTCGGTTGCAATAGAGTTTTTGCGCTCGTTCGCGGTGGGCATATAGCGCACTATCTCGTCGAGGAGATTTATTACGCCCCTGTTCTGCAGCGCGCTGCCCGCCATTACGGGGAATACGTTGCCGGTGGCGATGCCCTTTCTTATGCCGTGTACGGTGTCGTCCTTCGAGAGCGCGCCGTCGTTGAAATATTTGTCAAGCAAAACGTCGTCGTTTTCGGCGGCGGTCTCCATAAGGTTTGCCTGCATCTCGTTCATGCGCTCCTTCAGATCCTCGGGCACCTCTGTTTCCACTCTGCCCGTAGAGGAGAACTTGTATGCTTTCTCCTGTATGGCGTTTACGAACCCGACCATCTTGCCGTCCTGCATAATGGGTATCTGTATGGGCGCAAGTTTGCCCGCGTATTTTTCGCGCAGGGCGTTCACCGTGCCTATATAGTCGGCGTTGGGCTTATCCATTCCGTTGATAAATATAATGAGCGGTTTGCCGAGCTTCAGGCAGTGGTCGACCACCGTCTCGGAGCCGATGGGCAGCACGCCGTTCGCGCCTATCACGAGCACAGCCGCGCCGCACGCCGCCAGTCCCTCGTTGCGTTCGCCCTCGAAGTCGTAGAAGCCGGGCAGATCGATGAGATTTATTTTCACCTCTTTCCATATCAAATACGCGCACGCCGCGTTTATGGAGAGCTGCTTGACCTTTTCCTGTTCGTCATAGTCCATGACCGTGGTGCCGGCGGCAACCGAGCCCATTCTGTCGATCGCGCCGCCGTTGAATAGCATAGCCTCGCACAGCGTCGTTTTGCCCTCGCCGCTGTGACCTATAATGGCAACGTTTCTGATGTTCTTTGAAGATATAACCATAAATTTCCACCTTATCATGCTCTTTAAGCACGTTACTGTCTACCATTATACAGTATTTTATTTGCTTTTTCAATACTTAATTTTAAATTTTTGCAGCTTGCCGCAACTTTGATTTTTTTGTGAAAAATGCCCCAAAGCGGCAAAAACTGTTAATTATTCACAATAATAAGAGGTATATAACATTTTAAAAATGGTATAAGAAAATATAATACCCCTTTGGGGAGGGGTCTTGGCATAAAAATTTTGCCGGAAATTATTTTAAAAATTCAATATCTTGTGTCGGAAAACGTCAAAAAAGCACAAAATTTGCGGGGCGCGGGCGGCGGAGGAGGCAGAGGCGCAAAAACGGGGCAAAACGGGCAAAAAACGCCCGAAAAACCTCAAAAAACCGCCTTAATTCGTTTGACTTTGGGTTCGGGGTCATATATAATAGTAAAGCGTGTTCAAAAAGTGCGTATGGGTTGAGGCGTAAAGTTACTGCAAAATTCCCCTTTCAAAGCGGGCGGAAACAGATAATTTGCGCTGACAAATGTCCGTACATCGATGCGGGCGACTAACCGTAGCTTTGGTGCTTCAAACACCGCAAGGTGTTTTTTTAACGCCCCGGGCTGCGATACACACGGTTAAGTTGACACGTTTGGAAATTTTGTTAGTATAAAGGAGTTTTTCAAAAATGGCAGGACAAAAAATCAGAATCAAATTAGCTGCATACGACCATGAACTCGTAGACCTTGCGGCAAACAGAATAGTGGAGACAATGAAAAAGAGCGGCGCAAAAATTTCGGGACCCGTGCCCCTTCCCACCGAGAAGGAGATCGTTACGATTTTGCGTTCCCCCCACAAAGATAAGGACAGCCGCGAGCAGTTCGAGCAGAGAACGTATAAGAGGATAATAGATATCTACACCCCCAACGCGAAGTTGTTGGACACGGTGCATTTGCCCGCAGGAGTAGATATTAAAATAAAGCTTTAAGCTCCCGCCAACGTCTTATAAACGTCGCAATACTGTGTCGCGCTGCGGCAACTCTCAGTTACGTACGTCTTTGTACGCTCCTTCAAGTTTTCCTCACGCTCCTTGTCTTGCTCGTTTCTAAGCCGTTGCATTAAACTTGCTTGCTTCTAACCGCTTGCATTAAATTTGCTTTTCTTATTTCTATATATAATGTTTATGGCGCAAGCAGGGTTTCCCTGCGCCAGCGCAACCCAATTTGCAAACTCTTTTGCCTCAGCGGTGGGAATTTGCGCCATTATATAAAAAGTGCGCCCTTAAAAATGGCGCAAAGGGCGGCAGAGCCGCCGAAAATCACGAAAAATCGCAGGGCGCGCAACCGCACGAGATTTTTGTGAACTTGACTTTGTGATACTCTACGTTTGACTGACGACGGAGACGGCGCAACGGAAAAACGCGGTATCTTCAAATAAAAATAAAACGGAGGAACTTTATCAATGAATAAAGCAATCATCGGCCGTAAAGCGGGTATGACCCAGATATTTACGGCGGAGGGCAAGGTGATACCCGTAACCGTCATAGAGGCGGGACCCTGCCCCGTAGTGCAGATCAAAACTGTTGAAAAAGACGGCTATGCCGCTTTGAAGCTCGGTTTTGACGAAGCAAAGGAAAAGGCGCTCACAAAGCCCGACCTCGGACAGTTCAAAAAGGCAAAGGTAAAGCCCTGCAAGGTTTTAAAGGAATTCCGCCTCGACGATCTGTCGTCCTACGAAGTGGGCAAAGAGGTTAAGGCGGACGTGTTCGCGGCGGGCGACAAGGTCGACGTACACGGCGTAACCAAGGGCCACGGATTTTCGGGCGTCATCAAGAGATGGAACCAGCACAGGCTCAAGGAAACGCACGGCGTAGGTCCCGTTCACAGGGAGCCCGGTTCAATGGGCGCGAACAGCTCGCCCTCGAGAGTTTTCAAGAACAAGAGGCTCGCGGGACAGTACGGCGTGGAGAACGTGACCATACAGAACCTCGAAGTCGTACGTGTGGACGCCGAGAGAAACTGTTTGCTTATTAAAGGTTCGGTTCCCGGACCCAACGGTGCGGTCGTTACCATAAACGACACCGTTAAATAAGGAGGACGCGCAAAATGCCTAATATTAAAATATTGAAAATGGACGGCACCGAAGCGGGAGAAATGGAGCTCTCCGAAAAGGTATTCGGAGCCGAGTATAACGAAGCTCTCATCCATCAGGCGGTTGTGACCCGTCTTGCAAACGAAAGACAGGGCACGAAATCCACCCTCACCCGCACGGAGGTGCGCGGCGGCGGCAAGAAGCCGTGGAGACAGAAGGGCACGGGCAACGCCCGCCAGGGCTCCATCAGGGCTCCCCAGTGGACAAAGGGCGGCGTAGTGTTCGCTCCCAAGAGCCGCGACTATTCCAAGGATATGAATAAAAAGGCAAAGACGGCCGCACTCATATCCGCTCTCTCCAAGAAGGTCGCCGACGGCGAACTCATCGTCGTGGACAGCCTGCAGGTTAAGGAGGGCAAAACCAAGGAAATGGCTGCGTTCAGAAAGGCTCTGAAGCTCGACAAGAGCGCGGTGGTGGTAATGGATAACGACGACCAAAAGGTGATCCTTGCGGCGCGCAACCTTCCCGGCTTCTCCACCCTGCCCGTAGCGCAGATATCCACATACGAGGTAGTTGCCAACGCCAAGGTCGTTCTGACCAAGGCGGCGGTAGAAAAAATCGAGGAGGTCTACGGAGAATAATGTTTGCCGAAGATATAATAATAAAGCCCCTTTTGACCGAGAAAGGTTACGACGGCATAGCCGACAAAAAGTACTCCTTTGTCGTAAAGAAGTCGGCGGATAAAAAGCAGATCAAGGCTGCCGTCGAAAAGCTGTTCGGCGTAGACGTGAAGAGCGTCAACACCGTAAACTGCAAGGGCAAGAAGAAGAGAATGGGAAGATACGAGGGCTACACGCCCGATTATAAGAAGGCGATCGTCCAGCTTGAGGCTGACTCCAAGGCGATTGAGTTCTTCAACTCGTTATCGTAAGGAGGATCGAAAATGGCTATTAAAAGGTACAGACCCACGTCCGCCGCACGCCGTTTCATGACGGTGAGCGCTTACGACGAAATCACCAGCGCCAAGCCCGAGAGGAGCTTGCTGCACGACAAGCGCAAAACGGGCGGCAGAAACAACCAGGGTAAAATAACCGTGCGTCACATAGGCGGCGGCAACAGAATAAAGTACAGAATTATCGACTACAAGCGCAACAAGGACGGCATACCCGCAACGGTCAAGACCATCGAGTATGACCCCAACCGCTCGGCGAACATCGCGTTGCTCGCATATGCCGACGGCGAGAAGAGATATATCCTCGCGCCCGTAGGTCTGAACGTGGGCGACAAGGTTATCTCCGGCAAGGGCGCCGACATAAAGTCGGGCAACTGCCTGCCCCTCTCGGAGATCCCCGTAGGTACGGTCGTGCACGCAATAGAGCTCAAGCCCGGCAGGGGCGCGCAGATAGCGAGAGCGGCGGGCATCTCCGCCCAGATAATGGCAAAGGAAGGCGCCTACTGCACGCTGAGGATGCCCTCGGGCGAAATGAGGCTCGTTTCCGTTAACTGCAAGGCGACTATAGGACAGGTAGGAAATCTCGAGCACGAGATAATCCGCGTAGGCAAGGCGGGCAAGACCCGTCACCTCGGCACCCGTCCCACAGTGCGCGGCTCCGTCATGAACCCCAACGACCACCCTCACGGCGGCGGCGAAGGCAAGAGCCCCGTGGGACACGCAGGTCCCCTTACCCCTTGGGGCAAGCCCGCTCTGGGATACAAGACGAGAAAGAAGAAGAATCCTACTTCCAAGTTTATTTTGAAGAGAATCAATTAAGGAGGAATAGACAATGTCAAGAAGCGTTAAAAAAGGACCTTATGCCGAAGCAAGGCTTATGGCAAGAATAGAGGCGATGAACGCTGCCGGCGAGAAGAAGGTTATCAAAACCTGGTCCCGTGCGACAACGATATTCCCCCAGATGGTAGGACACACTATCGCCGTTTACGACGGCAGAAAGCACGTGCCCGTGTACATTACAGAGGACATGGTAGGCTGCAAGCTCGGCGAGTTCGCGCCCACCAGAACATTCAAGGGACATGCGGCAAAGACCGCGTCAGCCAAGAAATAAGGAGTTTGAAATATGGCAAGCAATATGAATAAAAAGCAGGAAAGAATTGCCGAGAATAAAGACAAGCGTCCTTATGCAACGGCTAAATACCTCAGAATTTCCCCCTATAAAATAAGAACGGTGCTCGCGCTCATCCGCGGCAAGTCGGTGGAGGAAGCCGAGGCTATCCTCACCTACTGCACGAAGGGCGGCAGCGCGGAGGTAAAAAAGGTTTTGCTCTCCGCGGCAGCCAACGCCGAGCACAACAACGGCATGGACAGAAGCGACCTCATAGTCGCCGAGGCGTTTGCGAACGGCGGTCCCCACTTGAAGAGAATGCAGCCCGTTTCCAAGGGCAGGGGGCACGCAATATTGAAGAGAACGAGCCACGTCACCGTAATACTTGACGCAAAGAAGGTTTAAGGAGAGAATATATGGGACAAAAAGTTAATCCTCACGGTTTGAGAGTCGGCATAATTTCCTCATGGGATACGCAGTGGTACGCAGACAAGAAGACGTTCCCCGCGCATCTTAAGGAGGACAACGAGATCCGCACCTTCTTAAAGAAAAAGTATTACGAAGCGGCTATCAGCAAAATAACCATTGTCCGCGCGGCGAACAAGATAGAGGTCGGCATCTATACGGGCAGACCTGGCGTGCTCATCGGCAAGCAGGGCTCCGAAATAGAGGTCATCAAGAAGGATCTTGCAAAGCTTACTAAGGGCAAGATAATTATAATCAACGTAAGAAAGATAGATAAAATAGACCAGGACGCACAGCTTGTAGCCGAGGCGGTAGCCGCCCAGCTCGAGAAGCGCGTATCCTACAGAAGAGCAGTAAAGCAGCAGATCGCAAAGGTGGCAAAGTCGGGCGTCAAGGGCGTCAAGATCACCGTCGGCGGCAGGCTTGACGGCAGGGAGATCGCGGGCACGGAGAGCTATCACGAGGGCTCCATACCCCTTCAGACGATCCGCGCCGACATCGACTACGGCTTTGCTGAAGCGCACACAACCTTCGGCGTACTCGGCGTAAAGTGCTGGATATACAAGGGCGAGGTGCTCGAGAACAAGAAACTTATAATATCCGAGGGAGGCGAAGAATAATATGTTGATTCCCAAGAGAGTTAAAAGAAGAAAGCAGCACCGCGGCAAGCTGCACGGTTCGGCGCAGAAGGGCAACAAGATAGCGTACGGCGAGTACGGACTGGTTGCCGAGGAGTGCGGCTGGATCAAATCAAACCAGATAGAGGCAGCCCGTATCGCCATGACGAGATTCATAAAGCGTGGCGGACAGGTGTGGATAGATATATTCCCCCACAAGCCCATAACCCGTCACCCGGCAGAAGCCCGTATGGGCTCCGGCAAGGGCGCGGTTGAGTACTGGGTAGCAACGGTAAAGCCCGGCAGAGTAATGTTCGAAATGGCGGGCGTATCCGAGGACGTTGCCAGGGAGGCAATGAGGCTCGCGAGCCACAAACTCCCCATAAAGTGCAAGTTCGTCGCAAAGCAAGCGGAAGGCGGTGAAGCAAATGAAGGTTAAGGAAATTATAAATTTAACCGATGAGGAGCTGAACAACAAGCTTCAGGAACTCAAAACCGAGCTCTTCAATCTGCGTTTCCGCCATGCAAGCGGACAGCTCGAGAACCCCATGTCGATAAATCTCGTCAAGAAGGATATCGCAAGGGTCAACACGGTGATCCGCCAAAGGCAGTTAAAGGCGTAAAAGGAGCAGAAAATGGAAGAGAGAACAACTTTAAGAAAGGAAAGAGTGGGCATAGTGGTATCCGATAAAATGGATAAAACGGTAGTAGTTGCCGTAACCGAAAAGTCCAAGCATCCCCTCTATAAAAAGACCATAACCAAGACCACCCGCTTCAAGGCGCACGACGAAAAGAACGAGTGCGGCGAGGGCGACAGGGTCAGGATAGTGGAAACGCGCAAGCTGTCTAAGGATAAGAATTGGCGCGTGGCTGAAATTATCGAAAAAGCAAAATAAGCTACCGCCAACGTGTTATAAACGTCGCAATACGGTGTCGCGTTTACGCGCTCCTCGGTTACGTACTTCTTTGTACGCTCCCGTCGTCGCTTGCGCACGCTCCTTGTCTTGCTCGTTTCTAACCCGTTGCAAACCCCACACCCTGTCATTCTGAGGAGGGCGTAGCCCGACGAAGAATCTGTTTCTAACCTGTTGCAGACTTCGTAATTTCAATAATTTCGTAATTATAAAATTAATGTCAAGCGTTACGCTTGCGGCGACACGCCGCTTGATGAGCGGTAATGTGAGTCAAGTGGTACGGTAATTAAGATACCCGGCTGCGGCGACACGCCGCTTGATGAGCGGTAATGTGAGTCAAGTGGTACGGTAATTAAGATACCCGGCTTGCGGCGACACGCCGCTTGATGAGCGGTAATGTGAGTCAAGTGGTACGGTAATTAAGATACCCGGCTGCGGCGACACGCCGCATGATTACTACCTTGCACAAAGGAGAGCGGGGCGACCCACCTCGCTTATGTGCGCAAGGGGCAATCCTCTGCAAAATAAAAATACAGTTGTAAGTTTCAAATCAAAAAGGAGTCAGATTTATGATACAACCTCAAACAAGGCTCAAGGCCGCGGACAACAGCGGCGCAAAGGAGCTTATGTGCATAAAGGTGCTCGGCGGCTCGGGACGCAAATACGCCAATATCGGCGACGTCATCGTCTGCTCGGTCAAAACCGCCGCTCCCGGCGGCGCCGTTAAAAAGGGCGAAGTGGTGAAGGCGGTAATAGTCCGCAGCGCCAAGGGCATCAGACGCGACGACGGAACGCACATCACGTTCGACGACAACGCCGCGGTAATAATAAACGCAAACAAGGAACCTCGCGGCACGCGTATCTTCGGACCGATAGCAAGAGAGCTTCGTGAAAAGAACTATATGAAGATAATATCGCTTGCCCCCGAAGTGCTGTAATAAAGGAGAAGAGCTATGAACGTAAAATTGAATGATAATGTAGTTGTTATCACCGGCAAGTATGCGGGCAAGCAGGGCAACGTAATTGCCACATCTCCCAAAAACGGCACGGTTGTAGTAGAGGGCGTCAACATTCACAAGAAGTCCAAGAAGGCGAGAAAAGCCAACGAGGTTTCCCAGATAGTCGAGGTGCCCGGCCCCATCGACGCGAGCAACGTAATGGTAGTGTGCGCGGCGTGCGGCAAGGCGATAAGGGTGAAGCACAGCATAGTCGACGGCAAAAAGGTGCGCGTATGCGGAAAGTGCGGCGCCGTTCTGGACAAGGGCTATGTATCCAAGGCTGCGGCAAAGGCTGCAAAGAAGGAAGAACCCAAGAAGCGCGTAAGGAAGCGTGCTAAAAAAGAAGAGACCGCCGAGAGCGGCGAGACCGAATAAGGAGGTGCGCGATGGCTACTACAAAGAAGACTGCGGCAGAGCCCGCAAAAAAGACCGCGGCTGAGGCAAAGCCCGCCGGCAAGGTATATAAGTCGAGAGTGCAGGAGCAGTACGAAAAGGAAGTCGTGCCCTACCTCGAAGGAAAATTCGGATATAAGAACCCCATGCAGGTGCCCAAGCTGGTAAAAATAGTTATAAGCTCGGGACTCGGCGACATAAAGGACAACGCAAAGTCCATACAGCTCGCCCAAAACGAGCTCAAGCAGATCACGGGACAGCAGCCCGTGTTGACAAAGGCAAAGAAGTCGGTTGCGAACTTCAAGGTGCGCGAGGGCATGACCATAGGCTTAAAGGTAACGCTCCGCGGCAAGATGATGTACGACTTCTACGATAAATTCATTTCCATCGCTCTTCCCAGAGTGCGCGACTTCAGGGGCGTGCTTTCGGAGAGCTTTGACGGAAAGGGCAACTATTGCATGGGCGTAAAGGAGCAGCTCATCTTCCCCGAGATCCAGTACGATCAGGTCGAAAAGATAAGGGGCATGGATATCTGCATCGTAACGACCGCGCAGACCGACGAAGAAGCGAGAGAACTTTTAAGGGCTTTGGGTATGCCCTTCAAGAAGTAAGGAGAAATATATGGCAAAGAAATCAATGATAAACAAACAGCAGAAGCCCCAGAAGTATTCCACAAGGGAGTACACCCGCTGCTCCATCTGCGGCAGACCCCATGCGGTGCTCCGCAAGTACGGAGTATGCCGTATATGCTTCAGAAACCTCGCTTACAAGGGACAGATTCCCGGCGTTAAAAAATCGAGCTGGTAAGGAGGAGAATTGAAATGACAGATCCCATTGCAGATATGCTCACACGCGTGAGAAACGCAATCAAAGCAAACAAGGAAACGGTTGAGATCCCCTCATCCAACATGAAGAAGGCTATTGCCGACATAATGCTCTCGGAGGGCTACGTTTCGGACGTAAAGGTCGCCGAGGACGGCTACAACGGCAAAATAATCATAACCCTTAAATACGCAGGCAAGAAGCACAGCGTTATAAACGGGCTGAAGAGAGTCTCCAAGCCCGGGCTTCGCACCTATGCGGGCGTAGAGGATATGCCCAAGGTCATGGACGGTCTCGGCATAGCCGTGCTCTCCACGAACAAGGGTATAATGACGGATAAGCAGGCAAAGGCCGCAAACGTAGGCGGCGAAGTGCTCTGCTATATCTGGTAAGGAGGTAATTTAGTATGTCAAGAATAGGTAAATTACCCGTATCCATTCCCGCAGGCGTTTCCGTGACCTTCGAAGACGGGCTGCTTACGGTAAAGGGAAGCAAGGGCACGCTCACCCAAAAGGTTACGGGTGAGATAGATATTAAGGTAGAGGGTGCGGAGGCGCACGTGGTAACCACGGGCAACGCCGACGACACCAACGCAAAGCACGGCTTATACCGCGCTCTTCTCCACGACATGGTAGTTGGTGTGACCGAGGGCTACACCATCACGCTGAACGTCAACGGGGTAGGCTGGAAGGTCGCAAAGAACGGCAACAAGCTCGTTCTGAACGTAGGCTTTTCACACCCCGTGGAATTTGTGGAGCCCGCAGGCATAACCTTTGCCTGCCCGAGCGACAAGGAAATAACCGTATCCGGCATAGATAAGACCGTGGTCGGACAGACCGCGGCAAACATCCGCAAAGTAAGAATTCCCGAACCTTATCACGGTTACGGCATCGCGTACAAGGGCGAAGTGATCGAGCGCAAGGAAGGCAAGACGGGAGGTAAGGGCAAGAAGTAATATCCCGTGCGGCGCTTCCCGCAAAGGGGTACAAGCAACCGCGAGGTTGGTTGCCCAATAAGGAGAAATTATGATAAAGAAGATAGATAAAAACGAAGAGAGGCTCAGACGTCACACGCGCGTCCGCAAAAAGATTTCGGGCACGGCGGAAACTCCCAGAATGAGCGTATTCCGCAGCCTCAACCATATCTACGTCCAGATAATAGACGACGTTAAGGGCGTTACATTATGCTCGGCGTCCACCATGGAAAAGGACGTAAAGGCAAAGATAGAAGGTCTTTCAAAGACCGAAGCCGCAAAGGTCGTCGGCAAGGTCGCAGGCGAAAAGGCTGTCGCACTCAAAATAGAAACAGTTGTCTTTGACAGGGGCGGCTACCTCTACACGGGACGTGTACAGGCGGTTGCAGACGGCGCGAGAGAAGCCGGACTCAAATTCTAAAGGAGCTTATTATGGAAGAAAAGAAAGAAAGACCCGCAAGAAGAGAACAGAGAAGAAGACAGCAGGAAGACGACGGACTTGTTAAAAAGCTCATACAGGTCAACCGCGTTACCAAGACTGTCAAGGGCGGCAGAAACATGCGCTTTGCCGCGCTCGTCGTAGTAGGCGACGGAAAAGGCTCCGTGGGCTACGGCATGGGCAAGAGCAAGGAAGTTCCCGAGGCTATCGAAAAAGCCAACGCACAGGCAAAGAAGAACATGAAGAAGGTCAGCCTTCAGGGCACGTCCATTCCGCACACCGTGCTCGGCGTATTCGGCAGGGGCTCGGTTTTGATGATGCCTGCCTCCGAAGGTACCGGCGTTATAGCGGGCGGTCCCGTGCGTGCCGTTATGGAAGCCGCGGGAGTCAAGGACGTAAGAACGAAGTCCCACGGCACATCCAATCCCATTAACTGCGTAAAGGCGGCTATCCACGGCTTAATGGATCTGAAATCGCCCGAAGAGGTTGCCGCAGCCCGCGGCAAGACCGTTGAAGAGGTCAAGGGTTAAGGGAGGCACAGCATGATAAAGGTAACGTTGATAAAGAGCCCGAGCAACGAGCAAAAGACGGTGAAAGCCACCGTTGCCGCGCTTGGTCTCAAAAAAATAAGACAGTATAAAATTCTTGAGGAGACGCCCGCCAACCTCGGGCAGATTTCCAAGATTTCCTACCTTCTCAAAGTGGAAAAAGTGGAGGAGTAAAAAATGAGAATAGATACATTACAGCCCGCAGAGGGCGCAACGACCCCCGCAAAGAGACTTGGAAGAGGTATAGGCTCCGGGCTCGGCAAAACGTCCGGCAAGGGACATAAAGGACAGTGGGCGCGTTCGGGCGGCGGCGTACGTCCCGGCTTCGAGGGCGGTCAGATGCCCATGCACAGAAGAGTGCCCAAGCGCGGTTTCCATAACAAGTGGGCTACGAGTTATACCATTATAAACCTCAGCCAGCTTGCAGACGTACCCGCGGGTACGGTGGTTGACTTCGGATATGTTTCCGAACATTCCCTTGCAAAGGAAGTTAAGGGCAGCGCAGGTCTCAAGGTTTTGGGCGGCGGCGAAATAAAGGTCGCGCTCACCGTAAAAGCCGCAAAATTTTCCGAGAGTGCAAAAACAGCCATCGAAAAGGCGGGCGGCAGCGCAGAGGTCACAGAATAAAGATCCCGCACCCGCAAGGGTGTAAAGAGGTTTGGTATGTTTGAAACAATAAAAAATTGTTTTAAGGTAAAGGAGATAAGAAAGAAGATCTGGATAACCCTGTTGCTTCTTTTGATTTTCCGTTTGGGCTGCTATATCCCCGTTCCGGGAATAGATCCAAAGCAATTCGGCGACGCGATAAACGGCAACGACTTTTTGAACGTGCTCTCGTCCATCACGGGCGGATCGCTGCAGAACGCCACACTCTTTGCGCTGGGAATAAGCCCCTATATCAACGCGTCTATTATAATCCAGCTCCTCTCCGTGGGCATACCCGCGCTGGAGCGCCTTTCAAAGCAGGGTGAAGAGGGCAGAAAGAAAATTGCCCAGATAACCCGATATGTAACGATAGCTCTCGCAGTTGCGCAGGCGATAGGCATAATAGTGAATTTCGGCATACAGGGCGACGCCCTCAGGCTCGAGATCTTCGGCGTTATCCCCGGCAGCGGCATGAGCGAAACGGCGGCAAAATGGTTAGCGGGTATCTTCCTCACGGTAGTTTATACCGCAGGCGCGATGCTCGTTATGTGGATAGGCGAAAGAATAACCGAATACGGCATTTCCAACGGCATATCCCTTATAATCTTCATAGGTATTCTCTCCACGGCGGGACTGACGATCGTTGCAAACCTTATAGACGGCTTCAGCGGCAATACCGTAAGATTCTGGGAGCTTTTGGGCTTTGTGTTGCTCACTATAGTCGAATTTGCGGCTATCGTCACGGTAGACCTCTCCGAGAGGAGAATACCCGTGCAGTATGCAAAGCAGGTGAAGGGCAGAAAGATGTACGGCGGACAGTCCTCGGTGATCCCCTTAAGGATCTCCGGCTCGGGCGTTATGCCTCTGATCTTCGCGTTTGCGATAATAACCTTCCCCCAGATGCTCATTTCGATGTTCTGGCCCAACACCTCGGCTAACGAGGGCATACAGATCTGGTTCTCCGGCTCTTCCACACAGTGGTACGGACAGCTTCTCTATATGCTTGCGCTCTGCGTGCTGATATTTGCATTTGCGTTTTTCTATGCTTCGATGCAGTTCAACCCCGAGGACGTTTCCAAAACCATACAGCAGAACGGCGGCTTTATACAGGGCATACGTCCCGGCAAGCCCACCGCGCTGTACTTAAAGAGAATAAACAACCGTATAACGCTGTTCGGCGCAATATATCTGTCGCTGGTGGCGTTCATACCCTCGATTTTGAGCATGGTGCTCTCCAGCCTCGGCATGAGCAACCTTTCGTTACTTTCCGTATTCTCCACAACCGGTATATTGATTGTAGTATCCGTGGCAATGGAGCTGGATAAGCAGATGGAGAGCCAGCTGATGATGAAGAACTACAAAGGCTTCCTCAAATAAGTTGCGTTGTGTATAAGCGTCGTTCTGCTGTGTTGCGCTGCGGCAACCCTCAGTCATTTACGATTTAGTAAACTCCTTCGGGTTTTCCTCGCGCGCCTTGCATAACTCGCTTCTACGCACCGCTGAATTACAGAGCTGTGACTTCGTAATTGCAAAGTCTTGCTCGTTTCTGACCCGTTGCTAACTTCGTAAGTGCACGGAAAAACTCGCTTCTACGCACCGCTGAATTACGGAGCCGTGACTTCGTAAGTGCACTTTTCCTTGGCTTCTTCCCCTTGGGGGGGAAGCTCCCGCGTAGCGGGTGATGGGAGGGGCATAAAAAGGCGAAAGACTTCTCCCACCTGCCACTCTGTGGCACCCTCCCCCGTCGGCGACGGAAGAGGGCACGGGGGGGGGGAACGGGAGCAGCATTAATAATAAACGTTGCAAGCGCGGTAAGGGCGGCAGAGCCGCCAAAACTCACGGAAAATTTGCGCCTTATTATCTGAAATATTTACAATAAAGTGCGCAAACCGTCACTTCGTTCGGGCGCAGTGCGCGAAACCGCACGAGAATTTCGTGAACAGTACAAAATAATTTACGTTGCAAGCAGGGTTTCCCTGCGCCGCAAGCCCCAATTTGCGCATACCTGCGCCTCGGCGGGGTGAATGCCTGCGATTAAATAATTGTGGGCTCCTAACAAATCGCAGGCAGAGGGACGAGCGCGGATTTCTCAAAACAGCACAGTGCGCTGTTTTGCCGCGCGAGCGGTGCCCGAACACGGCGTTGTCATTGCGCCGTGTGAGAAGCAGAGCCGCCAAAACTCACGGAAAATTTGCGCCTTATTATCTGAAATATTTACAATAAAGTGCGCAAACCGTCACTTCGTTCGGGCGCAGTGCGCGAAACCGCACGAGCTTTTTGCGAAAAGGAATCTATATGAACATTATTCTTCTTGGAGCGCCCGGAGCGGGCAAGGGAACACAGGCAAGCATGCTTGCCGAAAAATATGATCTTTTGCACATTTCCACGGGCGACATATTCCGCGCTAACATAAAGGGCGGCACGGAAATAGGCAAACTCGCAAAGTCCTATATGGACGCGGGTCTGCTCGTGCCCGATTCCGTTACGTGCGATATCGTCAAGGACAGACTGACGTGGGAGGACGCCGGTCACGGCTACATGCTGGACGGCTTTCCCCGCAACCTCTATCAGGCTGAAGAGCTGGATAAGTTCGCAAAAATCGACCTGTGCCTCAATATCGACGTGGACGTGAGCCTTTTGATGGACAGGATCTGCGGCAGAAGGGTGTGCTCGTGCGGCGCAAGCTATCACGTCTCCACGCTCGGCGGCAAGACCACCTGCGCAAAGTGCGGCAAGGAGCTGTACCAACGCGCGGACGACAATCCCGAAACTGTGAAGGCGAGGCTCGACACCTATTTCCGCCAGACGGCGCCGCTCATAGATTACTATAAAAAGCAGGGCAAGCTCGTGACCGTTCACGGCGGCAAGGGCTCTCCCGACGAAGTGTTCGCGCAGATCTGCGGGCATCTCGATAAAAAATTATGATACACGTAAAATCCCCCGCCGAAATCGAACGCATGCGCGAGAGCTGCAGAATAGTAAAGGAAACGCTTGAGTTCGTCGGCAAAAACATACATGCGGGCATGACCACCAAGCAGGTGGATGAGCTCGTCTACAGGTATATAACCTCGTGCGGAGCGATTCCCTCCAGCCTCGGCTACGGCGGCTTTCCCGCCAGCGCGTGCGTTTCGGTAAACGAGGTGGTCGTGCACGGGATCCCGTCGGACAGGGTGATCCTCGACGGCGACATAGTGTCCGTAGACATAACGGCCGAAAAAAACGGCTTCAACGGCGACGCGGCAAGAACCTTTTTGATAGGCAACGTGTCCGAAGAAAAGAGAAAACTTGTAAAGGTCACCGAGGAGTGTTTTTTCAAGGCAATTGAAGGTCTGCAGGCGGGCGTGCCGCTCTACGACATAGGCTATGCGGTGCAGACCCACGCCGAAAGCCACGGCTATGGCGTTGTCCGCGCCCTCGTCGGTCACGGCATAGGCAGGGACATGCACGAGGATCCGTCGGTGCCCAACTACGGCAAGAAGGGCACGGGCATGCGGCTTAAAGCGGGAATGACGATCTGCATAGAGCCGATGATAAATATGGGCACATACAAAGTAAACTTTGGCAGCGACGGTTGGACGGTGACTACGGCGGACGGCAAGCCCGCGGCGCACTACGAAAACACGGTGCTCATCAAAGAGGACGGAGTGGAGATACTCACCCTTTAAGGAGCGTTATGAAGGTAAAGGAGCCGCAGATAGGCGGCATATGTCAAAGCCGTCAGGGCAGGGATAAGGACAGGTACTATCTGATAAAAGCCGTAAACGGGGACGGTACCGTGATGCTTGTGGACGGCAACTTCAAAAGGCTCTCTTCGCCCAAGAAAAAAAACATAAAGCACCTTACGCTTTTGCCCGACAGGTCGGAGGCGATAGCCGAAAAGCTGGCATGCGGCAAACAGGTTTTCGATACGGAAGTGTTTTCCGCACTCAAAGCCTACAACAACCCCAAACAGGAACAAGAGGTAGAGGATGTCTAAGGACGACGTAATTGAAACCGAGGGCAAAGTTATAGAGTGTCTGCCCAATGCAAACTTTAAGGTAAAGCTTTCCAACGGGCACATAATAACGGCATATATATCCGGTAAACTGAGATTGAACTATATAAGAATCATAGAGGGCGACAGCGTAAAGCTTGAAATGAGCCCCTACGATCTGACCAAAGGCAGAATAACCTGGCGCAGCAAGAACTGAGCCGAAAAAGGAGAAAAATCATGAAAGTAAGACCTTCCGTAAAACCCATGTGTGACAAATGTAAAGTTATCAAGCGTAACGGCAAAGTTATGGTGATTTGTTCTAAGAATAAGTCGCACAAGCAACGCCAAGGCTAATTTAAACGCATATATACGTCGCAATACGGTGTCGCGTTTGCGCACTCCTTGGTCACGTACTTCTATGTACGCTCCCGTCGTCGTTTGCGCACGCTCCTTGTCTTGCTCGTATTTCTGCGTTTAAATGCGCTTGTAAAGGGCGTTTGCGGCAACCGTCAGTTGCGTACTTCTGTGTACGCTCCCCGTCGCAAATCCGCGCGCTCCTCGTTCTGCTCGCTTCTGCAAAGCTTTGAATTGCAGGGTTCAGCTCGTATCTCTGCGTTTAAATGCGTTTCAAACAGCGCGTGTCTGCTCGCTTCTGCAAAGCTTTGAATTGCAGGGTTCAGCTCGTATCTCTGCGTTTAAATGCGCTTGTAAAGGGCGTTTGCGTTTTAATTGCGTTTAAGTGCGCTTGAATTGCTTAACGGCATAAGTATCGCGCGGGAAGGGCATATATTTGCTTTTTCTGCGTTGAATTTAAAAATAATTTCGCCTGTCGCCGCGTTTATCATTCCGAATTTCCAAACGCAGCGGTTGGCGGTTCATATATACCATATTTAAAAATTTTTAAGGAGAAAGTAATTACTATGGCACGTATTGCCGGTGTAGATTTACCCAGAGAAAAGAGAGTCGAAATAGGACTTACTTACATCTACGGTATAGGTCTCAAAACCAGCCAGAAGATTCTTGCCGCGACGGGCGTTGATCCCAACACGCGGGTTAAGGATCTGGACGAGACTACCGTATCAAAACTCAGAGAATATATCGACCACAACGTGAGGGTCGAGGGCGAGCTTCGCACCGAGGTTTCACTCAACATCAAAAGACTTATGGAGATCGGCTGCTATCGCGGTATAAGACACAGAAAGGGTCTTCCCGTGCGCGGTCAGTCCACCAAGACCAACGCGAGAACCAGAAAGGGTCCCCGCCGTACGGTCGCAAAGAAGAAGGGCGCGAAGTAAGGAGGGCAAGATAAATGGCACAGCAACAGAAAAAGCAAACAGTAACCAGAAAGCGCAGAGAGCTTAAAAAGGTCGACAGAGGTCAGGTGCACATTCAGTCCTCCTTCAACAACACGCTTGTAACCGTAACCGATCTGCAGGGCAACGCAATAAGCTGGTCGTCGGCGGGCAGTCTGGGCTTCAAGGGCTCCCGTAAGGGCACGCCCTTTGCGGCGCAGATGGCAACCGAAACGGCAGTTAAGGCTGCAAAGGAGCACGGGCTCCGCTCGGTAGAGGTGTACGTAAAGGGTCCCGGCGCCGGCAGAGAATCGGCTATCCGCGCGATCGGCGCATGCGAGGTGGAAATAACTCTTATTTCCGACGTATCGCCCATAGCACACAACGGCTGCAGACCGCCTAAGCGTCGCAGAGTATAAGGAGGTATCGAGATATGGCAACATACAGAGAGGCAAAGTGCCGCCTTTGCAGAAGAGAGGGCGGAAAGCTCTTTTTAAAGGGCGATAAATGTTATTCGGGCAAGTGCCCGTTCGAAAAAAGACCCGTGGCTCCCGGCGCTCACGGCGCTTCGAGAAAGAAGGTTTCAGAATACGGCCAGCAGCTCCGCGAAAAGCAGAAGGTAAAGCGTATCTACGGTGTGCAGGAAGGTCAGTTCCACTCCTACTACGAGCAGGCTGACCGCA
Organism: uncultured Clostridia bacterium; assembly: GCA_947625865.1. GTDB lineage: Bacteria > Bacillota > Clostridia > Christensenellales > Borkfalkiaceae > Coproplasma. The sequence continues at coordinate 20,993 of CANQQD010000014.1, forward strand.
TGAAGGGCATAACCGGTGAAAACATGCTCTCCCTTTTGGAGCGCAGGCTTGACAACGTTATATTCCGTATGGGCGTCGGCGCAAGCAGAGCACAGAGCCGCCAGCTCGTAAGTCACGGACATTTCCTTGTAAACGGCAAAAAAGTCAACATACCTTCGTATATAGTCAGCGTGGGCGACGTTATAACCGTAAAGGAAAGCAAGACTTCCAACAAATACTTTGAAGCAATAAAGTCGATGAAGGCGGCGAACATGCCCAAGTGGGTCGAGTTCGATCCCGCAAAGTTAGAGGGCAAAATTTTATCGCTGCCTGCAAGGGACGATATAGACAGTCAGATCGCAGAGCATATGATTGTCGAGCTGTACTCCAAGTAATGGTAAATTTTTAAGGAGGAAGTTTTATGATCGAAATGGATATGCCCAAAATCGAGGTAGAGGAGAGCGAGGACCAGTCGTATGCAAAGGTCGTCGTCGAGCCTCTCGAAAAGGGCTTCGGTCTCACAATAGGCAACTGTTTAAGGCGCATACTCTTATCCGCGCTCCCCGGAGCGGCGGCGCAGGGAATAAGATTTCTTGACGGCAGCGTCAAGCACGAATTTTCGGCTGTTCCCGGCGTAAAGGAGGACGTGACTGAAATAATTTTAAACTTAAAAACGCTTGCAATAAGGACGTCGGTAACCGATAAGGACTATGTGAAGGTCGTTCACCTCTACAAGGAGGGTCCCTGCGAGGTAAAGGCGAGCGATATCGCCGAGGACGCGGAGATCGAAATAATAAACGGCGACCAGCATATCTGCACGATAGACGCGGGCGGCAAGATAGATATGGAGATAACCATAGGCAGAGGACGCGGCTACAAGGGCGCGGGACACACCCGCTCGGACCTCATCGACTATATTCCCATAGATTCCATCTATACGCCTGTAAAAAAGGTGAACTACTCCGTGGAGAATACGAGAGTAGGCCAGAACACCGACTACGATAAGCTCACGCTGGAGGTGTGGACAAACGGCGCGTTCAGCGCCAAGGAGATCGTGTCGCTTGCGGCAAAGATCATGCAGGACCACATTTCGCTCTTCGTAGACCTGTCCGAGTCCATCAAGAATATGGATATCCTCGTAAAGAACGAGGACGACAAGCAGGCAAAGATACTCGCTATGGCGATTGAGGACATGGACCTTTCCGTCCGTTCCTACAACTGCCTGAAGCGCGCAAACATACACACCGTGGAAGATTTGACGAGAAAGTCGGAGGACGAAATGCTCAAGGTGAGGAACCTCGGCAGAAAGTCCTTGGACGAAGTTATAAACAAGCTTGCCTCGTACGGACTTTCACTTTCAAACAAGGAGGACTAAACCATGGCCGGTAAATTAGGAAGAACGGCAAGCGAGAGAGAAGCGCTTTTAAGGAATCAGGCGTCCGAACTTCTCTGGTACGGAAAAATCACAACCACGGCGGCAAAGGCAAAGGAGCTCCAGCCCTACGTTGAAAAAATAATCACAAAGGCTATAAGCGTCTACGATGACAATATCGAGTACGACGTAAAGACCACCGACAAAAAGGGCAAGGAAATAACCGTGAAGAACGTCAAGGACAGCCCCAAGAAACTGGCGGTCCGCCGCGCGCTCATGGCAAAGCTCCGCGACCTTCAGGAGGTCAAGCCCTTCAACGAAAAGAAGAAGGAATTTAAGGAGCGCACCGCCGATATACAGCATCCCCTCATGGAAAAGCTTTTCAACGAGATCGCGCCCAAATACGCGCAGAGGAAGGAAGAGCTCGGACAGGGCGGCGGATACACCCGCATATATCTTCTCGGCAGCCGCAGGGGCGATGCCGCGGAGGAAGCGATAATCGAATTAGTTTAAAATAAGTTCACAAAAATTGCGGAGCCATTGCGGGCTCCGCAATTTTTCGTGAGTTTGCGGGGCTTCTTCTCACACGGCGTTATTCCTTGCGCCGTGTGAGACAGCTGTCGAGCAACACACCCCAAACCTTGGCTTCTTCCCCCTTGGGGGGGGAAGCTCCCGCGTAGCGGGTGATGGGAGGGGTAATAAAAAGCAAACGACCTCTCCCACCCGACGACTACGTGGCACCCTCCCTCGTCGCCGCAAACTTAGGCTTTAAGCCGTTTGCTCTACGCGCAAACGGCAAATTTGCCATGTTGCGGCTCCTCTTCCCAAAAATTTCGCTATGCTGCAATTTTCGGGAACCCTGTGACTTGGCGACGGAAGAGGGCACGGAGGGGGGTGAGGGTATAGAAAAAACCACTTCTCATAATCTTCACCACAACATTTTGCGGAGCAAAATATTTCACATCGGCGCAGCCGATATTTAACATTTGCGCAGCAAATATTTAAAATGCGCAGCATATTTAACGCGAGCGAAGCGAGACTGAGGGGAGGGATAACACGTCAGCGGTGCTCCCATCCGTCGACTACGTCGCCACCCTCCCCCGTCGGCGACGGAAGAGGGCAAGGAGGGGACACGCCGTTTGACGTGCGGTAACATTCGTTCACCGCTAACGCAATAAAGAAACCCGCCCGCGGCGACACGCTGCAAAGAATTTCACGGTCTGCGGCGCCTTTTTTTAAAAAAGGTCTTGTATTTTTTTAAAATTTTGATATAATAATATGCACCCCTGCAAAAGGCAAGGGCTTATTTTATCTTTGCGGCAGCCGGCCGCGCCTGCCTGCGGGCGTTTGATATCCTCACATATAAATGTTAGATAAATTTTACGAACAACTTTCGGCGACGTCGCCTGCGTCCGTCATCATAATTTCCGTTGCGATAATGCTTTTTGCGGGATTTTTGGGCACGAGGGTCACAAAGCTCTTAAAGCTGCCCAACGTCACCGCCTACATTCTCGTGGGAATAATTCTCGGACCGTACTGCCTCGGGTTTGTGCCCGAGTCCGTCGCCTCGGGCATGGACTTCATATCCGATATCGCGCTTGCCTTCATCGCGTTCAGCGCGGGCGAGTATTTCAGATTTTCCACGCTCAAAAAGAACGGCGCCAAGGTCGTCGTCATAACTCTTTTCGAGGCGCTTCTCGCTTCGGTGCTCGTGTTTGTGCTGACCTTTTTCATACTTCGTCTCGGTCTGCCGTTTTCCATTATTTTAGCCGCGCTGGCTTCGGCGACTGCGCCCGCTTCTACAATGATGACAATACGCCAGACGGGCGCAAAGGGCGACTTTGTGGATACGCTCTTTTCCGTCGTGGCTCTGGACGACGTGGTCAGCCTCATTGCATACAGCGTGGCTGTCTCGGTTGCGCTTTCAACGCTGGGCAGCGGCTTCTCCGCCGGCGACGTGCTCCTGCCCATCGCGTGGAACATAATGATGATAGCCATAGGCGTCGCCTTCGGGTTCGCGCTGAAATTTCTTATGGCAAAGCGTTCTACGGATAACCGGCTGATAGTGTCTGTGGCATTCCTTTTTGCCATGTGCGGCATAGGCGCGGCTGTAAACGTCTCGCCGCTTTTAGGCTGTATGGCAATGGGTACGGTATATATAAATATATCCGGCGACGACAAGCTCTTCAAGCAACTCAACTATTTCAGCCCGCCGATACTTTTGCTGTTTTTCGTCAAGTCCGGTCTTGGCTTCCGCCTCGACGCGCTCTTCAGCACGCAGAATTTGGTGGGCGGCATACCGCTCATTGTGATAGGCGTACTGTATTTTATAGTGAGGATCGCGGGCAAATACTCGGGCGCGTTCCTCGGCTGTGCCGTCACGAAAAAGGATAAAAAGGTGCGCAACTTTTTGGGGCTTGCCCTTTCGCCGCAGGCGGGCGTAGCCATAGGTCTTGCCGCCCTCGGCGCAAGGGTGCTCGGCGGAGAGACGGGCAGTCTGTTGCAGACGATAATATTGTCGTCGAGTATCTTTTACGAGCTTGTGGGCCCGCCGCTCGCCAAGCTGTCGCTGTATCTTTCGGGCTCCTACGGCAAGGACGCGGCGGAGGAGACGCCGCTTAGCACGGTGCCGACGCGCGAGGAGGAGGTCGACGCGCTCAAGGACAGGCTGTGCGCCATACAGAAGGAACTCGCCGTAAAGGAGTATGCGCGTTCTCCCGAGGAGGAGGCGTTCATGGAGGCCACCGAAGCCGCGGGCGAAAGCTCCGAAACTTCGGCGGGCGCGGAGTATAACCGCAAAAAATTTATAAACAAGAGGTGATAACTAATGCCCACAGATTATATAGCGTATTGGCTCGGCGAATGGTCGTCGGAGGTAAACATAGGCTCCACGGCGCTCAAAACGGCGCTTGTGATAATAATGGCGGTGGTGCTGGGGTGCGAGCGTTCCAAAAACAGGCACGCGGCGGGTCTCAGAACCCTTTTGGTGATCTCCATAGGCTCGATGTTCGCGGGGATAGCCGATATATATTTCATAACCGTGCTCAACGTCAGCTTTTCGTTCATGTCGGCGGCGGTGTTCATAGGAATATCCATCATCACGGCAAACACAATAATCTTCTCCTCAAAAAACCAGATAATGGGTCTTACGACGTCTGTCAGCGTGTGGGCAATGTCTATAATCTCCGCAGTGCTCGGCTTCGGGCTGTACACGGCTGCGCTCATAGGCTTTGCCGCGCTCATGATAGGGCTTCTGGCTTTTTCGAAGCTCGAAATATACACAAAGGAGAAGTCCAACCACTTCGAGATCCACCTCGAGCTCAAGACCCGCGGCAGCCTGCAGGAATTTGTTGCCGCCGCGCGCGAGTTCGGGCTTAAGATCGACAATTTAGAGCTCAACCCCGCCTACGCAAATTCGGGGCTGAGCGTCTACACCGTCAAGTTCACCGTCGCGGGCAAGTCGCTTGCGAAAAAGAGCCACAGCGAAATAGTGGAGGCATTGTCGGTGCTGGACTGCGTGTATTATGTGGAGCAGATAGGTTAGCTCCCGTTGCGGCGTTCGGAAAAATTTTCAACAATTATATGTTATTTGTTTGACATTAAATGATAAATATTATACAATAAATTCACAAAACTTTCACAAAGGAGCTAAATCATGAAAACAATCGGCAACATTCTTTGGTTTTTGTTTACAGGTCTTTGGGAAGGCATCGTTTGGTTTTTCACCGGTTTACTGTGGTGCATTACCATTATCGGTATTCCCTTCGGTCTGCAGGCGTTCAAAATCGCTAAGTTTATCATCTGGCCTTTCGGCAGAGTGGTAAACAAGAACTTCGGCGCGCACCCCATTGCAAACGTGCTCTGGATCATCCTCGGCGGCTTTGCTATGGCGCTCGGCTTCCTTCTTGTCGGCATCATCTGGTGCATCACCATCATTGGTATCCCCTTCGGCAAGCAGTGCTTCAAGCTGGCAGGCCTTTCGCTTACACCCTTCGGCGCAACGATAGAAGTGCCCACAAAGGCGTAAATAAGATCATAACCGCACGTAAAACGCGTGCGGTTATATTTTTGCCTGCGGCAGAATATATATAATTCGTATCAAAAGCTTATGATTCTACAAAATCGTATTTCCGCAAAGAAAAAACAGTTATTTTAATTGACAAAAAATGCGGGTATGATATAATATATTTGATTAAAAAATATAAAAGGAGAAACAACTATGGCATTTGATAAGTGGTTTAACAGCCAAAGCACACTGTTAAAGGTTATTCTTCTCATCCTCCCCGTTGTCGGCTGGATAGTAGAATGTCTTGTAAGACTGAGTGTTGCGCTTAACAAAAAGGATTTGGTCAGCATCCTTGTGTTCCTTCTCTTCCTGTTGGTAGGTTGGGGCTGGTTCCTTGGCGTTATTGACCTTATTTATCTTATCCTTAAGGGACATCTCATTCTTGCGTAAAAGAGAAACGAAATTCCGCTGCGGCGATCGCCGCAGCGGAATTTTTTTACGTCAGCCGTCAGAGTTCCGCCCTGTCGTACACTTTGCCGTCGAGCGTTTTAAAGTAGAAGACGCCGTTTTCATACAAAATATATCCCCGCGTCTCCTTTTCGTCCTTGGGCAGCGCAACCGAGCCGGGGTTCAGGTGTAAAAAGCCCTCCTCGCGGGTGTTCAGGGGCACGTGCGTGTGTCCCGTTATATAGACGTCCGCGTCATTCAGCGGCGGAGATTCCCTGTGCCCGTGGGCGAGATATATGTTCACGCCGTCCGCAAATACCGCGGCATAGTCCGAGAGCGCGGGGAAGGGTAGCACCATCTGGTCCACCTCGCTGTCGCAATTTCCGCGTACGCAGAGGATATTCTCCTTTACGCCGCCGAGCAGCTTAGCCACCTCCGCGGGCGCATACTCCTCGGGCAGCGGGTTGCGGGGACCGTGGTAGAGTATATCCCCGAGCAGTATCATTTTGTCCGCGCCCTCGCGCCCGAAGGCAGCCAAAAGCTCCCCGGCATACTTTGCCGAGCCGTGTATATCCGAGGCTATCAAAAGCCTGACGCCGCGTTTCTCTTTCTTTCTGGAAAAGAACATTGCTTGCTCTCCTTAACGTTTGGCGGCGCGCCGCCTGCACGAACTATCATACTATTTTTTTTGTGCGATGTCAAGGAGCGCCATCGGGCTTTACGTTAAATTAAGGGGGCAAACAGCTTGAGTATCAGGCGGGAAAACCTCTTTGCGGGCGATATCTTGCCCTCGGTCAGCGGCAGGGAGAGGGACAGGCACTCCGAAAAATCGCTCTCCACGTCCTCGCATATCTGTCCGTCAAACATTACGCCGCACTCGAAGTTCTGCCGCATCGAGCGGAAGTCCATATTATAGCTCCCCAAAAACACGTTATCGTCGCAGATCAGCGCCTTTGCGTGCATGAACCCGGGCGCATATTCGAAAAACCTTACGCCCGCGGGCTCCAATGTGTGCGCGCATGCCTTTGAAAGCTCGAACGCATACCGTTTGTCGGGTATATGCGGCAGGATTATTTTTACGTCCACGCCCCGCCTCGCGGCAAATTCCAGAGCACCGGCAAGCTTTTCCGTAACGCAGAAGTACGGCGTCAGAATGTGTATACGTCTTTCCGCCGCCGAAATATACCGCACGTACATATCCTCGCAATAGCCCTTTGAGGCGGGATTGTCGCAATAGGGCAGGCACAGCCTTTCCCCTGCGGCTTCGAACTTTGTTTCGAAGCTTCCGAGCCACATGGCGAAAAACATTCCCTCGAATATCTTGGCCGCCGCGCCGTAAACCGCCACGCCGTCGTCCTTCCATTTCCCGCAGGGGCCGGGGAAGCCCGCATACTCGTCCGAAAGATTTATCCCGCCCGTGAACGCCACCTTGCCGTCGACAGTCACTATTTTTCTGTGGTCGCGGAAGTTCAGGCGGGAGCGGGGGAAGGGCGTGATGCGCCTGAAAACCTTCACCTCCGCGCCCGCCTCTTTCAGCCGCTTCACGTCTTTACGCCTCAGCTTGAACGCCGAGCCCACGCCGTCGATGAGTATTTTTATCTCCGCGCCGTTTTCCCTCGCCCTCTGCAGGGCGGCCACGAACAAATCGAATATATGTCCGCCCTTCACTATAAAAAACTCAACATATATTGAGTTTTTCGCCCTTTCCATCTCCGAAAACAGCCGCTTAAAAAAGCTTTCCCCGTCCTTGAAATACACCGCCCCGTCATAGCCCGCCCCGCAGGTGCCGCACACCGAATTGGCGCATGCGCCCTCGCGGCTCAAGCCGTCGGCATGCACCTTGAGTACGCCGTATTTTTTTCTGCCCGCCGTGGCTATGAGGTATATGACCGCACCCGCCACGGGCAGGGCGGCTATCGGCAAAAACCACGCGCACTTTGCCTCCGGACTCCCGCTGCGCGTCAGAAGCACGGCCGCCGTCACGCCCGAGAGCAAAAACGTCCCCGCATACGCCGCGGCGAGCGGCATGACCGAGGGGACGGCAAAGCATAAAAAAATAATTGCGGCAACCTGCGCCGCAATCAATACGATATATAAAAAGTTCAGTGTGAATACAATTCTGAAAAAGCGCATAGAACGAACGCGCGGGATCAGAGAATCATTTTAAGCACGGTCATCTTGGTCTTTTTGACCGCCGGCGTGTTGGAGCAGCGTTCCTTTAAGAGCGCTACGGGGTCGTATTCGTTCAGGACCTCCTTTTCAAACACGTCAATATTCACCGCGCCGTGTATAAGCATGTTTATAACGGCGTCCGTGTAGTCGTAGGCGTCCGAAACGCCGAACACGGTGAGGTTTTTGGCGAGAATGTCGCGTGCGTCCATGGGCGCGGTCACCGCAGCTATGCTGGAAATGACCACCGTCTTGCCGTGCGCGACCAGTCTCGTCGAGAGCGAGAGGGGGAGCCTCGAGTTGCCGCTGTATATCACGGCGTCGCAGAGGTGCCCGCCCGTTGCGTTGGAAATGTTGGAAAGAAGGTCGTCGTCGGCGGCAAAAGCATAATACATACCGCACTTTTTTATCTTTTCGAGGTGCTCGGGGTTATTGTCTATCACTATGGGAATGACCTTGTGATACTGCAGCACCTGCGCAATAATATTGCCCGTGAAGTCCGCGCCGACGACCGCAACTCTCTGTCCTGCGGAGAGATTAAGTTTATCGTAAATATTTTCGGCAATTCCCACCGATTCTATGCAGAGCGCCTTTATGTCGTCCACCGCCGCGGGCAGAGGCGCCACCTCGGTGTACTCGCACACCACGAAATCGCGCAAAAAGCCGTCGAAGTCCTTGCCTGCGGTCATAACGGAGGTGCACTGTCTGGGCTTGCCCGAAAGACAGGCAAGGCACCGCCCGCACGCTCTCGTCGGCTCAAAATACACCCGCTGGTTCTTTTCTATGCCATAGCAGTTTTCGCCCACTTCGGTAACTATGCCTACGGCAGCCCTGCCTATGGTTTTGGGATATGCGGGCTCGGCTGCGCCTGTAAAGATCTGCGTGTCGAAATCGGTCAGAAGTAGGTGCGAAACCTTTACCTTGACCTGCGTAGGCGAAGAGATATTTACGCTCGCGGGTTCGTTGATGAGCGTTTGCGGTCCTTTCAATACCCAGTTATCCATTATTGCCCATTATACGCTATTTTGCGGTGATTTGCAACTAAATTTTATTAAAAAAGCAAAAGATAACATTTTTGGTTATTTTAACGTAAAATTTATTAATCGCCGCTAAAAACAATTGACTTGCAAAAATTTATTATATATAATAAATGAGTATTCAGAAATTGTGCGAGAGGTGAAACAATGAAGCCCGAAATACATCCCGATTATCACGAGGTCACGGTTGTATGCGCATGCGGCGCAACATTTACCACGGGTACGACCAAAAAGACCGATACCCTCAAGGTAGATATCTGCAACAAGTGTCATCCGTTCTTTACCGGCAAGCAGAAGCTGGTCGATACCGGCGGCCGTGTGGATAAATTCAAAAGGCGTTATAATATCTGAAATCATACGGCTCCATATGAAGATGGCGCCGTTATTTTTTACGGCGGACGTTGGGCATAATGCGTCCGCAGAATTTTACTTTAAAGCGGATAAAGCAAGGCTATGAAAAATAAAAAGAAGTGCACCTATATAGGCGGTCAGGCGGTAATGGAGGGCGTTATGATGCAGGGCAAAACCTGCATGGCGTGCGCCGTGCGCGACCCGGACGGCAACATCCAGATCGAGGCAAAGCGGCTTAACCCCTCGCCCGCCGTAAAAAAGGCGTCCAAGATACCCTTTGTGCGCGGCACGGTAAACCTTGTCGGCTCGCTCGTGCGCGGCTCAAAGGTGCTTATGCGCTCAGCCGCGGTCTACGGCGAGGACGAGGAGGAGGGCGGCAGAGTCTCCGGCTGGCTTGCGGAAAAATTCAAGCTGAGCGTGATGGACGTCGTAACCTTCTTTTCCCTCATACTGGGCGTCGTGCTTGCCGTGGGGCTGTTTTTGGTGCTTCCGCGCGTCATAACCGATCTCTGGCTCATCCCCGCCTTTCCCGTGCTCGAAACGGTGCACGGCGGCGTTTGGAAATACGTTATATGGGGCGGCGTGAAGTTCCTTATTTTCATAATATATCTTTCGCTTATTTTGATTTTGAAGGATATCAGGCGGCTCTATAAATACCACGGCGCGGAGCACAAGACGATAAACGCCTACGAGCACGGAATGGAGCTGACGCCGGCAAGCGTGAAGAACGCCTCGAGAATACACGACAGGTGCGGCACCTCTTTCCTCTTTATTGTGGTGCTCATAAACGTGCTCATCCTGTCCGTCGTGCTCTGGGCTATAGGCATAAACGAGACCTCTATCCCCAACGCCGTGCTGCGTTTTTTGGCGCAACTCGGCGCGGAAATAGTGCTTTTGCCCGTTCTGGCGGGCATATCCTATGAAATCTTAAAGCTTTTAGCCCGCTTCGACAACTGGTTCGTGACCATATTCAAGGCGCCGGGCATGCTGCTGCAAAAGACCCTGACCACGCGCGAGCCCGACGAGGACATGATAGAGGTGGCTATCGCCGCCTTTAAAAAGGTTTTGGAGATGGACGCCGACCCCACCGCGCCCGAAACGTCCTTTTCGGTGGGCGGGGTGCTCTCCAAGCTTCTGAAGGACACGAAGTCCCGCTTTAAAAAGGCGGGGATAGACGAGAGCGACGCCGAGTGGATATATTCCATCGTGCTGGGCGTAAAGCGGAGCGAGCTTTCCCGCGACCGCATGGTGAAGCCCTCCGAAAACAAGCGCATAGAGGAGATAGTGCAAAAACGGCTTACGGGCAGACCGCTGTGGTATATAATCGGCGACACCGAGTTCTACGGCCTGAAGATAAAGGTCGACGAGCGCGCGCTCATCCCCCGTCCCGAGACGGAACTGCTTGCCGAGGCTGCCGTAAAGTCGGTTGAAAAGGGCGACAAGGTGCTCGACATGTGCACGGGCTCGGGCTGTATAGCTATAGCCATAGCAAAGATGTGCGCCGACAAGGGCGTTACGGTCACCGCTTCGGACGTGTCGGACGCGGCAATAATGCTTGCCAAAGAGAACGCCGAGGCAAACAAGGTAAAAATAAACTTTGTGGTGGGCGATATGTTCAACAACATCCGCGGCAAATTCAACGTCATCGTGTGCAACCCGCCCTACATAAAAAGCGGCGAAATACCCTTTATACAGCGCGAGGTGCGCGAGTTCGAGCCCAAGGTGGCGCTGGACGGCGGCGAGGACGGTCTGGAGTTTTACAGGCGGCTTGCCGACGAGGCAAGGCCCCACATTGTCCGCGGCGGCATGCTCATCATGGAGTGCGGGGAGGGTCAGACCGAGGCGGTTTTAGGCCTCTTCAAAAAGCGCGACTACGCCATGGTCATAAAGGATCTTTCGGGCGTGGATAGATTTGTAAAAATAGTTTTTTAGTCGATATATATTGAGTTTATTGAAGCTATGGCAGATAAAATGATATTAAAATTGCAGGATATAGCGGCGCGGTACGGGGAGCTCTCCGAAAAAATGAGCGACCCCGAGGTCATTGCCGACACGCGCCGTTGGACGGAGATAGCCAAGGCGCAGTCCGAGATATCCGAAACGGCGCAGAAGTATTTCGAATACACCGCGTGCGAAAAGCAGATGAACGACGCCGCTGAGGCGGAAAAAGCCGAAACGGACCCCGAAATGAAGGCGCTCTTTGTCGACGAGGTGCAGTCATGCAGGCAGAAGCTCGAGGCTCTCCGCGGGGAGCTGAGGGTGATGCTTCTCCCCAAGGACAAGAACGACGAGAGAAGCTGCATAATGGAGATCCGCGCGGGAGCGGGCGGCGACGAGGCGGCTCTGTTTGCCTACGAGCTTTACAGAATGTATCTGAACTATTGCGAACGCCACCGCCTTAAAACGGAACTCGTGGATATAAACGAAACGGAACTCGGCGGCATAAAGGAAGTGGTTTTGAATATCGGCGGCAAGGGGGCGTATAAGCAGCTCAAGTTCGAAAGCGGCGTGCACCGCGTTCAGCGCGTGCCCGAAACGGAGTCGCAGGGTAGGGTGCATACGTCCACCGTAACGGTGGCGGTGCTCCCCGAAGCCGAGGACGTGGAGGTGGAAATAAAGGACGAGGACGTGCGCGTGGACGTCTACCGTTCCTCAGGCGCGGGCGGGCAGAAGGTCAACAAGACCGAGACAGCCATACGCCTTACCCATTTCCCCACGGGCATAGTGGTCACCTGTCAGGACGAGAGGAGCCAGCTCAAGAACAAGGACAAGGCGTTCAAGGTGCTCCGTTCGCGGCTGTACGACTACTACAATTCCAAAAACCAGAGCGAATACGACGCCCACCGCAAGAGCCTCGTCGGGCGGGGCGACAGGAGCGAGCGCATACGCACCTATAATTTTCCGCAGGGTCGGGTGACCGACCACCGCATCGGGCTCTCGCTGTACTCCCTCGACTCATTTATGATGGGCGACATTGACGAGATGACAGAGGCTCTCGCCGTAGCCGAGAGAGAGGCGCAGCTTGCGGGCGGTGACGAATAACATAAAAAAGGCATAATATATAGGGAACAAAAGCGGGCAACGCCCGCTTTTTTTATGGGAGGGAGCATGATGGGCATAGACGGGCTTGTCGGCAATACGCCGCTTGTAAAGCTTGAAAAATATTCGTCCGCGTGCGGCTTGACGGCGGGCATATACGGCAAATGCGAGTGGTTCAACCCCGCCGGATCCGCAAAGGACAGGATAGCGAAGGCTATGATAGAAGACGCGGAGGCTCGCGGGATATTGGAGGCGGGCGGAACTATAATAGAGCCCACCTCGGGCAACACCGGTATCGCGCTCGCCGCCATAGGCTGCGCAAAGGGCTACCGCGTCATTCTGACAATGCCCGAGACGATGAGCGCCGAGCGGCGGAGCCTCATAAGGGCGTACGGCGGCGAAGTCGTTCTCACCTGCGGCGAACGCGGAATGGCGGGCGCGATAGAGCGGGCGGAGGAGCTCAAAAGGGAACTCGGCGGAGTTATATTGGGGCAGTTCACAAACCCCGCCAACCCAGCCGCGCACTTTAAGACCACGGGCCCCGAAATCTATAAGGCCCTCGGCGGCAAGGTCGATATATTCGTCGCCGGAGCCGGTACGGGCGGAACGGTTAGCGGCGTGGGAAAATTTTTGAAAAGCCGCCTGCCCGCGGTGCATATAGCGGCAGTGGAGCCCGCTTCCTCTCCCGTACTGTCCGGGGGAGCGGCGGGCGCGCACAAAATACAGGGCATAGGCGCGGGCTTCGTCCCCGAAACTCTGGACAGATCGGTTATTGACGAGGTGTTCGCCGTCACGGACGAAGAGGCGGCCGCCGCCGTAAAAAAGCTCGCGGAGTGCGAGGGCTTGCTCGCGGGGATATCCTCGGGCGCCGCCCTGCACGCGGCTGCCGCGATAGCCGCCCGTCCCGTAAACGCCGGCAAAAATATAGCCGTGCTGTTCCCCGACTCGGGCGAAAGATATCTCTCAACCGATATTTTCCGCAGGTTTTGAAAAATTCCGCCGCCAAGTTTGGCGCTGCGTATTGCAATTATAAGCGACATATGATAAAATTAACGCATAAACGCGGCATATGCGCGGGCGCGCCCGCATATATGCGCCGGGGAAATCATAAGGAGAAGATATGGAAGCATGGGAAAACCTGTTGTTGATAGTCGTGGGCATAGCCGTAATTCTGGCTTGCGCATACGCGGCGTTCAACTACTTCAGCGTTAAAAAGCTGGAAGAGGGCACGGAGAGAATGGAGGAGATAGGCGCGGCTATCCGCACGGGCGCCAACGCCTTCATAAAGTACGAATATAAAATAGTCGCCATAATCGGCGCGGTCGTGGCTGTCGTCGTGCTCGTGATAATAAGCTGGCAGGCGGCGATAGCCTTTGTGATCGGCGCGGTCATGAGCGCGGCTGCGGGCTATGTGGGCATGAAAATAGCCACATACTGCAACGTCCGCGTCACGAACAGGGCGCGCGAAACCAAGGATCTGGGCAAAACGCTCAAGGTAGCCTTCAAGGGCGGCTCCGTAATGGGGCTGTGCGTTGCGGGCTTCGCGCTTCTCGGTGCGGTGATCGTATATCTCATCTTCGGCATAGGCGCGGGGCAGATACAGGGCGTAATCGACGCAGGCTTGGGCAAGGAGGCGGCTAAAAACTTCATAGGTCTGCCCACCAATTTCACAATGACTCTCTCGGGCTATGCGCTCGGCTGTTCCATTATAGCAATGTTCAACCGCGTGGGCGGCGGCATCTACACCAAAGCCGCCGACATGGGCGCGGATCTCGTGGGCAAGACCGAGGAGCACATTCCCGAGGACGATCCCCGCAATCCCGCGACTATCGCCGACAACGTGGGCGACAACGTCGGGGACGTCGCAGGGCTCGGCAGCGACCTTTTAGAGAGCTATGTCGGCGCGATCCTCTCGGCTGTGATGCTCGCGGGCGAGCTGTTCATGCACAATATATTTACGGACGCGGCGTTTTTGAACAAGCTGCTCTTGTTTCCGCTCATATTCGCCGGCTGCGGGCTTTTAGCCTGCATAATAGGCATATCCTACATAGTTTTAAGGACGCGGCTTTCGAAGAACGTCCACATGGAGCTCAACATAGCCACGTGGATATCTGCGGGCGTGACGGTCGTCGCGGGACTTGTGATAAGCATAGTTATGTTCAAAGACGTGGGCGCCGGTCTCGGCGACATACAAAACGCCGTATATAAAGCGGTGGGCTTTAAAGTGGGCGCGTTCAGCCCGTGGCTCGCCGCGGTGTTCGGGATAGTAGCGGGAATAGTTATAGGCATAATTTCCGAGTACTACACGAGCTACGACTATAAACCCACCAAGGGCATCGCCTCAGCCTCCAAGGAGGGACCCGCGCTCACCGTAACGCAGGGTCTTGCAACGGGCATGATAAGCTGTATGCTTCCCGTTGTCGTGCTTGCCGTGGCTATCTTCGGCAGCTATGCCATAGCCGGAATGTACGGCGTTGCGTGCGCGGCGTTCGGCATGCTCTCGTTTGTCGCCGCAACGGTCTCTGTGGATACCTACGGTCCCATCTCGGACAACGCGGGCGGCATTGCCGAAATGAGCTATCTCGACCCCGAGGTCAGGGAAATAACCGACAAGCTCGACTCCGTCGGCAACACGACGGCGGCTATCGGCAAGGGCTTTGCAATAGGCTCAGCCTCGTTCGCGGCTCTCTCGCTCATGACGAGCTATCTGTTCGCTTTTCAGGAGATAAATCTGGTGGAGGAGCTGGTGCTCAACCTCATCAACCCCAAGACACTGTGCGGCGCGCTGTGCGGCGCGGCTCTTCCCTTCATGTTCTCGGGTATGCTCATTAACGCCGTTGCAAAGGCGGCAAGGAAGATGGTAGAGGAAGTCCGCAGGCAGTTCAACGAAATAGAGGGTTTAAGGGAGGGCAAGGTGCTCCCCGATTACAAGACATGTATCGAGATTTCCTCCTCTGGCGCATTGAAGGAGATGCGTATTCCCTGCATAATGTGCATATTGTTCCCTCTCGTCACGGGCTTCATATTCGGACCCATGTTTGTCGGCGGCGTCCTGATGGGCGCGACCATATCCGCCATAATGCTCGCCATATTCTGCGGCAACTCGGGCGGCGCGTGGGATAACGCCAAGAAGTACATAGAATCTGGCGGCGTAGAGGGCGAAGAGAAGGGCACGCCCGCGCACGACGCGTCCGTCGTCGGCGACACGGTGGGCGACCCCCTCAAGGACACGGTCGGACCTTCTCTCGACATTCTCATAAAGATAATGTCTACCGTATCTCTTGCTACCGTCGTGGTATTCAACAGCTTCAACCTCTTCGGCTGGTTCGAAAAGCTCGGTTGGGCAATAGGCAAGTAACAAAAACTTTTCGCCGCGGCGCCGGAAATACTTCGGGCGCCGCGGTTGTTTTTTTAAGCCCCGCCGCGCGTAAAAGGCGGCCGGGCAGCAATAATATTTATAATTTATATGCGCTTGATTTTAAAGGCTCAATATAGTACAATATCTACAGTCCGTTTTGCGGACCCCGCGAGGTGCCCGAATGTTACAGATAGAAAACATAACAAAAGATTATCCCCTGTCAAAGGATCTCACCGTCCATGCCCTGCGGGGCGTGTCGCTTAATCTGCGCCGAAGCGAGTTTGTCTCCATACTCGGTCCGTCGGGCTGCGGCAAGACCACCCTTTTGAACATAATAGGCGGTTTGGACAGGTACACCTCGGGCGATCTTAAAATAGACGGCAGAAGCACCGCCGATTTTTCCGCCGCGGAATGGGACGCATACCGCAGCTCCATGATAGGTTTTGTGTTCCAGAGCTACAATCTCATCCCGAACATGAGCGTTCTCGATAACGTTGCGCTTGCCCTCTCTGTGGCGGGCGTGGGCAGGAGGGAGCGCACGGCGCGGGCAAGGGAAGCCCTTGCCAAGGTCGGGCTTGCGGGCGAAATAAAAAAATTCCCCAACCTCCTTTCGGGCGGGCAGATGCAGCGCGTGGCTATAGCCCGCGCGCTCGTGAACGACCCCCGCGTGATCCTCGCCGACGAGCCCACGGGCGCGCTCGACAGCGAAACGGGCGTGCAGGTCATGGAGCTTTTAAAGGAGATCTCTGAGGACAGGCTCGTGGTGGTTGTCACCCACAACCGCGAGCTCGCCGAGGCCTACTCCACGAGGATAGTGAGCATGTCCGACGGCGTGATAAGGTCGGACACCGACCCGTATACAGAAGGGGAGCCCGTCTGCGCCACTCCTGCGGACGCCGCGGCCGAGTGCTCGAACTGTCCCGCCTATTCGGAAGCGGGACGCGGGGCGTCGCCAGCCCGCCCCGTGCGGGGAAAGGGATCGCGGCTCTCGCTTGTTACCGCGTTCAAAATGTCCCTTAAAAATTTAAAGGTCAAGCTCGGCAGGACGATATTGACGAGCTTTGCGGGCAGCATAGGCATATTCGGCATCGCGCTCGTGCTTGCCATAAGCGTTGGCATGGGCAACTATGTGGACCGCATGCAGTCCGAGGCTGTGGGCGATACCGCAATAAGGCTGGGCGAGTCCGCATACAGTCTGAGCCGCGTTCTCAGCGTAATGGAGGAGGAGAGCGGCGCCAACAGCAAACCCTATCCCGAAATAGACAGCGTCATTCCCTACCAGCGCGAGAGTTTCTCCACAAAGAGTACGTTGACGCAAGAGTTTATAGAATATATCAAGGCAATGAACCCTTCGTGGATAAGGGCTATAAACTACAAATACAGCGTGCAGATGCACGTCCTCGAGAATTTGGGCGAAAACGCCGTTTTGCGTGCGAAATGGGCAGACAACGCCATGCAGATGATAGAGGAGGACGAGCTGATTTCAGCCAACTACAGCGTGCTTTATAAGTCGGAGGACTCCCAGACGGGCTACCCCGCAGACATGCACGAGGTATCCCTCGTTGTCGACAAATTCAACAGGATAAGCCCCTCGGTGCTCACCAATATCGGCGTGCCCGTGACGCGCGACGCTCAGGGCAATTACAATAAAGTGCTGTTTTCGGATATAATAGGCAAGGAATACAACATAGTGCTGAACGACGGCTGGTACACGCAGCGGCAGAACGGCACCTTCAAGGAGGCCTCCACCGCGGCCGAATACAGGGCGGTCACCGCCGAAAACACGGTAAAAGTGAAGATAGTCAGTATTCTGAGGGTCAAGAGCAACGACGCCACCGTATGGCTCGATTCGGGGCTCGTATATCTTCCCGAACTCTCGGAGTATCTTGTGGAAAACGCAAAAAGCTCCAAGGTCGGGCAGGCGCAGCTCCTGTCTACGGAGAAGAACGTTTTAACGGGCGCGTCCTTCGGGCCCGCGAACTATCCGGGCACCGAGGCTCAGAAACAGGATTACATCAAATCTCAATATATATCGGCATTAAAGTCCGTCGGCGCCTACACCGAGCCGACAAACATTCAGATATATCCCACCGACCTCAACGCAAAGCAGCACATATCCGACTACATCGAGGCATGGAACAGGACCCACAAGGACGCCGAGGTCACCTACCTCGACCTCACCGATCTTGCGCTCTCCACGCTTTCGACCTTTATAGACGTGGTGACCTACGTGCTCATAGCCTTTTCGGCAATATCGCTTATAGTTTCCACGGTAATGATAAGCGTCATAACCTATACGTCGGTGATAGAGCGCGTGCGCGTCATAGGGATATTGAGGAGCATAGGCGCGCGCAAGCGCGACATAACCAAGCTTTTCAACTCGGAGACCTTCCTCATCGGCGCCTTTTCGGGCGTCATAGGCGTCGGGCTTGCGCTCTTGGCGGGCGCGGTGGGCAACATGATAATCAAAGCGGTTTTAAATGTGTCCGGCATAGTGCAGTTCACATGGTGGATAGCGTGCGGTATGCTGGCGTTGTCGGTAGTCCTTACTCTGCTTGCGGGGCTCGTGCCGGCGATAATAGCCGCTAAAAAGGATCCCGTTGCGGCGTTGCGCACAGAGTAAAAAAGTTCACAAAAATTTTCGTGCGGTTGCGCGCCCTCAAATTTTTCGTGATTTTTGGCGGCTCTGCCGCCTTTGCCGCCATATAAAAGGGCGCACATATTATATAATGGCGGCAATTCCCACTGCTGAGGTGCAAGTATGCACAAATTGTGGCGCGCTGCGGAAAAGTGTGATTTTCCTTGCGCCGTAAATTATTTTAAAAAGATTTATGCTCTGCTCGCTTCTAACCGCTTGCTGACTTCGTAATTGCAAATGCTTGCTCGTTTCTGCGCGCTTGCCAACTTCGTAAGTGCAACGCCGCCCCCTAACCTTGGCTCCTTCCTTTGGGGGGAGCTGTTGAGCGAAGCGAGACTGAGGGGAGTTCTCA
>CANQQD010000015.1 GCA_947625865.1 uncultured Clostridia bacterium
TTTTATCTTACAAAAAACCTGTTGATTTATTTAACTTTTTTATCTCTTACTGTTGCACTTAGTTTGACAATTCAATTTAAACGATCCGAGATAGATCTGTAAGCCGAGTTCTGTCGTGTACGGTCATCTATCTACGCGCACAGTCGCCTGTGCGCTCAAGCGATATTAACGGACGCATGCGGGCGGGCAACCCTCGCATTTAAGCGAGCACGCGTCCCAATCTTGCATCGGGTGGGGTTTAATTGGCTTGCCCCGTCGCCGGGGCAACGGTGAGCTCTTACCTCGCCATTCCGCCCTTACCGCGCACGTTGCGCGGCGGTATATTTCTGTTCACTTTCCTTAAAGTCGCCTCCACCTGCCGTTAGCAGGCACCCTGCCCTGCGATGCTCGGACTTTCCTCACGCTGCAAAAGCAGCCCGCGACCGTATGATCGACTCGGATCGCAAGTATTTTACCACCTTTTTTAAATTAAGCACAACTATTTTTTCGTTTATTATTGATTTTTACATTATTTTCCTTTAAAATGTATTTGTAAAAATTTTATTTTTCAGGGGTACTTTATGAAAAAAACCAAAATCATATGCACACTCGGTCCTGCCAGCGACAATGAAATAGTTCTTTCCGCCATGATCGACGCGGGTATGAATGTTGCAAGATTAAATTTTTCGCACGGCACGCACGAGGAGCACGCCCAAAAAATTGCAATGATAAAGAGATTGAGAGAGCGCAAGAAGGTGCCTCTCCCCATTATGTTGGATACTAAGGGGCCCGAATTCAGAATAAAGACCTTTGCCGACGGTAAAATAACGCTCAAGGACGGCGACCCGTTCATCTTTACCACAGAGGATCTGATAGGCGACAAAACCAAGGTTTCGGTTACGTTCGAAGGGCTTTGCGACCAGATGTATCCCGGCGACAAGATACTTCTGAACAACGGGCTCATGGTGTTCGAGGTCGTACGCGTAGAAAAGCCCAATGTAGTTTGCAAAACGCTCATCGGCGGCGAGCTTTCAAACAGAAAGAGCATGTTCTTCCCCGATAAACAGCTTGAGATGGTATATCTCTCCGAACAGGACAAATCTGATATCAAATTCGGAGTTGAACAGGGCGTGGATTTCGTTGCGCTTTCGTTCGTATCCAAGGCGCAGGACGTGATAGACGTAAGAAATTGGCTTAAAATGTGCGGCTCGCCCGAAAAGGAAATTGAAATTATAGCCAAAATAGAGAGCCGTGCAGGCGTAAATAATCTGGAGGAGATACTGGACGTAGCCGACGGTATCATGGTTGCGCGCGGCGATCTCGGCGTTGAGGTACCCTTTGAAGAACTGCCGGGTATTCAGAAAAAGATAATCAACGCCTGCCGCATACGCGGCAAGCGCAGCGTGACCGCAACCGAAATGCTTGAATCCATGATCAAACAGCCCCGCCCTACCCGTGCGGAAATTTCCGACGTTGCCAACGCCGTTTACGACGGTTCCTCGGCAATCATGCTTTCGGGCGAAACGGCTGCGGGCGCATATCCCGTTGAGGCTGTGCGCGCAATGGCAAAAATAGCCCAACAGGCTGAGTCAAACACAAATTACATAGCGCACATTGACGACGGCGAATATCATATAAAAAATCTTTCCGAGGCGCTTTCCCACTCCGCCTGCACGCTTGCGCAGGATATAGACGCAAAAGTTATAGTTGTATGCACGAGAACCGGCGGCACGGCGAGAACGGTTTCAAGGTTCCGCCCGATGATAGATATAATCGGCATGACCACCGATGAGCGCGCATACAGAAAGCTTGCCTTGAGCTGGGGCGTTATCCCCGTAATGAGCGAAGAGTTCTACTCGGTAGACGTGCTCTTCCACTACGCAAAACGTGCGGCAATTGACACGGGACTCGTCCAGAAGGGCGACAAAATAGTTTTGACGGGCGGCACGCCGAACGGCAAGAGCGGAAACTCGAACCTTATCAACGTTGAAACGGTTTAATATCGATAATAAATACTTGTGCCCGCGGCGTCAGCCGCGGGCATGATTTTTTATATCCGGCAATAAATTATCAGTCCTCAAGCCCGGCCAAAAAATCTATCGACACGCCGAAAAATTTTGAAATGACTATCAGCTTGGAAAGCGTCGGCTCACACTTGCCAAGTTCCCACAAGCTTATTACCGATTTGCCGACATCCAACTCTTTTGCGAGCTGGATTTGTCCTATCCCCTTTTCAAGGCGCAATAAGCGCAGCCTCTCCCCAAATTCTTTCATATAATTATTTTCCCATAAAAATGGGAAAAATACTTGATTTCCCATTATACTGGGAATATAATAAGGGCAATACATTACAAAGGAGAAGAGGATATGTTTTGTAAAAATTGCGGAAGAGAAATAAGCGACAGCGCTGTGGTGTGCCCTCATTGCGGCGTGCAGATAGCCGAATTTAAGAAGAGCGCGTCCAAACAGACCTGTACAATGGCTATTGTAGGTTTTGTGCTCTCGTTCTTAGTATCTGTTGCGGGGCTGATTTGCAGCATCATTGCCCGTAAAAAGTGCAGAGAGGAAAATCTTGAAGGCGGCGGACTGGCTCTTGCGGGTATAATTATCAGCGCCGTTGAAATAGTCTTGGGGATAATCTCCGTTTTGGTTGTAATAATCTATTTTGTGGTATTTTTAGGATTTCTTGCGTCGCTGTAAACAGCATTAAATTGCATACTGTTCTGAAAAAGCGTGCCCGGCAAACTGTTCCGCGCACGCTTTTTTATGTATGAAAGCGGCGCCGCAATGGTTGAAGTTGCGGCGCCGCCTCAGAGAGAATATGAAAAAAGTTGTGTATTCAAATTAATTCTTTTCTCATATTATAGACAGTAATTGTGAATTTTAAATGAAAATCATATGATTTTTTATGCTCCCGTAAATTTTTTCGGCGACCTTTATGCCGTCGGCGGCGGAGCTTGTGATTCCGCCCGAATAGCCCGCGCCCTCACCGCAGGGATATAAGCCCATAAGCGATACGCTCTGCAGGTCCTCTCCCCTCTCTATCCTTACGGGCGAGGAGAAGCGGGTCTCCACTCCCGTCAAAACAGCCGAGGGATCTGCAAAGCCCCTTAAGCGCTTGTCCATATCGGGGATCGCCGCCTTCAATGCAGAAACCGCAACTTGCGGCAACACCTCGTTCAACGGTGCAAAAACTGTTCCGGCGGAATAGGTGGGCAAGACCTCGCCGAAATTCTGTGAAATCCTGTCTGCCGCAAAATCCTTATAGAGTTGCACGGGCGCCGAATATGTTCTGCCGCCGGCTTCAAACGCCTTGCGCTCTATAGTTCTTTGAAATTCCATTCCGTCAAAGAGATTTTCGCCGAAATCGGAGGCTCTCATCTGGACCATTAGCGCGGAATTTGAGTTGACGCCGTTACGGGCATAGTCCGACATACCGTTTACCACTACCCCGCCCTCTTCGCTTGCTGCGGGAATTACCACGCCGCCCGGGCACATACAGAATGTGAACACCGTGCGCTCGTGCGCGTGGCTTACGAGCTTATAGTCAGCTGCGGGCAAAAGCTTATAATTTTTACCGAACTGAGAAAAACCTATTTCAGAAGCAAGGTGCTCGATACGAACGCCTACGGCGAAGTCTCGCGGGGTCATTTTTATTCCCGAGCCATAGAGCATTTCAAAGGTGTCGCGCGCAGAATGTCCCACTGCAAGGACTGCGCAGTCGGCTTGAAGCTCGCTTTCCTCACCGGTTCTTGTGTTTTGCAGAATAAGAGCTTTAAGACGCCCGTTGGAGCTGTTAAAACCGGTCAAACGGGTGTTAAAAAGATATCTGCCGCCGTTTTGTACAATAAATTCACGGATGTTTTTGAGAACGCTCTTTAGTTTGTCGCTGCCGATATGAGGCTTATTCAGATACAGAATTTCTTCGGGCGCGCCGAAGCGGACAAAATACTCCAAGACGTCGCGGTTCAAGCCGTCGTGAGTTTGTGTGTTGAGCTTTCCGTCCGAAAACGTGCCCGCACCGCCCTCGCCGAATTGGACGTTGGATTGCGGATCCAAAATACGTTTCTCAAAAAATTCACGCGTGGTTTTTTCACGCTCCTCCACGCGCTCGCCGCGCTCTATTATTAAGGGCGATATCCCGTGTTCAACAAGGCGGAGCGCGCACATAAGCCCCGCGGGACCGCTGCCTACGACCGCCACCTGAGGCGATCCCTTAAGCTTTTCCAAAGCCGGCTTCTGCCGTTCTGGCTCGTCCGAAAAGGCTATGGAATAAACCCATAAAATATTGCCCTTGTCGCGTGCGTCCAGCGACTTTTTGATAATTTTAAAATATTTTACAGGTTTTTTCAGGCTCTTTTGGGCAATTTTCAACAGCTCGCGCTCGTTCACGCCAATATGAAGTTTTATGTTATCAAGCCGCTTGATCATTTTAATTTTGAATTTATATCGTCTGCGACCGCGACGCCGCTTGAAAACGCCCAGTGCAGATTATATCCTCCGCAATCGCCGTCCACGTCTAAAATTTCACCCGCAAAATAGAGATTTTTACAGAGCCTGCTCTCGAGGTTTTCTGATATATCCTCCATACTCACGCCACCTTGAGTAACCTGCGCATAGTCGAAGCCGAGCGTGCCGCATACTTCGAGCGTAAAGCTTTTTACGGTTTTTACTATTAAATCTATATCTTCGGCTCCCGCTCTCTTTAAAACGACGCGGGCTATCTGATTGTGGAGAATACCGCATAAAATATCGGAATAAGCGGTTCCCTCGGCTAAGCGGGCTTTGAGCGTTTTGACGAGAGTTTCCTCCGGATAATTAGGCAGAAAATCTATCAAAACCGTTCCGCCGTGGGCTGTAAGCTCGCTCGAAAGATAAAATATCGCATTGCCAGATACGCCGTAATCCGTAAAAATCACATCGCCATGCACTGCTTTTTTGCAAACGCCGCCTATTATGGCTTTTACAAAGCAATTAGCGCGGATACCTTTAAGGGGCTTTACATAACCGTCATCCGTTTTCAATTGAACAATCGCGGGATAGAGCGGCGTTACGGCATGTCCGAAGGCTTGCGCAAGCTTATAAGCCGAACCGTCCGTTTTAAACTGCCTTTGCGCCTTTCCGCCCGCGGCAAGCACAACAAAAGCCGCGGCAAACTTTTTATCGCCGCAGTCGACAATAAAGCCGTTTGAAATATTCACAACGCGCGTCAAGAGCAAAATTTCAACGCCGCGCCCTTTGAGCCTGCGTAAAAGAATATCCGTGAGCGAGGAAGCTTGCAAGCTGTGCGGATAAATTCTGCCCGAACCGTCGCTCTTATAGAGCAGCGTGCCGAATATCCTTCTGCAAACCTCTGCGGACGGATCGTTTACGGCGGGGCAGGCAATTTTTTCAACAATTTTTAAATTCCCGCTACGGTAATGCTCAATGGACATATCGTTATTACCGATATTGCCCTGACCGTTACCCGTAGCCGAAAGCTTTTTGCCCGCACGCTCGCCGGCGTCGACCACAAGAATTTTAATGTCTTTATTTTCGGCAAGCGCGACCGCGCATGCAAGTCCTGCCGCACCACCGCCGACAATTATTACGTCGTACCTCTTCATCGTGTAGATTATACTTTATCGAAAAGCGTTATGTCAACCCTTAAAATCCGATAAAATTTTCTGAAGCGCTTCGAGATGTAATTTTTCGTCGGCACGGATCCGTGAAACAATTTCTATGACGCGCTGATTTTTCAGCTTTTTAAGCATATGGTCATACTGGCATATTGCTTGCCTTTCGCCTATGATATCGTCCTCAAGCATAAACCGCAGGGAACGCGAATAGGCAACATATTTTGTGCTGTAGAAATCAAATCCGTTATAAGGGCACCTGCAATACACGGGAAAAGCGCCGAGAGCCAAAATAGTTTGACCGAGCAAATTCAAATGTATCATTTCCGCAACCGCTATGGAGACGAGCTTTTCCGCCACCTCTCCAAAGCCACGGTCTTTAAAAAAGAACGAATGATAAATGTACTGCAATACTGCGTTAAGCTCTCCTGTGGAGGAAGCGTACGCGGGAGAAATCAATCTGAGGCTGTATGCGTCCTCGCACAGTCCGTCGGTTGTGGGAAATGGTTGCGGAAGGGTAAAAGGTTCGGGCATTGTCAGGCGCTCCTTAAACGGTATAATTCAAGGTATGAATTTACAAAAATTTTGGTGCCGACATTCAAAGGTTAAATTTTTATTTCCCGATATAAAAGGCAGCAAATTTAGCCACAAGCAACTTTTTAGCTCAAAATCAGCAATTATGTGTAACATAGTACTATATTAAACCGCAAAATTTATATATTTTGGCAAAAAATATCGGCAGAAGTCCGACTTTCAGACGACTGCCGATTTATGCTTTACTACTACTTTTTGTTGAAAATCTTTTTTAAGAACTGTCCGGTATAGCTTTCGTAACAGGCGGCTACATCCTCTGGCGAGCCTGAAGCAATTACGGTGCCGCCACGATCCCCGCCCTCGGGGCCCAAATCTATTATCCAGTCCGCGCACTTGATTACGTCGAGATTGTGCTCGATTACAAGCACTGTATTTCCGCCGGCTCTGAGACGCGCAAGTATTTTAATCAACTTATCCACGTCGTAGCTGTGAAGCCCTGTTGTCGGCTCGTCGAGAATATAGAACGTTTTGCCCGTACTCCTCTTTGAAAGCTCTGTGGCGAGTTTCACTCTCTGCGCTTCGCCGCCGGAGAGCGTAGTTGAACTCTGACCGAGCTTTATATATCCTAATCCAACGTCGTTTAGGGTTGAAATTTTATTGTAAATCGAGGATATCGGTTTGAAAAATTCACAAGCCTCGGCAACCGTCATTTCAAGCACGTCCGAAATCGATTTTCCTTTATATTTAACCTCTAATGTTTCACGGTTATAGCGTTTGCCGCCGCACACTTCACAGGGAACGTAGATATCCGGCAGGAAGTGCATTTCGATTTGGATTATGCCGTCGCCCTGACAGTGCTCGCATCTGCCGCCCGGAATGTTGAATGAAAATCTTCCACTCTTATACCCCCTCTCCTTTGAATCCGGGGTTGCCGCAAACAAATCCCTTATTGCCGTAAACACGCCGGTGTATGTTGCAGGGTTGCTTCTCGGAGTTCTGCCAATGGGCTGCTGGTCTATCGCAATGACCTTATCAAAATGCTCCAGTCCCTCAAATTTTTCCGCATTTCCGAGAGGTTGACGGGCGCGGTTGAGTTCATTTGCAAGATAAGGATAAATTATTTCGTTTACGAGACTCGACTTGCCGCTGCCGGACACGCCCGTTACAGCCGTTATCAGCCCCGCAGGTATCTCCACATTGATATTTTTAAGGTTGTTCTGTTTGCAACCGTAAACCTTTAGCCATTTGTCCGTGGGCTTCAACCGTACCTTCGGTACTTCTATCTTCCTTCTGCCCGCAAGAAAATCGCCCGTTATAGAGTTTGGCTCGTTCATTATGTCCTCTTGGGTGCCGCAAGCGACTATTTCTCCGCCGTGCACGCCCGCCATGGGACCTATATCCACAATGTAGTCCGCCGCACGAATAGTGTCCTCGTCATGCTCTACAACTATCAAAGTATTGCCGAGATCGCGTAAGCCCTCAAGCGAATGTAAAAGCTTTTCGTTGTCCCGTTGGTGCAGACCGATACTTGGCTCATCGAGAATATATAAAACACCTGTAAGCGCGCTGCCTATCTGCGTCGCAAGACGTATTCGCTGGCTCTCGCCGCCCGAAAGCGTCGCAGCCGATCGCGAAAGCGTAAGATAACCTAATCCAACGTCCTCCAAAAAGCTTATGCGGCTGTCGATTTCCTTGATTATACTGTCGGCTATAAGATGCTCGGTCTTATTGAAAAACGAAAAATCCGCAAACGACTTCAGATCGTCGACCGACATGTCGCATACTTCAGCTATATTTTTACCGCCGACGGTAACTGCCAAAGCCTCTTTTTTAAGCCTTTTACCGTGACAAAGCGGGCAATCCGATGTGCGCATATATCGCTCAATGTCCCATTTTACGCTGTCGGACGAGGTTTGGTTATAGCGGCGCTGTAAATTGGTTACAAAGCCCTCCCATGCGGTTTTATAGCTTCCCGAAAAGCGGTAAGCGTTATATGCAAGGTCTATCTGCTCGCCGTTATTGCCATACATCAGCATGTCGTACACGCCCTCGGGGAGATCCTTCACGGGCACGTCGAGCGAGAAATTGTAAATCTTGGACAGCGAACTCAGATACATTTGCGTCATGGCTGAGCTATCGAGATTCCAGCCGCTTATTTTTATTGCGCCCTCGCGCAGGGTCTTTGTTTTATCGGGGCATATCAAATCGGGGTCGACGATCTGTCTGAAGCCGAGTCCCGAACACTCGGGGCAGGCGCCCCACGGCGTGTTGAATGAAAACAGGCGGGGCTCGATCTCCTCGATAGATACGCCGCAGTCGGGGCAGGCATAGTTCGAGGAATATAATTCTTCCTTGCCCTCGCTGTCGATTATAACAAGCCCGTTGGCAAGCGAAAGAGCGCTTTCAAGGCTCTCCGTAAGCCTCTTTAATATGCCGTCCTTGATAACAAGGCGGTCGATAACCACCGAAACATTGTGGCGTATATTTTTTTCGGGATGAATTTCTTCCTGAAGATCGTAAATTATTCCGTCTATTTTCACTCTGCCGTAGCCGCTCTTTTTCCAGCTTGCAAGCTCCTTTTGAAATTCGCCCTTTTTCCCGCGGACAACGGGGGCTTCAACTATGATCTTGCTGCCGTCCGGCATAGCCATGACCCTGTCTGCGATCTCATCTACGGACTGTCTGCGTATCTCTCTGCCGCAGTTCGGGCAGTGCGGAATACCCACACGGGCGAAAAGCAGGCGGAAATAATCGTAAATTTCCGTAACGGTGCCCACAGTGGAACGCGGATTGTGCGAGGTTGTTTTCTGGTCGATGGAAATTGCGGGTGAAAGCCCGTCTATAAGCTCCACGTCGGGCTTTTCCATCTGCCCCAAAAATTGACGGGCGTATGACGAAAGACTTTCTATATATCTGCGCTGACCCTCGGCGAAAATCGTGTCGAAGGCAAGCGTGGATTTGCCGCTGCCCGAAAGCCCCGTAAACACAGTTAAGGTGTTGCGAGGTATGTGTACGTCTATATTTTTAAGATTGTTTTCCTTTGCGCCCTTGACGTAAATTTCTTCTTTCATGATTTTTTGCTCATTATAAGTTTCTTTTTAAGCTGCGCGATCGTATCGCGTATCTCTATTGCACGCTCGAAATCAAGCTGGGCTGAAGCCACTTTCATAAGCGCCTTCAGTTTTTCTATTTCGGCGGGAATATCCTTTAATTTTATATCCTCGCCAACAGTCTTTTTGCCCGTTATTCCTATAGAATTTTTAACTTCCTTGATTATTGTTTTCGGTACAATTCCGTGGGCTTTATTGTAATCGCTTTGAATTTTTCGGCGGCGGTTTGTCTCGTCGATGGCACGGCGCATGCTGCCCGTGATTACATCGGCATACATTATTACCCTGCCCTCGGCGTTTCTCGCCGCCCTGCCGATGGTTTGCACAAGTGAGGTTTCGCTGCGCAAAAAGCCCTCCTTGTCGGCGTCGAGAATGGCTACGAGCTTGACCTCGGGCAAGTCCAAGCCCTCGCGCAGAAGATTTATGCCGCAGAGGACGTCAAATTCGCCGCCGCGCAAGCCGTTGATTATGTCAATGCGCTCCAAAGCGTCTATATCGCTGTGCATATAGCGGACTTTGAGCCCGTGTTCTTTCAAATAATCGGTGAGGCTCTCCGCCATGCGCTTTGTCATTGTGGTGATCAAAACTCTGCCTTGTTCGGAAATAACCTTTTTGATTTCGCCCAACAGATCGTCTATCTGCGTTTTTGTGGGGCGGACTTCGACCTCGGGGTCCAATAGCCCCGTGGGGCGTATAAGTTGTTCGACAATGTTGCCCGCCTGCTTCAATTCATACTCCGCGGGAGTTGCCGAAACGCATATCAGTTGGGGCACGCGCTCGTCAAATTCCTCAAATGTGAGCGGGCGGTTGTCGTAGGCTGATTTTAAGCGGAAACCATAGTTAACAAGATTTTCTTTTCTGGAACGGTCGCCGTGATACATTGCTCCTATTTGCGGAATGGTCATGTGGCTCTCGTCTATAAAAACAAGGAATTTGCCCGCGGGAAAATAGTCCAAAAGCGTGAACGACGGCTCACCCGGGAAACGCCCGTCAAAATAGCGGCTGTAATTTTCCACGCCGCTGCAATAGCCTATCTCGCGCATCATCTCCAAATCGAATGTGGTGCGCTGTTCGAGGCGTTGGGCTTCCAAAAGCTTGCCCTCGTCACGGAAGGCTTTCACCTCGTCGTGCATGTCCCGCTCTATCATTGCAAGCGCGGTCCGCATTTTGTCGGAGCCGACCGCATATTGCGAAGCGGGGAATATTAAAACGTGTTTCAGTTCAGAAATTATATTGCCCGAAACAGCCTCCTCTTCGCAAATTCTGTCTATTTCATCGCCGAAAAACTCAACACGTATTGCGATTTCCGAATTTGAAGCGGGAAAAATTTCCACAATGTCGCCGCGCACGCGGAAGGACGAACGCTGAAAATCTATATCCCTTCTCGCGTACTGAATTTCAACGAGGCGGCGGATAAGCGCGTCCCTTTCAAGCTCCATTCCCGGGCGCAGACTTATTGCCAAACGGAAATATTCCTCGGGTGCGCCCAAACCGTAGATACAGCTGACCGAAGCCACAACAATAACGTCCTCGCGCTCGCCCAAAGAACTGGTTGCCGAGTTGCGGAGCTTGTCTATTTCGTCGTTGAGGCTCATATCTTTTTCGATATAAGTGTCGGTTGACGGTATGTAGCTCTCGGGCTGGTAATAGTCGTAGTACGAAACAAAATATTCCACGCGGTTGTTGGGGAAAAATTCCTTAAATTCGTTGCAAAGCTGCGCCGCAAGCGTTTTGTTGTGCGCGATGACCAAAGTGGGGCGGTTTACATTTTTTATGACGTTAGCCATTGTAAACGTTTTTCCGCTGCCCGTAACGCCCAAAAGCACTTGGGTGCGTATGCCGTCCAGCACCCCCTCCGTCAGGCTCTGAATTGCCTGCGGCTGGTCGCCCGTAGGCTCAAATTTTGAATGTAGCTCGAATTTCATATTAATAAACCTGCGCCGTTCCGCGCAAAACCGCATATAAAATTATAACCCTTTTTATGTTGATTTACAACAAAATTTCACATTCAAGGGCTGAATAAACTTATGTTTAATTATAACAATCGCGTCAAATTTTGTCAATGAAAAAGAGCCTTAAATCAAGGCTCCTCAATCAATTCCAAAAAGCGCGTTCGGCAAGGCAGGCTCAACCGAATATTTATATTTATCGGTGTGTATGCCCTGCGGATTTTTATAAACTTCTTGACTTTTTTATATTATAATGTTATATTTTAAGTACCACATTTCACAAACTAAATAAACTGCGCGAATTTTTTGTGCTTTTTTACACATATTACTGTGTACTCAATGGCAGTGTGTATCTCTGTTTCTGTTGTGCATGGTAATTTGTGTAAATTTTCGCGCATACAGTTTGTGAGGTGTGGTGACCTGAGGAGATACCGTGCGGTGTGCTCTTTCGGGCACACCTTATTTTTTTACCGCACAAAGGAGATACTATGAAGAAAAAACTTTTACTTTTATTTGCTGTACTGTTTACGTTTAGCTGCCTTACAGCATTTGGCTGCTCTGTTGACTCGCATACACATGACTGGGGCGATTGGCAAGTAACCACCCCTGCCACCTGTGTTAAGGAAGGCTTGGAAACCCGCACATGCAGAGCCGATGAAACCCACAAGGAAACAAGACCGATTGCCATAAACCCAAATGCGCACAATATTGTACATTTAGCTGCAAAAGCCGCAACCTGTTCGTCAACCGGCTATAACGAGCATGACGAATGTAGTCTCTGCGGGTATTCAACCAACAAGGTTGAAGAACCTATCGACGCTAACGCGCACGATTTGACGTTGATTGAAGAAGTTTACGCAGATTGCGAAACAGACGGCGTTGCAGAGCACTATAACTGCTCTCTCTGCCATAAAAATTTCGACGAAAATATGACTGAGCTGGAGGATAAGGATTTAATTATTGAGCAATACGGACATTCATGGGACAACGGAACCATAATTGCCGAAGCAACCTGCAAATCCGCAGGAAGCATATTATACACTTGTCGTTGGGACGACAGCCATACATATACCGAGGAAATACCCATAAATCCCCAAGCTCATGTATGGGAAACAGAGCTAACGAAAGAAAATAAAAAGAGATGCTCAATCTGCCTGACCGAACAGGATATCTATACGTTGAGTTCTGATGGCAAAAAGGTATATTTCGGCGAGTATCCGCAAACAGAAGTAAAAGACAATGACTTAAAAACCGTCCTGAATAAGCAAGCGGGTTCCAAGCCCGACGGATTGTTCCCGAACAGAAAATGGATAAGTTATCGCTACTACGCAAACGGCAAGCAGAGCGACTTTATGTGGTATCAGGACATAAGTTATGAAAACGCAAAGTATCGCGGCGTCTATTTTTCAAAGTACAGACCTGAATGGACGACAAAAAACTATGACAAAAGCGAAAG
This sequence comes from uncultured Clostridia bacterium, assembly GCA_947625865.1. Classification (GTDB taxonomy): domain Bacteria; phylum Bacillota; class Clostridia; order Christensenellales; family Borkfalkiaceae; genus Coproplasma. The sequence continues at coordinate 12,644 of CANQQD010000015.1, forward strand.
CATGATAGATAACAGCGGCTATAATGCATATACGGTATATTGGTTTAAATTTGAACCGATAGAGTGGCGGATATTGTCCAAAGAAGACGGTGGCGCTCTCTTGATGTCCGAAATGATTGTCGACAGTCAACAGTATTATCAAAACGATAAAGACAGAACGCTAAACGGAAAAACTGTGCATGCTTCCAACTACGCGAACAGCGATATACGCACGTGGTTGAACGCAGATTTTTATGATACGGCATTCGATAGTTATTGCAAACAGATAATAGAAAAAACTTTGGTGGACAACAGCGCCGATTCGGTAGACCCCGATGACAGAGATTTTCTCAGTCGATACGAATGTGTTTGCGAAAATACCGAAGATAATGTCTTTTTATTGAGCTATAAAGAAATCAATGGCGTAAACGGTTTTGCCGCAGGAAACATTGACGATCCGGCAAGACAGCTTAAAGCCACGGACTATGCAAAAATACAGGGACTTGACTATATGTACGATACACCTTTCTGGCGGTTGAGGTCGCCCACAAGCAAAACACACGGACAAGTTGTTTTCTATAACGGATATTCAGGTAACGGTCACATAGCACACGTCACTTCTGACGGAATTGTACCCGCTTTGAATATTAAATTATAAAACTTATTTTGTTATTAAAACGCAACGGCCGCCGCGGCAGAATTGCCGCGGCGGCGTTTAATTTGCAATTTATCTTTTTACAATTATTAATTTTGCAATTATAAGTTTTTTGCAATTACTATTTTTAATTTTAAGTTATTGCAAATTTTATTTTAAGATAACTTTTCGAGGAGCTTGAGGTCGATGCCCTTGTCGCCGATTTTTATAATTTCAACCTTTACCGTGTCGCCGATATTTACAACGTCCTCCACTTTGTCCACGCGCTTATCGGAAAGCTTGGAAATGTGGATCATGCCGTCCTTGCCGGGGGCAAACTCAACAAACGCGCCGAAGTTCAAAATTCTTACTACCGTGCCGACAAACATATCGCCGACTTCGGGGTCGTGAGCTATGGAAAGCACGATCGCCTTTGCGCGCTCTGCGTTCTCGATGGGACCCGTGCAGGCGATATAGCCTCTGCCGCTGTCGTCCTCGTTGAACTCTATTTCGGTGCCCGTCTCCTCCATTATCTTTTTTATCACGCAGCCCTGCTTGCCGATAACGTCGCCGATCTTTTCGGGGTCGATTTCAAAGCTGATGATCTTGGGAGCGTAAACGGAGAGCTGGGGCGCAACCTCGGGCACGCATTCGAGCATTTTGGAGAGAATGAACTGCCTGCCCTCGTTTGCCTGGTCGATTGCAGTGTGCATAATCTCCTCGGAGATGCCCTTGATTTTGATATCCATCTGAATTGCGGTTATGCCCTTTTGGGTGCCCGCAACCTTGAAGTCCATATCGCCGAGGAAGTCCTCCAAGCCCTGAATATCGGTCAAAACCTTAAATTCGCCCGTCTCTTGGTTTTTGATAAGCCCCATTGCAACGCCCGCTACGGGGGCCTTTATGGGCACGCCTGCGTCCATTAAAGCCATTGTGGAGCCGCACACGGAAGCCATCGACGACGAGCCGTTGGACGAAAGAATATCGTTTACCACCCTTATTGCATAGGGGAAGCTCTCTTCGTCGGGAAGCACGGGAATGAGCGCGCGCTCTGCAAGAGCGCCGTGACCGATTTCACGCCTGCCGGGGGAGCGGAGAGCCTTTGCTTCGCCCGTGCAGTAGCCGGGGAAGTTGTATTGGTGCATATATCTTTTCGAAGTCTCCTCGTCGAGCCCTTCAAGTTTCTGAGCCTCGGTGAGCATTGCGAGGGTGCATGTCGTCATGGTTTGGGTTTGTCCGCGGGTGAATATCGCCGAGCCGTGTACTCTGGGGAGTATGTGGCGCTCGCACCAGATGGGACGGACGTCCTTTAAGCCTCTGCCGTCGGGACGAATACCCTTGTCGAAAATCTTTGCGCGAACCTTTTCCTTTGTGAGGTAATAGAGGCTGTCCTTTATCTCGCGCGTATTGTCGGGATAGATTTCGGCAAAGTGCTCCAAAACCTCTTTTTCGGCCTCTTCCTGTCTCTTCTCCCTCTCCTGCCTGTCGAACGTGTCGATAGCCCAGTCTATTTTTTCGGAGGCGTATTCGCGTACGACCTTGTCAAGTTCTTCGGGAACGTGATAGAGCTCAATCTCGCGCTTGGGCTTGCCGACTGCGGGAACGATTTCGTTTTCGATAAATTCGCAAATTTTTTGAATTTCCTTGTGACCGAACATTATCGCGCCGACCATCTGCTCGTTGGTGACTTCGTTTGCGCCAGCCTCGATCATCAAAATCGCGTCCTTGGTGCCTGCGAGATTCAAATGAATGTCGCTCTTCTGTCTCTGGGCAAGATCGGGGTTTATGATATACTGTCCATCGACCAGTCCTACGACCACGGAGCCTGTGGGACCTGCCCAAGGAATGTCGGAAATTGCCAATGCAACCGAGGAGCCTATCATGGCGAGAGGCTCGGGGGAGATATCGGGCTCAACCGAAATTGCCTGCGCGGTTACGACAACGTCGTTGAAAAGTCCCTTGGGGAACAGTGGACGAAGAGGTCTGTCTATAAGCCTTGCAGTGAGTATTGCCTTGTCGCTTGCCCTGCCCTCGCGCTTTTTGAAACCGCCGGGGATCTTGCCTATTGCGTACATCTTCTCGTCGTAGTCAACCTGCAGAGGGAAGAAGTCCATGCCCTCGCGGGGAGCCTCGGACATACATACGGAAACTATAACCGCAGTATCACCGCAACGCACTACGCACGAGCCGTTGGTCTGTTCGGCGTACTTGCCCGTCTCGATGATGACGTCTCTGCCGCCTACCTTAAGTGTAAATTGTTTAAAATTCATTATCCATTCTCCTTTTCTGTTCTTGTGCCTGCGGCGCCCGCCGCAGACTTATGAAAAATGAGCGGAATAAAACACCCCGCTCAATTTCTTTAAATCTTTTACTTTCTGAGTCCCAAAGCAGCGACAATGGCACGGTATCTTTCGATATCCTTGCTCTTCAAGTAGTCCAAAAGACCACGGCGGCGTCCTACCATTTTAAGAAGACCACGGCGGGAGTGATTGTCGTGAATGTGCTCTTTGAGATGCTCGTTGAGGTGGTTGATTCTCTCGGTCAGAAGCGCGATCTGAACTTCGGGAGAACCGGTATCCCCTTCCTTCGTTGCATACTTTGCAATGATTTCGGACTTTTCCATTTACTTTATCCTCCTATGGAAATATTTGCGGGAAACAAAGAAAGCCGTTGAGTGTTCGCACCCCTTTGTATCCGTAACGAATAGTATTTTACCATATGCGCGCGGAAATAGCAAATGATTTTAAGGAGAAATTTTTAATATTGTTGCCGATCATAAAGCTATTTGAAAAAGGCAATGCGTTTTGAAATAATTTCGTCGGCTTTATTTATATATGTCGGAATATCCTTGGGGGTGGCGAAACGCTCTATGCGCTCTTCGGCGGCAAACACACGCTTGGAAATTGCGTTTGCGCCGACGGCAAAATTGTCGCCGAGCTCCTCCATTACGTCGATATTATAGACGCACGCCTTGCCGGGCTTACACCAGCCCACATTTTCCAGCCCGCCCGCCTGATACTTCTGACGGTACAGATAGTAGGGCACATACCCCGCCGAGGTAAGTATTTCACGCGAAAGCTCTATCATTTGCCCTATTTGCTCAATATGAAGGCGTTTTACGTTTTCTTTGAGCTTCGCGCCCGCCTTTAAGGAAAGCGTATGCACGGTGATATTCGCGGGATCCAACGAAACCGCCGTTCTGAGCGAATATTCAAAATCGTCCGTATTCTCTTCGGCAAGCCCCGCGATAAGGTCAATATTTATGTCAAAGCCGTATTTCAACGCCATTTCATAGGCTTTGAGCGTTTGGGCAGCGGTGTGTTTTCTGCCTATGGCTTCAAGCGTTTTATCGTTGAACGATTGGGGATTTACGCATATGCGGTTTACGCCGTTTTGGCGGGATATGTTGAGTTTTTCCTCCGTAAACACGTCAGGTCTGCCCGCCTCAACAGTGTATTCGACGGGAGTTTTTATGATGGAAGATATGGCTTTATATACTCTTTTTAAGTGCTCTTCGGAAACAACGAAGGGTGTTCCGCCGCCTACATATACCGAGCGAACGCCGTCCATAAGCGGCTGTACGCTTTCGATCTCTTTTACGAGGCAGGAAATATACCTATCCACATATTGCGCGGTTTTTTCGATGGGCGCGGTTATAAACGAGCAATAGTCGCACTTGCTCGGGCAGAAGGGCAAGCTTATATAGAACGACTTGCCGCCGGACCTGAAAGGCTGCTGTTCCTTTAAAACGCGTTCGGTGATAGCTATATTCTGCTCCGAAACGCAAAGCCTTTTGAACAGCTCCTTAAAATCTCTTCTCGCGCCTTGCTCCATGCAGGCGAGCTTTGTAGGTCTTATGCCCGTGAGCGCGCCCCAAGGGAGCTCCCTGCCCGTGGCTTTTGAAAGGACCTTATAGAAGGCAAGCTTTGTAAAACGCTTAGCATAGCGTTTAAATTCCAAATCGTTTTGAGGATCGAATTCATCCTCAAAATCATAAAATTGAGACCTGTATTCGATTGTGTTGAAAAATTTTCCGCCCGAATATGAAAAATAATGGGTGAACTCCTCCTCTTCACAATCAAAGGCACGGAGCACGTCCATTATTTCGGGGCGAAGATATTCTCTGTTTGTGTTTAACATAGTTTACCTTATATACGGATTGAAGCGCCGCTCTGCTTCGAGCGTGCTGTTTTCGCCGTGACCGGGATATATCTTATAATCGCCTTCAAGCGAAAATAACTTTTTTACGCTTGCCGAAAGACGACGCATATCGCCCGTGGGCAGGTCGGATCTTCCAATACTGCGGCAAAAAAGAGTATCGCCCGTAAAAATGCAGTCTTCCGCGATATAACACAGGCTTCCCGCCGTGTGCCCCGGCGTGTGAATCGCGGTGAAAGATATGCCGCAAAGCGTGAATTTTTCGCCGTCCTTAAAGGTGCGTGATATTTCAAACGCAGGAATAAATACCCCGCCGAATATGCCGCGGTTCTCGGGACTGAATATAAATTCCCTCTCGAGCTCGCCACAGCAGACAGGAACACCGTTTTTATAAAACTCACCGCACATGCCGACGTGATCAAAGTGACCGTGCGTTAAAAGCACAAATTTGCAACTTAAATTTTCACGTTCGAGCGACTCTATTACCCCTTCATCCGCAGGGTCGATAACTATCGCCGTCTTATCGTCGGCAGTAAGAATATACGAATTGCTTGCAAAGCCCTCAGGCTCCACTTTGATAACTCTCATCAGTTGTTCGTTCTGAAAACCTCTATTATGCGTTTATCACGGGTCAAGCGGTTTACTAAAAGGTCGATATCGGAACGCTTATTTAATGTTACCTTTATATCAAATTCAGCGCGTTTTTCCTTGTTGATACGGCCGACAATGTTGGTCATGGAAAGCTGCATTGCCGAAATTTCCGCGGTAATGAAAGCCATTACGCCCGTATCGTTGGTGGCGATTATTTTAATACCCGCAATAAACTCGGAATTAAAGTCGCCTGTCCACTGCGCAGGCTGCAGACGCTCGGGTTCCAGCCCGTTGAGGTTGGGGCAGTCTGTTCTGTGGACAATAACTCCCCTGCCTCTCGAAATAAAGCCGACGATCTCATCGCCCGGCACGGGGTTACAGCAGTGGGCAAGGCTCACCACAAGCCCCGTAACGCCCTGCACAAGAACGCTGCCTGCGGGAGTATAGCGAAGCTTTGCGTCGTCTATCGCCGAGGTCGGCTTGGGTACTTCCTTTCTGTAATAATCTATAAGCTTTCCTATAACAGCGTTGACGGATACCGCGCCATAGCCTACGGAAGCCATCATCTCATCCTCCGAGGCAAATACCATTTTATTCGAAAGCCTTTTAAAAGAATTTTCGGTGAGAAGATCCGTAAGGCTATAGCCTCTGCGCCTTGCCTCCATTTCGAGCATGGATCTGCCTGTGCGGACATTCTCCTCCTTCATTTCTTTTTTGAAGAACTGCCTTATTTTAGCTCTTGCCGAGCCGGACTTTACAAATTTGAGCCAGTCCCACGAAGGTCCCTTGCTGTTGGATTGGGTCAATATTTCCACGATATCGCCCGTGGATAAAATTGTTGTAAGCGGCACTATTTTCCCGTTTACCTTTGCCCCGACGCACTTGTTGCCGACTTCGGAGTGAATAGCGTATGCAAAATCCACCGGTGTGGCGTTTAACGGCAAGGAAATAACCTTGCCCTTGGGGGTAAATACAAGCAGTTCATTATCGTACAGGTCGTTTTTCAGGCTGTCGACAAATTCCTTGCTCTCGCCCATGCTGCCCTGCCAATTCATTACGTCGCGGATCCAGCTCAAACGGTCGTCAAAATCCGTTTTGCTTGTCTTTTGCTCCTTGTACATCCAGTGCGCGGCGATACCGTATTCAGCCGTTTTGTTCATTTCGACCGTTCTTATCTGGATCTCGAAGAATTGACCGAAATTTGTAACGACCGTTGTATGCAACGACTGGTACATGTTGGGTTTGGGCGTTGCGATATAATCCTTGATTCTGCCGGGCACGGGCTTCCACTTGTTGTGGATCTTTCCCAATATCTCATAGCACTCTATTTCAGTGTCGACAATAACGCGGACTGCCGTAATATCGTAGATCTGGTCGAGCGTTTTATTCTGCGTTTTCATTTTGCGGTAGATGGAATAGAAGTGCTTGGGGCGTCCTATTACTTCGCCCTTTATGTTGCTTTCCTTCAATATTTCCTTTACTTCATTCACAACCAGATCGACAAATTCACGGCGCTCGGCGAGTTCTTCGTGAATATTTGTAACAAGAAATTCATATGCCTCGGGATCAAGATATTTAAGGCACAGATCTTCAAGCTCGCATTTTATCTGCGAAATACCGAGCCTGCCCGCGATAGGCGCATATATTTCCAGCGTTTCCTTGGCTATGCGCTGTTGGCGCTCGTTGGAAAGAAAGTTCAGTGAGCGCATATTGTGGAGCCTGTCGGCAAGCTTTATTATGATTACCCGCACGTCGTTTGCCATTGCCACAAATATTTTGCGGAAATTCTCGGCGTCCTCTTCTTCATGCGAGTGATAATTGATTTTATCGAGCTTTGTAACGCCCTCGACCAGCGTCATTATTTCTTTTCCGAAACGGGTCTTGATATCCTCGTCCGTTGCGGGAGTATCCTCTATTACGTCGTGCAAAAATGCCGCCGCTACCGTGGGATAGTCCAATCCCAAATCAATAAGTATTTCGGCGACGGCGCACGGGTGTGTAAAATACGGTTCTCCCGAGGCTCTTTTCTGACCCCGGTGCATTAACTCCGCATAGCTGTAAGCGGCAAGTAGCTGCTGCTGTTCATCACCGGTATATTTGCTGTGAATTTTATCGAGAACTGTCATTTTCTGCCTCTGCATTGAATTGTACGGACTCTGTTGTAGAGAGAAGAGTTGACCAAATCGGTTTTGATCCCGCGGTAAACCATGAGCGCGCCGTTTTCAAAGGATATCAAACCGAGCTGTAAAAATACATGCAGCGCAAAAGCCACCTGCACGGAGGATAATCCCCATGGATTATATTTTACCACCTCGCTTACAGTGCTGCCGCGGACATTGTTAATATTCGAACAAAGTATGGAGTATATCGCCAACAGATCCTCACGCAGTACGGATAAACCGTCTATGTATCTGGGAGTATCGCCGTCGCCGTTGAATTCTATCTCCTTGCCTGCAAGCGATGGTAGCATATCGGTATGGCGTTGCAAAAAAATCACCCTTTGATAGCCGCTCAGATCTGCGTCCGGCTGGGGGGATAAAAGTATAACGGACGCAAAATTTTTGGTGGAAGGCACAAAAAGATCGACGTTGAGCCTTTTTGCATTGTCAAATTCCAGAATATCGCGGTATTCGTTGGCTATAAACAGCGTGCCGAAATCGGGGCAATTGCACATCGCTTCCTCGATTTGTTCCTTGGAAAGTTTGTTTGCCTTTCTGAAACCGCCGTACACAAGTGAATTGACGCCGTTTAAAGCAATTTCATCTGTCGCATATTCGCCCGCATTTCTTTCATATATAATATCGCGGACAAAGCCCTTTATATATTCCTTGCCGCGGAAGGACGAAACGTTGTATTCAAATATAAGATCCTTTGGAGCGTGGCTTTCGACAAGATCGGAAAAGCGGCTCCCGCCGAAATACATAAGCTCTATGCGGTTGTCTTTAATTGTAAGATTGCTGTTCTGTTGCTTGCCCCAGCGTATTGGCGCCGCGCCCTCCTCAATAAGAAACAGAGGACGTTTATTACCTACGCCGAAGGGTTCTAGAAGTTCAAGCTCTTTTGCAAATCTCGGCGAATACTCACCCTTGAGTATGCCGCTTATCCGTATGGTAGGTATGAAATCCTCTTCTGTATAGTGCGAGGACATGTATTCGTTAAGCGCGGTTTTTAACGCCTCGTAGTTGACCGCGTTCACATTTACGCCCGCCGCTTGGGAATGTCCGCCGAATTCCTCTATATATTCCTCACAGGCTTTTAATGCCTCAAATATATTTACGTTTTCAACCGAACGCGCGGAGCCGCGCATAACGTCGCCGTTGCGCACAAACAATATTACTGGACGGGAAAATTCATCGGCGAGCCGAGCGGCTACGATACCCACAAAGCCGGCATTCCAATTTTCCCCGGCAAGTATTATTATATTTCCTTTTACGCCCTCTTCGATAATCATTTTACGGGCGGCTACATATAGCTCGTCGCAGCACTTCTGCCGCTCCATATTATAGGAAGCAAGCTTTGCGGAAAGCTCGAATATCTTGCTCTCGTTCGTTTCGTTGAAGAGGTCGAGCGCCGCCCTTGCGTCGCCCATTCTGCCCGCCGCGTTGATTTTGGGGGCAATGGAAAAGGCAAGAGTCTGCGATGTCGCTCCCCCCTCCATTTTATAGAACTGGGAATAGCAAGAGCGCGGCTTGGTGTTTATAAGTTTCAAGCCCTCATACACGATATCGCGGTTTTCGCCAGTCAACGGCACGCTGTCCGCGACCGTTGCGATCGCTGCAAAGTCAAGATATTTATATGCTTCTTCTCCCAAAAGCGCGCACGCCACCTTGAAGGCTACACCTGCGCCGCAGAGATTGTCATAGATATATCCGTCGTTGAATTTGGGGTTGATACAGATGCAGTCGGGAATGGTCTCGGGGAGTTCGTGGTGATCGGTGACTATTACTTCCGTCCCCTGCTCCATAATATATTGCACCTCGTTTGCGCCGGATATGCCGCAGTCCACGGTAATAATAAGCTGAGGATAAAACTCGTCGAAGATATCATCCAAAAGCTTGACGGAAAGTCCGTAGCCATTCCTCCTTTCGGGAATACAGAGTATCGGATCGATACCGAACTCCTTCAAGGCGTTGCCCAATATTGTGCTTGCGCATATTCCGTCGGCGTCATAATCGCCGTAAACGACCACGCACCATTCCTCATCGCGGGCTTTGGTTATCATATCAACAGCTTCGCGCATGCCGCTCATTTTAAATGGAGATATGAAGTGCGATCTGGACGGATGAAGAAAGCTGTTTATGCTCTCCTTATCGGTAAGCCCCCTGCCGTAGAGAATTTTAACCGTATCCTCGCACAGGTCGCACTCGGCAGCAAGCTGCCTTACGATATTCAGTTGTTCCCGGGTAAAATCAAACTCGGTTAAAATTCTTTTCATAATATAGACAAAAAGGCGGGTCGCCCCGCCTTTAAAGTTTAAGGTTAATTACCCTTCTTTTTAGAGGGCTTTGCGGCAATTTTTCTGCCAATATTTTTTATAAAGATATAGACATAGGGCATCAACAGCACGTTGCCATATACCGACGCTGCGAACGAGGCGAGCGCAAGAGCCATGGGCACGAGTGCGGTCGATATCGAAAGCGAGCTGATAGCCACTGCGACAAAGAACAAAACGGCGACGATCGCAAGCAACGCAGGCAAGGCTATATTTGTTTTAAGCGTCTGGCGGGCGGACAACTCTGCCAAATCCTCAACGGAAAGGCTTGAATTGTCCTTTGCATTGCGTTTTATCCTCTCGAGCGTGAACGTCACGCCAATCACCGTTACAAGCGTAAGAATTACGCCGAATACAAGTACGGAGGAGGTTACCGGTATGCGGCAGATGGCAAGCAAAGCCGCATACAATGCAAGATTGTGTAAATCAATGGCTATTGCCGTAAATGCCGCCGAGAACCTGAACCGTATCATTGTATAGATGATCTGTACCGCAACTATTACCGCAAGCGCCACGGCGGCTCTCCACAGACTGTATCCGCCGCCAAGCAAACCCTGATGTTCGGAGAACAGCGCGTTTGCCTGAATGACCTGACTTTCGATAAACTCGGACAGAGTCTCAGTGATCTTGGTATTGATCTTTTCCGTTACGGCTTCGAGCGCCTCGCTGTCCGTTCCGGTTGAAAATCTGAATTCGAGTTGCTTTTCATCGCTGAACGACGAGCCGTCGAGCTTTGCATAGTATTTTAACCCTGCTTCATCAAAAGCTGTCGTGCAAATCTCCTCAATGTCGTCCCTGTTCTGGAAATCAATATAGCTATATGATATTGTTACGGATTTATAGCTTGCATATTCGCCGCCGTAATTGAAAAAGCCGTTGGATACAAAATGTAATATCGTTCCGAGCGCCATTCCTATTACTATGAGCGCGAAGGAAATAACCGCGATTATGCGAAGTTTCAATGCAGGATTTAACTTAGTCATCTTCTTCCACCTCCCTCGCATAGCCGCAGAAGGCAAATTTGTTGCGTACAAGCGACGACATAACATACCACATAAACCTTGTGAACCAATAAAGCGCGAACGAAGCAATGGAACCGACAAGGAATATAAGTCCGCAAGCCGAGAGCTCGCCGACGCCCACGAGGGTCATTACCGCTGCCGCTATTATGAGAATCACATGAATATCCAATATACCGAACAACGACTTTTTATATCCGAGCTTCACCGAGGATTCTATTGTTCTGCCGAGCGCGGTTTCTCTTCTTACAGCCTCGAACGTGAAGAAGTTCGAAAAGCTCAAAAGCGCAAGCCCGAGTAGCGCGGCGAATAATCCGCCTATCGTAAGCTCTATACCTATAAGATAAATTGCAACAAGCAAAGCTATCGAATAGGTAAGAACCATAAGCGCATTTACCAGTCCGAGCAATTTATATTTGATTATGGGAAGCGCTGCGGCAAGGAGTACCACAAGGAGCACTGCCGCGCCTACCCAAATAGCCACGTTCCTGCCCGCCACCGGCGAGGATATTATTATATTTTCGTTTTCAACGTCGCTCAGGGGATTTGTAAGCATCTTGCCGTGAGCAATAGAATTTATAAGTATCGCGTAATCTTCCGACGAGTCGCTCGTGGACTGGAAAAACAACGATTTATCGGTAAGCGCCGTTCCCATCGTGAATGTAAGTCCGAGGCTCGTTTCACCCGCAAACAGATAGGCGCTTGCATCTGTGGAGCTATCTCCGTCGGCAGTGAGAATCTTATTCATTTCCTCAAAGCCTTCGTCGGTAAGATCTATCTTTAACGCCGTAGTACCGCTCATCCGGAAAACGGAAGCGCCCTTGAAAAAGCTGTTAAACTTATAGGGGTTGCTCTTGTCAAGCTCCTTATACAGCGCGTTTGTGTCGGAATAGGTATCCCCAGAACGAATGCTGAGCGCACCGTCAACCGTAATATAGTTCAGGGCGTGGCTCGCAACCGAATATGCGGTATTGCGGAGATTTACATCGTCGAGACGGGACTGAACATAGTTGAGTCCCGAAGGAATACTTACTTTTATAAGGTAGTCGTCAACTACGGTCACGGAGTAGGACGAATAGCCCTTCTCACCGAATCTCTCCGACAGGAGCTCCGCGTCCGCCTTTATGCTTTGGATAAACTTGTTCCTCGCGTCGACCTGCTGCCCGTCAACCGTTTCGTAAAGCTTGTCCTTTTCAACGTAAACGTCTGCCTCTTCAACGAGCTCGTATTTATCCTTATACTCATTGGCTTTTTCTTCGTTCTCGTAGGTATCGCTATAATACTTGGCTTCTGCAATAACTCCCTCAGGATAGAACGTTACGGACGCCTCGCCCGAAAGCTCGCTACCAAAGGGAATATTTATCATGAATGCGTCGTTTGAACCAGACACTCCGAACGATATTGTGGCAAACAGCGTTAAAATAATAATTGCCGACACTAACAGCGCAGTTATTATCGCCGATTTAACTTTGCCCATCGCATATCTCCTTTTATTTTAAACAAAACAAAAATTAACTACTGTATTATATAGTAAAAAAAATTTACAGTCAATAATTTTACGCCGATATCAGACATTTTTGTTGTCTTTTTTGTGCGCGAGCGCGTGCATGCCGCATTCTATGCGCTTTTTCATCATCGAACACGTAATTTTATAGGGCTTATTTATATCTCCCTCGTAATGATAGTTGTTTGCCGCGCAGCCTCCGCTGCATATAAATTTTGCAAAGCAGTCCTTGCAGTCCTCGCGGGTGAAAAGACAGGAATTTGCAAACCTTGAACGTATTGCGGGATCGAGCTTCCCCTCATAAACGTTGCCCATCAAAAAATCCTTATCCCCGGCAAACTGGTGGCAGGGATATATATCGCCGTTGGGCACTACCGAAAAATATTCGTTGCCCGCGCCGCACGCGGAAACCTTTTTCTGCAGACATACTCCGCCCTCGAGATCCACGTTAAAATGGAAGAAATTAAAGCCCTCTCCCCTGTCGTATTTGTCGAGGTATTTCCCCAACAAATTTTCATATTCCGCATTTATCGTATCAAGGTGCTCAGCGCGGATAGCGAGGTCGGGAATATCGGTAACGACGGGCTCCATGGAAATACTGTCGAAGCCGTTGTCGGCAAGGAATATCACATCCTTGGAAAAATCGAGGTTTTTGGCGGTAAACGTGCCGCGAACGTAATATGACTTGTCGCCGCGGCTTTTTACGAACCTTTTGATTTTATTTATAATCAAATCGAAACTGCCCTTGCCGTTTATGGTTTTGCGTATAGCGTCGTGCACTTCCCTTCTGCCGTCTATACTCAATACGACGTTCTCCATTTCGCGGTTAAAAAAGTCTATGGCGTCGTCGTCCAGCAAAAGGGCGTTCGTGGTCGTCGTAAACAGAAATTTTTTACCGGCTTTTTCTGCTTGGACGCGGGCGTACGCCACGACGTTCTTTATGGTCTGCAAGCACATCAAGGGCTCGCCGCCGAAAAAATCGACCTCGAGCACCCTTCTGTTGCCGCTGTTTTCAATTAAAAAATCTATGGCTCTTTTTGCCGTCTCTTCGCTCATGAACTCGCGCGAAGAATGGTATGCGCCCTCGTCGGCAAAGCAATAGCGGCACCTGAGATTGCAGTCGTGGCAGATGTGCAGGCAGAGCGCCTTTACCTCGGTCGACTTCAAGGGATAAGTTTTGACCTCTTCGGCATCAAAAAGCCCCTGCGCTTTTAACGGCGCGAGGTCCTTTTCTATGCTCGTTATCTGCTCCTCTGAAAAACAGGACAAGTCGCCGCAGCCCTCATACCTTGCGGCGACATAATTTTTTGTAAGCTCATCGCACTCATGCAGGCTGCCGCTGCCGGAGTCGTATATGTAAAATTTATCTTGACATTTAAATGCGTGTACCATATCAAAAATTAAGGAGCAGAGAATTTCTGCTCCTTTAAAAATTTTGTATTACTTAATTTTTTCGGGGTTCTGTTCTCTTGTGATTCTTTCACAGCTTTGGTTGCCCACCGTACAACTCGTTTTGCAAGCCGACTGGCAAGTGCTTCTACATTCGCCGCAGCCCGTTACTTTTCTTTCTACAGGTTTTGCAACTGTCTTTATCATTTTGAAATCTCCTTGAAAATCAGTGTTGTAGTTTTATTTATTATAAAATATACGCACAAAAAAATCAAGTGTTTTTTATGTCTTTCTTTTTATATTGACGGCAATAACTCCGGCGACGGCGCCCGCAACAGCGCCTATGATAAGCTCAAATATAAATTTCCAGTCGCATGAGAGCGTTCCCGCTATCGCCCCGAACAACAAAAAAGTCAGGACAACCGAGAGCACGCCGTGTATCGCGCCCTTTAACAGTCCTTTTTCCCCGCGGATAAATAAAAGTCCCCCACCGGCTATCGCAAGCACCTTGAATACCTGGTTCACGGGCTTGATCGCCGCCGACGGAACGGAAAACAGCTGTATTATCACAGTAAAAATAAGTACGAAAGCAAGGGAAAGAAGTATTGCTCCGAGCACTGCTTTTGCTATCTGAAAAATATATTCGCGCATAAAAAAACCTCCGCTTTACTATATGCGGAGGTTTGCGCCGTTATTATTTATTGTCTTGATTATCTTCCGATTTTTGTTCCGTGCCCTTTGCTGTGGGAGGCACGGCGGCATAACCGGAAATGGAAACCTCGGCGGGCTTCTGTGTTTCGACTACCGCGTCCGTCTGGTAGATCGCCTGCTTATCGAATTTGATATAGCTTTTGCCCGTTGTTTCGGAACCTGTTTCAAGAATGAACGTGTTTTCCTCGTTGTCCACTTCAACGACTATTCCGCAAACGCCGCCTATGGTCTTGACCTTGTTGCCGGGACCTACCGCATTTATAAGATTCTGGGCGTCCTGCTCCTGCTTTTTGCGCTTTTTGCTGCTGAAAACCATCCATACTATCAATAATACGATTATTGCGCCAAATACAACATATATAAACCAACCGGGCATGTTTTTATCTCCATTTATTTTTAAATACTATAATATCTTTTTGAAAATTTTGCAAGCGATTTGAGCGGCAACCGCAAACTTTTCATTTATTTTACATATAAAAAGGACAATATTCCGCAGATTTTCACAACTTGCCGTAGTGCGAGTAAAATTCCTCGGCAAATTCGGTCAGGCTGTCGGCAAAGATAGCTTCCCGCATACCCTTCATCAGACCGTGCAAAAAGGTTATGTTGTGCAGACTTAAAAGCATTGCGCCCAGCATTTCGTCCACATTGATAAGGTGACGCAAATATGCCTTTGTGTAGTTTTTGCAGCAGTAGCAATTGCAGTTAGCGTCGAGGGGGGTAAAATCCTTTGTATAAGCGGCGTTGCGGACGACGACTTTACCGTCCGAGGCAAACGCCGTGCCGTTGCGCGCTATTCGGGTCGCGAGCACGCAGTCGAACATGTCCACCCCTCGCTTTACGCCCTCGATAAGACAGTCGGGACTGCCTACGCCCATAAGGTAGCGGGGTACCGCTTCGGGAAGCTCCGGGCGCATAAGATCCAGAATTTCGTACATGCGCGTCTTGGGCTCGCCTACGGACAATCCTCCTATGGCTATGCCGTGCGTAGCATGGGGCTTGGCGCGGCGGAGGCTTTCAAGGCGCAGATCGTCGTAAAAATTCCCTTGAACGATGGGAAACAGCGCCTGATCGTCCCTCGTTTTGCTGTCGAGGCAGCGCTTGAGCCACGCGTCGGTGAGTTCCATCGCCTTTTCCGCCTGCGAGTGGGTGTAGCCGTATTCGCTGCACTGGTCGAGCTGCATTATTATGTCGGCGCCTAAATTTTCCTCGATACTCATTACCTTTTCGGGCGAAAAGAAATGCTTGGATCCGTCTATATGCGAATTGAAATATACCCCTTCTTCCTTGATTTTATTCAGCTTGGTAAGGGAAAACACCTGAAAACCGCCGCTGTCGGTGAGAATGGGGCTGTCCCAGTTCATAAACTTATGCAGACCGCCGGCTTCCTTTATGAGTTCGTCCCCCGGACGGAGATAGAGATGATAAGTATTAGAGAGTATGATCTGCGACCCCGCCTCCTTTAAATCGCGGGGATATACGCCCTTGACGGTCGCCTGCGTTCCCACGGGCATATATACGGGCGTTAAAATATCGCCGTGCGGAGTATGGAATACTCCTGCGCGGGCGCCCGTGCGTTTATCGATATGCTGCAGTTCAAAAGAAAAATAATTCATAGCTCAATTATCCATCAGAAAGGCTATAAGACGAGCATCGCGTCCTTGATACTTACGGGAAATAGGATTGCTTGTTTTTAGAAACGAGCAAGACAAGGAGAGTGCGTAAGCGACGACGGGCGCGTACGCAGAAGTACGTAAACGAGGAGCGCGCAAACTCGACACCGTATTGCGAAGTTTATAAGAACAAGCACGCGTCGCCGAAGGAGAAAAAGCGATATTTTTCCTCAACGGCAGTTTTATATACGGACAAAATTTCCTCTCTGCCGATCATGGCGGCGACAAGCATTATAAGGGTGCTCTCGGGCAGATGAAAGTTGGTTATGAGAGCGTCGACGCACTTGAATTTGTAGGGAGGATATATAAATATCTGCGTGTTGCCCTTTTGGGGAACAACCCTGCCGCTCTCGTCCGTTGCGCTCTCCAAGGTGCGCACGGAGGTCGTGCCTACGGCAATTATTCTTCTGCCAGCGCGCTTTGCGGCATTGATAATGTCCGCGGCTTTTTCGGAGACCTCAAAGTATTCCGAGTGCATTTTGTGGTCGGTAATTATATCCTCCTTGACGGGGCGGAATGTGCCGAGCCCGACGTGCAGCAGCACCTCCGCAATTTCCACGCCCATATCCCGTATTTTTTGCAGAAGTTCGGGCGTAAAATGAAGCCCCGCCGTGGGAGCCGCCGCGGAGCCGTCATACTTGGCATATACGGTCTGATAGCGGTTTTTATCCTTTAATTTTTCCTTTATATAAGGAGGCAAAGGCATGCTGCCGACTTTTTCCAGAATTTCCTCAAACACGCCGTCATACTCGAATCTGACTATGCGTTCGCCGCTGTCTGTCACGGCTAATACGGTGCAGGACAGTTCTTCGGATATTATAAGCCTCTTGCCCACAACGCATTTTCTGCCCGGCTTTACAAGCACTTCCCAAGTGTCTATATCCTGCCTTTTCAGCAGAAGCACCTCCACAGCCCCGCCGTGTTCGGTGTGTGCGTAGAGGCGCGCGGGCAGCACCTTTGTGTCGTTTATAACGAGTACGTCGCCGGGCTTTAAATATTCGGTGATATCATGAAACACTCTGTGCTCGACGCTTTTCGTCGCTCTGTCGTAAACAAGCAGCCTCGACGAATCGCGCGGGGTCGCCGGAGTCTGGGCAATTAGCTCCTCCGGCAAATCGTAATAAAAATCGCTCTTTTTATACTGCATATCTGATATAATTTCATATTACAGCGCGCCCATTTGTTGAGCGCGCCGCCGTTAATTCTGGTCATCGAACATCGACGCCTGCTGCCTCTGCTTCTCGCTCATTTTATAACCCAAATGCTCATATCCGCCGCGGAGGATCATTCTGCCGCGGGGAGTGCGCGCAATAAAACCGAGCTGCAAAAGATAAGGCTCGTACACATCCTCGATAGTGCCGGGGTCCTCGTTTATCGTTGCCGCAAGAGTTTCGAGCCCGACGGGACGTCCGTCGAATTTTTCTATCATGGCGCGGAGAAGGGCGCGGTCAACCTCGTCAAGTCCGAGCTCGTCCACTTCCATTTTTGAAAGGGCAAATTTTGCATCCTCCAATGTTACCGTTTGGTTGCCGTTGATGGTTGCAAAATCGCGCACGCGCTTCAAAAGTCTGTTGGCGATACGCGGCGTGCCGCGGCTGCGGCGGGAAATTTCGGACGAAGCCTTGTCGTCTATATTTATGCCGAGCATGCGCGCCGAACGTGTGACAATTTCCTTTAACTCCTCCGGAGAATACATTTCAAGACGGCAAATTATTCCGAAACGATCCCTTAAGGGGTTAGCTATCATTCCTGCGCGCGTGGTTGCGCCTATCAGAGTAAATTTTTTAAGAGAAAAACGGATATTCCTTGCCCCCGGACCCTTGCCGACTATGATATCGAGCGCGTAATCCTCCATGGCGGAATACAAGATCTCCTCCACGCTGTGGTTCAGGCGGTGAATTTCGTCTATAAAGAGAACGTCGCCCTCGTTGAGATTTGTGAGGATCGCCGCAAGGTCGCCGCTGCGTTCTATTGCGGGGGCGCTGGTCAGCTTGAGCTGTCCGCCCATTTCGTTTGCTATAATATGTGCGAGAGTGGTCTTGCCCAAGCCGGGAGCGCCGTATAACAGGACGTGCTCCAAAACCTCGCCGCGCTGTTTTGCGGCGTTCATATATACCTTTAAATTTTCCTTGACCTTCGTCTGCCCCACATAGGCTTCAAGCGTTTTGGGGCGGAGCACGTTTTCTTCTACGTCAAATTCGCCCTTTGTACTCTGAACGAGCCGCTCTTCCGTTCCGTATTCCTCGTCGTCTTCAAAAAACATAATTACATCCCTTTAAGCGCCGACATTATTATATCTTCCACCGAAGTTGCGCCGCCGTCCTTTGCCCGTGATATTGCCTTTATACTCTCCTGCCTTGTGAAGCCGAGGGTCATTAAAGCGACTACGGCGTCCTCGTCGCCGACGGTTACGGGCGGCAGCTGAACGGCTTTTGCACCGCCTTCGGCAGTGGCAATTACCGAAACCTTTTCACGAAGTTCTAAGATTATGCGCTCCGCCGTCTTTTTGCCGAGCCCCTTAACAGCCGACAGCCTTTTTACGTCATTGGTGGCTATAGCCGCGGCTATATCGCCCGCGCGCATACCCGAAAGTATGGCGATGCCCATTTTGGGTCCTACTCCGGATACCGTTATGAGCTTTAAGAACATTTCCTTTTCTTCTGTGGCGGCAAAGCCGTAGAGGGACATTCCGTCCTCCCTGACCTGCATATACGTGTAGAGCTCCCCCTCGGTTTTGCCTGCGAGCTTATCATAAGCCGAGGCGGAAATTAAAAGCTCGAAGCCAATGCCGGAGGAAGTGACAATGAGCGCCGAGTCGGGAGAAAGCGATTTGATCTGACCCTTTATATATCCTATCATAATATTACCTTATGCCGAAAAGTTTACCGAATCTTGATGTGTGCGCATGGCAGAGCGCAACCGCGAGGGCGTCCGCCGCGTCATCGGGGCGGGGAATTTTATTGAGATGCAATATTGATGTTATAACGTGTTGCATCTGGATTTTATCCGCCTTGCCGTAGCCGGTGAGCGCCTGCTTTATCTGGTTTGGCGTGTATTCATAGAGCTTGCCGCAATATTTTATACATGTCAAAAGCATAACCCCCCTTGCGTGCGCTACGGGGATGCCCGTCGTTATATTCTTTGAAAAGAACAGCTCCTCTACAGCAATTTCTTCGGGCTTGTACTTGTTTAAAATTTTATTTATGCCGTCCTCAAGCATTGCAAGCCGCACAGGCAGACTTTCGTCCTTGGGCGTGAGCACTACCCCGTAATCTACGGCAATGACGTTGTCGTTAGGTTGTTTTTCAACTACCCCGTAGCCCATTGTGGCGAGCCCGGGATCCAGTCCGAGAATAATCATTGGCATATCCCCGACAAAAAACTTGATTTATCGGTTTTTATTATTTATAATTATATTGTAATTAAATTTTAAGAATAAGTCAACTTATTAAAGGACGGTTGAGCAATGAAACTGTGGGAAGGGCGGTTCGATAAGCCCGTGGCAAGGAGTCTTGAGGAATTTAACGATTCTTTGCCGTTCGACAAGGCGCTGTGGAGAGCGGACATTACAGGCTCTCTCGCACATGCGGAGATGCTTGCAAAATGCGGCATAATTTCCGAAAGCGATGAGGAAGCTATATGCGGCGGCTTGAAATCAATTTATGAGGACATCGAAAGCGGCAATCTCGAAATGACGGGCGCCGAGGACATCCACTCCTTTGTGGAGGGCGAACTGGTAAAGAGGATAGGCGACACCGGCAAGAAACTGCACACGGCAAGGAGCCGCAACGATCAGGTTGCAACCGACTTCCGCCTCTATGTGATGTGGGCGTTCGACGAGCTGCGAGCTAACCTCAAAAATCTTGTTGAAGCGCTCTGTGAGCGTGCGGCGGACGGTCTGGACTGTATTATGCCCGGTTATACGCATTTGAGAAAAGCCCAGCCCATTTGCGCGGGACATTTCTTTAACGCGTACTCGGAAATGTTTTTAAGGGATATCGAAAGAACTGCCGAAAGCCGGAAAAGGACTTCTGTTATGCCGCTCGGCAGCTGCGCCCTCGCCGGCACTACCTATCCAATCGACAGAAATATGACAGCCGCCGCGCTCGGCTTTGAAAAACCCTGCGAAAATTCTCTCGATGGCGTTTCCGACAGAGATTTTGTTGCGGAGTATCTCTTTGACTGCTCGCTGATAGCCTCCCACCTTTCACGGCTTTCGGAAGATATTATTTTATATTCGACGGGCGAATTCGGATATTTTGAAATTTCGGACGAATATTCGACAGGTTCATCCATTATGCCGCAGAAAAAGAATCCCGACATACCCGAGCTCATCCGCGGGAAAACGGGCAGGATCTACGGGCACCTGATGGCGATTTTGACGACCATAAAGGCTATTCCGCTTGCTTATAATAAGGATCTGCAGGAGGATAAGGAAGGGCTTTTCGACGCACAAAAGCATACGAACGGTTGTATTTCCGTCATGGCGGAGTTGTTAAGGAATATAACGCTTAAAAAGGAAGCCATGGAGAGCGCGGCAACAGGGGATTTCTGCTGCGCTACGGACGTCGCCGACTATCTTGCAAAAAAGGGTATGCCCTTCCGTTCCGCCCACGCCGTAACCGGGAAAATAGTCCGCTGGTGCATAAAGAACGGCCGGACATTGCAGGATATGACAGCCGAGGAATACAGGGAATTCGATAATCTGTTTGAAGAGGACATATGCGAAACCGTCAAAGCAAAGGCTTGCGCCGACGCGCGTCTTTCATACGGTGGCGCTTCCTCCGCCTCTGTTACGGAAAATCTGAAATCTATCAAACAAAGGTTAAAAAAGCTTTAACTGCGCATAAAGCAACGCCCGCGACAAGGGAATTTATTAACTGAAATTTTTAACTTTAACGGCCCCGCCGCGCGAAGAATTTCGCGCGGCGGGGTTTTTTGTTATATTTTATTTATAGCTGTCTGCAAGAGCCTTGAAGGCTGGCAACGAACGCTCGATCATTTCGGGAGATACACAGTATGAAATGCGGACGTAACCGGGAGTTCCGAAGTCATCGCCCGCAACAAGGAGAAGTTCAAACTGCTTTGCGCGTTCGGCAAACTGCTTTGCGTCGCGCTCCAACGCTTTTACAAACATATAAAATGCGCCTTCGGGCTTTACGACCTCATAGCCGTATTCCCTGAGAGCCGAAAGAAGGCGGTCGCGGTTGCGCTTGTATATAGAGATGTCCGAGGTTGTGCCGCACACTCTCTTCACAAGCTGCTGGAAGAGATTGGGCGCGCATACATAGCCCAACGCTCTGCCCGCGCCGCAAACGCCGGCATATACCTCCTCCCACTCGGGCATTTTGTTGTTTACGGCAATATAGCCTATTCTTTCACCGGGGAGAGAAAGGCTCTTCGAATAGGAATAGCAAATTATGCTGCGTTCGTAATAATTCATGATAAACGGCACATGCGTTTCTTGATCAAAAACCAGCTCGCGATATGGCTCGTCCGAAATAAGATAGATCTCCGTGCCGTGCTTTAGTGAATACTCGCTTATCGCTTTAACGAGGTTTACTATATCCTCTTCGCCGTAAACCACACCCGACGGGTTATTCGGCGAGTTGATCAGAACGGCTTTTGTACGCGGCGTGAGAACCGCCTTGATATTTTTAATATCTATGCCGAAGGTGCCCTCCGCTCCGTCCACGGCTATCAGTTTTCCGCCCGCGTGCCCGGTAAAAACCTTGTACTCGGGAAAATACGGGGCGACGGTTATCACCTCGTCGCCGGGGTTCAATATCGCGTTCAAAACTATAGTAAGGGAAGCCGCCGCGCCGCATGTCATATACAGGCAATCTGCCGTAAGCGCGGTTTGAAAGCGGGAGTTTATGTAATCGGCTATAGTTTTACGCACAGAAAAGTCGCCCTGCGCGGAGGTATAGCCGTGCAGAACGACGGGATCGGTATTTGCGATAATGTCCTCCAATGCTTCCCTTACCGCCTCGGGGGCGGGCACGCTCGGATTGCCGAGAGAAAAATCAAATACGTTTTCCTCTCCTATCTCCTCCTTGCGCCTTTTGCCGTATTCGAAGAGCTCGCGTATTGACGAGCGCACTTTGCCGAGATAAACATTCTTGCTGTTTAGCATTTTTATACCTTCGTAAATTATTTCAACACAAATTATAGCACTATGTTATGCTTTTAGCAAGGGTTAGCCCGTTAAATCTTTGCGGAATGTGCGCATTATTCTGTTTTCTATGCGCGAGACCTGCACCTGCGAAACTCCGAGCATGTTCGCCACTTCGCTCTGGGTCATGTCGCGGAAATAGCGGAGTATTATCACTTTTCTGTCCCGCTCGGGGAGGCTCGATATGGCTGACCTGAGCTGCAGGGAGTCGATTATCTCCTCCTGATTGTCGAGGGCGGGAAGTTTGTCGAGTAATTCCTGACCCTTATCGTCCTTGTAGTCGCCCCTGTCATAAATGGATACGGGCATGCGCGTGGAGCCCATGGTGAACACGACCTCGCTTTCGGGCATGTTGAACTGCTCCGAGATAGCCTTTACCGAGGGCTGGGAGCCGTGGTCTATGGAGTATTGCTCTATAAATTTATTTATCTGCTTGGCCGTACTCTTCATCGCGCGCGAAACCTTAATGCTGCCGTCGTCGCGCATAAATCTTTTTATTTCACCCGCTATCATGGGCACGGCGTATGTGGAAAAACGCACGCCGAAACTCTCGTCGAAGCCGTTGATGGCTTTCAGCAAGCCGAGCCCCGCGAGTTGATACAGATCGTCGTACTCCACGCCCTTGTTCAAATAGCGGCGGACTATAGATTTCATTAAATTTCCGTTCTGCAGAAGCAACGACTCTTTCGCCGCCGCGTCTCCGTTTTTTGCTCTGCGTATAAGGTCGTTCGTCTCTTCGACGTCAAACATTCTCCACTTCCGGGTTAAAGCTTTTTGACATATAAACGACAGTGCCCTCGCCATAAACGGATTCTACGTTGAATTCGTCCATAAAGGTCTGCATAATGGTAAAGCCCATACCGCTGCGCTCGTCTGAGGGAAGCGACGTATAGAAGGGCTGGACGGCTTTTTTTATGTCGGCTATGCCCGCACCCTTGTCGCTTACTTTTATATGTAGTTTGTTATCCTCTATTTCGCACTCGACCTCCACAATGCCGCAGGTGTCCCTGTATGCGTGGACGGTGCAGTTGGTCACCGCCTCGGAAACGGCGGTTTTTACGTCGGAGAGGTCGGAGAGCGACGGATTGAGTTCAAGGCAAAATGCCGCGACTGCGTCGCGGGCGAACGCCTGATTGCGGGGATAGGAATAGAATTGAAGTTTTAAATAGTTTTTACTCATACGCTCCTCTTTACTCGGCTTTGGGAATAAGTGAATATATACCGCTTAAATTCAAGATTTTATCGGCTGCAAAATTGGGCTTTTCTATATAGAGCGGCACATTTAAGCGGGAGGCTTTTTTATATCTTCCTATCAAAAAACCTATGCCCGTAGAATCCATAAACGCCACCCCGGAAAGATTAATAATTATTTTTTTTGCGTTGATATTTTCGTCTATCAGTCTGTCGCAGCGGGCGCGCGCCTCGCGAGAGGAACATTCGTCCATTTCGCCCGACAGGTTCAAATAGAGCGTTCTATCCTTAACATAGCCCGTGACTACCATATGATCGCTCCGTGGTTTTTTAAAAATATTACTATACGCGGGAATAAAAAATATGTATAAAGGCGTATTTTTATGCAAAGTTTTGTCGGATATTATTTTTGGTTTTTGTTTTAAAAAAATCTTTGAAACAAAGAAAAATTACTTGACAAAATTTTAAGGGTATATTATTATAATTTAGCGTTGCGCGGGAAGCGTATGCATTTGAGGGACTTTAGCTCAGTTGGTTAGAGCGGTCGGCTCATAACCGATTGGTCCGCGGTTCGAGTCCGTGAAGTCCCAC
>CANQQD010000016.1 GCA_947625865.1 uncultured Clostridia bacterium
GAGGGAGATTGTAAATAATTCCGCCCATTAAACCGTGTCATTTTGAGAGAAATGAGACCCACGCAGTGGGCGATTGAGTGAAAGAATCCCCTCGTGGTCTGCTCAAGGTTGGATAATACGAACCCCCCAAAGTCGCTACGCGACAGATTCTTCGTCGGGCGTTGCCCTTCTCAGAATGACAGAGAGGGGGAGCGCACCCCTAACCTTGCCCTCTTCCGTCGCCGACGGGGGAGGGTGCCCTGAAAGGGCGGGTGGGAGTAACCAATTCACAGCGACTGGCGCGCGCTCCTCGTTCTGCTCGTATCTGCGCACTTGCTAACTCCGTAATTGCAACTTTCACCTTGGCTTCTTCCCCCTGGGGGGGGGAAGCTCCCGCGTAGCGGGTGATGGGAGGGAGATTGTAAATAATTCCGCCCATTAAACCGTGTCATTTTGAGAGAAATGAGACCCACGCAGTGGGCGATTGAACGAAATAATCCCCCCGTGGGCTGCTTTAGGCTGTTTGAAACGTCGCCTTAAATTTTCTCGTCTTTGCTTGTGCGCAAACAATTTGAAAGCTCATTAAAAAAACAGACATCGCCGAATGTCTGTTTTTTAAATTCATTTCTCATTTTCAAACAGCCTTGTGCAAACCACGGTCATATCGTCGGAGGCGGTATGCCCCGCAAGGTCGAGAGCCTTTGCCAAAATTTTATCTGCGAGGTTCTGCGGGTTAAGCGGCTTCAGCTCCTGCAAAAATTCATAGAGCTCGGTCGCCGAGGAGAAGCAGGAGGAGACGCCGTCGCTCATAAAGGCGACGATATCCCCGCTTTTCAGCATTTCGCTGCAGCACGTCGGCTTTAAATTATCCAATATGCCCAAAGGCAGGGATGCGCTCTCCAAAACCTTAATTTCCCCCTCACGCATTATTATCCCCGGCGGCGACCCTATCTTAACAAAGTCCGCCCGCCCCGAATCGAGGTTTATCGCGCCTATATCGATGCAGGTAAACCGTTCGTCGCGGTTGAACGAGAGCAGCTTATTTATCGTTTTCAGCACCGTATCCTCGGGCATTTCCGCGCGGTAGAAGGCCTCTATAAGTGATATAGCCGCCTCGCTCACCTTTCTCGCGTACTCGCCACTGCCCATTCCGTCCGAAAGCGCCATTAAAAACGCGTGTTCGTTTATCCTTATCACCGAGTGCGTATCTCCCGAAACCTTTTCGCCCTTTTTCACGGCGTAAGCCACCCCGAAGGCGGCGTCCAGCCTCGGCGGCGTGGTAAATACAAGACAGGTGTTCACGCCGTCATAGGCGAGCTTTTCCTTTAAAACAAACCTCTTTCCGCGGCTCTCTTTTATGACTTCGCAAATATTTTTCACGTTGAAATTTCCGCACACCGTCAGCAATATTTCGCCATACAGGTCGTCGATTTGCACCTCCGGGCAGGCAAATCCGTGCGCTGCCAAAGCTTCCTTCAGCTCCTTTTCCGCCTTTGTATCGGGTGCGGACGTGCGCGAAAGCTCCACGGCGCAGTCCTTCATCACCTCCGAAACGCCGTGCGCCTGGTCGGCAAGCAGCCTTCTTCCCGAGCGAGCGTTTTCGCTCTCGAGCGCGCACCGTCTGAATTCCGCAAGTATTCCGTTCAGCTCGGTCATAACCTCCGAGGGCTTCACGCAGGCTGAGGTGATTTCCGTCGGCAGATCGATAAGGTTCACCCTGCCCTTCAGGCAGCCCGATGCTATCAGCCGTTCAAAGCCATGGTAAACCCCCGTTTTCTGGCATCTTTTGGCGCGTTCGCAGCCCGTGCAGCACCTGTCCTTAAGCTGTATGAGCATGCGCTCTTTCGCCGCCTTCTCGTCAACGCCCTCGTCCAACGCCATAAACGCACACTCTATTTCCTTGAAAAGCTCCGATATTCTGTAAAGCCTTTCGCCCGTCCGTCTCTTTGCGCGGTTCACGGCAGCCCCGTCCAAAAGTTTCTCGCACTCCAACCTCATCTTGACTTCCTTCAGCCTTTTTGCGCCCGGTATGGCGGGAAGTATGCACGCAACCGCCAGCAGCACGGAGTAGGTCGCAATCAGCGGCACGGGGCAGTCAAAGCATTTTTCGCAGTACATATAAACCGCCGTCACCGCGCATGCGGCAACCGGAGGAGCCGCCCGTCCGGCGTTTAAAAACAACGCCGCCGCCACCGAAATAACCACATAGGCAGTGAGCGGGGAGGGGTCGAGAGCCGAAAGAGCGTGCGGGGCCGCCAGCACGAGCGCAATTATTATCACCGACGGGGAGCGCGTGAGCCTCGCAAAATATGCTATTGCCGCCGCCGAGCAAATGAGATAAAACGCTTCGCCCGCCACCGCGAACAGTCCCGAGCCTATGGCGGCGTAGACCACGGCAAGATACACGAACTCCTCCTCGCCAAGCCTGCAGCGGTAAATTTTGAAGATAAGCGCATATACGCTCTTAAAGCAAAAGAATGTGAAGAAGAGCGTCACCGCCGCGGCGACGGCTCTCATGATATAGGGGTTTATCCCGCTCGCCGCCCCAAACCCGCGGTAGGGCGAAAACAGCACGTACGGAGCCAGCGCGATCAACAGGTATATTATCGCCTCGGCTTTTATTTTTCTCGAATACCGCCTGTACAAAAACACGACGATACCCAAAAACACCCCCTCGAACGCGGCGAGAGCGGTGCAAGTAAAGTTCAGTCCCGTTACCGAGGCGAGTATGAAGATCGCGGGCGCGGCGAAGATATTCGTCCCGCAGAGCAGCATGGCAAAGCACAGCCCGAGGGAGAGGGGCGCGTCGGGCAGGGCAAAGTTTATAAATACTGTAGCCGCGGCGTATGCGGCGTACATCAAAAAGCTTTTAAAATTGATTTTGAGCGGCATACCCCAATGGTAACGCCGCCCAAACCGAAAATTCTGTCTTAAATTGTAATATAATATGTTATTTAATATTTATTTTATATTTCCCCTCGGCTTCCGTTTTACTCGTAACACTCTGGGCTTTACGGTCGCCAGCCACACCATCAGAACATTCACGTCCGCGGGGTTTACGCCGGGTATTCTGCCCGCCTGTCCCAGGGTAAGCGGACGCACCCGCTCTAACTTTTCGCGCGCCTCCAGCCTCAGCCCGCCTATCTGCGTATAGCTTATGTTCGGCGGCAGCTTTTTGTCCTCCAGCTTTTTTGCCCGCTCTATCTGCTGCATGCATTTTTTTATATATCCGTCGTATTTTACGGTCGCCTCGGCGGTCTTGAGTATGTCCCCGCCGTATTGACGGGCAACCCCGAAAAATTCACATATATCCTTGATTTTCGCTCCCCGCCGTATTAGGTCTGCGTAAGACGCGTTAGCGGCCGCGCCTTGTATTTTGAAGCTCTCGGCAAACTCCGCCGCCCTTTTGCTCTCGGGCTTTCCGTCCAGAAATTCCAAAATTTCGTCGTACGCTTTTTTTCTCGCCGTAAAGGCTTTTTCACGTTCGGGAGTGCAGAGGGGAGTACCCATGATCTTCGGCGTCAGACGGAAATCCGCCGTGTCCTGCCTTAAACATATGGAATATTCCGCCCGCGAGGTCATCATTCTGTACGGCTCGTCCGTGCCCTTTGTCACAAGGTCGTCTATCATCACCCCGATATACGCCTCGTCCCTGCCGAGCACGAACGGCTCCTTTCCGAGTATCTTATATGCGGCGTTTATCCCCGCAATAAGCCCCTGCGCGGCGGCTTCCTCATAGCCTGAGGTCCCGTTTATCTGCCCCGCGGTATATATTCCCTCAACCCTCTTGTATTCGAGAGTGGGGTAGATGTCCAGCGTGTCTATGCAGTCGTATTCTATCGCGTAGGCATAACGCATTATATCGCAGTGTTCCAGCCCCTCTACCGAGCGGTACATCTCTGTCTGTATGTCGTGGGGCATAGAGGTAGACATTCCCTGCACATACACCTCGTTCGTGTCCTCGCCCTCGGGCTCCAAAAATATCTGGTGCCGTTCCTTGTCCTTAAACCGCACAACCTTTGTCTCCACGGAGGGGCAATAGCGGGGTCCCGTGACGGTTATCCCGCCGTTATAAAGGGGCGCGCGGCCGAGGTTGTCGAGTATAATCTTATGCGTCCGCGCGTTGGTGTAGGTTATATAGCACGGCAACTTGTTCGCGGGCGGGTCGGGGTGGAGGAAGGAAAAGGCAGGCACGTCGCCGCCGTCCTGTTTTGAGCATTTTTCAAGCTCCAGCGACCTCCCGTCGAGCCGTGCGGGCGTTCCCGTCTTGAATCTGCGCACGCTGTAGCCGAGAGCGATAAGGCTCTCCGTAAGCTTGGTCGCGGGCGCAAACCCGCTCGGTCCGCTCTTTTTGCGCACCTCGCCGGTAATCGTCTCGGCATTGAGATATACGCCCGTCGCCACTATAGCGGCGCGGCACTCAAAAACTCCGCCGTAGTCTGTCAGAACTCCGCACACCCTGCCGTTTTCGGTCAGTATTTCCACCGCCTCGCCCTGCACTATTCTCAGATTTTCGCAATTTTCCAAGGTCCGCTTCATCTCGCGGTGATAGGCGTTCTTGTCGCACTGCGCCCTCAGACACTGCACGGCTTCGCCCTTGCCCTCGTTGAGCATGCGCGTCTGCAGGGCTGTCTTGTCGGCGTTTACGGCCATCTGCCCGCCCAGCGCGTCGATTTCCCGCACAAGGTGCCCCTTTGCCGTGCCTCCGACGGAGGGGTTGCACGCCATAAAGGCTATGCTGTCTAAATTGAGTGTCAGCATAGCCGTTTTAAGCCCGAGCCTCGCGGCGGCAAGCGCGGCTTCGCAGCCCGCGTGTCCCGCCCCGATCACGACGATATCGAATTTTCCCTCCGTAAATCTCAGCATAGACCGGATTTTCCCCAAACAATTATTGCCCGCTGTCAACGGGCAATAGCTTATTTCTTCAAAATTATATTTTTAATGTCGTCGACGTCCTTTGCTATCTTGTCGTTCACCCTCACCATCTCGTCAATCTTATCGCGGGAGTGGATTATGGTCGTGTGGTCGCGCCCTCCGAGCTCCTTGCCGATGGAGATGAGGGGGAGGGACAGCAGTTCGCACATCAGATAGCAGCATATCTGTCTCGGTATTACGATTTCCTTTTTCTTGCTCTTTCCCGTGAGCTCCGCCTTGGAAACCCTGTAATATGCCGCCACCGCGGAGATAACATTCTCGGAGGTGATTTCCTCGTTGCCCTCCGAAACGGCTTCCGAAAGCGCGCTTTTTGCAAGCTCTACGGTTATTGCAACCTCGTGCAACTTTGCGGCGAATATTACCTTTGTCAGCCTGCCCTCGAGGGTCCTCACGTCCTCGCCCGAATTTTTTGCGAGAAATTCCAGCACGTCCTCGGGTACGAGGCACTTTTTGTCGAACGCCTTGCGCTTTAAAATGGCTATCTTGTCCTCGTATGTAGGCGGCTGTACGTCGTAAACCAGCCCCCCTTGGAACCTCGTCCTCAGCCTGTCCTCTAAAGCCTCCAGTTCCTTGGGCGGACGGTCGGAGGATATAACTATCTGCTTGCCCTTCGACACAAGCTCGTTGAAGGTGTGGAAAAACTCCTCCTGAACGGCTTTCTTGTTTGCGATAAACTGAATGTCGTCGATTATCAGCACGTCCGCGCTGCGGTAGTGGTGCCTCAGCCTGCTCCCGCGGTCGCGCGCGTCGGGTCCGCGGCTCGTGAACATTGTGTCTATGATTTCGTTTACGAATTGCTCGCAGGTCACATAAATTACTTTGAGACCGGGCTTTTCGGCGACTATTTTATTTGCTATCGCCTGCAGAAGATGGGTCTTGCCAAGACCGGTCCCGCCGTAAATGAACAGCGGATTATACGTCCCCGCGGGGTCGTTGGCTACCGAGAGCGCCGCTGCATACACGAACTGGTTGTTTTTGCATGCGACATATGTGTCGAACGTGAATCTCTTGTCGAGGTTGGTGGGGGGAACGACCTCGTCCTCCTCGTCGGGCGAGTTATAGGCGTAGCCCTCGCTGCCCTCAACTCTCAAACGAAAATCCACAAGCCCTACGTCGGCTTTGATGATGGCTTCGCGCATCTTCTCCGCAAGCGTGCCCGTTATGTACTTTGCAAAGCTCTCGGTGGGCGTTTCGAGCACGATATATCTGCCGTCGATATCCACGGGGATCAGCTTTTCGATGTAGGTGGTGTAGTTGATGTGCGACACAAGCTCCTGCATCTTCTCTTTTATGGGATTATAAATGAAGTCAAAGTTTCCCTTTTCTGCCATAACGGGTCAAATATCCTTTGAATTTTAAAAAATTTTTGTTATAATAGTGTAAACAGCGATGCTCATATACGATTATAATACAAAAAACAATTAAAATAAAGTATTTTTCCGATAAATGCGCATAAAAAATTTGAATTTAAAAAATTTCAGGAATTATGCCGACGAAAGCATAAATTTCGGGGCGGGTTTGAACGTGCTCTACGGCAAGAACGCGCAGGGTAAAACCAACTGCGCGGAAGCCGTATATTATCTGTGCACGGGCACTTCGCCGCGCGCAAAGCGCGACAAGCAGCTCATCCGCCACGGCGAAACGTGCGCCCGGATTTCCGCAACCGCGGAGGGCAGATACGGCACGCTCGAAATTTCCGCAGAGATCACCGAAGGGGGCAGGGAGATAAGGGTGAACGGCAACAGGATCACCCGCAACGCCGATATCCTCGGCAATCTTTTCGCCGTATTTTTCTCCCCGCACGAATTGAGGCTCATACAGGACGGTCCGGACGAGCGGCGCAGATTTCTCAACGTTTCCATCTCCCAGCTGTCGCGCCCCTACTATATCGCTCTCGTCCGCTACAACAGGATACTCGAGCAGCGCAACAACCTTTTAAAGGAGAAAAATCTCAACACGGTCTACGATTTATTGCCCGTCTGGGACGAGGAGCTGTGTAAATACGCCGCCACGATCGCAAGGCAGCGGGCTGACTTCATATCCCGCCTGTCGCCCGTCGCCGCAGACCTTCACCTCAAGCTCACCGACGGCGCGGAGCGGCTCTCCATCTCCCCCGAAAGGAAGTATGCCGGCAGCGAGGAGGAGCTGAAAAAACGCCTCTACAACGAGCTTTCGAACAATTACGAGCGCGATATACGCTTAGGCTACACCGCCTCGGGTCCCCACCGCGACGACATAGATATAGAGATAGACGGCACGGACGCTAAGTCCTACGCCTCGCAGGGCCAGACGAGGACGGCTGCGCTCGCAATAAAGCTTGCCGAGGTAGAGATCTTCAGGGAGCTCTCGGGCGAATATCCCGTGCTCGTGCTGGACGACGTGATGAGCGAGCTCGATCTGCCCCGCCGCAAGAAGCTCGTCGGGCTCACGCAGGACAGGCAGACGATACTCACATGCACCCACGCCGAGCGCGTTTTATACGGGCTCGAGACCACGAAAATACGCATAGAGGGAGGAAAGGTGAGGATATGACGGCAGACTTACACGTCCACACCCGCGCCTCCGACGGTCTTTTCACTCCCGAAGAGGCGGCAGCCCAAGCCTTAAGGGCGGGGCTTTCCCTCGTCGCGATAACCGACCACGACACCGCCGCCAACACCGAAGAATTCAACACGGTATGCGAAAACGCGGGCATAAAAAGCGTGAACGGCATAGAGATCTCGGCTTACGTGGGGGACGTTAAAATACACACTCTCGGCTATGGCTTCGACCTCGGTTCAGCCGTTTTCCGCGATTTTTTAAAGGAACTCCGCGAGGGCTCCTTCGAGCGCACCGGGGCGATACTTTGTAAGCTCGGCGGATGCGGCGTCCATATAAGCTTTGCCGAGGCTGCCGCGGAGAGGCAGAGCGACCAAACTCCCGTCCACGCCATGCACATAGCCCGCGCGGCAGTCAAAAAGGGCTATGCCTCCGACCCTATAAAATTCTACATGACCTATATGATGTACGGCAAGCCCGCATTTGTAAATATTTGCCGTCCGACGCCCGAAAAAGCAATACAGGTAATAAATTCCGCGGGCGGAACGGCGGTAATAGCCCATCCCGGGCGCATAGATCTGGGTAAAACCGAGCTGTATTCGCTGATAGCCCGCCTTGCCCGCGAGAGTCTCGGCGGCATAGAAGCCGTGTATTCTGCGCATACTGAAATACAAACGGCATACTTCAGGGAGATTGCAAGGGAATTCGGCTTGCTGGTCACGGGCGGCTCCGACACACACTTTTCGGGAGGCGCGAGAAGGGTGGGCTCGCCTGTCTTTCATCCGTCCGAAGCCCTCTTGCAAAGGTTGAAAATTTGTTAAATTTCCTTAAAAAACTCAATACGCTCCTCATATTGTCCGCCGTCACGGCGGGCTTTATTTTTTGCTTGTGCGGCTTTGCTCGCGCCGTGCCCAAGGGCGTCACCGTAAACGGCGAGAGCGTCGGCGGTCTCACCGTCGGCGCGGCTGTGGAAAAACTGCGCAGGCGCGCCGAGGAGGACTTAAAGGGCAAGTCGCTGAAGATAATCGGCGAAAAAACTCAATACGTATTCACATATCCCGAAATTTCCTACAAGGACGATTTCAGGCAGATCCTCGGCTCCGCAAAGCGCGGCGGGGAATACACGGCGGAGGTCCGTTATTATCTTTGCGGCATAAACGAGATCGTTTCGGACATCTGCCGCGAGGAAAAGGTGGAAAAGGTGGAGCCGTACGCCCAATTCAAAACCTCTGGCGAGCCATTTGTCTATTTCGGGGGCGCGGACGGCAGGCAGGCGGACCCCTCGCGGCTTAAATCGGATATCCTCAACTCCTTAAAGGGCGGCTTCGAACCTGTCACCGTAAGGTATCACACCTCTTTCCGCAGCACAACCCTTAGTTCGGTAAAGGAAAAAACAGCTCTTTTGGGCAGGTTCACGACCTATTTCGACGGCTCAAACGTAAACCGCGCAAGCAATATCCGCCTTGCCTCCGCGCTGTTGAACGGCGTAGTCGTGGAGGGCGGCAAAACGCTTTCGTTCAATGATACTGTGGGGGCAAGGCTGCCCGAACGGGGCTTTAAAACGGCAAAGATAATAGAAAACGGCGAGTACGTCGAGGGCGTCGGCGGCGGGGTGTGTCAGGTGAGCACGACCCTCTATAACGCCGCCCTTCTCTCGGGTATGACGGTCACGGAATATCATCCCCATTCCCTCGCCGTGGGCTACGTTCCGCCCTCGCGCGACGCCATGGTCAGCGGAAGTTCGTGCGACCTCAAATTCAAAAATCCCTCGGCTTTCCCCGTCTATATCCGCTCCCGCACGTCAAATGGAGCCGTCACGTTCGAGATCTACGGCAAGAGCGACGGCGCCTCCTACTCAGTCGAAAGCGAGGTAAAGGAGATAATTCCCGCAGAGGAGGAGCAGTGCTACGACCCCGCGCTTGTAAGGGAGGGCAAGGACGGCGTTCTGAGCGAGGGCTATCTTGTGATAAACCGCTCGGGCTTTGTCAGGAAAATAAAGCTCCGCACCGACCGCTATGCCCCGCAAAAGCGCGTCACCCTTGCCGCCGATCCGCCCGAAACGCAGGAACAAGAGGCGGAGGGCGGCCCAAATATTGAAAATTCAAATTTTCAATATACAATAACTTGTGTTTTTAAACGGCTTGTGTTATAATCGGAAAGTATCAATTTTTTTCGGAGATGGCTATGATAAAAATATTGCTTGACGCCATGGGCGGCGACGATTCCACGCCCGTCACCGTAAAGGGCGCGGTAGACGCGCTGAAGGCGGACGGGGACATCTATCTTATTTTGACCGGCAGGCAGAAAGAAATAGAGGCCGAGCTGTCGAAATACAAGTACGACGGCTCCCGCCTCGAGATCGTCGATTGCCCCGACGTGATAGATATGAACGACATTCCGACCGAGGCTATAAAAAAGAAGGGCTCCTCGCTTGTGACCGCATATTGGATGCTCAAAAAAGAGGACGACATCTGCGCCCTCGTCACGGCGGGCTCGACGGGCGCAACCATAGTGGGCGGTCAGCTCATTTTAGGCAGGATCCGCGGAGTAAAACGCCCCGCGCTCTGTCCCGCCATACCCAACTCCCGCGGCACGTTCACCCTTTTGTGCGACTGCGGCGCCAACGCCGAGTGCAAGCCCGCAATGCTCTGCCAGTTTGCCGTTCTTGCTTCGGCATATGCCGAGGTCGGCTTCGGGATAAAGAACCCCAAGGTCGGGCTTTTGAACAACGGAACGGAGGAGCACAAGGGCGACCCGCTCCACCGGGAAACATATAAATATCTCTCGCAGATGAAGGGAATAAATTTCATCGGCAACGTCGAGGGCAGGGACATAATGATGGGCGACTGCGACGTGGTCGTATCCGACGGTTTTTCGGGCAACATCGCCTTGAAATCCATAGAGGGCTGCGGAAAGCTCGTCATCGACGTAATGAAAAAGGAATTTAAAAGAAATATCTTCTCCATGATGGGCTATCTGGGCGCAAAGGGAGTAGTAAAGAGAATGAGAGGCCAGCTCGATTTCAACCGCTTCGGCGGCGCGCTCCTTTTGGGACTCAAAAAGGTAGTCGTGAAGAGCCACGGCTCCTCCAAGCCCGAAACCATCACGGCTTCCATAGCCAATGCGGCGCAGATCTACCGCAACGGGCTCGTTCCCGCGGTGGAAAAGCTCTTGGGCGAGGTCGACCTCGATTCCCTCATTCCCGCAGAGGAAATTCAATGAACTATCCCGAAATAGAAAACCGCCTCGGGTATGTATTCAAGGACAAGGGTCTGATAAAGCGGGCGCTCACCCTTCCGTCATTCGACCCTGAGGACAACAATCAGGTTCTGGAATTTTTCGGCGACGCAATTCTCGAATTTCTCGTCTCCGAAAGAATTTACGACGAGGACAAGACCGAGGGCGAACTCACCGAGAGACGCAAGCAACTCGTCTCCGACAGCGCGCTCACTCCCGTTTCCGAAGAACTCGGGCTTGCAGGGTTTTTTATAAGGAGCAAGGGGGACACGGTCTTAAAAAAATCCGTTCCGTCCGCATACGAGGCGGTGCTCGCCGCAATATATCTCGACGGCGGCATGGACGCGGCGCGGTCGTTTGTACATCGCACGCTTCCCTTCAAGCCCGCCAACACCCAAAAGAACTACAAGGGCGAGTTGCAGGAATGGCTGCAGGGCGCGGGCAAGCCCCTGCCCGAATACGTACGGGAGAATACGGGCACGCCCCAAAAGCCGCTGTTCCGCTCGTCGGTAAATATAGACGGCATTACCTTCACGGGCGAGGCTGAGAACGTCAAAACTGCGGACCAGCTCGCCGCAAGGTCGGCTCTCGGATATTTGAACAGGCGTTGACCGCACAGCAAAGCGCGGCGTGCCGCAAAAAACAAAAATAAGTACAGCAGGGAAACTTATGCTCACATTCAAACAGATAGAACTCGTAGGCTTCAAGTCCTTCGCCGACAAGACGGTGATCCCGCTCGGCGAGGGAGTGACCTGTATAGTAGGTCCTAACGGCTGCGGCAAGTCCAACGTTGCCGACGCAATACGCTGGGTCCTCGGCGAACAGTCCGCAAAAATGATGCGCGGCTCGCAGATGATGGACGTTATCTTCGGCGGCACCGAAAAGAGGCGCATGATGTCCTTTTGCGAGGTGACGCTCACCTTCGACAACACCAACCGCATTTTCGATATCGACTGCGACGAAGTCGAAATGACCCGACGTCTCTATCGCGACGGCACGAGCGAATACATACTCAACAAGCAGGTCTCGAGGATGAAGGAACTCACAAGGCTCCTCCACGGCGCGGGCGCGGCAAAGGAGGGCTACTCCATCATAGGGCAGGGCAGGATAGAGCAGATAATGAACGCCAAGCCCGAGGACAGACGCTCCATATTCGAGGAGGCTACGGGCATCGTTGTGTTCAAGGACAGAAAGGCCGAGGCCGAGCGCAAGCTCGACGCCGCCCGCGACAATCTGTTCGTGTTCAACCAGAGGCTTCAGGAGGTCGAAAGAATACTTCCCTCGCAGAAAAAAGCCGCCGAGAACGCTTTGAAATACCGCGACTTATATTCACAGCTCCGCATACAGGAGATGAACCTGTACATAACCCGCCACGACAGCGCCGCCGGCGAAAAGGCAATGCTCGCCACGCAGGGCGCCGCCATAGCCGAGGGCTTGACCGCCCTCGATACGCGCGCAGCCGACCTCTTGAAGGAGTATCAGGATTGCCGCGACAACGTGAACAAAGCGGACATTGACCTACAGGACCTGAACGACAGGATACGCCTTTACGAGGTCAATATCGAGCATAAGAGCGGCCAGACCCAGCTCTACACCGAAAAGGCGCGCGCCGTAAAGGCGCGTCTTGCCTCCGCGCAGGAGGAACTCAGCTATTCGGCAAAGCGCATAGACGAGATAGACAGGGAATTAAAGCGCGCCGAAGCTGTGAGCAGCAAAAACACCGAAAGGATAAACGCAATGACTGCGTCCTGCGACGGGCTCCGCGGCGAGATAAACGACCTTACCAAATCTATCGCCGAATACGAATATATGACGGGCGAGCACCGCAAAAAGGTAATGGACGCATTCAAGGATCTGTCCGAAATGCGGCAGAACATGGGCTCTCTCTCGGCGCAGAAGGAACTGCTTGCCGAGCGGTTGACCGAAATAGAGGCGGACATGGAAAAGATCCGTGCGCGCAGGGACGCGGCGAGGGACGAATATGCGGCATGTATTGAAAAAAGCAATTCCCTCTCCGATTTTTTGGGCAACGAAAGCTCCCTTCTGGAGGAGGCCGAAAGCAAGGTCGCAGACGCCGAAAACCGCGTACAGCTTCTCGTAAAGCAGATATACGACGCCGAGGCGCAGATAAGCTCCATCGACGCCAGCCTCGAAACATACAGGGCGTTGCGCGACAAATTCGAGGGCTACGTTTATTCCGTAAGGAACCTTCTCAGCCACAGTCTCAACGACATGGATCTGTCCTCGCGCATACAGGGACTCATAGCCGACGTTGTTTCCTGCGACAAGGAGTACGAGGTCGCCATCGAGACGGCGTTCGGCGGATCTATGCAGAACGTAATAACCCGCACCCGCGACGACGCAAAATACCTTATAGAATATTTGCAGCGTACCCGCGGCGGTCAGGTCACGTTCCTGCCCATCGAGGCGATGCGTCCCCACTTCGAGAACGACCAGATAAAGTCCGCCGTCCGCGACAAGGGCGCCTTGGGCTATGCCATAAATCTGGTCAGATTCGATAAAAAGTACGAGAACGTCATTCATAATCTTCTCGGCAACACATTGATAGTAGACAATATACAGAACGCCACGCAGATCGCCGCAAGATATCCGCGCGCGTTCAAAATAGTTACTTTGAACGGCGACGTTATCGCCGTCAGCGGCTCAATGACGGGCGGCTCCCGCAGGGAAAATTCGGGCAACCTTCTCGCCAACGAGCGCAGGATAAAGGAGTTGGAGGAGAGTTTGGAGGTCAAAAAGAGCTTCCTTTCCCGCGCCGACGACAGGCGCAGGGAGCTCGACGCGGCAAAAGCCGAGGCGGACAACGAGCTGGATCTTTTGAACGCCCGTCTCCAGAACGCAAGGGTGGAGCTCGCGCAGCTCGCCGAAAAGCAATCCTCGCTCATGCAGGCGCAGACCTCCGCCGAGAGCGAATACGCCGCCTACGGTCAATCGGTCGACGCCCTCCGCAGCAGACTCTCCGGTCTTGACAGCGAATATTCGGGCGTAAGCCGTGGCGCGAGCGATCTTTCCGCGCGCTCCGACGAGGCGTCCGAGAAGATGGACGACATGAGCGCCCACTACGACAAGCTCATTTCCCAGCGCACGGCGGCAAGCGAGGAGCTCAATTCCATGCTCGTCAAAATAGCCTCGCTCGAAAGCGCGGTAAAGGCGGGAGCCGAAAACACCGTCCGTCTCAATAAGGAACGCGACTCCCTGACGGACAAGATAAAGGAAATAAACGCAAATATACCCGCAATACAGTGCCAGATAGAGGAGCTCAACATTCAGGCCGAGCGCACAGCCTTAACCGCTGAGGAACAGGCTGTGGTAAACGATCTGCGCGTCCGCATAAAGGACACGGCTGCGGCTAAGGCAAAGTACAACGACAGGATAAAGGAGATAGATATCGAGCGCCTCGAATGCGCTACCGAGCGCGACAAAATGCAGGACAGGCAGCACGCCGTGGAGATGGCTGTTTTAAAGATCGACAGCGACCTCGAAAACCTGCAGCAGCGCATAACGGAGGAATATAACGCCGACTACGAGGCTTGTCTCGAATATAAGGTGGAGGACTTCGACGCGTCCGCGGCAGGCTCTAAAATAACCACGCTCCGCCGCCAGCTCGGGGCGTTGGGCGGCTACAACGAGGAGGCGGTGGCAGAGTACGAAGAAACCGTCGCCCGCCACGAAAAGATGCTCGTCGACAAGGAGGACCTCGAAAAGGCCATAAGCGATCTGACAACCGCCCTCGACGATATCCGCGCCGAAATGCTCAAGATCTTCAACGAGGGCTTTGAAACAATAAGCGAAAACTTCAAACGCACCTTCAAGGAACTGTTCGGAGGCGGCAGGGCAGAGCTTCAGCTCGACTACACCGACTGCGACGACCCTCTGAACGCGGGCGTGGAGATCACTGCTTGCCCTCCGGGCAAAAAACTCACCAAAATATCCCTTCTCTCGGGCGGCGAACGCGCCCTTACCGCTATCGCCATTCTCTTTGCCATAATAGGCATGCGCCCCATGCCTTTCTGCGTGCTCGACGAAATAGAGGCCGCGCTCGACGAAGCCAACGTCGCCCGCTATGCAAAGTACCTCAAAAAGTTCGCGCAGAACACGCAGTTCATAGTTATCACCCACCGCAAGCCGACGATGGAAAACGCCGATATCCTTTTCGGCGTGACCATGGAGGAAAAGGGCGTGTCAAAAATAGTTTCCGTCAAACTCTCCGAGGTAGAGGAGAGGCTCGGCGGCGACACCGTAATGTAACCAAAACGTGATACAGGTGTAAAAAATGGGTCTTTTTTCAAAAATAAAGAACGCTCTCAAAAAAACCAAGGACAGCTTTTCGTCCGCTCTGTCCAATCTTTTTTCCAAGAACAAAATAGGCGACGAGTTCTACGACGAGCTCGAGGAGATACTCATAGGCGCCGACATCTCCGTGACCACCGCGGAGGAGATAGTGGAGGAGATCCGCGCCGAAGCCCGCCATGAAAAATTGAAGGACAAGGAATTTGTAACCGACCTTTTAAAGGACGTTCTCGAGGAAAAGCTGACGGAAGCCGAGATCCCCGAAATAAAATATCCGGCGGTAATAATGCTCGTCGGCGTAAACGGCGTAGGCAAAACTACGACCGTGGGCAAACTCGCCAATTATTTTTTGAAGCAGCATAAGTCCGTCACCGTAGCCGCGGCAGACACCTTCCGCGCCGCAGCCGCCGACCAACTCACGGTATGGGCTGAAAGGGCGAACGTCCGCATAGTCAAGCACGAGGAGGGCAGCGACCCTTCGGCGGTCGTTTTCGACGCCCTGTCTTCGGCAAGGGCGAGGGGCACCGACGTAGTCATAATAGATACGGCGGGCAGGCTTCACGTCAAAGCCCACCTCATGGAGGAGCTCAAAAAGATGTCGAGGGTCGTCGAGCGCGAAATGCCGC
This sequence comes from uncultured Clostridia bacterium, assembly GCA_947625865.1. Taxonomy (GTDB): domain Bacteria; phylum Bacillota; class Clostridia; order Christensenellales; family Borkfalkiaceae; genus Coproplasma. Next base: position 15,627 of record CANQQD010000016.1, read on the forward strand.
AGGCAAGTTTTTATAAGCTCCTCGTTTTAGACGCCACCACGGGCAACAACGCCATAAGCCAGTCGGAAATTTTCGACGAAGCCGTGGAACTCGACGGCATAGTCCTCACAAAGCTCGACAGCTCCGCAAAGGGCGGGTTCGTAATTTCCCTTTGCAGCGAGTTGCAGATCCCCGTGCTGTTCACGGGCGTGGGCGAAAAAATAGACGATCTGGAGCTGTTCGACCCCGGGGAATTTATCGACGGCATACTTTAAAAATACGCCGAAAACTCAACACGTACGGAGAATTTTATGACCAATAAAGAAAAAATGCTCGCAGGCGAGTTCTATATATGCGATGCTGATCTGCAAGCCGAGGGCGAGAGGGCCCACAAGCTCTGCAGGGAGCTCTACACCGATATCTCCGCCGAACGCCGCGCGCAGATAGCGAAGGAGCTTTTGGGCAAGAGCGGCAAAAACCCCTATCTTGCGCAGGGTTTTTACTGCGATTACGGCTCTAACATAGAGGTCGGCGACAATTTTTATTGCAACTACGGGGTATGTATTTTAGACGTGTGCAAAGTCAGGATAGGCGACAACTGTTTTATAGCCCCGCAGGCAGGCATTTACGCGGCGACCCACCCTTTAGACAGGGCAACGAGGATAAAGGGTCTGGAATACGGCAAGCCCGTAACCATAGGCGACGATTGCTGGATAGGCGGCGGCGCCGTGATAAATCCGGGCGTGACTCTCGGGGACAACGTCGTAGTCGGAAGCGGCTCTGTAGTTACAAAGTCGTTCCCCTCCAACGTGGTAATAGCGGGCAATCCCGCCAAAATAATAAAACGTCTTTAAAAAACCAACGGCAAAAAGGCGGCGGACGAAGCATTTCGTCCGCCGCCCCTTTCGTTCTTGAAAAAATCAAGCTCCGAACTGCGGTAAAATTTCAGCGATAAGCCGCTATTCAAATTTTGCCGCGCGCGGTGATCCGACCTGTAAATTTACAAATCGTCGGCGTCCTGCACGGGTTTTCCTCCGTCAAGCGGAGCGCCCGTATAGCTGCCGTTCGGGTCGAAGCAGTCCTTAAACTTATTTGCTGTTCTTGGAATTCTTCGTGCCACAGCTGCCCTTACCGCTGCAATCCTTGCTCTTGGACTGCTTGTTTTCGTTGGTCTTTCTCATATTTTCTCCTTCTCAAACGGAATGTGCAACTCCACTTCGCCCTGGCTTGCATTACAAAGCGGGCATCTGTCCCATGCTTTTGTAGATGTGTGCATATATCCGCACTCGCCGCAAACATAGAGGATAGGCGTTTCGTTACTGTAAAGTACGCCCTTTTTGAACGCCTCGTAGAGGTAGTTGAACACCATTTCGTGTCTCACCTCAACCTGCGCGATCAGTTTGAAAAGGTTTGCAATATCCTTAAAACCTTCCTCTTCGGCGTCTCTTGCAAAAGCGGGATAGACTTCCGCATGCTCCTTGTGCTCATCCTCGGCAGCCAACTTAAGGCTCGTTTCAAGATCGCCCCCGTGGTACGGATATCCCGCCTCGAGCTCGATATTGTCGAGCTTTTCGCCGCGCTTGTTGAGCTCCTCAAAGAATCTCCTTGCGTGCACCGTTTCGTTTTTTGCAATGGTCTTTATGGTATCTGCAAGGGTAATATAACCCTGCTGTGTAGCCATGCGCGCAATGAGCTGGTATCTCATTCCCGCCTGGCTCTCGCCCGCAAAGCTTCTTGCAAGATTTCTGTAAGTCTTAGTTTCGTCGAATTGCATAACTTTCCTCCGTCACAAATTATTCTTGCTCATTTTCCCGCCGTTATTCAAACCGCCCGCTGGCATATTCTGTCATTCAGAGAAAAATCTGAAAAAATGCTTTTTAATCAGTTGCTTTTCGCAAATTACGGCTATATAATTATCGTGACAAAAAAGTTCAAACCAAAAGGAGATTATTGTTATGCTTGAAAAAAAGATTGCAGAGCTTTTGAACGACCAGATCAACAAGGAGCTTTATTCGGCCTATCTTTACCTCGATTTCGCCAACTATTTCGAGGACGAGGGGCTGGACGGCTTTGCGCATTGGTATGAAATTCAGGCTCAGGAGGAGCGCGACCACGCGTTCATGATAAGAAGATATCTGCTCGACAGCGGCCACAGGGTGACCTTCGGCGCCATCGATAAGCCCGACAAGGTATTCAAAACCCATCTCGACCCTCTTCTTGCGGGGCTCGAGCACGAAAAATACGTTACTTCGCTCATCACCGCGATCTATGCCGAGGCTTTTGCCGCCAAGGACTTCAAAACCATGCAGTTTCTGGACTGGTTCGTAAAGGAGCAGGGCGAGGAGGAGAAGAACGCCGACGACCTCATAAAGAAGATGAAGCTGTTCGGCAGCGAGCCCAAGGGCTTATATATGCTCAATCAGGAGCTGGCTGCAAGGGTATATTCCCCCGCAACGGCAAACGAATGATTTTCCCGTCCCTCGGCGCAGCCGTGGGCGGGTAACTGCATAATGCGTCAAAAAACGCCCGGCGGTTTTTCCGCGGGGCGTTTTTTCCGTTCGGCAGCACGCCGCAAAGCCGCGCTTTGTTTTTAAGTCCGCTTTTAAAAAATTTTTTGATTTTAATTCATATTTTGATAATTTCTTGCAAAATGTAAAATTATATGATAAAGTAGTCTACGGGCTATGCAGGCGCGCGCATATGCGCAAGCCAGAGAAGTATAGCGAGAGGTATGAAATGCAATCGACAACGCCGCAGGAAGTGGTAAGGGTAAACGGGCTTTACAAAAAGTATTCCGGAAGCTCCGTCTACGCCGTGGAAAACGTGACGTTCAGCTGTTACGAGGGCGAGATAGTCGGGCTTTTGGGACACAACGGCGCCGGCAAATCCACCACCCTGAAATGTATAGAGGGTATGCTGCCTTTTTCGGGCGGAGAAATTTATATAAACGGTCACGACATAAAGAAAGACCCCGTCAAAGCCAAGCAGAGCATGGGGTTTGTCACAGACAACCATGCCGTCTTTATCAAGATGACGGGCATACAATATCTTTCTTTCATGGCCGACGCCTACAAGGTTCCCACGAAGCGCAGGGCAGAGCGTCTCAAAAAGCTCGAGGAGGTGTTCTGCCTCGGCGATGCGGTGAACAATCTTATCTCCTCATATTCCCACGGCATGCGCCAGAAGATCTGCATGATGGGTTCGCTTATCCATATGCCCAAGCTCTGGATAATGGACGAGCCCATGACGGGGCTCGACCCCCGCACCATGCGCGCCGTGCAGAATTTCATGCACGAATACGTCGCCATGGGCAACTGTATAATTTTTTCGTCGCACGCCCTGCACACCGTCGCACGCATCTGCGACAGGGTCGTTCTGATACGCAAGGGCAAGCAGATATCCGACCTCAACGTAAAAGCCATGGTGGAGGATCCCTCCTTCGACTTCGAGGAGTTTTTCCTCGAGGGCGAGAGGGAAGCGGCGGAAGAGGCGCTCAACGACAGGGCGGGGCTCTCCGCCGTACAAACGGAGGACGACCAATGAAGGAAAAGATAAACTTTCATCTCATAAAAACCCTGCTTAAAAAGCAGTTTATAGAGCGCACCTACGGCTACAAGCGCAAGAATTTCGACGTTGTCGGCTTCATTCTCCGCCTTGCCATAATAGCAATGCTCATGACGGTATTCATAATTTTCTTCGGAAGGTTCATGGATATCTATATTTCCGTCAAGGACGGGGGCGCGGTAAACGTGCCTTTAAGGCTCGGCGAGTTGCTCTCCATAGTCTATACTATAGTCATAATATTTATGACGATAAGCGCCATAAGCCGCATAAACCACGAGATCTTCAATGCCGACGACATAAAGACCTTTGCCGCAATGCCCATAGGCGCAAAGTCGCTGTTCATATCCAAGCTCATCGTAATATATTTGAACCAGCTTGTCTTTTCCGCGGTGGCTGTGCTCACCGTAAACATCACGGTAGCCATTCATTCCGCGGTGTCGCCGCTGTTTTTCGTGTTCACAGTTCCGGCGTGCTTCGTGCTTCCGCTCATAACAATAGCCATAGGCTCCGTGCTTGCGCTGCCGTTCAATCTGCTGTCACGTTTTTTGCAGAGTAAATTCGTAATTAATTTCATTCTCGTCACGGCAATAGCCGGCGGCTTGTTCTATCTGTACTCGATAATCCTCGGCGGCGTCAAGGAAATGCTCCTCGGCGACAGCCTCAGATATTTCTTCAACGAGGCGAGGATGAGCGCCATAGCGGGCGCCGTCTCCTATATGTATCCCGCCAAATGGTTTGCAAATATGTTTACGGGCACGGAGTATCTCGTAAGCGGTCTGGGGATAGTGGCGGTGCTCGCCGTCTGCCTCGTGCTCTCGGTCGTGATAATAAATTATATCCTCCGCGGCGCTCTCCAGTCCCGCGTTGCCGGCACCCAAAGGTTCATAAGGAGGAGCAAGCCTCTCTCAAACTGCAAAAGCGGCTTTTTCGCTCTCGTAAAAAAGGAATTTCTGCTCATATTCCGCACCCCGTCCTATATGTTTTCATATTTCTCGGTCGCGGTAATAATGCCGCTCATGGTCTATTTCTGTATGTCCATCAGCTCCTCTCTCGTAACCACGCTCGTCGGGCTCGAATGTAACCCCGAGCTCGCGCTGTTCCTCACGCTCTTGTTCGGCGCGCTCACCAACGTGTTCTGCGCCACCAACATAAGCCGCGACGGCCAGATGTTCTACACGGTCAAGGCAATGCCCTTCGGCTATAAAACGGTGTTCTTTTCCAAGGTATTCCTTTGCATGCTGGTCACGGTAGTGAGCCAGCTTGCCACCGCCGTACTTCTGGCTTCCACGGGCTATCTTGTTTGGTATTCGGCGCTGTTTATCTTCATAGTCGGCACGCTCTTCGGCTTTGTGCACGTCTGCGTCGCCACCCGCTATGACTTCAACCACGCCCGTTTCTCCACGGAGGACGACGGCGAAATAAAGGAATCGGACAACGTAGTCAGCGCCCTCATAGTTCTCGGACTGCTCGTGTCCGTGCTCGTGGGCGGCGCGGTATTCGTCATCCGTTTGATAATGCTTTTGTTCAATTCCGACTTCGGCTACGCCACATATCTCATTGCCGGCGGCGCCGCGGTCGTAAGCTCCGTGCTTGCATATCTGTATCTTATCGGCAAGCTCGGCAAAAAATACTATGAATTTGAAGGCGGTGAACTCTGATGCGTAAAATAGTCATTGCTCTCATACTCGTTGTGCCTCTTTTGTTCGTATTCATAATCTTCTCGTCCGTCAACGTCGTCAGCCTCAACGTCAACGTTTCGGCAAACGGCATAAGGATAAACAGGCAGGAGATAGAGGGTCTCGACGAGTACGACAACCTCTATCTCGACATCGCCGACCACGGCGAATATACCGTCACGGCAGACGTTCTTCCCGAAAACGCCACCAACTCGGGCTATACAATAAAAAGCGACAACCCCGAAGCGGTCGAGGTCGGCGAAAAGGGCGAAATAATAGCCAAGCGCGAAGGCGAGGCTGTAATAACGGCGGTGAGCAACGACGGAAATTATTCCGACAGCATCACCGTCATAGCCACGTCCACCAAGGCGTACGACTTCACTTTTTCGCTTTTCTCCAAAACCGACGGCGTCCAAACGGAGCTCGACGGGGACGGCGGCGTTTACACAGCCGACGTCGGCACGGGTCTCTATGGCTACACCCTGAAGGCCGAACCCGCCGACGTGGTCGCCGATATTTCCGTTACGGGCGGCGAAACGGCTATTGTCAACAGCCTTGCAAGGGAGATCCTTCTGCCGTTCAGCGGAGCCGCGGAACTCACTTTTACCCTTCCCGACGGCGTCAACGGCAAAATCGAAAAGACAGTCGGTCTCAACGTTGCCCGCCCGTCGTCCTCGGCGATACTCGTCAACGGCGTCGGGGGCAGCAATACCATATTTATAGACCGCGACGCAAAGTCGGCTTCCTTCTATGTGGAGAGTTCGTCGCAGCCCGTATTTGCGGAGAGCAGTGAATATACTGCAACCGTCAGCGCTCTCGGCTCGCGGCGGTATATGGTTACGATAGCCTTTGCCGAGGTTGAGGGGGAGCGCGGCGAACTCGCCGTCAACTTCACCGCAGGCAGGGAGAACGCGGTAGTCCGCTTCAGCTTCCGTCAGTTCGACTTCAACGTCGACACGGATATGCCCATGCAGCTCGACGGCAACAATATCACGGCTTCCGTCTACCGTTCGTCGCCCGCCGTATTCACGGCAGTGCCCCTCGTGTCTGCCGAAGACGTGACCTTTATGTGGAGCGTGAGCGACAGCTCCGTTACCCTTAAAAACGCAGACTCCGCGCAGGTGACGGTCACAGCCTCGGGTAGCTCGGACGCGTTCGTTCTCTCGGTCGAAGCCTCGCGCGGCGGCACGGTCATCGCGCGCAGGGAAATAGAGGTCACCGCCGTCACAAAAATATCCTCGATAACTCTAACGGGTATTCCCAAGTCGCTCGATTTGGCCAAACGCTATACCATAGGCGGCAGCGCCTACAACGCGGACGGCGAGCTTACGCCAAGCAGCCTCTCCGTTAAAACCATAACCTACGGCGGCGTCACAAGGGTGGACGGCTTCAACGACATAGACGCCGAAGTCTCGTCGGATATCATCTCCGTCTCGCGCGAAAACGGCGCGTTCTCGCTCAAAGCCGTTGGCACGGGCGAAGCCACCGTAACCTTCTTCTGGAAGGGCAACAGCCTGTTCGGCAAAAACGTGCGCACCTCGCACACGGTCAACGTAGTTTTCGACGGCGTGCAGGTCTCCACCTACAACCAACTCAAAACGGCGGTGGAGGCGGGCAAGAAGGTCGTTTTGCTGAACGACATAATGCTCGGCACGGACGACGAGGGCAACCCTCTTTCCCTTGCCGAACGCGGGGCCATTCTGAACAGCCAGCGCACGCTCTCCACCTATAACACCGAGTGGTACAAATTCAGCTCCGAAGCAAGTCCCGAAGCCGCTAAAATAACCTATGCAATGGAGTTTACCAACGACGTTTTCGGCAACGGTCACACCATAAATTCCGAATATTTATCCCACGCTCTCGACGGCACAGACAGTCTCGCCTTCGATATCTACCGCGAACCCCTGTATTTTGTAAAATATAGGGAGACGGCAAGCGTAGCCGGTCAGGACAACTGCGCGTTCCTCGTCCGCACAAACGGAATAAAGCTCTACGGCGTAAACCTTCTCGGCTGCCTCGATTCCTCTCTCTATGATAAAGGCGCATACAACCTCAACAATCTCAACCACGTCGGCACCACGCTCGACGTAAACGCCTCGGTGGATATAGTCAATTGCCGTATCCGCAACGGCAGGAACGTTTTGCGCACATACGGCGGCAATCAAAGCGGCAGCGACTATATGATAGGCATGCTCAATTCCTCCCGGACGTGCAACGACGACAGAATAATTGTCAATATCGACGGCTGCATCCTCTCGCAGGGCAGGGAATTTTTGCTCAAAGTCGGCGCAAACCGCGCTCTCCGCGCCTCTCTCGGCAACCCCGAACCCGTTTTTCTGGACGAGCACGGCTTGCCCTACTCAACCTCCGACGGCAAGAGCGCAAGCAACAACTATGATTTATTGAACGATAAATATTTCTACGAACACTACGTTCTCACCGACGTCACGCTGAAAAACAGCGTTCTTGAAACGAGCGGTCTCTTCGCGGTCGGCGTTGAAAGCAACTTTGCGGGAGTAATGCTCGCCCCGGGCTACACCGGCAAGTACAGCGACTTTACAACCGAATGGCAAAAATCTGGCGGCACGTCGTTCGCCTCTGTTTTGCGGCTCGAGGGCGACGTGAGAATGTACGAGTGGAAAGACCTGTCTTTGATAGACAGCAGCACCCTCATAGAATCGCCCAGCGCGCTCAGTCAGTGGCTCAAGCTCGACATACAGAACATGTTCAACTTCGTATATTCCACCGACGAGGGGCTGTACGGCGGTCTTATTCACACCGAAAACGGCAAGCAGTATGCGCACGGCGGCATAGCCTTCTATGGCGGCGGCATAAACTATTCGCAGATATCGTTGGAGGGGCTCAACCCCGACATTTCGGATATTAAACAATATAATATAAATATATCCGTGCTCAAAGATTCAACCGACGACAACATAAAGCGCGAGGGCGAGTGGCTTCCCAAGGCTGCGGGCACGCGCGACTTCAGATTTTATATTTACGGTGCCGACAGCGCCAATTTCGGCTTCGACCGTCAGCGGCAGGACGAGGCAAACGGCACAAAATATAACGGCGTGACCCCGTCAAACGTATTCTGACGTCAAAATATTGCTTCAAAACGTTGACAACTGTCGCATAAAGTTATAAAATAATTTCAAAACCGACGTAAAAATGCAATATCCTCCCCCCGAAAAAATTTCGGGGGGGGGGGGTATTGTTTTTGTTTGTAAAAAAGCCGCCAAAATGCGGCAAACTAATTACGGAGAAAAAGTATGAAAATCGCAAAAAAATCTGTATTAATTGCTTTCATTGCCGTGCTTATAATTTCCCTTTCGGGCGCGCTGGCGTTGTTTTTCGGTAACACACGCCCCGTTCCCGCAAGCGCGGAGGAAACCACAAAGGAGCAATCAAACGGCTTAACTATAGCTTATGACGCAGATCTTTGGGAGACGGCGGACGTAGATGGCAAAGAGACCAAATATACAGCTAAACCCCAAGGCGATACAGTTGTGCCGTCATTGAAGTTTAATGTGGATGGCGAGCGGTATTTTTCTTTTGAATACAATATACCGTCCGGTAATGCAAACAACAATTTGTTTACAGTTTATATAGATGGAGTCAAATTTGTTGAAATAAAGGTTGGCACCAATACTGCTAATGACGAATATATATTAAAAACATATGGCGCGGGTAGTCATACAGTTGTTTTGTATGCCAACGGAGCTAGTCATTCCACAGATGCTAAAAGAACCAAAGGCATGTGTTGGCAGAACATTCGCCTCCGTGACGATATAGCCGATAAAAAGGCGCTTAAAATCTCTTACGATAAAACAAAAGAACGCATATATCTCATCGAGGGAGCAAACGACGGGTTTGACACAACTTTATCTAAAAACGAAGATGAGCTTAAAAAAGTTTCGACATATATCGAGCCTGACAAAGAATACCAATTGCCCGTAAATATGTGTTTTGCGCTTAAACATATAACTACACGTATCTCTTCAATTGACGGTGAGACTCAAACGGATGGTTATTTAGAAACTAATCACTTGCAATCTGAAGCAGGTGAAGTGTTAAGTGCTAACGGCGGCAGAACGCTGCTTGCCGGATACAAAATAACCGAAACGGGTGTTGAATTGGTCAAATATACCCCATTCAAGGCGGGCACAAAAAAAGTAACCGGCTATTCGCTGAAGGATGAAATTCTTCTTGAATATGCAATTGTGCCGCAGGTTTCTGCTTTTTATGACAATGAGGACCATTGGATTGAAAATAATGCAGTCGTTTCGTTGCCCTCCGGCAAAACTTCTGTGGTTGTTCGCATAAAAACATTATTGACAGATTATAAAAATGTTTATAAAGTAACTTGCGACGGTGCAACTGTTTCCGATTGGGAAACGTCCGGCAATACAATTGCTTGTTCGGTAAATTTGACAAGATATAATAATGAGGTCAATATTGCGCTTAGTTATGATAGTTTGAAGTATAAAATTGACAGCAATCATAAAAGTTTTGTTTTTACTGTAAACGTACCCACCGAAAACGGTTTAAGGGACGTGCTTGCCGACCCCAAGGCGGAAAATATTACAGATATAATTCAGGACAGCACATATCCGTGGTTTTGCGACGACGATAGAAGCGACGGCGGCATTGCGTATACCTCCGGTCTTACAGGCTTGCCGGCACAAAACAAATTGAAACAGATTTCGCAACTCGGCGTAAAGGTTAAGGGTAGCGGTGTTTTGATGTTCGAATTGCAGATTGACGGCAAGGGAAAGATCAATACCGCGCAAAATATGATGGAATCTCATAGTGTGGCGGGATTTCGTATGGATACGCCTGTTGTGGCAACTAGTTGGGGGCAACTTAATAATTTCGATTTTTCAACCAGTTTTGGTTTTAACACAAATGTTGCGTCCAATCTCGCCTATGGGTTATCTGAGTCAGCTACAAAGCACGTACATTCCGGTTATCCCGGCTACACTGTTCAAGGAGTAGAAGATAAAAATTTTAAAAACTCAAGCACCAACGAGGACCCGCAACTCAACAATCATAGCATTATGCTGATAGAAGAGGGGGAAGATTACGAGTGGTACAGGGTTTCCATTCCCATAAAAGATAAGGCGGAAGATGAGGAAACTACCGTCTATCTTGCCCATGCCGTTTATGACAATATAGCAACATTGACCCATATGACTATCCGCAACTTGGGTTTGTATCCCGAAAGCACGGAAGTCAGCTGGGAAGTGAGCGATGGCGAAAATACTGCAGCCGAAAACGGCAAAATTTCCGTAAAAGCCGACGGAAAAGATTGTTCAGATCCGGGTCAAGTTACACTCGGTCAACGCCTTACACTTACCGTAACCACCACCAGCGATGACTATCGTTTTTACGGCTGGCAGGAGGTAACGGGCGACGGACAAACGAAGATTTTTTCCTACGATGAAACAGCGGACTTCTTTGTTATGTCCGAAAAAGCAGATATAAAAGCCATAATAGCTCCCCATGGGACATTTGCCGTACGCGCCAACGGAAAATTTTATAAATCCGCCGATTTGCAACAGGCTTTAACCGCCGCGGGAAGCGGTACGGATAAGGACGTTGTGGTTATCGATAGCGTCGAAATAGGAGGGGAAATTACTATTCCCAATGGCGTTCGCTTTATTATCCCCTTTAACGCAAAGGGCGGATATTACGAAGAGGGCACTGCCTCAAACGCGCAAACGCGCGTATCCTGGGCAACTACGGGCGATTATAAAGACCCCGTTTATAAACTCACTTTAAAAACGGGCGCAACTATAACCGTAAACGGCGAATTTTACGTCGGCGGCGTTTTGCACTATCCCGACCAATCCGCGCAGGGTCATACCTCGGGCGCGTATTCCGAATTTGTAAATAACGGCACAGTCACCGTTGCAAACGGCGGCGTTATGGACGTGTGCGGCAGAGTTACAGGCTCGGGCGGAATTGTGGTAAACAGCGGCGGCAAACTTATCCAGCCCTTTATGATAACCGACTATTCGGGCGGACAAAACACGGAAGACCTGTTTGATCTTAACCAAACGCCTTTTAAACGCTATGCAATGGTAAATATCCAGTGCACAAGCGGTTACACGATAAACTACGGCGGCGAATTGTACGGCCATGCCAGCCTCTATTTCTGGAGCAGTATTACAACCATTGACCAGCCGTTTATAAGCTATGAGGGCACGGAAAACAATAAAAGTGGCACGACCACTCTTATCAATCTTACAAGAGGCGGCTCCGCACACGTCGTATATGACGATAAGCACGCGCGCCCTGCCGGCGGCGGAAATACCGAGGACGTCGGCAAAACAGAAATAACCATTACGGGCGGCGCAACGGCGGGATATATGTCCTTCCCTTTAAGCATAAACACCAGCAAAGTTGCGTTCTCTATTCCCTACAACTATGCCCTAACGCTTAAAAGCGGCACATTTGATATAAATTACGCCTACAAACTTATGCCCGGGGCCTCGCTTACGGTTGGCAGTGGCGCAACCCTTAACATAAATGCAAACTTCTTTATTTACGACGGCTTTGTAAAAAAAGTTTTAAGCAATAAATATTATCCCGATGCAACCGCGCTTAAAGCGGCGAGCTACACTTCGAACGCCAACTTTATAGTTGACGGCGGCACGGTTAAACTTTCTTCGCACATATTCTTAGGCACCGTGCAAACCACGGGCAGCGGCACGATTGTTACAAACGGAGCCACTCTTAGCGGTACAATAGAAAGTGGCGCAGCCACAATTTACGGCTGCAACCGCGTTGAATATAAGGCTACTGCCCGCGTTTGGGACAAGGTGCATCAAACTTTGGCAAATTTGGAACAGAATCACACCTACACGGCAACCTCGGGCGATACGTTCGATATACCCGCAATAGAGGTGGACGTTTGCAAAGCGGCAACCTCAAACAAAACCAAGCACGCCAATCACGAATTTGAAAAGCAATTCACTTCCGCCGCAACAGGCATAGGCAGTTGGAAAATAGAGCACACGGGGCACCATATAGATTGGACGGATATTGAAGAGGGCAATAAGAATCCCAATAAAACTCCCACAAAGGAAAACCCCGTAGTCGTTATAACGGAGTATTGCTCGGAATTGGGTTGTGAAGAGCACGAGGACAAGAACCTTGTGTATTTCGACCCCACCTATGTCGGTTGGGACAGGGAGAATCATATATTAGCCGAAAGAACTTATGACGGCAAGGAAGTTACTCCCGAAGAGCTCCAAAAATATTTAAAGGATCAGTTTGAGGGTCACGAATTCCTCGATGACTTCGCCTTTATTTGCTCCGAAAGGGATAATAAAACCATTAAAAACGCAAATCACGGGGATCATTATAATATAAGAGTAACGTTTACAAACGGCTATAATTGGTACGATGGTTGTGTTGAAACCGAAACTGCCTACAGCCTCAAAATCAATCAGGCAGTAATCACCCGTTATGAAATAGCAAACCCCGAAGAGCTTATTTACACGGGTGAAAAGGTAACGCCAAAGGTAAATTATTTCCTCGACGACGGCACACAGGTGCCCGAAACCGAGCTGCCGGGCTTTACCCCCGATACAGAAATCAACGCAACCGGTTGCACAGGCACGGCTACGTATGCCGAAACCGCCAACTATTGGTTTGAAGACGGTAATTATGATAGGGATATAGATTATACAATTCTTCCCAAGCCCATACAAGTAACTATTAACGACCAAACGGCAACCTACAACCGCGAGGCGCAGAGCGTCAAAACCGGCACAGCATATTGGAGCACGGCGGGCGACGCTATCTGCGCGGCGGATAAGGACAATACCGCAAAGTTTGATATCACCCTTTCCGGCGGCGGCACAGACGCTCGGGACTACGACATTACCGCCACTGTTGGCGGCACGTCCAAAGATAACTACACTGTAACGTTTGTAAACAGCTCGCTCGCAGAGCAGCCCGCAAAATTCACCATTAAGCCCGCGGATATTACGGGCGTTAAAGTCAACACGGGCAGCTATGTCTACACAGGCTCCGAAATCAAGCCCGATATCACCGTGTCGGCGGGCGCTCTCACCTTGACCGCGGACGAATACACGTTTAAATTCGACGAGGGCAAGGGCGTGAACGTGGACGTAAACAGCACATTCACCGTTACGGGCACGGGCAACTTCCAAGGCACGGCACAAGGCGCGGTTGCAATAACCCCCAAGCCCATAGACGAGGCGAAAGCGAGTGTTACCACCGCACCCGAAACAATAATATACAACGGTCAGCCGTGGGAGCTCGGGGATAAACTCGCAATATCCGTCACTCTCGAAAGCTTTGAAAAGCTCGACTACGACGTTTCCTATTCGGCAGACCACACGAGCGCGGGCGTTGTCACAATAACCTTAAAGGGCACGGGCAACTTCGGCGGCAGCAAGCAAATAACGTTCACCATACTCCAAAAGAATATTTCTGGCGCGGAAATTACCGTGAACGGCGACCAGATTTACACGGGCGAACAGCTTACGCCCGCCGACCTGACCGTAACCATCGACGGCTTGCCCGTAACCTATAATGAAGAAATAGAGTACGGCGATAACATTAACGTAACGGACGGCGGCACTGTCACCGTTACGGGCAACGGCAACTTTACGGGCACGGCAGAGGGTCATTTCACCATAAAGCCCGCAACCATTTCGGAGTTGACGGTAAATAAAGAGTACACCTACACGGGCAAGGCGATTCAGCCCGCAAAGAATGAGGTTACGGTAAAGACCGCAAACGGGCTTACGCTTACCGAAAGCGATTTCAACCTCACCTACGGCGCAAACACCGAGGCTAACACCGAGGCGAGCGTCACCGCGCATGCTGTAAGCTCCAACTATCAGGGCGAAATTACCACAAACTTCACGATAAATAAAATGGATATCTCGGGCGGCGAAATAATCTTCACGGACGGCGACAGCTATGTATATAACGGTTCCGCCCAAACTCCCGCCTACACCTTCACGCTCGACGGCTTTGGAACGGTTGATTATCAGCCCGCATACACCGAAAACACCGACGTGACCGAAAGCGCCAAGCTCACATTGACGGGCAAGGGCAACTTCACGGGCACGGCTTCAAAAACCTTCTCCATAACTCCCCTAAGCCTCCGCGGCGCAACGGTGGAGATAGAAACTCCCGAGGGCGGCTTTGTCTACAAGGCTGAAAAGTGGGAGCCCAAGGTAACAGCAGTCAAGCTCACCGTGGGCGACGGCGAAAAAACCTTGACCGTCACAAGCGATTACACCGTTACCTACGGTGATAACACCAATGTTTCGGATGAAAGCAAGGTAATAATCACAGGCACGGGCAACTTCAGGGATACTGCCGAAAAGACTTTTGAGATCACTGCAAAAGACATAACGGGCGCAACCGTAACCATCGATAAGACGGGCGGCTTTGTCTACAAAAACGCCGAATATACTCCCGCGGTAACCTCGGTTGTAACCACGGACGACATGACGGTAGATTCTCGGTACTACTCGGTGACATATTCGAAGAATAAGGACGTCGGCACGGCAACGGTGACGGTAGAGGGCAGCAAAAACTTCCAAGGCACGGCAACCGCAACCTTTGAGATCACCCAAAAGTCCGCCACAATAACCGTTACGGGCGGAAACATTGCAATAGGTGTAGAGCCTTCGGAGTTTACAATAACCATCTCCGGCTTCTACAGCGACTATGACGTGCAATCTCTTACCGCGCTTCTCGACTTTAAGGTCAACGCCCCCGAAGATCTGTCGGTCGGCAACACATATACGGTAACGGCAAGCTTCAAGTCGGGAATGACGCCCGCAAACTATAAGGTCGACTTTGTCGACGGTGAATTTATAATAGTGCAGGAGGGCTTTGAGCACGCCGCATTTGTGGGCGAATTGAACGTCACCTACGACGGAAAAGCGCACTCCTTAACGCTTACGGGCTTGCCCGACGGCGCGGAATACGAGTTGACCTACACAAAGGACGGCGGCGAGGGCAGCACGTCGGCTCCCAAAGCTGCGGGCAGCTACAAGGTAACGGCTAAGGTCACGCTTGAAAACGGCGCAATCTACACCGATCTCAGCCCCGCAACCTTAAAAATATCCAAAAAGACCATAACCGTAACATTGACCAACCAGTCCGTGGTGTACAACGGCGGGCAGCAGTCCGCCGCGAGCGTTGAAAAAACCGACTGGAGCATTGAAGAGGGCGCGATAGTTGAAAACGACGAGGTTATAATAACCCTGTCCGCAACCTTGACCGACGTCGGCAGCGTAACGATTGTGGGCGCTGCAAGCGGCAAGGATATAGATAACTACGACGTTCAGTTCACGCAGGCAACCTTCTCCGTAACCGAAAAGGATATCACGGGCGCAACTGTAAAGGTGAACGGCGAGTACGTCTACACAGGCTCGCCTATAAAGCCCGAAAAGAAAAATATAACCGTTTCCATAGACAGTTGGAGCCATGAAATAACGTTCAGCGACATTATAGAATACGGCGACAATGTCAACGTTGAGGGCGGCGGCACCGTAAAGATTACGGGTAGCGGCAACTATAAGGGCACGGCAACGGGCACATTTACCATAACCGCGGCAACCATTTCGGAAGTGAAGATAAATAAAGAGTACACCTACACGGGCGAAAAAATCGAACCCGCCAAGAGCGATGTTACTGTAAAGACCGCAAACGGTCTCACGCTTTCCGAAAGCGATTTCACCCTCGCCTACGGCGCAAACATAAACGCTAACAGCGAGGCGAGCGTCACCGCAACGGCGGCAAACTCCAACTATCAGGGCGAAATTACCCAAACCTTCACAATAAACAAAAAGGATATAACGGGTGCAACGGTAAAGGTGGACGGCGAATACACCTACACGGGCTCGGCGATACAGCCCGAAAAGGGAAATATAAGCGTAGCTGTAAAGGCATGGGATAAGCCCATAACATTCGGAACTATCGTCTGCACGAACAACACAAACGCGGGCTCGGCGGATATATCCGTAACGGGCGAGGGCAACTATACGGGCACGGCGACGGGCAACTTCACCATCGATCCCGCCACGGTAACGTTCAGCTTAAAGGAGCAGAGCTACGAATACACGGGCTCGCAGATACAGCCCGCGGTAAGCGTAACATGGAATGACGGCGTTGCCTTGGAGGAGGGCAAATACAGCCTGACCTATGGCGACAACACCAACGTTTCGGACAAAAATATAAGCGTAACCATCGAGCTTAACGACAACAATTTCACCATAGACGGCGCGGCTAAAACTCTTAAATTCACAATAACCGCAAAGAGCATAACGGATATAGTGACGATAGAGATCACAACGCCTGCGGATGAAATAATCTACAAGGCGGCTCAGTGGCAGCCCGGTTTCACCGTAACGGCAAGCGGCTATGCGGGCTTCTCCGGAAGCGATTACAACGTAAGCTACGGCGAGAACAAGAACGCGGGCGAGGGCAAGATAATAATTACCGGCAAGGGCAATTTCAAGGACGCAGCTGAAAAGACGTTCACGATCAAGCAAAAAGATCTGTCCGGAGCTACCGTAAACATCACTACCCCCGCAAACACAATAATTTATAAAAACGCGCAGTGGCAGCCTCAATTTACCGTTTCGTTAAGCGGAATAAGCGGTAATCTTGCTGTTGATACGGACTACACCGTAATTTACGGCGGGAACAAAGCGGCTGGCGAAAACGCGGGCACGATAACCGTAAACGGCAACGGCAACTATACGGGCACGGCTGAAAAGAAGTTTACGATTCTGCAAAGACAGTTGACGTTGAACCTCAAGCCTCAGGAAGCGGTATATAACGGCACGGAGCAACAGGTTTCCAGTGATAGCGCATATTGGGAAACCACGGGCGGCGTCGAGGGCGACGATCTGCAGGTTAAGCTGCAAGGCTCGGGTAAAGACGTGGGCGATTCCCGCATCACCGTTAAATCGGTAAATCCCAACTATAAGCTTGCAAACGATCCGTCGGCAAACTTCACCATCAAGCCCAAGAGCATAACCATAACCGTGCAGGACCAGTCTGCGGAATATTCCAATTCCGAGCCCAATGTGGAGCAGAGTATGTGGAACGACAACGGCGAAATTTGCGGCAATGACGATCTGAAAATAACGATAACCAAGGCTTCGGGCGTGACGGCAGGCACTTATAACCTTACGGGCAACTATTCAAACGGCAACTACAAGGTGACGTTCGTAAACGAAGCTAACGAAGAACAGCCCGCAACGTTCACCATAACCAAGAAAAATGTAACCGTGACGGTAGCTCCCAAGAGCAGCATATACG
>CANQQD010000017.1 GCA_947625865.1 uncultured Clostridia bacterium
GCGGCGGCGTTCGGCAGGCTGCATGTGGTGCGCGTGCCCGCCTACTCGCCATACGCCGTTGCCGAGCACGCCATGGCTATGCTGCTGTGCTCCGTGCGGCGCGTGCACAAAGCGTATAACCGCACCCGTGACTTCAATTTCAGTCTCAACGGGCTGACGGGCTTCGTGCTTCACGGCAAGACGATGGGCGTTATAGGCACGGGCAAGATCGGCAAGACGTTCATAGACATATGCCGCGGCTTCGGAATGAATATCCTCGCATACGACAAATATCCGAAGCTCGAAAATGTGGAATACGCGCCGTTCGGCGAGGTGATACAAAAAAGCGACATTATCTCCCTCCACTGCCCGCTGACGCCCGAAACCGAACATATAATAGGAAAACGGGCGATAGATATGATGAAAAAGGGCGCGATAATCATAAACACCTCCCGCGGGGAGCTGATAGATTCGGAGGCTCTTTTAAACGGGATAAAGGAGAGAAAAATAGGCGCCGCCTGCCTCGACGTGTACGAGGAGGAGAGCGAGCTGTTTTTCGAGGACAACTCGGGGCACATTTTGAACGACGACGTGCTTGCAAGGCTTATATCCATGCCCAACGTTCTGGTCACCTCCCATCAGGCGTTTTTGACCGAGGAGGCGCTGGAAGCCATAGCCGAGACAACGGTGGGGAATATCCGCGCCTTTTTCGAAAGGGGCGAGCTTTTAAACGAGGTGGTTTACCCGCCCGCGGCGGCAGCAGGCGCAGGCGGCGCGAGGGACGGGGCAAGACAATGAGAGGCGTGGCGCGGCAATAATTTGCCGCGCCACGCCTCTTTTCCCACCCCAACTCAAAAATGAATTAATGAATAAAAATTATATAATTATGTATAAAATAAGTTTTTTGACGAAAGCAAAACGGAATTTATACAAATAATTTGTGAAAAGCAGATTAAAATTGCCTTAATATATTAAATTATAGTTGCGCGCGCGGAAGAAATATGGTATTATTATAGTGAACCCAATCAGACTGACACATTATGAGGTACCGGATGAATAAATTTAAAAAAATACTTCTTATATGCCTTATTGCGTGCTGCACGGTGGCTTGCGCCGCAGCGGCGGCGTGCAGTTCGGTGCACAACTGGCGCGTTCCCAACGGGGGCGTCGTTGACGACGGCTCGGTAGACGAGAACAACCCCAACGGTAATTTGCCCTTCTACTACCCCGCGGGCGTGGATCCCTCGGACTATGAGGATAAGGCGACCGCATATACCATTAAAACGGTCAGCATGGGCGGTCTGCCCATCGACGGCGTGCGCATTACCATCAAGGATATGAGCGGCGAAACCGTGGTAGAGGGAATTTCCATCGGCGGCTCGGCATCGTTCGGCATCGAGCTTGGCGAGTACACCGTGGAATACTCCTCCCTGCCCCGCGGCTACAGCGAGGACCCCGAGGGCACAATAAAGCATCTTAACGCCGAAACGACGACTGTGACGACGGCGTTCACCTCCTCCGTAATAACCGGACAGGTTCCCGCCGGACTTACCTATAACCTCGGCGATATCATGTATGACTTTTCCGCGACCGACGCAAACGGTCAGACAATGGTGCTCTCGCAGATATTGCAGAACAAGCGCGCGGTGCTTTTGAACTTCTGGGCTACGTGGTGCGCGCCTTGCAGGGCGGAATTCCCGATAATCGACGAGGCTTATAACCAATACAAGGATAAACTCGAGGTCATAGCAATATCGACCACTGACCAGAACGCCGCCGTAAAGGCTTTTAAAGAGGACGCCGGCTATAGCTTTTTTATGTCTGCCGACAATGCGGGGCTCTCCTCCCGCTTCGATACCTCCTCTATACCTGTTTCGGTAATGATAGACCGCTACGGCGTTATATCCTATCTGGATCCGGGCGCGGTGACAAACCTGCAGATATGGCTGAATATGTTCGAAACGTTCACTGCGGATAATTACGAACAGAGTATCCAGCAGGGTCAAGGCGGCGACACCGGCGAGGAAGCGGAGCCCGTTAAGGCGCCCGACGGATATGAAATGCCTTCGGACGACGAATTGACTCGGGCGTTGCTCGACCCCTCGATGGCGGGAAGCAGCCTGCACTTCTACGAGCCCGCGGCTGACACCCGCGACGGAATATACAACTGGCCCTTTAAGGTTGCCGACGATCCCGCCGGAGCATATATCACTCCCTCCAACACGGGCAAAACTCCCACTACCGACAACACGTGGTCGATAGTTTATACGGACGTGGAGCTCGAAGCCGACCAGACTTTATCCATTGACGTCAGGGTGAAGAGCGATCCCGACGATATACTCTATATCTCACTGAACAACTCGGCAGAACTCACGTTCACCCGTTCGGGCGACACGGGCGGCTGGGAGACCATAACGCTTTTGAGCTCCACCCGTTATATGTCGGTGAACATTGCGATATTCTATATAAAGAATTATGTGGTCACGGACAACGAGGAATTTGTGGGCGTGAGAAACCTCAAGGTAGCCGACAACTCCTACGACTCGGACGCTCCCCTCGATGTGCGCACCGAGGCCGTGAAGGTCGTTGACGGAAAGCCCGAATATCCCAACGTCTATAAGGCGGGCGACGGCTTCTACCACATTCAGCAGGGCGAAACGCCCAACGAGGCGACAGACTCGATGCTGTTTGCCGACATACTTGCGGAATCGCAGTGGTCCGATCTGCACCTTGCAAACTACACGCTTGTGCACTCGGAAAACGGGCAAAGCGTTACGCTTACAAAATCGCTCTACCTCATCTCCTACTGGCACGTCGCTTTCGGCGACGCCGCAAACAAGGGCGACACTCCCCTCAACTTCCAATACGGAACGAAGGAGACGGACACCGTCATAGATAACTACTGGATACAGGACGGCACACAATATATGTCGCCTGTGAACGACGCGCTTATGACGGCGCTCAAGGCGTTCGCCAAACGCGCAAGCGAACAAATAGTGGAATACGAGGGCTACGGCGCGGGCGAAGCAAGCTACAACGAGAACACCTGGCTGGAGCTTTGCAGCTACTACCGCACTCTCGGCGGCGACCACAGCGCAGAAGGTCACTCCTGCCTTGCTCATTATAATCCCGGCACAGGCAAGACGCTCTCCTACGCCATAGATACGCACGTCGGCGAGAGATTTACCGTTGACCTTACCAACGGACAGAAAAAGAACCGTGCGGGCGGCCTGTTCTTTAAGTTCACGGCGCCTGAGGACGGCGTATATAAGATAACGTCATTCCGTCCCTACGGATCCGACGACCCCATAGACCCCAGCATAATAATCTGGCCCGAGGGCTCGGACGCGTACAACGATCCTCCCCTTCTGAGACAGGACGACTGCCACAGCCTGGAGAGATATGCCCGCAACGACGACAATATATACACCAACAACATTATGGCGTATATCTACCTTACGGCAGGGCAGACGATATATCCCCAGCTGACCGTTGAAGAGGGCGATATTTCGCAGGTAGTTCAGCAGTATATCGATTCGCATATCGACGTGACATATGAGGCGCAGATCGATTATGTGGGCGCAACGGCGCATATACTCACCCTTGCCGGCACTGACGGCACATGGGAATCTATGACTAAATTCAACGCCGTTCCCACCATACTTCAGAACGATTACGATCCCTTAACGAGCGCTGACGTGCCGACCTACCATCACCTGATCGACGGCTACGGCGCAGGCTCGGAAATGTTTATAGACTTTATACATCCGAACTATATGGCGCCCACCTCCACCATCGAAGAGATGCTCAAGACAGACTACTTCGATCTCGGCGACGTGGATTATACCTCGGAAATGAAGGGGCTGCTTGAACAAGCAAAGGCAAAGGATCCGGACGACCTCACATACGGTATGCTCCCCGCGACCGACAGACTCGTGCGTATAATAAGCGCGGTAATACAGAACCGCAGCGACGACGGCGACGGCATAGAATCGGGCGCATGGGAAGGCTTTGCATACTACTGGCAGTACTACGGACCCACCGTTTGGGAACCGACCGCCGAATAAAAATTTTAAAATAAACAATATAATTTTACCGGAGGTAAATTTTAAATGAAACTTTTTAAAAGACTTGCCGTAACTTTGACGGCGATCATGGCGGTCGTGGGTATTGCAGTATTTGCGGCGGCATGCGACAAGGGCGGCAACGAAGAAGGATACGCTACCGATACCTTTACCGTTACAGTGCTCGGCGAGGACGGAAATCCCTTTGACGGAACACAGGGCGATTCCGGACTCAACGTAAAAATACAGTTTTGTGCGGTTAAACCGGACGGCGACGCAAGCGCATGCTTTGCGGACCGGTTCGATGTTGGAACGGACGGCAAGGCAACCGTGGATCTTACAAAAATAAAAACGTTTGTTACAAATAATGAAACCAACAAATTTATTATACATGTTGCCAACCTCGACGGCCAAGGTTATTCGAGCGATGGAAATTACGGCGTGTATGAAATAGACAAAGTGCCCAAAACAATAACCATTAAGCTCGATAAAAATCAACCGGTAACCATTTAACAACTGACTGAGGGCTTTGCCGCAAGACAAAGCCCTTGATTTATAAAAACGCATACTCTGCGTATGTTAAGGAGACATTAAATGAAAAAGAAAAGGATATTTCTTGCAGTGCTCGCCTCGATGTGCGTTGCGGCGGGCGCGGCGGGGCTTGCAGCCTGCGGCGGAAGCAACGACACGCACGATCCCGCACTCTATGCGGCATATCAGACATATGCCGCCGAAAACGAGGACGCTAAGCCCTATGAGGAATGGGTAGCGGACATTTTATCGAAGCTCGGAGCCACCGGCGGACAGGGCGACGACGGTCAGCAGGGCGATAAAGGCGACAAGGGCGACCCCGGTGAACGCGGCGACGACGGCATGGACGGACTCGACGGCGAGGACGGCGTGAGCATCGACGACGTGAAGATGGTGGAATTAAACGGTAAGCAGTACTTTGAGTTTACATTCTCAAACGGTAAAGTAATAAGACTTGCCGCGGACGGTTCGGACAGACAGGAGACGACGGCGTTTACCATAACTGCGGTAGACAACAACGGCGACCCCGTTGCGGACGCTTACTTCAACATTGGTTATGGCGAGAGCCAATTTACGGAACGCCTGACAAAGAGCGGCGCCACCACTACCAACGCCGCCGATTATTACGCGGTGAAAACCAACAGCAAGGGCGTTGCAACCTTCTACCTCTTCCCCGAGGCGGGCGAGCACACATATAACGTATATATCGCCGACCCCGTGTCTATCTCTAACGACGGCGCCGTTTCCAACGTGCCGCACGGATACACGTTGAACTTCGGCACTTCGCACGGACTGAACAACACGAGCGCCGAGTTTTCAAAGGGCGCGGACGGCAGTTACTCCGTTACCGTAAACTTCATTGTGGATAACAGCTGGGGCTCGCTGTACGACTACGCAAACGACCTTGAATACAAGCGTTATGCAACCGACCCCCTCCACTCGGACGAGATAACCGAAGCCAAAAAGGCTTATGTGAAGAGAGCGGTCAAGGACAAATATAATTATTTCTCATTCAGTCCCTATAATCTGAACATGCCCGCGGGCGAGCTGAACGAGGAAGAGGAAAATACGGTCACCCAAAAGGCGATAGACGCAGCCTCGGGCGTATATAGATTTTCATTCAAGGCGGGCAACTCGGGCGCGCACGTGCAGCTGAGAGTGTTCGACTTCCTGAACGGAAGCTACTTTGTTAAAAACGGGGACGGTTCGCCCGCGGAGTCGCTGATATTGCAGCGTTCGGGCAGCGCGCCCACCGACAGCGGCGAGTTGCAGGCGGCTTATCAGCAATACCGCGCAGCCGAGGGAAATTCGGCGCTCGGATATGAAGCATGGCTTGCGGCATATACCGCATCCTTCAGCGGAGGCGACTACGTTGAGCTCAAGGTGGAACAGGACCAGGCATCGGCAATGTTCTGCCTCGGGTTCGTCACCGATATAAACTGCGACGTGACGATAACGGTTGAGAGAGTGGGCGACGTTACCAAGTGGTCAAACACCTACTCCACTGCCTCCATGCCCGAGGGCGAGGAGCAGGCGGTGGAGAATGACGGCAGAATTTTGGACGTGCCCATGAACTCGGTAATCGTCCGCGACGACGGCGGCGTTTATCACATCGGCAGCCTGACAGGTCCCGAGATATATGTACAGCTCAAAAATCCCACCCGCGCAAACGGCAGCTTTTCAATGGAATATCTTTCGGACTATTCCGAAACTTCTGCCGGTCCCGGCGGCGGCACCACCTCGGAGCACCTGACGGTGTTCAACTACTACACCGAAACCGTTGACGAGGCAACCAACACGGGCACGAGAGAATATATTGACTACACCAACGTTGTTAAAGGATATTCCGCGCTTGCTAATTCCGACGGCGGATATCCCGTGAACGACCTTCTGAAAACCGTACTCGAAAACTTCTGCAAGAGCTATGTAGGCTGGAGCAGCTACGACGAATATTGGGTGGCGGCATGCTATTACTACGGCGCGCCCTCCGACGGCTCCGAAGCCTCGCCCTACGACGTAAATACAGGCAATAATTCCGTGACCTTGAACAGCACAACCTATCTCTCGTTCAAACCCGCGACCTCGGGATATTACGTGCTCTCCACCACTGCGGGCGCCTTGGCGGCCGAGGGCGGAACATTAATAGACGGCAAGGTTTATGCCTATGCTTCAAGCTCGCAGGGTATAACCTTTACCGTCACTGGCAGCGGCACGGCTACCGTAAACATTGCAGCTGTTCCCGCAAACTCAGTGATAGGATATTCCGAAACGTTTAGCCAAAACCCCGACGGAACATTTACGCAAAACACTGTAGGCACGGCTGAAAATCCCGTGAGAAAGAGCGGCTCGGGCGTATATCAGGTAAATATAGACCACTCGATATACAGCGGAAAGGTCGCGGTGGATTTCACGGCGATGCTTGACGCCGACGGCAACTACAGGTTCGAGATCTTCGGCAGTTCCACCGCCACTATCGTAGTGAACGGCGAACAACTTCAAAGCGGCAGCAGCGTTGCGCTCACCAACGCGACGGCTGTGAGAATGTTGTTTGACGACATAAGCGACGGAACGTTCTTCATTAAAGTGACAAAGCTTTCCTGACGGGGAATATTTTAAAAGCAGTATAAAAGACCGATAAATTTTTATCGGTCTTTTATTTGTGCTTATGCCGTAAAAAAAACAGGCGACCGAACCGGAACGCCTGTTTTTTGTGTTTAGTTTAATGCCGCTTCTATGGCGGGCGTCAAATCATCGAGATGTCCGTTTACCACTGCACCCTGCCGCACAAAGGTTATATAGCCTTCGGCATTGACAACCACCGTTATGGGGTAGGAGTCCTTGCCGCCGAGGCGGGTCGCATAGAAGTCCGCGCCTATATCCTGACCGAAAATTATCTGCCAATTTGACCAGCTCGCTTTGTTTCTTGCGGAATCTTCGGAATCTATAAAGCTCTGTGCGCGGGGCACGTCGTCGTTGTTGGCGTGAACGGCGAGCGTTACCACCTTGTCGCCGTACTGTTCGGTTACATTTTCAATATAGGGCAATTCCTCTACGCAGGGACCGCAGCTTACGTACCAGAAGTTGATCACAAGCACCTTGCCGCGGGCGCTCTCCGTGGAGAACGTTCCCTCCTTGTAGGAGCTTTGATAGGTGTTTACGGTGAAGTCATAGAGCTTATCGCCCACTCTGTAGACCGTGGCGTCCCTTGCGCCCGTTATGTCCGTATGAATTTCTTCAGCCGTCAAAGGACGATTGTTGCGGGTGTAAACCTCGCTGTGGACATTGAGGACGACAGTCATGGGGAACGCGCCGTCGCCGCCGCAGTCGGAATAGGCGTTAAAGTCATTCTCATCCTGTACAAAAGGAATGTTATAACTGTTAAAGCCGTGGTCGTTTATTATATTCTGAACGGTATCGCGAGAATCGCTGTTTACCACGTGAACGGCGACTATGTTTGCCTCCTCGGTGAGCGAGGGAAGGCTTTCGCCAAGATCTTCAAGATATTCTATACTTGTTTCGTTCCTTGACGACCAGAACACGAGCACCGTAGGCTTGTCGCTGTTTTCATAGAGCGTATAGCTCTCGCCCTCGTATGCAGTCTGATAGGTTTGAGCGGTAAAGTCGTTTACCTGTTTGCCGAACGACGCGCTTGCCACGGGCTGTATGTTGTAGTAGACGAGCGCGGCTACAAGCAGACAAGCTGCGAGCGACCAAGCTACTATTTCCAAAACCTTGCTTGTCTTTGTGCGGACATAGCGGACCTTCTGCATTTTGGGCTTGTTTGCCGCAGGTTGAGCGCTTTCCGATTTTTCAGCCTGTGCTACGGTTGCCGCGGAAAGGTTTGCTTCCGTCCGGACCGCGGAGGTCTGAACGGCGGCTTCGGAGGTGTTGACCTCTGCGGGGGCGTCGACGGAGGCTGCGCCCGCGGGCATTGCCGTGCCGCTGACAAGTATTGCGTTCAACGCCGAGCCCGCGCTTGCGGGAGCCGCGGAAGCCGTTATACCCGCCGAAACGGGTTCTACAAAGAGCTTGCCGCCCTTCCAGCTTATTGCGTGCGTGGGGCAGACGGGTATGCACTCGCCGCAGTTTATGCATTCGTGGTCGCCCACATGCCGTATATCCATTTTACATTTGGATATGCACATGCCGCAGTCTATGCACTTGCTCTTTTCGAGCTTGACGCCCAAAAGCGCTATGCCGTTGAAGAAGCCGTAGATAGCGCCGAGGGGGCATACGAAACGGCAGAAGCCTCTATACACGAAAATACAGAGCACTATGAACATCACAAGCAGACAGAACTTCCAGCTGAACAAATAGCCGAGCATCGCGTAGAGGTCGTTGTTATACTCGCTTGAAAGCAAGCTCACCGAGCCTCCGAACGTGCCTGCGGGGCAAATATATTTGCAAAAGCCCGGAACGTTGTGATATATGAGCGGCACGGCTATCACCAGAGTTATCAAAAGCAGATACTTCAGATAACTGAGTATGCGCGTTGCCGCGCTCTTTTTGAGTTTGGGCGATTTTACCTTGTACAAAAGGTCCTGCGTGAGACCGAACGGACAGAGAAAACCGCAGATCGTTCTGCCGAGAATGAGCCCGAACAGAGCTATGATGCCTAAAATATAGTAGGGCGTTGTATTGCCCGAGGAACCGAGCGAGTTCTGCAACGCGCCCAAGGGGCATGCCGCGACCGCGCCCGGGCAGGAATAACAGTTTAAACCGGGTGTGCACACGTTTTTGGTTGCGCCCGTATATATCTGACCCTCGCCGAAGCCCTTCAGATTTGCGTTAGTAAGTAACGCCGCGTAAAGCTGAATGATCCTCCTGCGGGTGGGAGCGTGATTTTTGAACCACCTGCCCGCTCCCGTGAAAAACGATTTGATCTTACCCAAGCCCGATACACTCCGTACAAATTCTTATAGCCTTATTAAAGACTTCGCGTACACTGCCGTTGCAGCAGCCTGCTATGACGAACGCGACGCCGAGGCAGGCAACTGCTATTCTTATCCCGAGCTTGAAATACTTGTGCGTGACTATCCGCATAAATTTATTCTGCACAGCCGCCGCGGGGGCCTTTACGCCCGCCGTGAGCTTTTTGACGTGCGGCAGCTGCTTTTTTGCGGAGATCTTATACGCCGTCACATATAAAAGCGCAGCTACGAATAATATTGCGCCGACGGGCAGAAGATACTTTGCCATATTCAGCATATCCGCCGTTTTATCCACGTTGGGGAAGTTTGACGGCACGCACATGTAGACCACTACCAACACGAGATATACACATACCATGGCTATGAGCAGCCAATAAATCGCTTTTAAAATTTTGTTTTGGCTTTTCACATAGTCAAGGGAGCTTTTCAGCTTCCCCTCCGCCTCCTGCGGCAGCCGCTTTTCAAGCCTCTTCAAAACATAGCGGGGATCGGTGATCGGGGAAATTTTTTCCCTGACGGGGAACACCTCGCACAGAATAAATCCCACCGCTATCATGGCTATCCATATCCAGAACGGCGCGGCGAGTATTCCGAGACGCTCTTCAACGAGCTCGCGCGAAAACGGGCTGGTGTTGCCCGCAGCGACGCCGCCCGTATAAATATCGAGCGTCTGCCATATGAAGAGTGCGCCCACTATTATAGTGAAAGCCGCAAAGACCCACTTATAGACGAGCTGCACTGTTTTATTTGTGCTTTCATTTACCTTGTTCATAGCATTTAACTCAGCCACAGATATGCCAACAGCCAGATAACGCCGAAAATCGCCGCCACTCCCAAAAGGAAGGGCCACATCGCGGCGAACGCGCCGCGTACCATCTGCCAGTACTCGCGGCGGCTGATCTTAGGGGGAATTACACCCTTATTCTGTTCACGGCGCTTTTCCAGATTGGGGTCGTACCACTTGAAGCCCTCTACGTTCATGTTTGCAAAGGTCGTGGTAGTATCCAACTCCGGTTTTTGGCGCTTTTGACGCTTCTTGGGCATATCTGTGCTCCCGTTAATTATTTTTCGACTCGGGATAGGGCGATATACTCGTCTCTGCGTCGGTGTACGCCGCCTTGAAGCCGAGAGGATCAGCCATGTATGCGGGGTCGTACAGATGGCAGGCGCAGAAGTGCCCCGGGGTGACCTCCCTGTATTCGGGCGCAACGCTTTCGCATATGCTCATACAGCTTTCGCAACGGGTATGGAACTTGCAGCCCGAGGGGGGATTTACCGGCGAGGGAATATCGCCTTTAAGTATTACTCTGTTCATCTTTATGTGCACGTTGGGAACGGGCACGGCGGAGAACAGCGCCTTTGTGTAGGGATGAAGGGTGTTGTTGAATATATCGTCCTTAGAGCCGTATTCCACGAGGCTGCCGAGATACATTACGCCCACTTCGTCCGAAATGTGCTTTACGACCGAGAGGTCGTGGGAAATAAATACATATGTCAGCCCGAGAGTTTTTCTGAGCTCTATGAGCATGTTTATTATCTGTGCCTGTATGGATACGTCGAGAGCCGAGACGGGCTCGTCGCATATTACAAGCTCCGGTTTGAGGGCAAGCGCGCGGGCAATACAAATTCTCTGGCGCTGTCCGCCCGAAAATTCGTGGGGATATCTCTCGAAATAGTGGGACTGGAGCCCGCACATCTTCATTACGTCCGTGACGTAGTCATAGAAATCCTTTTTCCCGACGATCCCGTGCTGGCGCGCCGCTTCGCCGATTATTTCACCGACGGTGAGCCTCGGCGAGAGGCTGGCGTAGGGATCCTGAAATATCATCTGCATATTGGGACGGCGCTTGTCGAATTCGCTGTTGGAAAGATCGGAGATCTTTTCGCCCTTGAACCACACCTCGCCGCTCGTTACGTCGTACAGGCGGAGGATAGTCCTGCCCATAGTCGTTTTTCCGCAGCCGCTTTCTCCCACTATGCCGAGCGTCTTGCCCTTTTCTATTTTAAAGGACACGTTATCCACGGCTTTGAGCCATGCGTTGGGTTTGCCGAAAAAGTCCTTACCTACCACAAAGTGCTTGCAGAGGTTCCGTACTTCGAGGAAGGCTTCCGACTTGTATTCTTCGATCTCAGCCATTTGCTTCCTCCTTTCCTTCGGCTTCCCTGTCGTCTCCGTTACCGTACAGATAGCAAGCCACCTTATGGGTGGGCGTTACCTGTACATATCCGGGATATTCGCCCGAGCATTTCTGCATGCACCTGTCGCACCTGTCGCGGAAATAGCAGTAATCGGGCATATTTATGGGGTTGGGCACAAATCCGGGTATGCAATAGAGTTCGTCGGTGACCTGATCCACCGTGGGCTTGCTCTTTTGCAGACCTATTGTGTAGGGGTGGAGCGGGCGGTCGAAGATATCCTCCGCCGTGCCCATCTCTATCACCTTGCCCGCGTACATTACGACCACGTAGTCAGCCATTTCGGCTACGACTCCCAAATCGTGCGTTATCAGCATTATGCTGCCGTTTATCTTGCCCTTGATCTCTCTCAACAGATCGAGTATCTGCGCCTGTATCGTAACGTCGAGCGCGGTCGTGGGCTCGTCGGCTACGATAAGCTTGGGGTTGCAGAGAAGCGCTATGGCTATCATTACCCTCTGGCGCATACCGCCCGAAAGCTCGTGAGGATATTTTTTGTAAACGCCCTCGGGGTCGGCTATGCCTACGAGCTTAAGCATTTCGATGCTGCGCGCCTTTACGCGCTCCTTGGATATGCCCTGTATGTGGAGCCTGCCCACCTCGTCAAGCTGGTTGCCTATGGTGAATACGGGGTTCAGGGAGGTCATGGGCTCCTGAAAGATCATTGAAATTTCTCTGCCGCGGATAGTACGCATGGCGTCGGTGGGCATTTTGGCTATATCCACAACCTGCCTCTCCATTTCGTACATGGTGCCGCCGAGTTCGTTCTTTTTTACTATTTTTTTGCCGTGCTCGTCGAGCTTCGGAATATCGTTGCCGTTTTCGTCCTTTTCGGTCTCATATACGGGGATCTTCCTGCCGCGGCTGTCGCGCTTGAACATGTCGGCGCGGAAACGTATGGAGCCGCTGACTATCTGTCCGCTGGGAGCCTGCACGAGGCGCATGAGGGAGAGCGAGGTCACGGATTTGCCGCAGCCGCTCTCGCCGACCACGCCCACGGTGGAGCCTGCGGGGACGGAGAAGGTCACGCCGTTTACCGCCTTTACCGTGCCTGCGTCCGAAAAGAAATAGGTGTGAAGGTCGTCAAATTCCACTATGTTATTCTCGTCCTTCATCTCCGTTAAATACTCTTCGGGGCGCGCTTTGCGCTTTTTAGCCCTTTCGAAGCGGCGTATGGCTTTGGAATTCTCTTTGGCAATCTGCCTCGATTCCTTATGAGATATATAATGTTGTTTTTTATCCGATTTGTTTTCAGCCATTTGTTACCTCTTCATCTTCGGGTCGAACGCGTCGCGTAAGCCGTCGCCGACAAAGTTAAACGCGAGTATTGCAAGCGTTATGCAAATGCCGGCGCCTATCCACATGTTGGGATAGAACTGCCTGTACCTCAGCTGGGAGGCAAAGTTGACCATGTTGCCCCACGTTGCGGTTTCGGGAGGAGCGCCTATGCCGAGGAAGCCCAATGTTGCCTCCATCAAGATTACGCTGCCGAGTCCCAAGGACATCGAAACTATGAGCTGGGGTATGACGTTGGGCAGAAGGTGCTTGAAAATTTTGGAGCTTGTGGAAAGTCCCGAGCACTTTGCGGCAAGCATGAACTCCTGCTCCCTTAACGACAATATCTGCCCGCGTACAAGCCTTGCGGTGCCCACCCAGCCTATAAGACATAGCACCGCCATTATTATATACAACTTCCATATAGTGCCCGTAATGGCGGGGAAGCCGTCGAGCGCGTAGCCGAGGATCAGCATCAACGGTATTGTGGGTATGCAGCTCAAGAGGTCGACTATTCGCATTATTATGCTGTCGACGACTCCGCCGAAATAGCCCGCTATGCCGCCCAATACAACGCCTATCAGCGTTTCGAGAATTATTACGACAAAGCCTATGGTGAGCGATACTCTGCCGCCGTACATGAGCCTCGTCATTATGTCGTAGCCGCTGTTGTCGGTGCCCATCCAGTGGCTCGACGACGCGTCGTCGAGAACGTTGAGCCCGGCGTTCCAGTCATAGGTTATGGAGTAGCCGTCGTAGGTCTCTCCGTCCACCTCATAGGAAAACATTGTGCCGGAAATATTCGGATCGGTACGCGAAACGTCCGCTTCGGTTTCGCCCCAAGGCGAAAGCAAGGGACCTATGAAGGCGAACACGAACAGAAGTATTATCGTGACTAAGCCTATCATAGACAGCTTCGAGCGGAAGAAACGCTTTGCAACGGTGGCGCCGGGGGAGAGAGCCTTTACCCTGTCGCCCAAATTTTCACCGTGCAGATCGTCCTCCTTTACTGTTGTCCGAGGGGCTTCAAGTTCCTCCTCCATTTCGGCTTCAAGCCGTATTTCGGGGTCTTCAAGCCCGCCTTCGGACCGGATCTCGGGTTGAATTTCTTTTTTATTCTCTTCCATGGTGTCCTCACTTTCCGAGTTTGACTCTGGGATCCACTACCGCATACATGATATCCGATAGCAGTATGCCTATGACGGTCAGAATTGCAATAAACATATTGTAGCCCATTGCAAGGGGTATGTCGCCCTTCATGAGAGCGTCGTAGGTGATCTTGCCTATGCCCGGGATACTGAACACGGTCTCCGTTATCATTGCGCCGCCGAAGAGCATCGGGAGCGTTGACGCCATTACCGTGACCAGAGGGATCATTGTGTTGCGGAAAACATGCTTATACACGACCTTGCCCTCGGAGAGTCCCTTTGCGCGCGCCGTCCTTATATAGTCGGCGTTGAGTACCTCCAAGGTGTTCGTGCGCTGGTAACGCATATAGGAGCCGACGTTCAAAAGAACGAGCACGACCATGGGAAGCACGAGGTGCCAGAGCATATCGGTAAACCTCGTCCAACCCGTTGCCGTGACCGGCAAGGTTGAAGATACAAGACCAAGCGACGGGTCGAACCAGCCTAACGTGTCGGCAAACCACATTATAAACAGGTTGCCCAAAAAGAATGTGGGGAACGCCGTGAGGGTCATTGTAACTACCGTTGCGGTGTAGTCCAGCTTTCCGTACTGGTTTACGGCGCACTTTATGCCGAGAGGTATGGCGATTATAAGCTCGAAAATGAGGGACACGAAGGATATACCGAAGGATATGCCCATATTTTCGAGGATTATCTCGTTGACCGGTCTGTTATGCACAAAGGACGTACCCATGTCGCCCTGTATAAACTTTGTAAGCCAGCCGAAGTAACCCTTTAAAATTCCTCCGAAGCTGTTGTCGTCCAGTCCGTACAGGGCTTTGAGCGCGTTATACTTCTCTTCGCTTATGCCGCCGTTGCCGGCAAGCGTGGCGTAGGTGTTGTCGATATAGTCCATCGGCATCAGCCTTATTATGAAGTATATTATCATAGATACTCCCACCATAATGAATACGGACAGGAGGAGTCTTTTGACTATATATTTAACCATTTTTTAAATATCCGTGTTTATTTATTAGAGGTAGTTAACTTCCCAGATCCTGTCGAGCACGCCGTTGTTGGCGCCGGCATTCATATTTACCGTGGAAGAATCGATTATAGTTTTATTGAATACGCACAGATCCTTACGCTGATAGAGAGGAAGCTCTATTGCAAGATCCATTATTAAATCGAGACAGTCATTATATAGTCCCGCACGGACGTCCTGCATTGTAGTGGAACGCGCCTCGTCTATAAGGTCGCTGAGATTGTTTATAATGCCCTGCTCGGTCCGATAGTCGCCGGAAGCGTCATTCAAAATGGTCTTGTAGCCCCAGTTGAGAACGCTGGTAGCCTGACTGTTCTTGTGATATACCTGGTACATATCGGGGTCTACGCCGGACGACCACGCCGCCGCCCATATCTGAAGTCCGCCGCGGGTCAAGGCAAGGAGTGCGTTGGAGTCGGTGGACAGCTTGATATCGAAGCCGGACGAGTTGAGAAGCTCCCTTGCGTCCTGGAACATGTTGTATGCGGGGTGGTCGGAGTTTGCGCCGGCTATGGTGAACGTATAAGTCAAAGATTTACCGCCCTTTTGATAAACGCCGTCGCCCCTGTCTGTGTAGCCGAGATCCCTCAATTCATCCTTTATTTTTTCGGGGTTGTCGAAGTGATTCTTAAGATAGTCGTACTCGGTTGCGCCCTTGGGATATGCCCACGACGTTGTAGACATGGGTCTGTATATCTGGCTTGCAAGGTCGTTGCCATAGTAGTTGAGCGAAAGACCGGGAGACATTGCGCGCATTATTATCTTTCTTATGTTGATATCGGGAACGTATGTGGGGTTGATGCCTACATAGCCGTAGCCGTTGGTATCGTACAATACGTTTTCGAGAGTATCTCTCTTACCCATGACATCGGTATAATTGGTATTGGACGCGTTGGGTTCGCCGTAGTCGATATTGCCCGTGTTAATGGCATTGAGAATTCTGTCCTCGGTGAGCACCTTG
This sequence comes from uncultured Clostridia bacterium, assembly GCA_947625865.1. Lineage (GTDB taxonomy): Bacteria > Bacillota > Clostridia > Christensenellales > Borkfalkiaceae > Coproplasma. Next base: position 16,110 of record CANQQD010000017.1, read on the forward strand.
TATCTGAGATACTTGATCTTTGCGTTGTTTAAGCCCGAGCCCATGGTTTCGAAATAGGGATTGCGCTCGTAGTTTACAATGTAATTTTCATAGAATTTGCTGCCCGAAGTTGCCACGCCGCCGGTGCTTGTGGAAGCCATGTAGGGACCGGCGCCCTTGGGAAGGGCGCTCTTGCCCTCAACTGTGCCTCTGACTACCTGATCGAAGAAGTCAAACTTGCCGCGGCATACTCCAAAACAGGTATTTGCGTTGCCCGTGGGGTCGTTGGCATAGTCTATCTGGTCGCCGTTAAAAGAAGTGATATAATTTTTGCCTTCATATGTTCCGGAATAGTAGCTCATGGGAGCTATGGTTATGCCGAACTGCCATATAGCCGCAGGGTCTACCTCGTTTACTATGACCTTGAGAACATCATAGCTGCCGTCGAGAGTTTTGCCGTTGAAGGAGGTCACGTTCTTTTCGGTCTGTATGCCCCTTATATAGTACTGGGGATGCGCGCTGTTATTCAAAGTTTTGCCGCGCTCGTCCGCAAGGAACTCGCTGTACGCGGTGTTTGCGGTCGCCCACTGGGTGAGAACTTCGTCAAGACCCGAGCCGTCGTCGGGCATGTAGGTCGAATAAACCTTGTTGATGGAGTACTCTTTTGTAAGCTTGAGTATCGCCGTCTCCTCGTCGCAGTTGTTTTCCGCCATATACGCGCTTACCTTCTGAGTGGTAGTTGCAGCCGTTATGTCGTTGATGATATCCTGACGCGATATTACGCCGGAGGTGCCGCCGACTGCGCCGACCGCCCAAGGATCGAGCGTGGTCAAAACCTTGCCGAGCTCGTATGCCTCTTTATTGGTCGGGTCTATTTCCACTCCCGTCTTTGCATCGACCCTTATCTCTCTCTGCGTGCCGTTGCTATATTGTCTGTACTGTGCAACTACGACGCCCTCGTTGAAGAGATATGCCTGCCATGCGGCGGTGAAATTATAATTTACCTTGAATGTATCCGTATAGCTGGTTTCAACGCTGTTCCAGTCGGTTTCGATCTCCTGCTTAAAGAGAGTCTTTACGCGCTCGAAGTCCTTTGCGCCCTGCTCGCCAAGGTCTCTATCTTCTTTTTTGCCGTAATCTATTAGTTTTTGTATTCTGTTCTGGGCATTTACAGCATAGGTGCCGGTGTTTACCGTTGCATCGTCGGCGATGGTGGAATCGTTGTTCTGGTAAGCTTTAAGACCCTGTATATCTACCGAATACATAGTGTTGGAGCCCGTGTAAACGGGATCGAGATATACATAGAAGTTAAAGAGGACGTCCTTTATGGTGAGAGGAGTGCCGTCCGAGAACTTCATTCCGTTTTTAATGAGGAACCTGTAAACCGACGTGCCGCCGTCTGCCGCTTGCATATCCTCGCACTCGTCGCCCGAAGCGTTGTAGAACTTTATTTCGAAGTCCTTGGCTACGGTGTTGTAGTTGTCGCCTGCAACGGGCTTGACGTTGTTCCCGGCGTCCACGTCGGAGGTAATGAGCGAGGACTGCGTCATGCTTATTACCTGCGTATCGGTGAGCGAGGTCGAGAAGAAGGGATTGAAGTTGCCGTCCAGCGCGCCTATCGAGAGCGCGAGAGCACGGGACTCGGTGTCGTACTTCTGGGCGCCGCCGCCATTGCCACCACCGCCGCCATTACCGCTATTGCCGCCGGCGCATGCCGCTGCAAACAGCATTGTGCTGCCGAGTAAGGAGCAGGCGAGCACCTTTAAAAATTTGTTCATTGTTGTCCTCCTATAACTTGTTTGTTATCTATTTTCAATGTGGCGTTTTTCACGACCCCGCCGTACGCGGATTCAAATTCCGCGTCGGTTTCCGTGCCGTAAAGCCAGCTTGTCGTTTGGTAGTTGCCGTCTATATTCTGGATATTGTTTATCATCGCGCTGCCAGCGTTTATTTGAAGGTCGAAGCCGTCTACTTTGAAATCAGTGAGTTTTGCACCCGTCTCCACCGCAGAGAACAGTGCATATATGGAAGCGGCGCCGCCCCTTATGGTCATCCTTGCGGACACGTTTTTAAGCGTGAGACCGCTGATTTCAGCTTCCGCGCCGAGCCTGCCAAAGAGAGACGCTGTTGCACCGTTACTCAATGTCTGGGCAAGCGTTGCGCCGATAGCTATATCGGATATGGTAAACCCGTTGCCGACGACGCGGCCGTTGAAGTTCCCGGACGTGCGCATATAAAACATCGTATCAGATCCGCCGCAGCTGAAGTCATATGGAACATAGTAATTGCCGGAACCCTCGCCGAGCATCAACGAGACGTCGGAGGCGTTCCTTACGGTGGTCCACTCGCCCTCGAGATACTTTGCATAGACGGTGATGTTGGCGCCGTCGGCGGGCTTTGTGAACCGCGCGTTGGGCATCAGCGGATCCTTGCAGGCTTCGTCGTAATACATCTGTATATACGAGTGCGTAGAAAAGGTTTTGGGGCTTCTGGAAGCGTCCACCGAAATGGTGCTGTAGGTGAATTCCCTTGTGGCGATCACATCGTTATTTTTATATGTCACATCCTTCTCTACGCCGTCCTCGCCCGTCTCCTTTGCGGTTATGGGGGTATCGGTTACGAGCCTGAATTCGATTACGGAGTCGAGCGACCACGTTGCGGCAAGATATAAGGGCTTGCCCTCCTCAACGACGAGATTGCCGTTTTTGAACGCCTTTTCGCCGCTGGGCTCTGCGGTGAACCGCTTGCTCTGCTCCAAAAGCTGCCTGCCGTCGGAGCCCTTCATGTCCGCCGTGCCGTTTTCGAGAACGTTCAGCACCTGACCTTCGGAATCCTTCAATACGGGCTTGCCGTCGGCGTCGAGCTTGCAATACTCCCAGCCGTCGAAATTATAGCCGTCGCGGGAGATCGTGAGGTTTTGACCGAGGGAATTCACAACGCCTATGTTCAATATAGGCGCGCCCGACTTGTAGTAGACCGTTCTGTAAACCTTTTGGTCGAGGCTTGTGCCAACCTGGAACTGCCCGCCGTTGGCATAGTAGGTCACGGGGCATTTGAGTCCGAGTTCATCCGCCATATCCTGTGCCGTTCTTTCACCTATGCTGCAACCGGCGCAAATACCGGCTATAAGCGAAACGGCAAACACGGCGATCAGGATAAGCAGGATCTTAATTCTGGTTTTCACTGTATTTTTTCCTTTATTTTAATCTGTATTAATACTTGCTCTTTACGTATATGACTGTACTTACCGCCACTGCCGCCACCGCAACGACCGAAAGGGCGATAAGAACATACCATACCGCGTTCCAATTGAAGCTGCCGCCGCCGGCAGGAGCCTCCGGTCCGACGGGCTCGGTGGGAACGGAAGGTTCTTCCGTGCCCGCTGCCTTTACAACGATGGGTATTCTGAAATACTGGCCGTTGTAGGTGCCCGCGATGAACGTATTGAAGGGGTGCAGGGGTCCGGTATATGCGGCGCTTATGCTGACGCCCGAAAGGTCGCTCACCGTTTCCACGGAGTAGTCGTCGTAGACTACCCTGAGCACAAGACCCGTCATGTCGAAGATTTCGCCGTCGATATACTCGGATTTATGGGCGCTCGACGCGTCGGTGGAAACGCTCGATATCTTTACGGATATGCCGAACTTCGATTTTACGGGCTTCAAAGCCGCTTCGACCGAATACAGCTTCTCCACCCTGCCGTCGGTCATCATGCCGAGCTGAACCTCGCTCGTCGTGTTGTTGAGTATTCTGTGAGCCGTCTTCACCGACTCGGAGAATGCCTCCACCCTTGCGCGGGTCGCATCTGTAACGTCAAGACCCGCCAAGGCGTTCACGGCGCTTATGCTGAATGAGTCCACAAGATTTATGAACTCGCGCGTGTTGTCGTCCATCAATTCCCCGAGACTCACCTTGCCGCCGAAGAAGTGACTGTATGTGTAGTTATCGTAGCCGGTGCCGTTGGAGGGATATGCAAGAGTGACTGTGCTCGTGAGCGTGCCCGCGTAATCGGGAATATAATCGAGTATTTCTCTGCCGAAGTTGCGGAAGTAGAGCGTGTGGAAAGCGTCGAATGTGAACGAAGCGCTGTTCCGCGAAGAGAGATCCCAGAACTCCGAGAGGAGCACGGGCGCAGCGATGCTTTCGAAGTTATATCTCGTTATGCCTGCGCCGTAGAACGCCCTGTCGCCTATTGTCTTTACGCTGTAGGGAAGGGTGACTGTGGCGAGATATGTGTTCCCGACATTGGCAAACGCCATCGAACGGATGGTAACGGTGCCGTCCTTGATGCGGTAGTGCGCGGGATAGGTCTCGTTCTCCGTTGCGCGGAGCGCGCCCGGATACAGGCAAAGCTCGTAGCTTACCTCGTCCGGATTTGCATTGGTTATTTTTTCATAGAGCACGTTGTTTTCGGCAAAGAATATTCTGTTTGCCGTGGAGACTGTTACGCTTTGGAGCAGGCTTGCGTTTGCGAACGCGCCGCCGCCGTAATGTTTGAGGCTTGCGGGTATGGATAAGGTGTTTATCCTTATGCCGTAGAACGCCCTGTCGCCTATGCTCTCCGCCGCGGGGATGGAGAGGCTTGTGGCGGCTACGTTATAGAACGCTTCGTCGCCGATGGTCTTTGCCGCCGTGAGGGTAAGACCCGTGAGAGCGGTTAAACCGAACGCCCCGTCGCCTATGGAGGTCAGCTTGCCCAGCCCTGTGACGGAGGCAAGCTGCGTGCACCTTAAAAATGCTCCGTTGCCGACCTTGGTGACTTTTTTGAGATCGATAGATCTGAGCTCCGTGCAATACCAGAACATTCCCTCGCCGAGCTCGGTAAGTCCGCCGAGGTCTACGCTTGTAAGGGAGCTATGTCTGCCCGTCTGCACGCCCGTCTGCATATTGCCGGTCACGCCCGGGCAGAAAGTGTATGTGCCCGAGGCGGTGGCGTTCTTTCCGAACGAAGCCGAGGCAAGCGCGGAACAGCCGTCAAAGGTATATTCGCCGAGCGATGTCAGCGAGGACAGGTGCGCTTCGGTGAGACCGCGGCAATTTGCGAACACTCTGTCGCCCATAGACCTTACGCTTTCGGGAAGAGTGACCGACGTCAGTCCCGTGCCCGAGAAGGCGTTGCTGCCTATCGAAACGAGCGAGGAGCCCCTGAACGTCACATCCGAAAGATCGACGCAATTTGCAAAGGCGCTCGCGCCTATGGAGGTTATGCCGTCTATAGTAACCGAGGTGAGCCCGCTTTCCCTGAACGCGTGCGCGGGAATTTCGGTTATGCTTGACGGAATGGTTATTGATTTGATATCAAGTCCCGCAAACGCTCCCTCGCCTATCTTTTCTACCGAGGCGGGAATGTTGACCGTGACCACACCGTCGGCAAGCGTGCTGCTTGCAAAGGCGTAGGGCGCGATTTCCGTTGTGCCCGCCGCTATGGCGAACGAGGAGGTTATTGTGTTGGGTGCGAGAACAAGCGTCTTGCCGTCGTAGACCGCGCTGCCGCTGACCGTATAGCCGTTGGCGCTCCAGTCTATATTTACGTTTTTGCCGTCGAAGACGCTTTCACCGAGCACGGGGTTGCCATTGGGCATTGTGAAATTTTCGATAGCCGTGCCGGCAAAGGCGTAGTCGCCTATATATGAAACCCCGTAATCGCCGAAGCTGACGTTTTTCAGCTGCGTGCAGCCCGCGAACGCATAGGGATCGATTCTGAACACTGTGTTTTTCCATGTTTTTTCGCCGCCGAATGTCACCGATGTGAGACCCGTGCAGCCCTGGAACGCACCGCCGCCGAAGCCGAAAACACTTTGGCTGCCGCTTACGCGGGGAGCGTTTATTTCAACGCTTTCAAGACCCGTACAGCCATAGAACATGCCTTCGCTGAGCGCGGTGTAGTGGTCGGTAATTACGCTTTGAAGCCCCGTGCAACCCGCAAATACATTTCTGCCCGCGGTATGCAGACCGGTTATGTCGGCTTCTTTAAGCGAGGTGCAGCCCCTGAACGCCGAGTCGTTGGCTATGCCGATCTTCTCCATATGGCGCACTTCCTCAAGGCCCGTTCCCGCAAAGGCGTTTGCGCCCACGGTTATCACCTTGACGTTGGTCAGATCCAAAAGTCTGAGATTGGTGCAGCCCTGGAAGGCGTCCGCCAAAATGAGGTTGACCCTTGCAAGGTCCTTATCGGGCACGGAATTTTCGTCCGTGATATATAAGAAGTAAATCTCCTCGAGAGCGGTGCAATTGAGGAAGGCTCTCTCGCTTATCTGGGTGACCGTTCTGGGGATAACGACCCTCTTCATTGTGTCGTTGTCCTCGAAGGCCTCCTCGGCGATATACATAATATTTTTATCGTCGGGAATGATCACCGTTTCTTCGGAGCCGTGATATTTATTGAGATAGGTGTTTGCGACGGTGAAGGGCTCGGTCACATTCAACGTTACCATTGCCGAAACGGTGGAGCCGTTGGGCAGGGTGGTTTCTGCGATTATGGTTGCATTGCCGTGCTTATTTAACGTTGTTACCGTGCCGCCGGAATCCACGGTGGCTATCTCTTCGTTGGACGACGACCAGCTGAACGTGAGATCGTCTACGGGATAGTACCACGGATCGGAAACGACCTCTAACGTGAAGGTTTGACCCGCATTCACGTCCACGGTGCCCCTCGGCTTTTCTATCCCCAGATTGGAGTTCTTCATCACTCCGAAGGAGAGCGAGGGTCTTGCCATTTCCCTGCTGCTGTCCACTACCGTCACGTTCAGGGTGAGGGTTTTGCCTCCTCCCCTTACCGTCACCCTTGCGGCGCCGGGGGCTACGCCGAATATCTCGTTGTTCCTTACGAGCACGGTAGATCTGCCGAGCGTGGACCACGTGTAGTTAGACGGATTCGAGGTCCCGCAGTCAAGCTCGACGCGGTAGAGCTCGTTCTTTTCTATGGTCAGATTGTAGGTCGGGGTAGAGGCCGAACGGTCTACGGTGACCCTGTTGTTGAGTACAAAGCCGAAGTTTTCCGACGCCTGATTGTTATTTGAGGTGTTGAAGTTTATGGTATATACGTTGTGGTTGAGAGCGTAGTCGTCAATCTGAACGTACATTTTGTTCTTGTATTTTTCGTAAAAATCGGTGATCTCCACCGATACGGTCGTGGTGCCGTTCCTGGTGGGGTTATAGATGGGTGTGACGTATTCCGTTGCGAGGTTGATCTCCGAGATCTCCGAAACATCGGTGTACTCATCGTCAGTATAGCATATGAGCACAGCCTGTGGATAGTGGTTGTCGTATATGTCGAGATCGAGATATACCCTCTGCTTGGGCTTGTCGTTTTCCTCGTAATCGTAGTATCTTATGCGCGAGCCCTCGAGCACGGGAGCGTCGTAGTCCACATAGAAGGTGGAAGTAAAGCTGTTGTCGTAGGGAATGTCGCCGGATATTTTATCGGCTTCCTTTCTGTAGAAATCGAATTCGATGCGGTATTTGCCGTTGTCTACCAGCCCGAGTTCGTCGGGAGTGAGCTTTAAATCGACAAGCGCGGGACGGGCGCTGCCGCCGTTTGCGATCGCCTTGCCTATGCGGTATTTGGAGCCGGAGTATATCAGCTCGCCCGTGGCGTCGTTATAAATATTATAGTCCACGAGTTCGGCGTTTCGCAAAAGTCCCGCATACAGCGAGCGGATACCCGTTGACGTGAGATAGTTGTCGGTCGCCGTAGCTCCGTTGAAGATATTATATCTGGAAACCGAGCAGTGCTCCTCGGATACATATACCTGTTCTACGCCGGGAGTATCGTCCTGAACATAGGCGAAGCCGCCCATAGGCACGCCGTATCTGCCGTTATAATATGTGGAATAGAGCTGGGTGGCAAACACGCTCTCGTGGGGCTTTTCCTCCTCCGTGAGAGATGTATCCGCCTCGATGGCGGCTATCTCGTATGCGTTGTAATCCATGAGAGGAGCCGCGTCCCAGTCGCCGTAGAAGCCCATGAAGGGAAGATTGAGGTCGCACTGGCCGTCCGTTTGGGATTCGAGGGATATGAAGCCCTCCACATACATTCCGTTTGCAAAGTTGTCGTCGAGGTATTTCTTTTCAGCCGCCGAGAGAGTGAGAGTTACGCCTATCGTCGCCGTTCCGCCCGCAGCAACGGTTATCACGTCGCCGTCGCGGGTGGCGCCCGTTACCTCGAACTGCGCGGCATTGTCGTCGAGCATGTACGCAGCCTCGGCTACGGCAAGCTTATCGGCAGCTATCGTTTCGGTCATAAATCTCGGAACGAGCTTGAAGCCGAGAGGCGCGTTGCCGAAGTTATTTAAATAGAACTTAAAGGTATATATACCCTTCTTGCTCTCGTCCTCGCCGAGTTCGATCTTGGGTCTGTTGTCCTCCGTGCCGCAGTCCTCGCCCTCGTGCGTTTCGAGGTATGCCTTGGTGGTGAATATGTTGCTTAAGGTTGCAAGTCCCGCGCCCTGCTTTCTGGGCGAATAGGGAAGCTTTTCCTCGTCATATACGAGGGTAGCCGAGCTCATTACTATCTGGTTGGTCAAAGTTGTGAGCGCCTTGGGCTGCATACCGGGGTTCTGCCCCCTTAAATAGTCCTTTACGAGAGCCATGAGTCCCGCAAGGTTGGGCGTTGCCATCGAGGTGCCGCTCATCTGCTCGTAGCCGCCCGCAACGGACGAGGTGATCTCGCCGCCGTGCGAGGTGATGTCGGGCTTTAATTGCAGGTCGGGCGAGCTGCCCCACGACGAGTAGTCGTTCATGAAGGGTCCCGCCTTATATGATTTGTTTATTTCTATAGTGCCGCTGCTTCTGAGCCTGCCCGGGTTGGAGGGATCGGCGGTGAGCATTGCGCCCGCGTCCATATTTATGGCAACCGCGGGGATGCGGTCCTCCTCCTCGATCTCGCCGAGGGACATCCTTATAGTGCCCGGGACGTTGTCATATACAATGATGCCGTCCGCGCCCAATGAGTGGGCGTTTTCGACCTTGGTCTGGAAATCGAGGGTACCGCGCCTTACGAGCACGAGAATCTTTTCGCCCTCCTTCTTGTTCCTGAGAGCGTTTATTACCGTGCTGGGGTAGTCGCCCTGTGCGCCCGTGCCGGGTATTACATAATATGTGAATATGCCGCTCTGCTTATCGCCCAAAAGTTCGTCGGCGAAGTTGAAGGGAACGGCGTTTGCGTCGTTGGATTCAGTATAGTACAGGGGGTAATCGCCATAGTCGCTGTCTTCACCGGGGTTGCCGAGCATGTAGTCGGACTGCTGTCCGTTGATGGAGGCTACCGACATGGCGCCGACAAAGGTCGAGGGGGAGCCCACCGTGCCCGAGTCGGGATTGGAGGCGAGGTTGGTGCCGAATTCGCTGCCCGCGCCCGCGCTGTATTCGTTGCCCGCGGCGGCTATCAGGCTGATGCCCTCGTCCTTTATGCTCTGATAGGTCTCTTTGAGCATATGCCCCTCTTCGTCGCCGTCTATATACACGCTGGAGAAGCCGCTGGTGGTGCCGAGGCTCATGTTGATTATATCTACTCCCAGAGTCACGCAGTCGTCGAGCGCGGCGATTATGTCCTCGCTCGTCGCGCCGCCGATATCCTCGCTTTCGAGGTCGTCGGTGAACACCTTGCATATTACAAGCTGGGCATTCGGCGCAACGCCGCTGAAACTCTCTTCGCCATCATCGTCGCCTATCACGTTGCCGTCCTTATCTATGTAGGTATCGGCGCTGCCCGCGACTATGCCCGCAACGTGCACGCCGTGCTGGGAATATGAAGGATATACGTCGGCGTCCTTGTCCGCATAGTCGTATGCAAAGGGCACCTTGTCGCTCAAATATACGTCGTCGAGGGTGAGATTGGGGGATGTTTTGGTTGCCGAGAGCTCGCCGCCCGCTATCGCCTCCTCAATGTGCGCACGGTCAAAGCCGAGTTCTTCGGGTTGTTTTTCAAAGGCTACGTGTGTATAGTCGAGTCCCGTATCCAGAATCGCAACGGTGACGCCGCTGCCGTCGTAACCGTATTTTTCGATGATTTCGGTCGAATCGTAAATACCCGTGCCGTGAACGTTGCTGGGGTTGACCTGCGCGCCCTGATCGGCGAGGGCGGCGTACGTCTTGGATACGCCAACCATGCTCACGCCCGCCATGCCGCGGATCTTTTGGAACTGTCTGAGATTTACCTCTATTGCCACGGCGTTCAGAACGGTGGAATATCTGCCGACTTCCTTATAGTCGACGCCCGCCGCGCCGAGGCTGGAAAGAAATGAATTCTGGGAATCCCTTATTTGCTTTAAAGCGCGCTTGCCGTCGCCGCTCTTCAGATATTCGGCGACCGTTTCGCCGGAGTCCTTGCTCTCTGTTACGGAGGGGACGTTGAGGCTGACTATCACCGTTTCGGTGGTGTTTGCGCCGCTTACGGTGCGTATCTCCTCATCCTCGCCGTAGTCGACGACCTGCTCGCTGAGGTTCTTTTTTACCACGTCGGACGTATCCAGCATGCCTGTTACATTTTGGAAGGATACGTTATCCACGCGTGAAGCGGTTGAAGCCGTCACTGGCTCATAAGCGTATGTTATGAGCTGGCTTGCGGTTAAAGTGGCTGCAAGCGTGAGTGAAAGCGCGGCTAATGTTATCTTTTTTGTTCTTGATTTCATATTTACCTCAATTATTGCGGGCTTAGTCTTTTGCTGTAAGAGTAAGCGTCCACTCCTCTTTGTTTGCGCTGCTTTGGTCGAGGACCGCGGTGTATTCGTCGCCGTCCGCAGTTGTGAACGTGAACACAGCCCTGCCGCCCTCCTTGCTCTCCAGCACATAGCTGTAGTTCACTGCCGATTCATCGGTGCTGGTGGTGAGCCTTATGACTCTGCCCGCGCCGTCGAACAGATAGGTAGCCGTTTCGGAAACGGAATCCTTGGGGTTGACTGCAAAGAATTCGTCCGGTTCGGACATCTTCACCGTCCAGTCGGAGGAATTGTTTGCCGACTGGTCGAGGGTGACGGTATAAATCTTGTCAGCCCCGTCCGTGAAGCGGAGTATGTGCCTGTTGGTCATGTTGTCGGCAAGGATCACATAGTACGCGAAATTATCCGTAGTGCCGTCTGCGTTGTGGCGGGTCACCGAACCGACGCCGTTAAATTCATAGCTTACGTTTGCCGTATCCCTATCCTTTATGGTGGCGCCGTAGAGCGAGTCGGGATAGAGGATAGCATAGTAGCTGTCGCCGTCGTGCACATAGTACAGGGCGGTGTAGTCGACCTCGGAATCCTTTTCCCACTCCACCATTACATATCTGCTATAGCCGGATGTGATACGCACGTTGCCGATGGCGTCGAGCGTGTAGCTGTACGCCGCCGACACGGCGCCGCGCGCGTCGTAGAGGACTGCCGTGCCGTTGCTGAAGAGCGAGGACGAAAGTCCGTCGAATACGAGCTTTTCGCCCGTATCGGCTTTGATTGCCGCATTATAGATCATATATTCGTTTCCGTAATATTTATCCTTGCGGTTCTCGCCGACGCATACGGAGTTACGGGAGCCGTTTATGCTGTTGTCGGGACCTACGGAGAGCTCGGTTATGCTCTGCGAGGTGAGCGCGTTTATATAGTATGTTCTGTTTTCAAACGGGAAGCTCATGTAGCCGCCCTCTTCGTTATAGGTGAAATCGACGGGGGTCGCCGCAGCGTCGCCATAGAATTTATATCTGCCCGAAGCCGAGCCGTCGGCATATATCTTGCCAATCTCGAGCTCGCCCATCTCGCCGCCGACTATCCACTTGCCCGTGAAGGGCGTGGAGAGCGTAAGCTCTACGGGATCTCCGTTCGTTGCCGTAAATTGATATATCTGCTTGCCCGCAGCGTCTGTTGCGGGGGCTATTCTGCCGTCGGGATATAAAGCCGCCTCGGTGGATACAAGGCGTATCTCATTGTTTTCTATATAATAAGTATATCTGCGCAAGCTCTCCAAATCTCCCTTGGAAGCCGTGACCGTGCCGCCCTTCTCCAGCATGCCCCTGCCGTCGAAGGAATATACATAGCCCTCTCCGTCGACAAGCGGACGGGAATACCATATGTCGCGCTGCTGAAGAATGATGGGCTCGGACGTTGCCCGCGACGATTGGGACGCGGTGACGGTTATTTGGTTTGCCGCGTAGTCGTATCTGAATGTATAGGCAACGCCCCTGTAGCTGAACGAGCCCTGCATAGAACTGTAGTCCAGGCTGTACTTGCCCGCACTTGCGGTGCCGACATATACGGTGCCGTTTACGGCGAGAGCACCGAGAGCGCTGTCGCCCGCGAGATCATAGAAGCCCCTGCCGTTGAACTGGACAGTGCCGAGAACGTCGTCGTTGCTTATCCAGAGTCCCTTTATGCCGTCGTATGCCGTAAGACGGGCTGCGGAGCCGTTTAAAGTGCCCTGAAGCAGATATCTTTCACTGTCGAATGTGAGCTCGGCAAAATTTTCGGACTGGTTGTAGACGCTTATGGTGTACTCCCCGTCCCCGCTTGCCCTTGTTGCGGTGTAGGTGAGGTCTACTTCCTCGCCCGTTGCCACATACAGAGCCTTGGCTTCGCCGAGACCGCTCTCGCTGTTTATTCCGTTTAAAGTAAGGTTTATGGTTACCGCCGAGGAGGTGGGGCCTTCGGGCTTCTGGCTGTAGTACCATTCGCCGACAAAGCTGCCGCCCCTGTACAGCGTTTGGGAAACGCCGTTTTCGGTTATCGTGATAATGCCGTCCTTTATTTCCGCAGTAAAATCGCCCGCGTCAAGCTTGCCGTTTGCAACCGTGTAGCTGCCGGTCGCGCCGCCGCCTACGCCGCTCTTTTTCCACGTGCCCTCGCCCGCCGCGGACTTGCCGTTGAAGGTGTAGGTCACATTATAGGCAAAGGGTGTTTCCCATGCGCCCGTAAAGCCGTCGTACGCCATTACCTGCGCCCTGTCGATCGCAGTCACATAGCCGTCGCCGTTGACCTCTGCGGTTATTTCGCTGTTGCCTATTGTTATAGTGAGAACATCGGAAGCATACGTGAACGTAAATTCGTCGGCATCGCCGTTTGTTTTGCGCACGCCCGTGCCGTTGCCGTAGAAGGCATATTCCGTGCCGTCTGCGCCGTTATAATAGTCGATATATTTGAAGTTTTCTATGGCTTTGAGCCCGTTCAGCGGGGCGTTACCCGCGAACAGCCTGAAGAACTCGCCCGTCTGGGCTATCTGCTCCGTCTGCGTGGGCACGCCGAACATATCGGTGCCCTCAACCATCGTGATCTCCACCTCGGAAACATAGCCGCCCGTTATGGAGATCCTGCCGTTTTCAACCGTTGCGCCGAAGTTGTAGAGAGAGCTGAGATAGTATTCCTTCTCGCGTGCGCCTATCTCCATTTCATCGAATACGGTGGAGAGATCGCCGAGCGCGCTGCCTAAAATTACTATCGTTTCGCCGTCGTAGGTGTAGGTGGCGTTCTGGCTGAGCGCGCCGTTGATATAAGTTACGGCGCCGTCGGGCGCGAACTTGAGCCTTGCGCCGATATCGGGGCTTTCGCCGAGATAATAGGTGCCGGCGACCTCGTTATAGTCCTTATATCCAATATATATTGTCATATTGCCGGTGGGCACGAATGAAGCGGGCACTCTTTCCTTCAGCTGCCCGTCGAAGAAATATCCGTAGGCACGGTTGCCGCTATTTCCCTCGGGATATTCCTTTATCCTGCCCGTCATATACCATCTCGACATGCTCATATAGCTGTCGTTCACCTCTAATGCCGCGGGAACCGTGCCGAAGCCGTCCGCAGCGGAGAAGGTTATGGTGAAATGCTTGGATGTTTCGCCCCTGGTGAACGTGGGCGCGCCGTTTGCAAACGTCCAGTCCTCCGCATCCCAGTGCATGGTGTTGCGGATAAAGCTTTCGGTTACTTCCGAAGCCCTTACGCCCTTGCTGCCGGATATCGTTACGGGATATGCGTGCGCGTCCTGCAGGCTGTCGCCCTTGTCGCTGTTGCCGACGACGGCGTCCGCATGGCTATATGCGCTGCCCGACATTGCGGAATAGGCATAATGGCTGCCCGTTGAGAATGAATTGTAGACAACGGTGTTGAAGCCCGCATATCCGACTATGCCGCCCGCGTTTGCGCTGAGCAAGCCCTCGGGATAGGTGACGCCGGGGTTTATGGGGAAGGGGCTGCTTGCCGTTACGTCGCCCGTGCTGTAGCAATTTATTATGGACGCGCCGGGAGCCATATAGCCCACGACGCCGCCCGCGTTGACGCCGCCCTCTATGTTGCCCGTAGAGTAGCTGTTGAGAATATAGGAGGAAAGATTTTCCTCACCGACTCCGAGCAAGCCCGTTATGCCGCCCGCCGCGTACACGTAATCGGTGGCGGAGCCCGCATAAATGTCTACGTCAGCGGAGCACGAGGATATGCTCGAGAAATAGCTTATGGTGCCGGACGTGGAATAAGCCGAAAGCTGTACGCCGATAAGTCCGCCGGCATAGGAGCCGTACATCGTGCTGCCCGTAACGTTTATAGTACTGTTTGTAACGGTGCACCCGCTGACGGTTGCGCCGTAGCTCTGCCCTATGAGCGTGCCCACATGAACCTCGGGCACGGAGCTGAGCGAGGGCATGCTGTCGTATCTGGAAACGTCGACGCTTACCGTCGCGTTGTCTATGTTAAGGTTGTAGATCGCGGGGGAATATCTGTCCGTCGAGGTGGCTATTCCGAAGAGCCCCACGTTGGTGAGGTAGAGCTGGCTGAACTCCTCCTGCTCTATCCACATGTCGTTTATGAAGAAGTTGGATATTGTGTGCCCGTTGCCGTTGAAGTTGCCGGCAAATATGGCGTATCCGTTGCCGTTGTCGTTGCCGTCGCCTATTACGTATGCCTGCTCGCCTTCGAAATCAATATCGTTTACAAGCTCATAATAGCCTGCGAAAAATCTGCCGTCGGTGTAGAAGCCTTGGTTTATCAGCATCGACATCTGGTATAGGTCGATGGGTTTGGATATACGGAAGGGGTTGTTTATGGTGCCTGCGCCGCCGTCCGCCCTCTCTACAAATGAGGTCTCCTCAACGAGGTTGCGAACCTGTATGGAGGTGTCGTCGGTGAGTTCAAAGGTATAGTAGCCGTCCGTACCGGGGGTGAGCACGGTGCCGTTGGCAAGCACGTCGAAGCCGCTGTTGACATGGTAGACGCTTATTTTCACCTTGAACTTCAGCTCGTCGCCCGCAACGGTAGCTATCTCTTCGTCTGTTTGAATATACTGCCCTTGCTCGTCCGTATATCTTACGCGGGTGTCGCCGGAAACATAGGTGAGCGTGACGTTCTTAACGAGCCCGTCCACGCTTATCGTTACGGGGGAGTCCATGGTAAAGGTATAAACTCCGTTCGTATCGGGGGTGAGCGCTTCGCTGTTGGCATAGACCACAGCCGTGCCCGAATAGTTTTCGCTCCTCGTTATGGAGAACGAGACCTGAGTGCCCATTTTTACAAGCATGCCGCTCTTCAAGCCCTCGGTGAGAATACGGTAGGATATACCGGGCGTGGACGCGAACACGAGCTTGTTGTATTCCGAGCCCTGAGCCATAAGTCCGTCCACACGGACGGTCGTGTCCCCGTTCATTACGAAGGAGTACTTACCGTCCTTCTCCTCGAGCACCTCGTCGTTGGCATATACGACGGGAGTCTGGTCCCTGGCGTCCTCGGCAAGGGTGAGACTGAAGGTGACGGTAGTGCCCTCCAGCACCTCGTAGCCGCTGGGAATGTCGCAGACGTAGGTCACGCCGTTGGTCTTTTTGAACACCAGCGTGTAGTATGTTCCGTCGGGACTGCCTCCGCTGCATGCCGCAGCCGCGCCGAGGCAGGCTAACAGGAGTACTGACAGTATCGCTAACAAAAATTTTTTCATGACAACTTCCTTTTCTTACATGTGCGCAGGCGCGTTTGCTCTTTTCCGGCGCCGCCTGCTATTTGTGTGCGGGCGCGCAATTTCTTCATTATATAATACACTTTAAAAAGAAACTGCCGCAAATATTGCGCCCATTTTCATTATTACTAAGTCATTATACAATGTTACGGATAAAAATTCAAGTATTTTATATGCCTTTGCAATATTTTTCTGTCATTGTTTTTTATGCAATTATATCCAATGAACAAATTTTTTATTATATATATTGTATTATTCGGGTTCGGGGCTGCCCGTCCGCATTATTATTTTGCCGCAAATCGCGTAAAAACGTGCGTTTTGCGACATTTTGACCGCAAAAAATGTATAATTGAATAAATAAAAGAATTTTTTATGCAAATCAAAAAGGCGGATGGAGGGATTTTGCCGTTTCCGCAAGCGGAGCCTCGGCAAAGCGTCGTCGCTTTGCTCCTCGCGTGCACCACGAGGGTTCTTCATTATCTCCAACATAACAAATTCCCGCGCCGACAACAGTCGGCGCGGGAATTTGGCGCGGATGGAGGGATTTGCGCCTTGAGCGGCGCGCACGGTTGACAGCCCAAGCCGAGGGCTGTCAAGTCGGCGGTAGAGTCCGCCGACCTGCGAAAAACAGAGTTTTTCTTGCCTCCCCTCAAATCCCTCATAATGCGAAAAATCAAAACAAGCGGGGCGCAAAAAGTGCCCCGCTTGTTTTGGCGCGCCAAGTGGGACGTAAGTTGAACATAACTTGCGTCCCATTTTAATGCAGAAAGCGAGGGCAGAAACGCCCT
>CANQQD010000018.1 GCA_947625865.1 uncultured Clostridia bacterium
GACAGGAGTGTACACAGACGTACACGACTTAGGCGGCGCGGAGCTTGACACAGCTATGCGACGCTTATAATCCGCTTGGCGGGAGCTTATCGCTTGAAATGGGTTACCAACTTACGCATTATAGCAGCATGCAACCTCGACGGCTGCTCGGTGAGTCTGAAACGCCAGTTGCCCTGAGGCACGGACGGCGTGTTCATGCGGCTGTTACCGTCCAAACCAAGCAAATCCTGAATGGGAATTATCGCGACGCGGGCGGGCGAAGCCATGGCGCATACGCACAGGGCGCGCGCCGTCTGCTGCCTTGTGACGAAAGGATATACCACTCCCTCGCTTTCAAGCGCGGCGCGGAGCCGCCTTTTGAATGTGCGGAAGCCCTCCTCCGTCATTTTATTCAGAAAGCCCACGGCGGTATCGTTGTCGTGCGTGCCCGTATAAACGACGGCGTTTTCCTCCATGTTCGCGGGAAGATAGGAGTTGGACTGCTTGCCGTCGAAGGCGAAAAGCAGGATCTTCATTCCCGGGAAACCTGTTTTTAAGCGCAGCTTTATCACTCCGCTATCCAATACGCCCAGATCCTCTGCGATTATGGGGATATCGCCCAGTTCCTTTTTTATCTTTTCGAAGAGCTTTTCCTTGGGACCGTCGAGCCACTCCCCCGTCTCTGCCGTGGCGCTGCCCGCGGGAATGGAATAGTACCTGTCAAGACCGCGGAAATGGTCTATCCTCAACACGTCATATAGCTCTGAAGCCTTGCGGACCCTGTCTATCCACCAGCGGTAGCCGTCCGCCGCCATGACCTCCCAATTATACAGGGGGTTGCCCCAAAGCTGACCCGTCTGCGAGAAATAATCGGGCGGAACGCCCGCAACGCTCGTGGGACGGAGTTCGTCGTCGAGCTTGAACAGCTCGGGATGACCCCACACGTCGGAGGAATCGTATGCGACGTACAGCGGGATATCGCCCACTATTTTTATGCCGAGGGAATTGACGTAATCCTTGAGCTTTTTCCACTGTTTTTTGAATATATACTGCAAAAACTGCCAGAAGCAATAGTCGCTCTTGTAGTTCTCCTCGCGGTAATCGGCAATGGCAAGGTTCTCGGTGTATTTATACGCGTCGGGAAAGCCGTCGAAGGTTTCGGGATAGCGCGCTTTTAAGGACATGAATACCGCGTAGTCCTCATACTCACCGCTTGCGACAAAGTCGCAAAAGTCCTTGTCCTTGATATTGAAGCGGGCATATGCCAGTTTCAATATGTTGTAGCGGGACTTATATAGCTCCGCATAGTCGATATTGCCCGACGGCGCCTCGCAGCTTTGAAGCTCCTCGTCGTCCAAAAGCCCCTCGTCGCGCAGAGCCTCGAGGTCGATAAAATACGGGTTGCCCGAGTTGCAGCACACCGACTGGTAGGGACTGTCGCCGAAGCCCGTCTGCACGAGAGGCAGTATCTGCCAGTATTTTACATGGCATTTCTTTAAAAAATCGGCAAAATCGTAAGCCTCCCTTCCGAGAGTGCCTATGCCGTATTTGCCGGGTAGCGACGATATGTGACAGAGTATGCCTGCGCCGCGTTCAATGTTGTTGACCATAAAATCACCGTTTGGGGATCGTTTTATATGTGAATTGTGAATACGTGTTTAGTTTTTCAATAAATTTTTTATGCGACCGACCGCCTCCGAGGTGACCTCCGCGCTGCCGAACGCCGTGAGACGGAAAAAGCCCTCGCCGTTTTTGCCGAAGCCTGCGCCCGGGGTGCCGACCACCTGCGCGTTGTTCAATAAATAATCGAAAAACTCCCAGCTCTTCATGCCGTTGGGGCATTTGAGCCAGATATAGGGTGAGTTTTTGCCGCCCGTGTACCATATTTTCAATTGGTCCATTGCGCCTGCGATGAGTTCGGCGTTGCGCTTGTAGACGCGCAGATTTTCGTTGATCTCGCGCTGCCCCTGCTCGGTGAACACCGCCGCCGCGCCGCGCTGGACTATGTAGGGCACGCCGTTGAACTTGGTGCTCTGCCGTCTGAGCCACATTTTGTTCGCGCTCATGCCGCCCCTTTTGAGCTCCGACGGAATGACTGTGTATCCGCAGCGCGTGCCCGTAAAGCCCGCCGTTTTGGAGAACGAGCAAAATTCTATTGCGCATGTGCGCGCGCCCTCTATCTGGAATATGGAGCGGGCGAGGTCGTCCTCGCTTATAAAGCACTCGTAGGCGGCGTCGTATAAAATTACGGCTCCCTCGCGGTTGGCATAATCCACCCACTCTTTAAGCCGGGCTTTGGTGTACGCCGCGCCCGTGGGATTGTTGGGGGAACAGATATATATGATATCCGCATGGACGCCCCTTTGGGGCATCGGCAAAAAGCCGTTTTGCTCGGTGGCGTCGGCATAGATTATTTTTCTGCCCGCCATGACGTTTGTATCCACGTAAACGGGATAGACGGGGTCGGGAACGAGGACGGTGTTGTCCACCGAGAATATGTCGAGTATGTTGCCCAGATCGCTCTTCGCGCCGTCGGACACGAAAATTTCGGACAAGCCGAGGTCGACGCCGTGCGACCTGTAGTAGCCGCGGACGCTCTCCCGCAGAAAGTCATAGCCCTCGTAGGGACCGTAGCCGCGGAAGGTCTCCTTTTTTGACATATCCTCCACCGCGGCGTGCAGAGCCTTTATTACCTCGGGCGCGAGCGGAAGGGTCACGTCGCCTATGCCGAGCTTCAAAACCTTTTTTTGCGGGTTGGCCTTGGAATATGCCGTCGCGCGGTTTGCCACTTCGGCGAACAGATAGCTCTCGGCTATGTTGTTGAAATCAAGATTGAAATTCATATGCTTATTACTCTTTATGCTCCACCGCGTGCCTTATAAATTCGCGGAATATGGGGTGCGCCGCCTGCGGACGGGACTTAAATTCGGGGTGGAACTGCACGCCGATATAAAAATCGTTCGCGGGTATCTCCACCGCCTCAACAAGCAGTCCGTCGGGGGAGGCGCCGGCTATCTTCATGCCCGCCCTTTCAAATTCTGCGCGATAGTCGTTGTTAAATTCGAATCTGTGGCGGTGGCGTTCGGAAATTTTATCCGTCCTGTATGCCTCTTTCATAATGTCCCCCAGCACGAGACAGGGATATGCGCCGAGACGCATGGTGCCGCCCATCTTGACGCCGTGCTGGTCGGGCATCAGATCTATTACGCAGTGACGGGAATGGGGCGCAAATTCCGAGGAATTGGCGTCGGCATATCCCAGCACGTTGCGGGCAAATTCTATTACGGCCGTCTGCATGCCGAGACAGATGCCGAGATAGGGGATATTGTTAACTCTCGCATATTCCGCGCAGAGCACCTTGCCCTCCACTCCCCTGCCGCCGAAGCCGCCGGGGACCAATATGCCGTCGCAGCCCGAGAGCTCACGGGAGATATTTTCCCTTGTAAGCTCCTCGGTGTTGACCCATTTTATCTCCACCTTTGCCGAATTTTCATACCCCGCGTGCGCAAGCGCCTCGGCGACCGACAGATATGCGTCGTGAAGCTGGACGTACTTCCCGCAAAGGGCTATTGTCACGCTCTTGTCGCGCGCGTCTATGCGCTCGAGCATCTTGTTCCACTCGGAGAGGTCTATTACCCCCGGGTCGAGATGGAGCTTTTTGCAGACGATAGTGGAGAAGTTGCTCTCCTCGAGCATAATGGGACAGCGGTATAATACGGGAAGGGTCAAATTTTCTATGCAGCACTCCGGCTCCACGTTGCAGAACATTGCTATTTTTGCGCGGACGTCTTTGGGCATGGGGGCGTCGACGCGGGCAATGATTATGTCGGGATTTATGCCCATGCCCTGCAGCTCCTTCACGGAGTGCTGGGTGGGCTTGGATTTGAATTCCTCGGAGCCGGAAATATAGGGGACAAGCGTGACGTGGATAAAGCAGCAGTTCTCCCTGCCCACCTCGCGCGCGACCTGACGGATAGCCTCTATAAAGGGCTGGCTCTCTATGTCGCCTATCGTGCCGCCTATCTCCGTTATGACGACGTCCGCAGAGGTGGTTTTCCCGACGTTATAGATAAAGGATTTTATTTCGTTGGTTATGTGGGGAATGACCTGAACCGTCTGACCCAAATATTTGCCGTCGCGCTCCTTGTTGAGAACGTTCCAATATACCTTGCCCGTGGTCAGGTTGGAGTACTTGTTCAGGTTTTCGTCGATAAATCTTTCGTAGTGACCCAGATCGAGGTCGGTCTCCGCGCCGTCGTCGGTCACGAAAACCTCGCCGTGCTGATAGGGGCTCATGGTGCCCGGGTCGATATTTATATAGGGGTCGAGCTTTTGGGACGCGACCTTATAGCCCCTGCACTTCAAAAGTCTGCCGAGGCTTGCCGCCGTTATACCCTTGCCGAGCCCGGATACTACGCCGCCTGTTACGAAAATGTATTTTGTCATGGTCTGCTCCGTGTGATCTGTTTTATCGGAATGTGCAAAATAAATACCAAAGTATTTTAACACAGAATTGACGCCTTTGCAACCCTTGGCAGGCACAATATTGCGGAATTTGTGCGGAGATATTTTATATTTCCACCTCGCCGATATAGGCAAGCGTTGCGGCGCCGTACATATAGACGGTCTTGTCGCTCCAGAGGATCTTCAAATCGCCGCCCAGAAGGCTGACGGTTATCTCCTCCCCCCTGTCGCACACGCCGTTCAAAACGGCCGCCACAGCCGAGGCGCACGCGCCCGTGCCGCAGGCGAGAGTTTCGCCCGTGCCCCTCTCCCATACGCGCATTTTGAGGCGGTTTTTGCCTATTACGCGTATAAATTCGGTGTTGACGCGCTCTGGAAAGGCGGGGTGGGTTTCAAAGGGCTTGCCGATCTTTTCGATATCGAGACCTATTATGTCGTCGTAAAAAACAACGCAGTGGGGATTGCCCATCGAGACGAGGGTAACGTTGTAGGTTGCGCCGCCGACCTCAAGGGGTTGGTTTACCACCTTGTCGCCCCTGAACAGCGAGGGTATCATTTCGCCGCGGAGCTCGGGCGCGCCCATATCCACGCGCGCCGCAGTGACGACGCCGCCCGCAGAAGTTTCGAGCTCGAGCGTTTTTATGCCCGAGAGCGTTTCCACCGTGCAGCTTTCGCCCTTTACATAGCCCAAGTCGTGCGCGAGCTTGCCGACGCAGCGTATGCCGTTGCCGCACATCCTGCCCTCTGAGCCGTCGGCGTTGAACATCCGCATCCTGACGTCGGCGGTTTTTGAGGGACACAGAAGTATTATGCCGTCGCCGCCTATGGAAAAGTGCCTGTCGGAAAGGCGACGGGAGAGAGCGCCCGGGTTCTTCAGCTCGCCGTGCATGCAGTCGAAATAGATATAGTCGTTGCCTATGCCGTGCATTTTGTAAAATTTCATATGCTTACCGCCTTTTCAGCTTTATTGTATTATACAATAAAATACCCGCGGTTGGCAAACGAAACGGGGCGAATAAAAATAATACTTGACAAATCGTTTTTTACGGCGGAAAATATTTATATACGCGCATATACGCAAAATTGCCTTTTTGCGCAGAAAGGAGAGCTATGCCCATCGACAGGCGGGAACAACTTAATAACCTTGTCGCCGACGTTGCCGGGGGCTATGCATGGGCGCTGGACGGGATATACAGGCTGGCGGGCGGACAGATGCTTGCCGTCGCGCTCGGAATTTTGCACGACGGGGCGCTCGCAGAGGACGCCGTGCACGACAGCCTGATAAAAATAGCAAAACACGCGGGGAAATATAAAAACGGCACCTCTGCGCTCGCGTGGATAATGACGATAGTGCGGAACACCGCCCTCGACCTTGCAAGAAAGCGAAAACGGGAGGTCAGCGCGGAGGACTTCTACTCCCTCGCCTCCCTTGATTATTCGCCCGAGAGACGGGACGAGGCCATAGGTCTGGAACGGGCGATAGCCGCCTTGGACGAGGGCGCGAGAAAGGTGATCTATTGCAGATACTATCTCGATATGACCGTGAGACAGACGGCGGCGGAGCTTAAAATGAGCAAATCCGCCGTTCAGAGGGTGCAGGAACAGGCGGAAAATGAAATCAGGGAATTTCTGGGCGGGACAAACGGGCTGCCGGAAACGTTTTAAAGGTAAGAAATGGACGACAAGAGATTGCAAAATGAATTCGACGGATATTTCGGGGGAGCAAAACTGCCCGAAGGGCTGACCGCCGACGCCAAGGCGCAGGTGAAGCCGCGCAAAAAGAGGGGAAGCCTGAAGTGGTTTTTAAGGCTTGCCCCCGTTGCCATAGCTCTCGTTGCCGTGGTCACGGCCGCCGTCGTGTTCTTCCCGAGATTTTCGGTCGGGGGGAATATCCCGGACGAGGTTCCGGGCGGTCAGCAGAGCGCGGGCGGCTCGGGCGGCGCGGGCGGTTCGGGCGGCTACTCCTACTTATCCTTGGCGGAGCTGCAGGCGAACAGCGAGGATCCCTATTCCTTCGATATGGAGGGAATGGAATTTGCCAAAACGCTGTCCTACGCCTCAAACGCCGCGGTGGAGCTTACGGCGTACTATGGGGACGGGGCTGTAAAGGTTGTGCGGGCGGACATCTCGCTCATCAACGGACAATACAGGCACGACGCGGTGGTCTATGCCGAATACACCAACGAAAATACGCGGATCGGGGAACTTACAGATTATCTGAGCGGCGACGGGAGGACGTACCGCGGGCGGGAATATATTCTGAACACGGACTACGACATGGGCGAACAGATATATAAAATATATATTGAGGCGGGCGGAATCAAATATTATATGTCCGTTGAGACGGCGGAGAGCGACGGATATTTGCTGTATTTGCGGCTGTTGGAAAAATATTTTGAAAAAATTTGAAAAATGCGGGACAAACGCGAGGGTTGAGCCGTTTTATTTGCGACAAAACCATTAAAGGAGAACGGTTATGAAAAAATTTACAGCGGCGTTGGCGGCATTTGTTGCGGCGGTTTCGGTTGTTTCTTTTGCGGCGTGCTCCGCCCCCAACGGCGGCTATGACGGAGGCTATGGCGGCGGCGACTGGTCGGGCGGCACAATACCCGAAGGACTCCCGGGAGCAGGCGACAGCGGGGAAGAAACGGGCGACGGGGGCGGCGGATTCGTGCACGACTCCATTGTGGAAAACGGATTTACGGACGTTGCCGAAGAGCCCGCCTCCTACTTCTCCCTCGACCGCAACACCGCGAGCTATTCGCAGATGAGATATCAGATAGAACACGGCAACAAGGTCTACGCCGACTCCGTGAGGATAGAGGAGCTTATAAATTATTTCGATTATGATTTCCCCGCACCCGAAGAGAAAGCGGTTGCGGTGAGCGCCTACCTTTCGGACTGCCCGTGGAACGCCGCACACAAGCTTATGCTTGCCGGGATAAAGACCGCCGAGAAAAAGACGGAGTCCGTGAACGGGAACTATGTGTTTTTGGTGGACGTTTCGGGCTCTATGTCGGGCGACAGCCGGTTGGGGCTTGCAAAAAAGGGACTTAAACTACTTGCCGACAATTTAGGCGACGGCGACATAATCTCCATTGTCACATATGCGAGCGGGGTTGCGACCGTGCTCGACGGCGGAGAGTGCTCGGAGAGCGGAAAGACGGCCGTGAAAGCGGCTATCGATAAGCTCAAGGCGGGCGGCAGCACAAACGGCAGCGGCGGACTGCAAAAAGCCTATGAAATTGCGGATAAGCACTATATCACGGGCGGGAACAACAGAGTTATAATAATTTCCGACGGCGATTTCAACGTGGGGATATACGACAAAAACGCACTGCAGGAGATGATATCCGAGAGGACGGTCGCCGAAAAGAGCGTGTACCTCTCCGTTTTGGGCGTCGGCATGGGCAATATGCGGGACGATATGCTGGAGACGCTGGCAAGGAGCGGAAACGGCAATTATGCCTACCTCGACAATATGACCGAGGCGGAAAAGGCGCTCTGCCACGAGCTGAACGGAACGCTTGTTACGGTGGCAAAGGACGCAAAGGCGGGCGTGACCTTTGAGGAAAACGTTATAAAATACCGCCTTATAGGATATGATTCAAAGCTCATTTCAAAGGACGAGTTCGAGGACGACGCGACCGACACGGGCGAGATAGGCAGCAATCTGTGCGTGGCGGCTCTTTATGAAATAGAGCTTGCGGAAAACGCCGCGGGCAAGCTTGCGACGGTTGAGGTGAAATACAAGGACGTCACGGGGGAAACGGAGACAAACGAGAGCGTGACTGCCGGGATAACCGCCTCCACTCCATCCTCCGACGATCTTTCCTTCATTGCATGCGTGGCGGAGTTCGGGCTGGTTTTGAGACAGTCGGAATACGCCGCAAATGCAGACCTGTATGCCGTTTTGAAGAGGCTTGAAGGGCTTTCAGAGTACGTTGCGGCGGACGCATACCGCGCAGAATTCGTGACGCTTGCGGGCAAGGCGAGCGAGATATACAATAAAAGCCAAAATTAAATAAAGTTAAAAACCGTGCGGACGCAAAATTACGCGTCCGCACGGTTTTTGTTAATATTTTATTTTATTTCGCGCAGTTGAACTCCACCGTTTTGGGTTCGCACTTTTTGAGGGACAGCTCTTTTTTTGCGGCGCCGTACTCTATGTTTATTTCCACATTGCCGCTTAAAGCCTCCAACTCGGCAATAACCTTACCGCCGCGCCATTTGAGTTTATTTATCCTGACGCCGCACCTTGCCGTTATGCCGCGGGCTTCGCCGGAGTTCCATATGTTTGCGGGCAGTAAAATTATTCCGTTGCCGTCGGAATAAACGAGCGCCTCGTTTATTACTCCGTGGATGCTTGCGGCATTATCCTGACAGAACGAGCGAGGAGCCCTGCCGAGGTCGTGCCCCGTTACGAGGGAATCGTATTCAAAATCGGCGCCAACCATATCGTAGAGACATTTTTTAAACAAAGCTTTATCGCCTATGCGCGCAGACGCCGCAGCGAGTTGCATTCTGCCGAAACCCGTCGTGCGCTGGTCTGCCGCGTAGGTGCGCCTATTCTTGATGGCTTGCTTTATGCTGTTTGCAAGAGACCTGCACCGCGCCGCCTCGTAGGCGGGCCAAGCGGCGTACAAGTGCGAGGAATGGCGGTGGTTGTTGCGGTTGTGTACATGCGGCAACGCCCACTCCTTTAATGAACCGTCGTCCTCTGTGAGATATCCGGGCAGGTGAGTCTCAAAATATTTTACCGCGCCGAAGTCATAATCGGTTATTATCCCCCTGTCGGCGAGCACATAAAACATTCTTACCGAATCCTTTGCCGCGGCAATATCCATTGCGGCATTCGCACAGACGGGTTGCAACTCCTGTTCATCGGGAGCGTTTTCGGGTGAATACGACGGCGCAAATATATACTTCCCGTCCTCGCCCATCACAGAGCCGTCGCCCGCATGAACGATACCGTTGCCGTCGATATAGAAACGGTTATCCGCAAACCCGAGCCAGAAGTTCATAAGTTTAATGACGAGAGGCTTTAATATTTCCCTGCCGAGGCTTAAAACGCGTTCCTTTTTAAGGCGTTCGCATCTCTCACGGGAAAGATCCAAGAGGTCTTTGAGCCTGTCCGTGTTTAAATCTCCGCGCAGATGTATGTCAACGTCACCATAGCACTCCCACATTTCAAACGCCGGCAAGATCTGCCACGCCGCGCCTGCGTTCCAATATACCATTGGATAGCCCGCGGGCGTGGAAAAGAACAAGCCGCATCCCGCGCCGTCCGTGCGTGCGGGGGCCTTTATGGCGTTTTGGATCCCGTGTATATTCTTTGCGTTTTGAAGCCAATCGGGAGCGTAATCAAGCAAGAAATTTATGTAGCTTTGAGTACATTCGGGTAAATTGCCCGTATTTAAACCGCAGATTTGCGCGTTTGTGTTGGCGTTAAGCGTGTGGTCGCCGCTCCATGCCGGCAAGAGATTGCCCACCCATATGCCGCCAAGGCGTGCCGTGGAATAGCCGTGTGAACATACTGTTACAAACCGTGAATGGACGTACAATAAGTCCAACCATTCGGGAATTATTGCGCCGTCCTCCGCCTGCTTCTGTTTGAGCCGTAATTCGTCAACTTCCGCAAACCCGCTCCCCTTGGAAAATCTTACCTGCGCAGAACTCATGAGTCGGGAATGAATTTTCGAATGGCGTTCCAAAAGAGTGCGGTAAAGCGTCGTGATCTTATATCCATCCGCAAGGGCGTTTAAACTTTTTTGTGCGCCGACGCAAAGAGCCTCCGCCTGTTCGGCGCTCCGTACGCCGGTGCGCCTGTAATCGGTTTTTACAAGCAAAAGTATTTTGCTTGCAGAAACTTCAACGCGGTCGTTATATGCTGTGCACTTACCGTTGCATATGACTTTTATTGCCGTAAAAAAGCCGCTGTATGAAAGCGACGTTACGGGGTTTATTGGATTACCGGCTATGTGCGATATGGGGGGCTTGCCATAAAACGCCATATCACCGCCGCTGTATTTCGCGTATGTTTGGGGAAATTTTATGCTTAAAAATTTTTTGTTTGCGGGATCGGCGTCCGAAAACATGTCGGCAAAGTCCTCAAAATACAGCGTGAATTTCTTTTTTACGCCGCACTCGGTTAAAATTACCGCTACGCCGTCCGCACGCGAAACAAAGGCTTTTCGGCTGACGGGGTCTCCATTTAACGTACAACCGCAGGAAATTTCGCCTGTATAGAAGTCGGTTTGTCGCAAATAATTTTTAATTATACCCGAACTTTTTATATGTAGCAACGAAGCGGGAAAATACGGGCGCGCCGAACAGGCTACGTAGTCCTCCATTCCGTATTTTTTGTTCCAATAATCCTTTAAATAATCCACCCAAATTCCCGCGTTCCCGCGGGTGATGGCGGCTTGCTTCATTTGAAAATCTATGGGGTACAGCTCCGCCGTTTCCATTGGATCGACCGTATCCATAACGAACTTGGTGTTGTTGAATATAAAAACGTCGTCGGAGGGATTCAGACCACCTATTATGCCGGTCTCGCCGTTGGCGGTGAACATTGCGTTTCGCCACTCGTTGCACCCGCTTTTTATATTGCATATTGAATTTAACTTTATGCCTTTGTAACCGTTTGCAACCATTTTATACCCATGGAATATAATTTAAGATTTAATTGTTCGTGTACATGCGCTTGTAGGGGTTTTCCCTGTCGGGCTGCAAAATATAGAAGTTGCCCGAGAGTAGCTCCGAGGGCGAATATTCCCTGAAATACCCGCAGTAGTCCTCCACTATCTCCCTGAGTTCGGGGATATCATAGCCGCGCTTCTTTTCGCAGGTTATCTGCTCGGGGATCCTGTGGGGGAGCCTTTCGCACCTTAAATACATCACTCCGCCGTGCATACCCGTGCCGCAGAAGTTGTGGACTATGGGGAGCCCGTCGGCGTTCTGCCCGAGCACGACTATTATGCCACCTGCCTGATACTCGCCGAGAAAGGAGCCGGCTCTGCCGCCTATCACTATTACGGGCTTCAGATTCTCATAAGCCTTCATGTGAATACCGCAGCGGTAGCCCGTGTTGCCCTTGACATAGATTTTGCCGCCGCGCATGGCATAGCCCGTGGCGTCGCCCGCGTTGCCGTAAATTATTATACTGCCGCCGTTCATAGTGTCGCCCGTGGCGTCCTGCGCATTGCCGTACACAACGATATCGCAGCCGTTCAGATACGCGCCGAGGGCGTTGCCCGGCGTGCCGTTTACCGAGATGGTCTTGTCGGAAAGCCCCGCGCCGATGTACCGCTGCCCAATGACGCCGTTCAAGGTTATGTCGCGTTCGGGCAGTTCCCTTATTCTTTTGTTGAGCACCTTAAATTGCGTGCTTTCATCTACGTTGAGTTGCATATTTAAAACCTGATGCAGGCTTCTCTTTCCGCACCGACGGACACATACCTTATTTTGCACTCGCAGAGTCTTTCAAGAAGGGCGATATAGTCGAGCGCCTCCTTGGGCAAGTCCTCCTTTTTGCGGCACTTGGTTATGTCGCAATGCCAGCCCTTGACCTTTTCATAGACGGGCTCGCACTCGTCCAGAACGTCGGTGAAGGGAAATTCATCTATTATCTTGCCGTGAAGCTTATAGTGCGTGCAAATTTCTATCTCCTCATAGTCGTCCAAAACGTCGAGCTTTGTCAGGGCTATTTCGTCCGCGCCCTGACAGCGTATGCCGTAGCGCGAAGCGACAACGTCGAAGGGGCCCACCCTCCTCGGTCTGCCCGTTGCCGCGCCGTACTCGCCGCCGAGACTGCGGAGGCGTTCCGCCTCCTTGCCGAAGTACTCGCACGTGAACGGACCCGCGCCGACGCAGCTTGAATATGCCTTCATTATGCCTATGGAATTGGTGAGCTTCAGGTTGGGAATACCCGCGCCTATCGGGGCGTACGCCGCGATTGTGGACGACGACGAGGTGTAGGGAACTATGCCGAAGTCTATATCCCTCAACGCGCCGAGTTGGGCTTCGAACATTATGTTCTTGCCCTCCTTGTGGGCTTGGTTCAGATATACTCCCGTATCAACGATATATTTTGTGAGCGGCTTGCCGTACTCCTCGAAATACTCTATCATATCGTCCACTTTGACGGGCGAGAAGCCATAGGCTCTTATAGTCATGTTCTTCCACGCGACAATGTCTGGCAGGCGTTTATAAAGGAGCGAGGTATTCAGAAGTTCGCCCATGCGGAATGCCTTTTTCATATATTTGTCGGCATATATGGGCGCGATACCGCGGCGGGTGGAGCCGTAGGGCTTGCCCGTCGCCTTGGTCAGTCTGTCCTCCTCCATTACGTCCTGCAACACGTTGTAGGGCATGGTGATTATGGCTTTGTCGCTGATCTTCAGATTTTCGGGCGTGATTTTAATGCCGGCGGCACGGAGCTTTTCGATTTCTCCGCAGAGGTGCTTTATGTCGATGACCATTCCGCAGCCCATTACGTTTACCACGTTTTCACGCAGAATACCCGAGGGGAGCAGATTGAGAATGAATCTGCCCTTTTCGTTTATTACGGTGTGACCGGCGTTGTTGCCGCCCTGATAGCGGCAGACTATGTCGAATTTTTCGGACAGAAGGTCTACCATCCTGCCCTTGCCTTCGTCGCCCCAATTGATTCCACAGATACTTGTAAGCATTTTCCCTTTCCTTATAAGTTTTATTTTTGTCCCGCAGGATAGGTGCGGGTAAGCTTTTTACTTTGTGCCGCAAGCCGCGGTCAGACCGGTCCTCCGGCGTGGTGTATGCCGAGAATTTTAAGCTCCGTTTCATTAAGACCGACGCCGCGGAGCATAAGACGGTTGCCGCGCAGGGCTTCAATGGAATTTATGCCCATGGCGCCCATCATCTCCTGTATTTCGTGGCGCCATGCCGTGACGAGATTTACGAGGCGCTTATATCCCACGTCGGGATCGAGACGTTTGACGAGGTCCTCCCTCTGCGTGGCTATGCCCCAGTTGCACTTGCCCGTGTGACAGCTGCGGCAGAGGTGACAGCCGAGGGCAAGCAGAGCCGCCGTGCCTATGTAGCACGCGTCCGCGCCCAAAGCTATTGCCTTTACCACGTCCGCAGAGGAATGAACGGAGCCTGCGGCAATGACGGATACGCTGTCGCGTATGCCCTCCTGCCTCAGACGTTCGTCCACCTGAGCCAACGCCAGCTCTATGGGAATACCGACGTTGTCGCGTATTCTCGTCGGAGCCGCGCCCGTGCCGCCGCGGAAGCCGTCTATGGCTATTATGTCCGCGCCCGAACGGGCAATTCCCGAGGCTATCGCCGCTATGTTATGCACCGCCGCCACCTTAACTATCACGGGCTTTGAGTAGCCCGTCGTCTCCTTGACGGCGTAGATGAGTTGCCTTAAATCTTCAATCGAATATATGTCGTGATGGGGCGCGGGCGAAATAGCGTCTATGCCCTTGGGGATCATACGGGTTTTGGAGACCTCGTCCGAGATCTTCATTCCCGGAAGGTGCCCGCCGATGCCCGGCTTTGCGCCCTGACCCATCTTTATCTCTATTGCCGCAGCTGCGGAGAGATATTCGGCGTGTACGCCGAACCTTCCGGAGGCAACCTGAACTATGGTGTTCCCGCCGTACTTATAGAAGTCGCGGTGAAGCCCGCCCTCGCCCGTATTGTAGTAAATGCCGAGTTCCTCAGCCGCGCGGGCAAGCGCCTCGTGCGCGTTGTAGGATATGGAGCCGTAGCTCATAGCCGAAAACATCACCGGCACGGAGAGCTTCAGCTGCGGGGGCAGATTATCGACAAGCCTGCCTTCTATGTCCCTCTTCAGCTCAACGTCCTTTTTGCCGAGATATACAACCGTTTCCATGGGCTCGCGCAGGGGGTCTATGGGGGGATTTGTGACCTGCGAGGCGTTGACAAGTATTTTATTGAAATACACGGGATAGTCGCCGGGGTTGCCCATCGACGACAACAGCACGCCGCCCGAGTCCGCCTGACGGTATATCTCGTTCATCGTTTGCGGTTGCCAGTTGGCGTTCAGACGGTAGGTGTCGGGGTTTTTTATTATCTTTAAAGCCCGCGTGGGGCAGAAGCAGACGCAACGGTGGCAATTTACGCACTTGTCGCTTTCGGATATCATCCTCTTCAGATCCTTGTCGTATCTGTGGACGCCGTTCGCGCACTCCCTCTCGCAGATCCTGCAGCCCGTGCAGAGATCGCGGTCTCTCACCACCTCGTATTCGGGGGGTATATATGTTTCCATTACAGCGCACCCCCGTCCTTTAAGGTATATATCACGGGCACGCCGCCTGCGGGAGCGAAGATATTATCAACGTCGGGCTCTATTGCCCTTATGCCGCACTCCTCGCTGGACACGTACGCCATATCGCCCTTCTCGGCGCAGACCATGGAGCGGAGTTTCAGACGGTCGTTCAACGCCATAATTCCGCCCGTGAAGCCGAAGATTATGGAGAAAGGTCCCGTGATGAGAAGGGACGGGAACGCCTTGCGCAAAAAGGTCTCTTCGCGCTGCTCCTCCTCCGATTTTTCCTCTATGGTCGACCAGAACGAAGCCGAAATCACCTTTGCAACCTCGTTTAAGGTGAGCTTTTTAACGCGGAGAAGATAATCAATTATATAAGTGATGACCTCGGTATCCGTTTGCAGGGAGCACTTATAGCCGAACATCTCTATGTAGCGGCGGTTGGCGTCGTAGGAGGATATTTCGCCGTTGTGGACGACGGAATAATCCAACAGCCCGAACGGGTGCGCGCCGCCCCACCAGCCGGGGGTATTCGTGGGATATCTGCCGTGCGCCGTCCAGCAATAGCCCTCGTACTCCTCGTCCAGAAGATAGAACCTGCCTATGTCCTCGGGATAGCCGACGCCCTTGAATATTCCCATATCCTTGCCGCTCGAAAACACGAACGCGCCCTTTATATCCGCGTTTATTTTATTTACGCACCTGACCACATATCTCTCCTCGTCCAGAAGGGAATTTGCAAGGCGTTTGGAGAGCGGATAGAGAAAGTAACGGTAGATGACCGGCTCGTTGGTTATGGACTTGAGCTTGCGGGTCTTCATTTCGGAAGAATAGGCGACCTCGAAGTGCTGTACCAAAAAGTCCTCCGTCTCCTTTTTCGCCTGAAAATCATTGTAGAAGAGATGAAAGGCGTAGTATTCCTTGTAGTCGGGATAGATGCCGTAGCCTGCAAAGCCGCCGCCCAGACCGTTGGAGCGGTCGTGCATGGTGGCGATAGAGCGGATGATCTTTTCACCCGTCATCTTTCTGCCCGTGCGGTCGATCATTGCGCTGACCGCACAGCCCGAGGGTATTCTGACCTCTCCCTCCAAAGGAGCGGTTTTTAATTCCAAGTCGTTGAAAATCATATATCCACCGCTATCCGCGCGAAAAGAACGCAGAATAACACGCTAACATTATAAAATATATAACGCTTTAAGTCAAGTTAAATGTCGGTTTTTGCGCGCGCACATGCGTGCGTGGGATAAAATATTTGTGATAATGCTCATAACCGTGGGTTATATTATGCAAAAGCCGGGCGCGTGCGGCAATACCGCCGCACGCGCCCGACTGTGGGTATGGACGGACCGGGGTCAATCGCCGTTTTGGGGTGGCGTGCCCACAATGGAATAGAGATATTCCAAAAGCTCCTCCCTGTCGTCCGTTTCACATTCGAACACTATGCTCTGGTTGGCGTGGAGAATGGTTTCGCCGTCGGCTACGTTGCGGGCGCCGTCCTCGTGTATGACCTCGAGCACAAGCCCGTTCGTGGGCCAGATGATCTCGCGGATCTTTTCGCCGTCCGCACGCGTGTCGGGCCGGATCTGTACCGTGACGATCTCCTTTTTGATCTTTTCGTATATCCTCTCCTCTTCTATGTACATGTCGAGGCATTTTTCGTAGATAGGCTCGGTGCGGAACACGAAGCTGACGAGATAGCCTATTGCCACGCCCAGAAGAGCGGGCATAAGGTTGACGAACTGACCTGTAAGCTCGAATATCATTACAAGCCCCGTTATGGGCGCCTTGACGACGCATGTGAAGAACGCAGCCATGCATATGAGTATCAAATAATCGGAATATTCCGCACCCATGCCGAGCTTTTGGAAGATAAGCGAAAGTATTGCGCCCGCTCCCGCGCCTATGGCGAGCATGGGTATGAATACGCCGCAGGGAAGTCCGCAGCCCATGTTGAGCACAGCCGCAGCAAAGCGGAGAACGACTATTATTATCAGGCTTGCGACGAGCGGGGCGCCCAGAACGGAGATAGCGGAGCTTGCGTCCAGACCGCCGAGAGCCTCAATAAAGGAGTGTCCGCCGCCTGTTGCATAGACCGTAACCAGCCCGAACGCGCCCGCGAGCACGAAGGGAATTATGAACTTGCCCGTGCCCTTTAAAAAGCCTATATGCGAAAACAATCTTTTTGCCGTGAATACCAAATGATAGAACGCCACGCCGAGCAAGGCGACGATAAGCGCAGCGAGCGCGACCCAAAGGCAAGACAGTGGATCGAAGGCATTGAACGTGAATGTGCCGAAAGAAAAGCCCACGGGCTTGCCGCAGATGGGCGTGTACATTG
The DNA here is from genome assembly GCA_947625865.1 of uncultured Clostridia bacterium. Lineage (GTDB taxonomy): Bacteria > Bacillota > Clostridia > Christensenellales > Borkfalkiaceae > Coproplasma. Next base: position 17,064 of record CANQQD010000018.1, read on the forward strand.
CATTTCTTGTGAGCAGGGCGCAGACTACGCTGAGCGCGGCGCAGACAAACACCTGCGGCGAAAAGGAACGGAACGCTTCCTCCAGCGAAAATACAAGACCGGTTATCGGCGCGTTGAAGGCTACGGCAAGCCCCGCGGAGGCGCCGCTCGCTATCTGGAGCCTCTTGGTCATGCGGCTGCGCTTCATAATTTCCGCCACTCCGCTCCCGGCGCAGCCGCCTATTTGAAGCGAAGGTCCCTCCGAGCCCGCGGAAAGCCCCATAAATATACAGGCGAGCGAGGCTGCGAACATCGAGCACATGGTCACATACCACTTGAAGCGGATCAGGCCGCGCGCCGCGCCCTCGGTTTGCGGTAGGCCGCTGCCGCGTATCATAGGGACGAACCGTACCGCAACGCCTATAACTATTCCGCCCGCCGCGAGCCCCAGCAGCAAAATGGGTATGTATCCCGGTTGCGCAAATACGAGACTATATAGCCTGACGGCGCAGTCCTCTCCCAGATCCGCACAGATATTGTACAGTGTGACGACCGTTCCCGCGAACACTCCCGTAATGACGCTGAGGAGAAACATGTTCACGAAATTTGTCAATATGTATTGAGTTTTCTTGTTTTTTATGCGCATTTGATTTTTAACCTCAACATTCAGTAAATCATACCATAATACGCTGAAAATGTCAATTTGTTTTTCGGTCATACTACTGCCGCGCGGGTGCATTAAACGGCAAAAGCCCGCGGGCTGTCTGCCCGCGGGCTTTACGGCGTGTGGAAACACGCCTTACTTTACCGAATATAAAAGGTCGAAGTAGGACGGATAGGGCCAGTAATCGGAGGACGTCAATGTTTCCATTTCGTCGACGGGCTTTCTCAAAGCCTCCATGTCGGGAATTATAACGTGCGCCATTGCCTGCGATGCGGGACGGAAATCCTCCTTGTCTACCGCGCCGAGATCGGCTTCGAGCTTTTCCACCGCCGCGCTCGCCTCGTCGTTTAAGGCGGCGAGCCTCGATATCAGCTTCTTTTCGGTGGCGAAAGGGATATCGCCGCAGACAGCCTGTTTTGCCGCAACGTTCCGGCAGAGGTCTGCCACAAAGTCCGACACGGCGGGGATAACGTCGCGCTTAGCCATCTCGAGCATTGTCAGAGCCTCGATATTGATTATCTTGGTGTAGTTTTCAAGGCGTATGTCGGCGCGGGCTATAGCCTCCTCGCGGGTGAATACCCCCTGCCTTACGAACACCGAAATATTTTTTTCCTCATACAGCACGGGCACGGCGTCGGCGGTGTTCTTCTTGTTCAAGAGTCCGCGCTTTTCCGCCTCGGGCTCCCACTCGGGACCGTAGCCGTCCAGATTGAAGATTATGCGGTAGTGCGCCTTTAATTCGCGCTCGATGAGCGCGTTTGCAGCCTTTTCAAGATCGGAAGCCCTCTCGAGCTCGTCGGCAAACTGCTGGAAGGCGTCGGCGACTATTGTGTTCAGGCAGATATTGGCGTCGGACACGTTAGCCTGCGAGCCCAACATTCTGAACTCGAACTTGTTGCCCGTGAACGCAAACGGCGAAGTACGGTTTCTGTCCGTTGCGTCCTTGGGGAAAATGGGGGATTCGGGCACGCCCAAACTGCCCTCGGGCGCGTCGCCCGAAACATATTTTTCGCCCTTTACTATGCTGTCGACCATTGCGCCGAGTTGGTCGCCCAAATATACGGAAATTATTGCGGGGGGAGCCTCGTTCGCGCCTAAACGGTGGTCGTTTGCCGCCGAGGCAACGGACGCGCGCAGGGGACCCTGATAGTCGTCCACCGCCTTTATCACCGCCGTCAAGACAAGCTTGAACAGGGTGTTTTCTTCGGGATTGTTGCCGGGGTCGAGCAAATTCAGACCCGTGTCCGTTGACATCGACCAGTTGTTGTGCTTGCCGCTGCCGTTTATGCCGCGGAAGGGCTTTTCGTGCAGAAGGCAGACGAGCCCGTGCTTTTTGGCGACCTTTTTCATTATTTCCATTGTGAGCATGTTGGTATCGACAGCCACGTTGGTAGTGGAAAATACGGGCGCCATTTCGTGCTGGGCGGGCGCAACCTCGTTGTGCTTGGTTTTCGAGAGGATGCCGTAGCTCCAGAGCTCCTCGTCCAAATCTCTCATAAATTCGGAAATTTCGGTCTTGAGCACGCCGAAATAGTGGTCCTCGAGCTCCTGACCGCGGGCGACGGGCGCGCCGAACAGCGTTCTGCCCGTGAGCTGCAGATCCTTCCTCTTTTCATACTCCTCTTCGGTTATTATAAAGTACTCCTGCTCAGGTCCTACGGTGGTGGCGACCTTTTTGCACTGTATGCCGAAGAGCTTCAAAATTCTCTTAGCCTGAGCGTCGATTGCCGTCATAGAGCGCAGAAGGGGTCCCTTTTTGTCAAGCGTTTCGCCCGTGTATGAGACGAATATCGTGGGTATGTAGAGCGTGCCCTCTTTTACAAACGCGGGCGATGTGGGATCCCATGCGGTGTAGCCGCGCGCCATATACGTTGCGCGGGAACCGCCCGAGGGGAAACTCGAGGCGTCGGGCTCGCCGACGATAAGGCTCTTGCCCGTGAGGCGCATAATGACCTTGTCGCCGTCGGGTTCGATGAAGCTGTCGTGCTTTTCGGCGGTCAGACCCGTCAGGGGCTGGAACCAATGCGTGTAGTGCGTGGCGCCCTTTGAAACAGCCCAGTCCTTCATGGCGGCGGCGACCGCGCCCGCTATCGACGTGTCGAGCGGCTTGCCCGCTTCGATCGTCGCCCTCAGCGCCTTATATACCTCCTTGGGAAGCATCTCCTTTTGTACGGAGTCGCTGAATACGTTTTCGCCGAATTTCGAGGGAACATTCATAAGAAAATTTTTCTCCTTAAATTTTCAGATTGGGCAGCCCTTTCAAAGCCGCCCGCGTGATTACGTGATTGATTATAAAAAATTATTTTGAAATAGTCAAACCAATTGACGGGGATAGTCGTTTTGCGCTTTTTATAAAGTATATAAGCCGACCTTATGGAAGGCGGGGCTTGCCGAGGCACCGGCGTTATTCTTCGTCGTCCTTTTTTCTGTCCTCGAAATTGGCGGGCTTTATGACGTGGGAATTTTTTACGTCGTTGTGCATCTGCACCGGATCGTTGGCGAGAAGCCCGCGCTGGAGCTTGTCGTAGCCGTGTTTTTTGCGGATCTCGTCCACCGTGCGCTCCACCTTTTCGAGCTTTTTGTAGTTGCCGAAGCTCTCGTCAAAGGTCATCTGCGAGGAGCCGTTGTCGAAGCCCGAGACGGTAACGCCGAGGGCGCGGACCTTGAACGGGGGCTTTACGTTTTCTTTGAAGAGGTCGAAGGCGTGGCGGGCTATTTCGCCGCACAGCGCCGTGTGGCGGACCTTCTTCTGCACGGAGACGCTGTTGAGGTTGCTGTCGCGCACCCAGAGATGGACGGTGTCGGCAAGACCTTGGTTTGTTTCGCGCAGGCGGGCGGCGACGCTCTCCGAGAGAACATACAGGCAGCGCTCTATCACGTTTATGCTCTCGATGTCCTCGGGATAGGTGGACGAATTGCCTATGGACTTGTATTCGCGCTTGTCGTCCATGTGCTTTACGGGGTCGTCGTCCTCGCCGCGGGCGTATCTCAATAAAGTTTCGCCCACCTTGCCGAATGCGTTGATGATTTTACCGTCGTCGGCGGAGGCGAGGCTGCCTATCGTGGTTATGCCCATGGCGTTGAGCTTTTGGCAGGTTGCCTTGCCGACGAAAAGCAAGTCCTCTACGGGAAGCCCCGCCACTACGTCCTTATAGTTCACAACGGAAATTACCGAGGTGCCGTCGGGCTTTTTTAAGTCGCTGCCGAGTTTGGCAAAGACCTTGTTGAAGGACACGCCGCACGACACGGTGACGCCGAGTTCGCCCTTGACCGTTTCGCGGATGGTGTCGCCCAGAAAGCGCAGATATTCTTCGGTGAAATGTTTTTCACCGTTCACTTCCCTGTATTTCGGCTCGAACGCGGGGAATACGAGGGTGGAATGTGTGACGTCGAGCCAGCACTCGTCGATGCCGTAGCTCTCGATAAGGTCGGTATAGCGCGCATAGATGGCGCGGACTTTGCGGGAATACTCCATATATTTGTCGAAATGGGTGGGCACGGTTATGAGGTGGGGGCACTTTTTCTGAGCCTGCCACACCGTGTCGCCCGTCTTTACGCCGAAGCGTTTGGCTTCCTCGCTCTTGGCGAGAACTATGCCCTTGCGCTCCTCCTTGTTGCCGCACACGGCAACCGGCTTGCCGATGAGCCCGGGGTTTAAAATGCGCTCGACGGAAGCGTAAAAATTATTCAGATCGGAGTGAATCACTATGCGTTCCATACAGTTATCTGATAAATCAAATGTTAAATATATCTTCGATATGTTAAATATATCTTCGATACGTTAAATATATCTCCGATATGTTAAATATGCGGGCTGCGCCCGCATGTTAAATATTTTGCTTACGCAAAATGTTGAGGTAAAAATTATTTGAAATGTTGGGGTGAAAATTATTTGAAATCTGCTTTTCTTGTTGCCTGTTAAATTATTCGGGAATAGTGTTGTTTATAGCTGCAATCAATTTTCGACGTATATTACCGCATTTTTTAGTAAAGTAATCAAATTGCTCATATGATATTGCATTTATGTTGTGAAGAATTATCAACCAATATTCGGTTTCGTAGCATTCCTTCAGGGATATCTTTAATTTATTTATAAAATCCAAACGGCTTTGCGCATAATTAGCTTCATAGGCGTTTGCCCCTATTGAAGACGCCGAACGTAAAATTTGATTTATAAAGACATCTCTTCCCTTTATTCCGTCACAGACCTTTACCAACTCTACGGTAAATTCAACGGCTTGCTCTCTTATTGAATTTTTCAATTGATATCTCCAAACTGTACGGTTTAATTTTTGGTAAGTTCGTAACAAAGACCATCGAGCACTTCGAAATAATTTTTGAAGGTTTTGGAGCAGACCTCGGGACGGTCGATAGCTATGCCGCCGGCACGGAGCCCCGTTATGGCAAACGCCATAGCCACGCGATGGTCGCCGAAGGTTTCTATTACAGCGGGACGGGGCTGCGAGGGATATATCTTCACGCCGTCCGCCCTCTCCTCGCAACGCACGCCCATTGCGCGAAGATTATGGCAGATAGCGTTTATCCTGTCGCACTCCTGCCCGCGCGTGTGGGCTATGCCGCAGATCTCGGTGGGACTGCCGAGATAGGGCGCGATAGCCGCAAGGGTGAGAGCCTGATCGGAAAACGCGCTCATATCCACCCTGCCGCCGTCGAAATTTTTTAAAAGTCCGATGAACTTTATGTCGCCCTGCATGCTGTGGGGGAAAACGCCCTTCACCTTGATATCCGTGCCCAAAATTTTATTGGCGGCATAGAAATAGCATGCGGCGGAAATATCGGGCTCGATATCGTATTTTTTTGCCGTGTAGCCGCCGCGGACGAAATAAACTCCGTCCTTTTCAACGGCGTCCACCCCGAACGACCACATCATGCCGAGAGTCATTTTTATATAATCCGAACCGTGGCTGCCCACCGTGCGGATAGTTAAGCCGTTTTTGGCGCACACGCCCGAAATCAGCAATGCCGAAAGAAATTGGCTGCTCGCGGTTATGTCTACCGTGATTTCGCTTGCGGGAGATGACGTGCCGCATATCTTCAACGGGAAGGCGCCGTCCGACGAGACGACCCCGGCTCCCGCCGCGCGGAGACTGTCGATCAGGGGCTGTATGGGGCGTTTTTTCATCTGCGCGGAGCTGTCGACCGTAAACTCGCCGTCGGAGAAAGCCAGAAGGGCTGTTAAAAACCGTGCAGCCGTGCCCGCCGAACGGACGTTTATAGCCGCGCTCTTCACGGGGAGCTTGCCGCCGCAGCCCGTAATTTTTACCGTTGTGCCCTCCGCCTCGCAGTGTATGCCGAGGGCTTTTATGCACTCGGTAAAAGCCGCGCAGTCGTCCGAGAACTGGGCGTTATACAGCGTGGACTCGCCCGTGGCGAGGGTAGCCAAAAGCAGAGCGCGCGCCGTTATGCTCTTGGAGCCCGGCACCTCCGCCATGACGTGCCTGTTCTTTATTTTTCCGTAAATATTATTGACAATATAGCTCATTTTCTTCTTCGCAGAATGTCGCCCGCATGCAGTGCGAACGGACAGGGCACCCTGTAGACCGTCTGCACGAGCTTGCAGTCGTCCGTCTCTTCGCCCGTGGGCAGATAGGCCCTTTCAACCGTGAACGATTTGCCGAAATCGGCGTACGGCGAGAGAATTTCGAGGACGTCGCCCCTTTTGAAGCGGCCGCGCATTTCTATATAGGCGCAGCCCTCCCTGTAGTCCGTGACGTTGCCGATATAGTCGCAGTCGCCCTTTGCCTGACTGTCGGCATAGTTGACCGTTTTATCGTTTTCGCCCAACATGTATGCGGTGGTGTAGTCGCGGTGGGCTGCCGTCAGAAGTTCGCGCCCGACAATCCCGGAGTAGCCGCCGTCCATACAGCGGCGGTAGGCGTTGATGACGGTTGCGAGATAGTACTCGCCCTTCATTCTGCCCTCTATTTTAAAGGAGCCGACGCCCGCCCTTTCAAGCTCGGCGAGGTGGGCGCTCATATTGAGGTCCTTGGAGTTCAGAATATATGTGCCGCATCCGTCCTCCTCCATATCCAGCCAGCCGCTGTCGGAGAGTTCGTCCTTTTTTCTGACCGAATATTTCCAGCGGCAAGCCTGCACGCACTCGCCGCGGTTGCTTTCCCTGCCGGCGAGGTAGTTGGATAAAAGGCACCTGCCCGAATAGGAGATGCACATGGCGCCGTGGACGAAAGCTTCGAGCTCTATGTCGGGGACGTAGCTGTGAATTTCCGAAATTTCGGCTATCGACAGCTCGCGGGCGAGTATGACGCGGGAGGCTCCCTGATCGCGCCAGAATTTTACCGCGTATTTATTTGTGATGTTCGCCTGCGTGGAGATATGTACGGCGAGATTGGGAGCGGCTCTGCGGGCGGCGGAAAACACCCCCGCGTCGGATATGATAGCCGCGTCCGCGCCTATCTCCCCGAGAAATACGAAATAGTCCTCCAAGAGGGGCATATCGGCGTTTTTTGCAAATATATTTGCGGTTATATACACCTTTTTGCCGAGAGAATGGGCGTAGTTCACCGCCTCCTTCAGCCCGTCGCGCGTGAAGTTGTCGGCAAAGGAACGCAAAGAGAAGTCCTTGCCGCCTATATATGCCGCGTCCGCCCCGAAAAAGAGCGCCGTTTTAAGTTTTGAAAAGTTGCCCGCAGGCGCTAAAAGTTCTGCCATAATAGAATACAGGTATTAAAAATATTATATTTTGACGGAGAGAGCAAGCCCGTCGCCGAGGTTTATCACCGTTGTTTTAAGTTCGGGATCGGAGGTGACCGCAGAGATATATTCCCTTATGTGCTCCACGAGCATTTTGCGCTTCGGCGGAACGACGGTCTCGCCCGTGACATAGCCGTATAAAAGCACGTCGTCGGCAAGCAGGACCCCTCCCCTTTTTAAAAGGCGCTTCAGATCGGGCAGATATTTTATATACTGCACCTTGGCGCAGTCGAGAAAAATAAAATCGAACCCGCCGTCAAGCCCGCCTATTATCTCGCCCGCGTCGCCCTCCAAAAGAGTTATTTGCGGGGATATGTTGAGTTTTTTGAAGTTTTCACGGGCTTCGAGGGCAAACGACTTGTCCCTTTCTATAGTGGTTATGTGCGCGTCTGCGCACACCGAGAGCATTGCGGCGGCGGATACGCCCACAGCCGTGCCGAGTTCCAATATGCGCTCCGGCTTCAGAGCCGATACGAGGGTGGTGAGAAAAGACAGGGTCTCCCTGTTTGAGACGGGTATTTCCCGCCCGTTGGCAAGGGATAAGATCTGTTCGAGCTCCTTGCCGAAAACCGCCCTGTTGAACTGCGCGGTGGGGCTTTGCCTTTCGGGCTCGGATGTGTTTTTGTGGGCGTACGAATAATCCATTTAAAGCTCCACAACGACGGGCACTATCATTGGCGATTGCTTGGTTTTTTTGTAGATATAGCTTTTGAGGGCGCGCTTTATCACCTTTTTGAGCTCGTCCACGGAGCCGCGGTAGAGATCGTAGCCCGAAATTGCCCTTTTTATGACCTCGCGCATCTCCTTGTTGTAGTCGCGGTGGAAGTCGAATACGAAGCCGCGGGAGTTTATGGCGGGCTCGCCTATGACGACGCTGCCCGACACTGCCACGGAGACTATGAAAAGCCCCTCGGCCGAAAGCTGGCGTCTGTCCTCGAGGACGGTGGAAGCCTTTTCGTCCTCTATCCCCTCGCCGTCGATGAGCCGCGCGCCCGATGGAACGTCGGCAAGGCGTTTGAGACCGCCCTTCGAGGTCACCTCTATGCAGTTGCCGATGTCCGGTATAAGAATACGGCCTGCGGGCATGCCGAGTTCCTCGGCGAGTTCGGCGTGCTTTTTGAGGTGCCTGTATTCGCCGTGGACGGGAATGAAGTACTTGGGCTTCAAGAGGGTGTGCATTATCTTATGCTCCTCGCAGCAGGCGTGACCGGAGACATGGATATTCTTTATGCTCTCGTACACGACCTTTGCGCCCTTGCGGTAGAGGTTGTCTATGACCTTATAAATAAGCTTTTCGTTGCCCGGTATGGGCGAGGCGGAGATTATTACCGTGTCGTTTTCACCCACCGAGATCGCGGGGTTTTCGCCGTTTGCCATGCGGGTAAGGGCGCTCATCGGCTCGCCCTGACTGCCCGTTGAGACAATTACTATCTCGCTGTCGCGCATGTTCTTTATGCGGGAGAGGTCGACGAGGACGTCGTCGGGAATGACGAGTTCGCCGATTTTTTCAGCCGCCTCCACTACGTTCTGCATGCTGCGCCCGGAGAGCGCGACCTTTCTGCGGTGCTTTACCGCAAGATCCACTATCTGCTTCAGCCTGTGCACGTTGGAAGCGAAGGTGGCGATTATTATTCTTCTTTTGGCATTTTCCGAAAATAAGCCGTCGAGCGTGGCTCCTACCACCGTTTCGCTCATGGTGAAGCCCGGGCGTTCGATATTGGTGCTTTCGCCCAGATACAAAAGAACGCCCTCCGAGCCGATTTCGGAAATGGTAGTCAGATCTATCGGCTCGCCCGCGACGGGAGTAAGGTCGATTTTATAGTCGCCGCTGTGGAATATGACTCCCTGCGGCGTGCCGATGGCGAACGCGAGAGAGCCCGCGATGGAGTGGTTGACGTTTATGCAGCGCACGGTGAAGCAGCCGAGACGGACTACGTCCCCTGGAGCGACGACCTGCATAACCGCGTCGTTTATCCTGTGTTCGCGGAGCTTGTTGTCCACGAGAGCCAACGTCAGTTCGGTGCCGATGACGGGCACCTTTATCTCCTTCAATAAATAGGGCACACCGCCTATGTGATCCTCGTGGCCGTGCGTTAAGATGAGGGCGCGGATCTTCTTGGCGTTGTCTATGAGGTAGGTTATGTCGGGCACGACAAGGTCGAAGCCGGGGGTCTCCTCGGTCGGGAATATGGCGCCTGCGTCGATTATTATAATGTCGTTGCCGCACTCTATCGCAGCCATATTCTTGCCTATTTCGCCCACGCCGCCCAAAAAGACCACCTTTACCGCCTTTTGTCTTGTATCCCTTGCGGGCTTGGTGGCTTTTGCGGGCTTTTCCGCAGCCGCGCGGCGGACGGGCTGCCGCGTTTTCTGCTGCCTTGCGCCTGCCCCTTCAGCCGCGGCGGTGTTCGCGCGGCGGGGCTTTACGGGCTTTTCATTGGTGGGTTTTTCGGATGGAGTTTTGCGCGCCGAAATTCTGCGGCGCGGAAGCTTGGGGGTTGTTGTTTCCAATATGTGACCTCTTGTTCAGGGTTTTTTTAAATATATTTCTTTTAAAAGGGGCTACGGAGGCGACAAGTAAAAAAGGGGGTCGCTGCCCCCTTTATACTTCCTTTACCAGTCCGTCTTCGATAAGTTCCTCTATCGTTTCATAGGGATACATGGCGGCATAATCGCGCTCGATCACTTTGTTGCGCTTGACTGCCCCGCGCTTTTCGAGCATGTCGTCTATGAGCCTTATCGCCTTTTTTACGCCGCGGGGGGATTTGATCTTGACCATCATGGGCGTGCCGTGCAGACTCTTGTTGCCCGAAACGTCGCTGTGGTGATATACCGAATAGGGGTAATCGGTGGGGTTGAGAGCAAGATACAGGCACAGCGTTTTACCGCGGATCTTCAAACGGGCTATGGTCTCCCTGCCCTTGTTGAAGCGCTCTGCCCCCCATGCGACGTTGGAATTTACCTTTGCATAGGACAGAAACGCCGTTTTGACGCTGCCGTAGTATTCCTTCTGCTCGTCCGTGCTCTGGATTATACGGGCTATGAACGAGCGGTTGTATTTCATCATGTTTTCAAAGTCCACACCCGAACCGCCGGCGTCAACGGGTATTACGCCTATCGGTGGGACCTTGTCTATTTCCTCGACGAGCCTTGAAATTTCGCTGTACGGTCCGTCGGAGTCCTCCCCGTCCACGTCCTCACCGTCGACGAGGTCGCTGACCGTAACGAGGGATTCCTCGGCGACATAGCTGTCGTCGAGCGCCGCCGACGACGAGGCAACCTCCGCAAGAGCCGCTCCGGCGAGCATTGCCTTTAATTCGGAAATGTCCCTTTCGACCTTGTCGAAGCGTTCGCCCGCCGACTTGTTGATCTCGCCCGATACTTGCTCGGTTATGCGGCTCAAACCCTCTTCGTCTATAACTATGTCATAGTCTCCGTCCCGGGGCTCTGCGGCTTCCTCAGAGGCGTTTTCCTCGGCCGCGGGCATCACGCTTATGAGCTGGGCGGCTATCTTATCCGCTATCTCGTCGGCGTCTATCTCGGGCATATATTCCGAGAGGACCTTGCCAGCCTTTTCGGCTATGGCGTCCTCGTTTATGCCGGAAATCTGTATTTTATCGCCTATCCGCGAGGCTACCTCGTCGTAGTCGGTCTCCCTGTCGGCAAGATATTCGAGCGTGGGGCGCAGCTTTTCGGCGATCGCGGAAGCTATCATGTCGTAATTGAGGCTCGTCGCTATGGCCTTGGAGATCGACGAACAGCCGTCGTCGTCCACGAGTATATCGAAATCGTCCGCCTTTATGCCGCCTACCTTCAAGGCTATCCTGTCGGCAAGGTCCTCCTCGTCCAGTTGGATATCGACGGGAACGGACCGAGCGACGGACTGGGCTGCGCCGTCGGCGGATATGGAAGCCTGCCCGGCCTCGCGCGGGGCGGAAGCCTCGGGCACGACGATCTGCTCGGCGACCTTGCAGGCGATATAGTCGGGTGAAATGTACTCCTGCGTGGGAATGATCTCGGCGATCTTTGCGGCAAGTTTGTCGTAGTCGATCTCGCCGCGGGCTGCCTCGCCCTCCCCGGCGGCCGCGCCGCCGAGAGCCGCGTTAACGTCCCTGAGCTTTTGCTGTACGGAAAGATATATGCTCTCGTTCTGCGCGGCAAGATATCTGAGCTCCTGCCTGATGGAGTCTATCTCCCCCTTGAGGGAATTGTGGACCTCCGTGATCTGGCGGGCGGCAAAGTCGTCGCTCCCGGTCGGTTTCGAAAGGGAATCGATACGCTCCCCCGTCTTTTTTATCTCGCCGGAGAGCGCGGAGAGCTTATCGAGTATCTCCGCGTCGTATTCGAGAATAAGGTCCGCCTTGCTCGCGTTCTGCTTATTGCGCTTATAGTTCGGTTGTTTTTTGGGTTCCTTCTTGCCGTAAGCCATTTACTTCACCTCGCGAACGGAAAAAACCGCTGTGGATTTTTTGCAAACGTTCTCTTATATTAGTTTACACCAAACGCAGAAAAAAGTAAATATAATTGCTTGAAAATTTGCCTTTATTTTTGTATTTTTTTATGAATAATTGCGGCATATTCGGGGGTGTAACTTCTTTTGCGCATAAAATTTGCGGTTTTTGGCGAATTTTCGCAAGCGTAGGCGCGCGGGGGTATAAATAAATACGCCTCCGCGCATAATAAATAAAAACGCGGAGGTTTTTTATGGGTAAGAAAAAGAAGAAGGTTGCGCGGCTCACAGAGGAACAGTACAACGCCTACATTATGAGCATCAAGGACAGCGCCTCGGCTTACAACGCGGACGGAGAAATTTTTGTGCCGCCGGCGATAGACAGAAAGGACGAAAAAAAGGATTACTGAATTTCAAGGCTTTTTATACGCCGCCAGACGGGCGGCGTACTTTTTTTACAGCAGGATGCAGATTATTCCGCCCTTGCCCTCGTTTATTATCCTTGTGATGGCGCGGCGCATCTTTGTTTTTGCCTCCTCGGGCATGCCCGAGACCTTGCCCGAAAGTCCGTCCTTGACCATACTGCGGAGCGATTTGCCGAACACGTTTGTATCCCACATGTCGTCGGGACGCGTTTCGAAGCCGTTCATCATGCCCTGCACAATGGATTCGGACTGGGCGGCGGCGCCCATGATAGGGCTGACCTCGCCCGTGACGTCTATCTTGACTATGTGATAGCTGGGCGCGGTGGCGCGGAGCTTTATGCCTACGCTTCCGCCCTGTCTTACCACGGCGGGGCTCTCAAGGCTCATATCCTCGTCGGAGGGCTGCACAATGCCGTAGCCGTTGACCCGCGCGCACTCGAAGGCGTCCTTTATTTTATCGTAGCTGCGCTTTGCCTCGGAAGAGCCGCGCACATAGCGCATTATGGAATATTCGTTCGTGAGCTCCTCGCCCGCGATCTCGGAGAGCATATCGAAGAACACTCCGTCCTTTGCCTCAGCCTTAAGCTTTGCCTTGCCGTCGGCAAGGTTCAGCGAAATGGAGCCCTCGCTCTTCCAGAATTTGCAGTCGGAAAGAACGGAATCGAGGGACGGGCAATCCTTCATTTTGGCGACGTTTTGCGAGAACGTTTTGACTTTTGCTATGATTTCGGCGATCGCAGAGCTATCCTGCGGGAGGAAACGCATCCACTCGGGAACGTCCACGTCGAGACCTGTTACGGGGAACTCGAATAGGACGGCGCGGAGAATACTTATAAGACCGCTTTCGTCTATATCGCGGCAGTTTACCGCAATACAGGTAACATTATATTTTTGTTCGAGCTCGCCTTTAAGGCTTTTTGCCGTATCCGACGCGGGGTCGGCGCAGTTCAGAACTATGACGAACGGTTTGCCCGATTTTTTGAGCGAGGCAACGGTTTTTTCCTCGGCGGGGACATAGCCTGCGCGGGGTATATCGGCTATGCTGCCGTCCGTTGTGACCATTATTCCTATGGTGGAATGCTCGGCGATCACCTTTTCGGTGCCGAGCTCGGCTGCCCGCTCGAAGGGCAGGGGTTGGCTGCTCCACGGCGTGTTGACGAGGCGGGGCTCTCCGTCCTCCTCAAAGCCCGCCGCGCCCTCGGCTATGAAGCCCACGCAGTCGCAAAAACGAACCTTTGCCGTGGCGTTGTCGATTTTTACCTCCGCCGCCGTTGCCGGCACGAACTTGGGCTCGGTAGTCATTACACTCTTGCCCGAGCCGGACTGGGGAAGCTCGTCGGTCATCACGGCACGCGCGTTGCCCTCGGCGTGGGGAATGACCAGCTCGGTCATAAATTTATTTATCAGCGTGGATTTACCCGTGCGTACGGGTCCGACCACACCTATGTATATATCGCCGCCGCTCCTTTTGGCGACGTCCTCGTAAACGTTGTAATCAAGCATAAACGCCTCCGCAAAATCTATGTATAATAACATACTGCGAAGGCGGTGAATTTAGAACAATGGTACAATATATTTGTGGAAAGTCGTTTGCTTTTTATGCCCCTCCCATCACCCGCTACGCGGGAGCTTCCCCCCTAAAGGGGAAGAAGCCAAGGTTGGGGGTGCACACCCCAACCACCTGTCATTCTGCGCGAGCGTTAGCGTCGTACCGAACGCGTAAGCGTTACGCCCTGCCGAGGGTTCCCTTGGGGAAACGGCAGAGGGAACAGAGTGACCGAAGAATCTGTCGCAAAGCGACTTTTGGTTTGGCGTTTCAAACAGCCTCGAGCAGACCACGAGGGGATTATTTCGCTCGGTCGCGCGCAAGCGCGTCTCCCTTCGGCTCAAAATGACAAGGCTTAATGGACGGTGTAATTATTTACTCCCACCCGTCGACTACGTCGCCACCCTCCCCCGTTACACGGAAGAGGGCAAGGTGAAAGTTGCAATTACGAAGTAATGCGGTGGGTAGAAGCGAGTTATGCAAGGCGCGCGAGGAAAACTTGAAGGAGTTTACTTAAACGTAAATGACTGAAAGTTGCCGCAGCGCAACACAGCAGAACGACGCTTATACACAACGCACGGGAGATGCAAGCGGTTAGAAGCGAGCAGAGCGAGGCGCCTGCGGCTTTTGCGACAGGAGCGTACACAGAAGTACGTGACTTAG
>CANQQD010000019.1 GCA_947625865.1 uncultured Clostridia bacterium
TCACCTTTTTGCTCGTGTCCTTTGCGTACCACTCGTTCATAATGTTGCGGAACGGCGTAAAATCGCTGTCGCTCTCGCCTCCAAAAAAGGCTGCCATTCAAGCATCGATAAAAGCTCCCCGTCCTTATAGAGTTCTATGCAGCCGTCTATGTTTATCTGCCCGTGGTCGGCGGAAATTATAAACAGCGTGTCCGCACATTCGGCGCACAGCTCTTCAAAGCCGTCGTTGAGCGCGTTTATCACCCTCCGCGCCTCGGGTGAGGTCACGCCGTAGCGGTGCATGGTGGAATCGGGCTCGGTGCAGTAGGTATAAATAAACTGTCTGCCCTCTTTTTTACATATCTGCGCAATATGCCCGTAAATTTCTTCCACCGACTCCCAGACGTAACGGTTGTGATAGTCGTCGTCGAAAAAATCGGGCACAACCACATTGGTAGCGTACAGCTTCGAATTTTTATAGTACGGCTCCACCGGCAGCCGTTTTTTCATGTAGCCCTGCTCTATGGGCTCGCCCGTTTCGGAGTCGACCTCGGGATATATGTCTACCGCCCGCCCCAGTTCCTCCAGATAGAGGCTCCAGCCGAACCAGCCGTGCTCCATTGGATATTTGTCCGTGAGGTAGGTCGTCGTGGCGTTCGTGGTGGTGGAGGGGAACACCGAAGTCAGCACCTGTATTGTGTTTTTCCGGAAAAAAGCGCCCTCCGCAAGGTTTTTTTCAACGGGATATACCCCCATGCCGTCGAGTATTACGAACACGACGTTTTTATAGCCCTTGGCGAGCTCCCGCGAGAGCGCGGGGAGGGTGGGCTTGTCGTTGGGACAGCCCAAAAATTCCGCAATGGTAGCGGAAATGTTTATTATATTGTTGTTGAAATCGGGCTTTATAAAACGCGCCATGCCGTCCTCCGGAAATTATTTCACAGCCATTATATCACGCACGCGCACAAATTTCAATGCCGCCGCCTGAATTTAATGCAGGCTTCGGGCAGAATAAACGGGCGGCAATCTTATTGCCGCCCGAATGTTACAGGTTTCGTATTGCCGCGGGACGGAGCCTATTCCTCTTTTTCCTCGTCCTCGGCTTTTTGTTCCTTTGTTACGTCGACTTCGCCGTCGGCGTTCTTTTTAACCTTTCTGTGCTTGGACGTAATCACCCACGTCATATATCCTATGGCTATCAGCACGAGAGCAACGACCACGAGCACGAGCACGACGGTGCGCACGTTGTCGGCGTCGGAGGGCGCGGGGTCGGGAATTTGCGAGGCGCCTCCCTCGTCAATGGGCGGGTAGTTCAAATCGTTCAGAAATTCCGCTGCAACATAGCCGTATTCGCCGTCGGCGTTCTTTATAAGGTAGAAATCGTGCGCGAGTACGGGCACGTCCCCGGCCGAAACAAAGTACAGCACGTCCACAACCTCTGAAGGTCTCAGTTTCAGCGCGCGCGTAGCGTTGCTCATATAAGGCAGCGAATGCGCATATTCGTCGGCGTTCACTGTGGCGGTTGAGCCCTCGCTTGCGGGCGTCAGCGGCACCTGCGTAAAGTCCGTTGCGTCGGCGGCGTCGAGTATGTAGCAGTCCCCGCCGCGGGCTATCAGTCGCACCGAACCCGTCTCGCAGAGCAGAAGGGCGGGCCCCTCGGTCAGCCATGTGGTGTTCGCGCGGGCTTCGTCAATGCTCTCTATGGGGAACATTCCCTTTGCCGCGTCTATTTTGTCCGGGTCTATTTTGGTCGCAGTCGCGCCGTCGGCTATATTAACTATCTTCGGAGCTTGTCCGAAAGTCGAATACGTGTTGAGTTTTTCGGGCGCGTCGCCGAGAGGAATGCGCTCCAACATTCCGTAGTTCGAATAGACCACGGGATAGTCCGCCGTCTCGGCTCCGTCCAAAGTTTTAAGGGAATTGTCCTTTATCACATACAGCGTATCGTTATATTTTTTGATCCTCGTGCAGCCCTCGAGCGCAACCGCGCTGTTCTCGGTCTTGCTCTTGTCGAGGAACATCAGCACCTGCGTTTCCGTGGTGTAGTAATAGTAGTAGTTTGGGCTCACCTCAACGGGCTCGGAAAAGTTTGGCATCACATAGTCCGCGGGTTGTTTGTCCGGCAGAGAATATACGGTGTTGTCGCCGGTCAAGGTATAGTAAAATTTGCCGTCCGCGCAGTCGAGGGCGGAGAATGTTTTTCCCGAAACGGCGTACTCCGTCTTGTCTTCGTTTTCTATATAGAATATGGTGTTTCCGTCCGTATACGCCGCGCAGTTGTCGCCTATGGCAAAGTCCTTAAGCGTCGTAAATTCGAGGTTCGCGCCGTAAATGTCGGGATAGGCGGGCGCGGGCTGTGCGGCAAACGCCGCTACGGGCGACGCGGCCGCCGCGGCAATACATAGTGAAACTGTTGCAAACAATAATCTTTTCATTACAAAAATTATATCACACCTCAGATTTATTTGTAAACAGTTTGATTTGATAAAAAAATCAAATTGTAACGGTTTGGACACAAAAAAATTTTAAAAATTCCCTTAAAAATTTTTCAAACGTGCGTTTATTGTCACGTTTAGCGATTTATAATGCACTTGTAAATATAAACAAATGTTTGGTTTTGTTCGGATAAATTATGACAAACTGCAAGCGTATTCTCCGTTTTTATTTCAAGGCGGACGATTTGAACCACATTCTCGACGATCTCATACTCACCTCGGCGTGCCGCTCGGCGGAAAGTTTTTCGGGCGAAAAATACGCGGACAAAATTTTAAGTCTTATTTCGGTAAAAGACGAACTCGCCGACCTCTGGCAGCTGCTCGACCGCGTGATGGCGGGGCTTAAAGGCTCCGAAAGGGAGGTTTTAAGGGGCTATGCGCTTTCGCGGTGCGGCATACGCCGCCTCGACGGCGGCAGGCAGAGGGAGATAAGGCGTGCGGTCGTCAAGTTTTCAAGGCACGCCCGCGGGATCGAACGCTGCGCGGCGGGCGTAAGGCTTGTCGGGGAATATTACTGCTTTTTGTGACGCCTGCCCGTTATCGCGAGCGCCGCCACGGCGGTCAGGGCGAGCGCGCCCAGAACCAGCGCGGGTACGAGCGCAGAACTTCCTTTGTCCGTCTGCGGCTCGTTCTCCGAAAACACGGGCGCGGAGGGGATATCGTTTTTCACGTAGTCGTCTATTTTCCCCTCCACATAGCCGAACCCTCCGCCGTATTTCAGATATATGTAGGACGTGTTGGCGCGGTAGTAGTTGCCGTAAAAGGCGGCGGTCACTGTGAGCTCCAGCCCGGGCAGCCCGCTCTTGGGGTCTGCGCCCGAAAAGAGGGTCACCTCCACGGGGTAGTTGAGGTATAAATTCACGGGCGCGCCGTCGAGGAGCTGCAGATCGTCCTTTTTGCAGTAGCCCGTCACCTTTTCGTATAGTCCCTCGTCCTCGGCGTAGTTCACGCGGTACCATCCGTCGTATTCCCTCGTAATTTCCACACAGTACGTGGCAGGCAGGGCAAACAGCTCGGTGTTATTCTGCATTTCGTCGTATATATATACGTCGTCCGTGAGCGCCATTGCGTATTTGACCGTCTCGGCAACCGCCGTCCCCGTCGGGGAGGCCACGGCGGCGGCTATAACGGCGACAACGAGGCACGCGAGCGCTGCCTTCAATACTTTCATACCCGGAAATTATATACCATCATAAACGTAAATATTTGAGAGGTTTTGTCTGAAAATGTCTATGCAGCGGGAAGAAATATTAAAACGCATCGGGGATATAGAAAACGAGCTTAAAAAAAGGCGGGAAGCCAACCGTCTCAACTTCTACAACACGGGCAGAAAGAAGCACAAAAAGCAGATGGCTTTCCACAAATGCAAAAAGCGCAACCGCTGGGTGTTCGGCGGCAACCGCTCGGGGAAAACCGAGTGCGGGGCCGTGGAGTGCCTGTGGATATTGAGGGGGATACACCCCTACAGAAAAAACAGGCGCGACGCCTTCGGCTGGTGCGTTTCGCTCTCCCAGCAGGTTCAGAGGGACGTGGCGCAGGCGAAGATACTGTACTATCTTCCCAAGAGCTGGATAGCCGACATCGTGATGCTCTCGGGGCGGAGGGACAGCCCCTCGGGCGGGGTGATAGACCAGATAAAAATAAAGAACGTGTTCGGCGGGATATCCACGCTCGGCTTTAAGAGCTGCGACCAGGGACGGGAAAAGTTTCAGGGCTCCAGCCTCGACTTCGTATGGTTCGACGAGGAGCCGCCCCGCGACGTCTATGAGGAGTGCCTGATGCGCGTAATGGACAAGCGCGGAGACATATTCGGCACCATGACTCCCTTAAAGGGCAAGACGTTCATATACAGCGAAATATATCTCAACACCCGCAAAAATCCCGAGATATGGCACGAGTTTATGACGTGGGAGGACAACCCGTTCCTCTCCAAAAGGGAGATCGGGTTATTGGAGTCCGCGCTCGACCGGAGCGCGCTCGATTCCCGCCGCTACGGCAGGTTTTCCGAGGGGCAGGGGCTCGTCTACCCCGAGTTCGACGAAAGCGTGCACGTCATTCCGCCCTTCAACGTCCCGCGCGAATGGCAGGACATCATTTCAATAGACCCGGGGCTGAACAACCCTCTTTCGGCGCACTGGTACTGCGTGGACTGGGACGGAAACATATACGTGGTCGCCGAGCACTTTGCGGCGGGCAAGGATATAGATTACCACGCGGAAGCCATAAAGCGCATATCTCAAAAATTGGGCTGGAAAACCGACCGCTCGGGCAGGGTGCGTGCGCTGATAGACAGCGCGGCCAACCAGCGGACGCTCGCCTCGTCCAAGTCGGTCACAGAGCTCTTTTCGGAGCGCGGAATACTCGCGGACCCCAACGTGAACAAGGACGTTTTTGCGGGAATATCGCGGGTAAAGGGATTTTTGAAGAGGGATAACGGCGAGGGAAATCTGTATATCTTCAACACCTGCGTAAACATGATAGAGGAGTTCAAAAGCTACTTCTGGGCGGGCGGCGACACGCCCGTAAAGCGCGACGACCACTGCATGGACGAACTGCGCTACTATATAATGACCCGCCCCGCGCCCGCAAAAAAGGAGTACGGAGTTTCGGCGGTGGAGAGGGACAAGGCAAAGCGCATAAAGCGGCTGCGCCGCAGGGGCGTGGAGGAGTGAGAGGGCGAACGGAGGAACAGATGTGCATATATATTGAGTTTTTGCACAAAGGAGGTGCGCTATCCGGCAGGACGACGATGTGAAGAAGGCGCTTATGAAATGCGCCACGGGACTTTCGGCAAGCGAAACGGTGGAGGAGTTTGCCGTTGAGAACGGCGAGCTGAAGCTCGTGAAGAAAAAGGTTACAAAGCGGGAGATACCGCCCGACATAAAGGCGGTAAAGCTGCTTATGGACGGAGGCGGGGAGCTCACGGACGAGGAACTTGAAGCCGAAAAACAAATGCTGATAAACATGTTAAAGGAGGATTGAATGACGGAAGAACAACAAACTAACGCCGAAGCGCTGTGCGCCGAGGTGGAGGCGCAGTTTTTGAGACTGCAGGAGGAGAGAAAGCCCCTGGAAAGACAGTGGGAGCTGAATTTGAGCTTTGTCAGAGGCAACCAGTACTGTACGCTCGCCTCGGGTGAAATTACGGTGAGCGAAAAGACCTACGACTGGGAGCAGCGGCGCGTTTTCAACCACATCGCGCCCATCATAGACACAAGGCTTTCAAAGCTTTCCCGCATACGTCCCGCCCTTGCGGTGCGGGCGGCTTCGGGCGCGGACGGGGACAGAGCTGCGGCGCGGCTCTCCTCGTCCATACTCTCCGCCGTGCAGGAGGAGTGCGATCTGGACGGGGTGATGTCGGAGGCTACGGCGTGGTCGGAGATCTGCGGTACGGCGTTTTATAAGGTCGCATGGAACCCCGAGGGCGGGGCCGAGGTCGGGCGCACCGAGAACGGCAGAGCCGTGCGGGAGGGGAATATCGCCGTGTGCGCGCTCTCTCCCTTCGAGATATATCCCGCCTCGCCCACGGAGGAGAGCCTTGAAAACCAGCCCATGCTTATCCACGCCTCGGTCGTGTCGGTGGGGAGGATAGCCGAGATGTACGGCGTGGAGCTTGAGGGACGGGACATATCGGAATTCCGCCTGCCCGCAACCGCGGGCACAGGGGCGGCGCACGTAAAATGCAATACAGGTAGCAATTATGAGCTTGTTTTGGAGAGATATATGCGCCCCTCTTCAAAGGAACCCGAAGGAAGGCTGACTATAGTTGCGGGCGGCAGGCTTCTGTTCGACGGCGCCCTGCCCTACCGCAACGGTGCGGACGGAAGCGCTGCGTATCCCTTTGTAAAGCAGACGGCCCTCAACACCGCGGGCAGCTTTTTCGGCACGAGCGTTGTGGAGAGGCTCATCCCTTTGCAGCGCGCATATAACGCCGTAAAAAACCGCAAGCACGAGTATCTCAACCGTATCTCGATGGGCACGGTGGCTGTGGAGGACGGTTCGGTGGACGTGGACGACCTCGCCGAGGGCGGACTCGCGCCCGGCAAGGTCATAATCTACCGTCAGGGCGGCACCCCGCCCGAAATGCTCACTCTGGGCGCCGTCCCCGAGGAATTCTGGAAGGAGGAGGAGAGCTTGCTCTCCGAATTTACCCGCATCTCGGGCACGGGCGACCTCTCGGAAAACGCCGACAGCTTTGCGGGCATAACCTCGGCGACGGGGCTGCAACTTATCATAGACCAGGACGACGCCCGCCTCAACACCGCGTACCAGAGCTTAAAGCGCGCCGCAAAGAGCATAGGCAGGCAGATATTGAGGCTGTTCAAGCAATTTGCCACCGACGTGCGCCTTTTGAAGTACTCGGAGGGCGGAAATACCGAACTCATATGCTTTAAGGGCAGCGACATTGCGGGCGACGACGTGGTGCTCGACGCCGACACCGACCTGAATATGACTCCCGCGCAGAGGCGCGCCGTCATCTTCGAGCTGATGGACAGGGGCTTGCTTTCGGACGGCGAGGGCAAAATGAGCGACGGAGTGAAGAAAAAGATCTTAAGTATTTTGGGCTATCAGTCCCTTGCCGAGATGATAGCCGCGCAGAACGGAGGAGAGAATAATGGCAACTGAAAACTCAACATATATCGACGAAACGGCACAAAAAACAATGGCTACGGACAACTTGACCGAAGAACATGAGGAGGCGGCGGTCCCCGCGGAGGCGGAAAACGGCGAAAATAAAAGCACCGCGCCCGATACCGGAAAGTTCAAAAGCGTTCAAGCCCTGATGTCGGCGTACCTCGCTCTGGAGGCGGAGTTCACCCGGCGCAGCCAGAGGTTAAAAGAGCTGGAGAGCAAGGCGGCAGAGGCGCCCTCTCCCGGGTGCCTTACGGAGGATAAGCTTTTGTCGGCGGCCCTCGGCAACCCTGCCGTAACCGACAAGGTCGTGGGCGAATATCTCAAAAAGGTATTCAGCGGCAAGAGCGTTCCCGTCGTTATGGGCGGCGTGTCGTGCGCCGCTCCCCGGAGTGCGCCGAAATCCGTAAAGGAAGCGGGCGCGCTCGCAAAAAATTTTTTAAAAAATTAAAAAGGAGAATTTGAATTGATCACAATCGAAAATGCCGATAAGGCTTTGAAAGACTACTACCTTCAGGCGGTTTCCGCCCAGCTGAACGACAACGTATCCCCCTTCTTTTCGGCGATTGAAAAGAATACGGACAACGTTTTCGGCAAGGACGTAAAAATTGCCGTGGTCCGCGGCAACACGGAGGGTATAATGGCGCTTGCCGAGGACTCCGATCTTCCCGCGCCCTATGCGAACAGATATCTCGAAATATCCCTGCCCCTCAAAAACATCTACGGCACAATAGAGGTCAGCGACAAGGCTCTCCGCGCTTCGCGCGACAGCTCGGGCTCGTTCGTAAACCTCGTCAACGCCGAAATGGAGGGGCTCGTTGCGGGGGCAAAATATAACTTCCAGCGCATGCTCTACGGCGACGGCAACGGCACGGTGGCAAAGATAAGCTCCGCCGACGCCTCGGCGTCGAGCAACTTCAAGTACACCGTGGACGACGTTTCTAAGCTCGCCGTCGGCATGAAGGTCGAAGCGGTCACTGCCGCAAGCGTAAAAACGGAGGGACTGACCATATCCGCTATCGACGCCGACTCAAAGACGGTTACGTTCAACAAGGTCGTCTCGGGCACGGCTGCGGGCGCGCTCGTAACCATTCCGGGGGCGTACGGCAACGAAATAACCGGACTTGCCGCCATCTTCGGCGAGGGCAAGCTCTACGGCTACGACAAAACGGAGGAGCCCTATTTTTCACCTTGCTCCAAAACGCTTTCCTCGGCTCTTACCGAGGACGACCTCACGGATATGCTCGACCACATGGAGGAGCGCTTCAACAGCAAAATAAATATGATACTCTGCTCCTTTACCACGAGAAGGAAGATAGCAAAGCTCGCTTCCGACAACAAGAGAATAGTGAACACCATCGACGCGGCTGCGGGCTACGGCGCGGTCACGGTGAACGGCGTGCCGGTGTATGCGGACAGGTTCTGCCCCGAGGGCGTCGTATATTTCGTGAACACGGAAGACTTTATCTTGAGCCAGCTCTGCGACTGGGAGTGGCTCGAGGACGAGGACGGCAAGATTTTGAAGCAGGTGCCCGGCAAGGCGGCATACGGCGCGACGCTCGTCAAGTACGCCGAGCTCATCTGCAAAAAGCCCTGTGCGCAGGCGATATTAAAGAACGTGTGAGGCTTTCAAAATGACCATTCGCGATATTATGACCAGAGCTTTGCGGTACATAGGCAGGGAGGATATCGCCGCCGATATAGAGGACGACGGCGAGCCCTGGGGCGACGACGGCGAAGTGGTTGCAACGCTTTTATATTGCGTAAACGCGGTGGAGGACGAGCTTGCAAGATACTATTTCCCCCTTGAATATACCGAAGAACTGTCCTCGGAGGACGGGCTGTTCACATTTGACTCCTTTTCGCACACTCCCGTAAAAATAATAAAGGTAGCCTGCGGCGGGAAGGAGATTTCCTGCGAGGTCACGGCTGAGGGGATAACGGCGGACGCGGAGACGGCGGAGATCACCTATCACTACGCCCCGTCCAAAAAGGATATCGGCGGCGAGAGCGAATTCGGGGCAATGGGCGACGGCAACATAACCGCTCTCGGCGCGGCGGCGGAGTACTGCCTTATCTGCGGCGAGGCTTCCCTTGCCGAGGTCTGGGAAACGCGCTACCGCGAGGCGATAGACTGCGTGCAGTCGCAGCTCGGACGCAACGCGTTCATTCCCCCGCGGAGGTGGATCTGAATTGGAGAGATACAGAAAAGTTAAAACGGTGCGACTGGATCTGCTGAGGGACGTGAAGTTGACGCCGTTGGGGGCTTTTGTCAGGGACGGCGTCATCTATCCCGGATATATAGGCCAGAACCAGCGCGTCAATCCCGTCAAAAATCTCATTTCCATGGTAAACTCCGACTACGGCTCATGCCTTCTGGCGGTCACGTCCGCAGGGGAGACATATTACGGCAGCCGTCTGGGCGGCGCGTCGCTGCAGCGCATCTATAGCGACGGGGCGCAGTACGGCTTCGTGTTCGAAACCCGCGACCCCGACGGTCCCAAGGCGGTAGCCTTGAGCGGAACCCATTATACCGTCTCCGGTCCTCAGGGCAGAACGCACGGCAGCCTTTCGGTATCTCTGTCCTGCGGGGTGATGAAAAACGGCAGGCTCTTCGGCTGCGACAGCAGCAACAGATATATGCTCAGATGGTCGGGTACGGGCGGCTGGCAGGACTGGGAGGAGGAGATAGGAGGCTCGGGGCATTTCTTTTTCAAACCCGACTACGGCTACATAACGGGCATATTCGACATGGACGGCGAGATAGTCGTGCTGTTCGAATATGGCATAGCGAGAGTATCCGTTGGCGGCAATCCCGAAACCTTCAGAATAATCGATATCCTTAAGTGCCCGCACTACCGCAACTCGACCGCGGCGCTCGCTGCGGACGGTCTGTATTTTGTCACCGACGGGGGCTTCATGCGCTATTCGAACGGCAAAATAACGCTGCTGAAGGGGCTTATTACCGACGATATCCAAAGCACGACAAGCGGTTATATCGGGTACGGACAGTTTTACTTTGTCTGCGGGTCTTCGCGCTCGCTCGCCAAAAACGTGGTATACGTATACGATATTTTCAATGAAGCATACCAGATCGCCGACGTCCCCGCATACTTTGTGAACTGCGACAGCACGTCCCTGCTTGCCTACACCGACAGCACCGTATATCGCCTGAAAAAGGAAGTGAGCGGGTGGAGATACACCGTCCAGACGGAAAATCTCGACTTCGGCTGCGACCAACGCAAGCTCATCAAGCGTCTCGAGATCGACTGCGATACGGACATTTCGCTGTCTATTGCAAACGGGATATACCAGCGCAGCGTTTCCAAACCCGCCAAAAGGACGAGGGTGTTTATGCGCGGTCCATATTTTTGCATCAAGTTCACAGGCGCGACGGGCAGGGTGCGCTCGGCGTATATCACGGTGGAGGTGCCCGAATGACATTTGATATTCTCGATTATACGGACGAGCAGCTTGAAAAGCTCACCACGATACAGATGCAGCTTTTAAGGACGGCGCAGAAGAAAAAGAACGAGCTTGTGAGGGGGATGGAGCAGGACCTTAAAATGTTCCGCATGCTCATAATGGGCAACGGCACGTCCGTCTCCAACCTCTATGAGCTGAAAAAAGCCGAACTGCAGGCGGAGCTGGACTATCAGATCGCAGTTTTAAAGGAACAGCTCATATACAGCATGGAACTCAACGAGCCCGTTCCCGACGCCGACAGCGATCAGGAAAATGTGGGATATATCGTCGATTATTCGCTGTCATATACCGACAGATACAATATCGTGCGGGCATACTATCTCGCCATAGAGAATCCGGTGGAGCGGATGAATCTCTACACCAACGACGACGTCGCAAAGCGATATCTCGGCAGCTATTATTCCACTCTTTACAACGTGCTCTATATGTACAGCCAGTAGAAAAAAGCGTGAGGGGGCTTGCTCCCTCACGTCTTTTTTTGCTCCCGCGGCAAGCGCGGATATACTTCGCATAACATTGTTGCCTTTGCGTTTTGCTCGGGTCACGTACTTCTGTGTACGCTCCCCGTCGCAAAGCCGCAGGCGCCTCGTTCTGCTCGTATCTGCGCGCTTGCTAACTCCGTAACTGCGGCTCCCGCAAAAGCACCTCAACCTTGGCTCCTTCCTTTGGGGGGAGCTGTCGAGCGAAGCGAGACTGAGGGGAGTTCTCACACGGCGTAAGGACAACGCCGTGTTCGGGCACCGCTCGCGCCTTGCACTATGCGCTCGCTCATCTCGCTTCGGCACGCACAGCGCACAGTGCTGTGCTATGAAATGCCTCGCTCGTCCTCTTCCGTGTCAACGGGGGAGGGTGCCCTGAAAGGGCAGGTGGGAGTATCGTTTTCTTACCCCTCCCATCACCCGCTACGCGGGAGCTCCCCCCCCATTGGGGGAAGAAGCCAAGGGGTGGGATGTGTTGCTCAACAGCTGTCTCACACGGCGTTATTCCTTGCGCCGTGTGAGACAGGGAGTGGAGGGTATAGAAAAAACCATTCTTATAATCTTCACCACAACATTTTGCGGAGCAAAATATTTCACATCGGCGAAGCCGATATTTAACATTTGCGCAGCAAATATTTAAAATGCGCAGCATATTTAACGCGAGCGAAGCGAGCAATGCGCGCGAGCGCAGCGAGTATTTAACGCGCCGCAAGGCGTATACGGCGCGGGCGCAGCGAGCAATTAACGCCGTGTGCAGTTCAGCCTCTTGCGGGAAACTATGATCGGGCGGAACGCTCATTTTGCTTTACAACCCCGGTAAATTTTGCTATAATTCAGCTTATGAAAGTTGCTAACGGCTGGCGCGATTATAAAATACTTGCCACATCCGACGGAATGAAGCTCGAGGACTGGAACGGCGTGAGGCTTTTGCGCCCCGACCCGCAGGTCATATGGAGGGGCAAAGATCTTTTCGCTGAGGAATATAACGCCGTCTACCGCCGCAGCGATAAGGGCGGCGGCGCGTGGGAGATAAAAAAGCCCTTCCCCGCGGAGTGGACGGTGAGCTACGGCGACATGACCTTCCTCGTAAAGCCCATGGGTTTCAAGCATACGGGGCTCTTCCCCGAGCAGGCGGTCAACTGGGACGAGTGCAGGCGGCTCATTTCCTCGGCGAAATCGAAGGAGCCCGTGCGGGACGTCAGGGTTTTAAATCTCTTCGCCTATACGGGCGCGGCGTCCGTCGCGTGCGCAAAGGCGGGGGCTAAGGTCACCCATGTGGACGCGGCGAGGGGCATGGTCGAGCGCGCGGGCGAAAACGCGCGGCTCTCGGGCATTGGGAGCGGCATACGCTATATTGTGGACGACTGCATGAAGTTCGTCGCGCGGGAGATACGCCGCGGCAACAGCTACGACTGCATAATAATGGACCCTCCGAGCTACGGCAGGGGTCCGGGCGGAGAAATGTGGAAGATAGAGCAGAACCTCTTTGATTTCGTGCTCAGCTGCGCCTCGCTTCTTTCGGACAAGCCCGTTTTCTTTTTGATCAACAGCTACACCACGGGGCTTCAGCCGGCGGTGTTGAAAAATATTTTGACCCTCGCCCTGAAGGACAGGCGCGGGCGAACGGAAGCGTACGAGGTGGGCATTGCCACGGAGGAGGGCATACCCCTTCCATGCGGCGCGAGCGGAATGTTTATAGGTGAAGAATATGCAGAATGACCTTACCATA
Organism: uncultured Clostridia bacterium; assembly: GCA_947625865.1. Lineage (GTDB taxonomy): Bacteria > Bacillota > Clostridia > Christensenellales > Borkfalkiaceae > Coproplasma. The sequence continues at coordinate 12,801 of CANQQD010000019.1, forward strand.
CTCTATGAGGACAACCATATAATCGTAGTTTTAAAGCCCCAAATGGTCGCCTGCTGCCCCGACGAGAGCGGCGACGACAATCTTTTCGACATGGTAAAACGCTACATAAAGGAGACATACAACAAGCCCGGCAACGTATATTTGGGGCTTGTGCACAGGCTCGACAGACCCACGGGCGGCGTTATGGTATTCGCCAAAACCTCCAAGGCGGCGGCGAGGCTCTCCGAGAAAATGAAGACGGGCGGCTTCGAAAAGAAGTACTATGCAGTGCTCTGCGGTATTCCGGGCAGGGACAAGGCTACGCTTGTAAATTATCTCAGAAAAAATTCGATAAACAACACGGTTTATGTGTGCACCGAGAGCGAAGAGGGCGCCAAGCTCGCCTCGCTCGCATATGAAATCAAGGACAAGCAGAACGGTTTGTGCCTTGCGGACATAACCCTGCACACGGGCAGAACGCACCAGATACGGGTGCAGACGGCGGCCATCAACTGCCCCGTTTACGGCGACATGCGCTACGGCGGCGAAAAGGCGGTTAAGGGCAAACTCGCGCTCTGGGCGTATTCTTTGAGGTTCAGCCATCCCGTGACGGGCGAGGCGCTGAGGTTCATAATTGAGCCCCCCAAGGACGAAACGCCGTGGAAGATGTTCGCTTTCGAAAAGCTGTAAGCCAAAAAATTTAATTCCCCGCCCGAAAAATTATTGACAACGGCTTTTATATTATTGTAATATAGTTAAGTATTTAAAAAAAGTTTCAATTTCAAATAAGTCACCTTTGAAGAAGTGAGAAAGTTATGAGATCATTAAAAGTTAAACTCAGTTTAATAATTGCTTTGGCGTTCGTCATGATAGCTACTTTGGGAGCGTTCATAGGCCTGACCGTCTCCGCCGACAGGTACCTCACCATAAGCGGAACGAGCATATTCACCACCACCGGCGACGCCGAGGTATGGGCGCACGCCGTGACCACCGAGGCGGACGGGACGGAGATAGCCGATTACAAGGACTATTACTGCTACACCATGTTCGTTTTCGAAAACAACAACGACGTCGTCACATACAGGCGCAACCTCGCCTACAAGTGGTATTTTAACGCGCTCGACAAGGACGACTACGCCGACGAGGGCACAGAGGTGGAGGGCGACGGCCAGACGACCGAGCCCACCGAACCGGAGGCTCCCGTGGCGCAGCTCGGTACAGGCTACTTCAATATGCAGATAGGCTTTGAGGAGCTCAACTTTGAAAAGTTCGTGATCTCATTCGAGAGCCAGCAGTACGTCATGACCGAGGATGAAAAGACGACCAACTACATCATTTTCATTCCCGTTGAAAACAGCGACTCGCAGGTCTACGCGGTAATTACCGACGACTCCGATCTCGCGGAAAAGAAGGCGGCGGACATCGACGTTTCGGAATGTACCGCCCTCAAACCGGATAATATAGTTATTGAATTGAGCGAAGAGGGCGTAACCGAAAGCGGTTCGTTCTCCGTAAAAATATACAACGTTGACAGAACGGGCGCGCAGGACGGAGAGGCGGTTCAAACCGGTTTCTTTAAAAACATAGGCAATATGTATGCAAAATACGTTTCCTCCTCCACAAAGCCCGTGGTTCCCCTCGGCTTTAAGGCAGACTTCGGCGTAAGCGAGAGCGAGGGCGAGAACGAGGGCGAAGAGGGGAACCAAACCCAAACAAGGGCGCGCATGGCTTTATACAGCCTCAACGGCCAGTCGTTTGTACTCAACAGAAATGCAAAGGGCGAAGTGACTAAGACCTCCCGCGACATAAATGAGGTTGACGTGGACGGCGTGAAGCACTATGAGGGCGGACAGGTCAACGACACATGCCCTCCCGTGCTCTGCCTCGACGCGGGCATAACTTATGTAAAGGAGGGCAGCGAGCTGTCGTTCAGCTACACGGCGGTCGACGTGCTCGGCCAGTCCCCCTCAACGGTCACGGGCTACTTCATGCCCACCGTTGAACAGATAAAAGACAACGTGAACGCCGACAACTATGAGGCGGAGAGACTGTTCAGAACGGTTACGAGCGACGACGATATGTATATATATCCCCACGCCGTGCACTATGTTCCCACGGGAGCGGAGCTCGGCTCGGCTTTCGCAGGCGGGGACAACGGCATCACTCCCGTTGCGGCGATCAAGATATACCTCAAACTGACGGACACCTCGTCTACGGGCGGGCAGTCCACCTACGTGTTCCTCGACTGGTTCGTGGAGGAGCAATATAAAATCACTATCGGCGATTACAACTATATAGCCGTTGCCACGGACGAGCAGGGCGCGCACTTCATATATGAGGATTATGCAGACGGCGTGAACTCGCAGGAGTGGAAGGACGCGGTGAGCGCATACCAGGCCGAGGTCGACAAGGCGGCGAAGGATATCCGCGCGGGCAAGGACGATTTCTACCTTCCCTCGCTCGAGGGGCTTGTTTCGGACAACGCCACGGGCTACGCCGATATGACCTACGGTATATACTATATGGTAAATACGGGGGACAACACCTCCTCGGCTACGGGCAAGAAGTCCTCGCAACTCTCCATAGACCTTCAGAACGCGGGCGACTACGTGTTTACGGTCTATGCCAACGACTCGGCTTCCAACAGCATGTGGTACACCGACGATAAGGGTGAAAAGGTTGAATTTGCCGCTTCGGACATATGGACTATGTACGACGACGAGGACGGCGAGGGTCTTGCGGACTATCTGCCGTGGTTCACCTTTACGGCGGGCATATCCGAGATAACGGTGGAGGATCCCGGCGAGCAGGCAACGGCGTATGTCGGCACTACCTACACGGCCAAGTCCTTCGAGGTGGAGGGCGTTTCCACCACGACTACCTATTCGCTCTACCGCTTCAATAACGACGCGTACTTCGGCGACAACGGCGAGGTTTTGACCTATCAGAAATTCATGGAGCAGAAAAAGACGCTGTTCGAGGGCGAGGGCAGAAAGTACTTCACCAACATAACGGCGCAGTCCAGGCTCGACGCAAACAGCGAGGAGTACGAGGAATACAACACATACGCATGGAATCCCTCCAGCCGCTCGTTCGTGCCGCAGGACGAAAACGGGTTCTATCTCATAGTCTGCGAGGTTTCGAGCAGCCAGTTCCCCGCGCAGGCGGCAGTGACAGAGTATATGGGCATAGCCGCTTCGGCAACGCCGCGCTCCATCAAGGGCGAGGATACGTGGCTTCAGGACAACATGACCTCCATTATACTTCTCTCGATAGCCGGCGCGGCGCTTCTCGGCATAATATTGCTGCTTGTAATAAAGCCCAAGAATAAGGGCGATATCGACGAGCAATACGAAGCCGAAATAGCTGAAAAGAAATCAAAGAAAAACTAAACCCCGCCCCTCCCGCGTAAATTTTTCGGGGGGAGGGGTATTTTACTTAAGAGGAAATATGGAACAGAATATATGTAAATGCTGTCACGCCACATTGGATATATCCAAGGCGGTGGACGGCGTTGTAACCTGCGAATACTGCGGCACCAAGTTCGTTATGCCGAAAACCGAATCGGCTAAGGTGCTGACCTATCTCCAGATAGGCGAGAGCAATCTGGACGTCGGTAAGTTCGACGACGCCTACACAGCATATAAAAAGGCGGCGGAAGCGGACGACTCCGAGCCCGAGGCGTATTTCGGCATGGCTCTCGCCGAGTTCAAGGTGCGTTATTTAAAGGATATCAGCGGCGAAAAAGCCCGCCTGCAGCCCATCTGCTATGAAATAAGCGAAAAGCGGTTTGTCCAAAGTCCCAACTATCTTGCCGCGCTCTCAAAGGCTACTGAGACGCAGCGCGAGGAGTATGAACGCAAGGGCGGGGAGATAGACTACATAATCTCCGAGTTTCTTAAACTTCAGGCCACGGGGCTCGACTACGACTGCTTTATCTGCGTAAAGGTTTCGGACGGCAACGGCGGCTACACGCAGGACAGCAAGGACGCCGACGCTATCTACCGTCTCCTCAAGGACAAGGGATATATGCCCTTCTATTCCGAATACGAGGTGCGCAACAAGAGCGGCGCGGACTATGAAGCGCACATACTCTACGCCCTTTACAGCTCGGAGTGCATGCTTGTGGTGTGCAGCAACGAGGACTATCTCCGGACCCCGTGGGTCAAAAACGAATATTCCCGCTTTTTGAAGCTCGTCAACGACGAGGAGAAGGAGAGCGACAGCATAACCATCATATTCAACAAAAAGCCCATAGAGAGGCTGCCCGGCAGGAACGGCAAGCTTCAGGGCATAGACTATTCCCTCCATTCGTCCGACGACGCCATTACGGATTTTGTGGAAAGACACACACCCGCGGCTCACGCCCGCCGCCTGCAGCGCGAGCAGGAGAAGCAGAAAGCGGAGGAGGAGCAGAAGAAGGCGGAAGAGGAGCGGCAGAAGGCGGAAGAGGAGCGGCAGAAGCGCTTTGCCGAAATGGAGGAGAAATTCAACAACTTCAAGGCAACCGGCAGCAATCTCTCTCCCATGGAAATTTACGAGCAGATGGAGAACTTCCGCAGGGAGCAGGAGCGCAAGGAACAAGAGAGGCTCGCCCGCGAGGAGCAGGAGCGCAGGGAACGGGAGGCGCGTGAAGAGCGGGAACGCATTGCGCGCGCGGCGCGTGAGCACGAGGAGAGGCTCGCCCGCGAGGAACAGGAGCGCAAGGAGCGCGAAATGCAGCTCCTTATAGAGCGCAACACCGACACGAAAACAAAGGCTATACCCTTTACGCTTTTGGGCTTTTTGGGCGTGCTGGCAATACAGGGCGTACTGTATTGGGTATTCAGAATGGCGGACAGGGTGTGGTACTCTCTCTATCTCACCGTATTCCTTACGGCTGCGCTCGAAATATTTATATATAAGGTGTACGACACATACGAGTGCTACGCCTGCTCATATAAAAAGCTGCTATTGATACTGTATTTTTCGTGTGAGGCGCTCTATGTGTTGACCGATGTACTCCTTTTCGCACTGCTTCCGTACAATAAAGGTTGGGACGACATTGTGTCGGCGATACTGATATGGATATCGATACTCGTTATAACCAATCTGTTCTTTTCTAAGGTCATAAAGGCAGGCATCGAGGACGTTATGGATGTACCGAGCTTAATAGGGCTTTCGATATTTTTTATAGGTCTTGTTCTCGGGTCTATCCTCGTCTACGAGGTGGGTATGATAGCAAGCGCCGTAAGTGTTTGGCTCATGCTTATCTGCGCTCCCCTGCCGATAATTCTCTGCTCGCTGATAACCTTTTTCAGCCTGACGCTCGGCTGTATAGCCGATTCAGACGAGGCATATTTCGGCTCGTGCATAGCCTCGGCAATACTCAGCACCATTGCGGCGATCGCCGTTATCGCCCAATTCTTTTCGGGTCCCCTCATAATTTTGTGTATAATCCTCACCGTTGCGCTTAACGTGGGAGCAACCTTCCTGGGGTGCAAAATAAACGAAGAGCTCAGCTATAAGTTCTAATTGAAAATTTTCAGGCGCAAGCCGCGCGGAGCACATAGCTCCGCGCGGCTTGTTTTTATTGCGCCAAACGCCGCACATATCTCAAAAATTTAAACGTTTGCTCTTTACATTCTATACAAAATATGGTATAATCATTTGGTTGATACTACCAAGATATGCCCCGCAGACAGGCGGGAAAAGGCGGGAATAATGGAAAAGAAACAGCACTACAATGCGGACGACCTCAAAATTTTGGAGGGACTCGAGGCGGTGCGCGTGCGCCCGGGCATGTATATAGGCTCCACGGGCGTAAACGGTCTGCACCATATCCTCTGGGAGATAGTGGACAACTCCATAGACGAGGCGGCGAACGGCTATGCGGACGAAATAACCGTCACCCTCCATAAGGACGGCTCGGCGTCGGTGGAGGACAACGGCAGGGGCATGCCCACCGACGTGAACACCAAGGCGAAGATGAGCGGCGTTGAAATAATCTTTACAAAGCTGCACGCGGGCGGCAAGTTCGACAACGAGAACTACGCCTTTTCGGGCGGCTTGCACGGCGTGGGCGCGTCCGTTACGAACGCCCTTTCGAAGTGGCTAAAGGTAGAGGTTTACCGCGGCACCGTTTTCAAAATGTCGTTTACTTCCACCTACGATAAGTCCAGGAAAAAATGGATGTGCGGCATACCCGACGCGCCCCTCTGCGACACGGGCGAAAAAACCAAAAAACGCGGCACGTTCGTGCATTTTATGCCCGACTCCGAGGTTTTCGAAACGGTGGAATGGAACTACGATATGGTCGCAAAACGCCTCAAGGAGCTTGCATTTTTAAATAAGGGCGTAAAAATAACCTTCACCGACGAACGCCCCGTCTACTCCTTTGAATACGGCGAGGACGAAAACGGCAACGTCACCGAAATAAAGGTCGCGCAGCCTCCGCGCGAGAGCGTCACCTACAAGTACGACGGCGGGCTCGTGGACTTCGTCAAATATCTGAACGACGGCAAAACGCCCCTCTATGAGGAGCCGCTGTATTATTCGGACATAAAGGACATACAGGTCAAGGGCGCGCCCGCGGGCAAAATAAAGATAGAGTTCGCCCTCTGCCACACCAAGGACGACACCGAGAGTATGTTCTCCTTCGTCAACAATATATCCACGGTCGAGGGCGGCTACCATGAAAACGGCTTCCATTCGGGGCTTTTGAAGGCGGTGAACGACTACGCCCGCGCAAACGGCTTTTTAAAGGCTAAGGACGCGGCGTTCATTCCCGACGACGTCAAGGAGGGCCTCACCGCCGTTTTAAACGTTAAAATGGCGAACGTCGAGTTCGAGGGTCAGACAAAGACCAAACTCGGCAATCCCGAAGCCCGCCAGCCCGTGGAGCAGACGGTAATGGAGGGGCTTTTAAAGCTGCAGAACGAGCGCGGCAAGAAGTCGGTTTTCGAGGAGATTGCCAAAAAAGCCAAGTTCGCCGCAGACGACAGAATAAAGCACCGCGCCGAAAGGGACGTCGCCAAGGCGGCAAGCGAGAACGACGGCTTGAATTTAGTCGGCAAGCTCGCCTCATGCTCGGGCAAAAATCCCGACATGAACGAGCTGTTCATAGTTGAGGGCGACTCGGCGGGCGGCACGGCAAAGCAGGCGCGCATACGCCAGTTCCAGAGTATACTGCCCCTGAGGGGCAAACCGCTGAACGTGCAGAAAAAGACTGCCCTCCAAGCCCTGCAAAACGAGGAAATAAAGACAATGATCTCGGCGATAGGCGCGGGCTTCAACCGCTCCTTCGACGTGGAAAAAACAAAATATAAAAAGGTTATAATACTCTCCGACGCCGACCAGGACGGCATGCATATCCGCTGCATACTTCTCACGTTTTTCTTCAAGTATATGCGCGACCTTATAAATTCGGGCTACGTATATATAGGTATGCCGCCCCTCTACAAGGTCTACAAAAAGGACGTCGTGGAGTACGCCTACGACGACGCCGAGCTGGACGAAAAAATAAAAAAAGTGGGCAAGGGCTATTCCCTGCAGCGTTACAAGGGTCTCGGCGAAATGAGCGCGGACCAGCTATGGGACACTACCATGAACCCCGCAACGCGCAACCTCATACAGGTGACCATAGAGGACGCGGCTGAGGCGGCGAGCGTTATCGAGATGCTCATGGGCGACAAGGTGGAGGGCAGGAAGGAGTTCCTCGCCGAAAACGCCAATTTCAACAAGGTGGACGGATTTATAGATAAAGTAAACTTTAAGCCCGAGAACGGCGGGGAGGAAGACTGATGGCTAAAAAAACGAACGGCTTCCAGACCTCCATACCGCAGGGCAACGTGTATGTGCAGTCCATAGAGCGGGTAATGCCCGACTGCATGCTTCCGTATGCCGAATTTGTAATTTTAGACAGGGCGCTACCAAGGGTCGAGGACGGCCTGAAGCCCGTGCAGCGCAGGATATTATATACTATGATAGAGATGGGCTTGACGCCCGATAAGCCGCACAAGAAGTCGGCGAGGATAGTCGGCGACTGCATGGGTAAATATCACCCCCACGGCGACAGCTCGGTCTACGACGCGATGGTCAGAATGGCCCAGCCCTTCAATATGCGCATGACTCTTGTCAACGGTCACGGCAACTTCGGCTCGGTCGACGGCGACCCCGCCGCCGCGATGAGATACACCGAGGCGAGGCTCGAACCGCTTGCGCTCGAACTTCTCCGCGACCTCGATAAGGAGACGGTGCCCTTTTCGTTCAACTTCGACGATTCCCTTTTGGAGCCCGACATTTTGCCGGGGCGCTTCCCCAATCTTCTGGTGAACGGCGCCAACGGTATAGCGGTGGGGCTTGCAACCAATATCCCCACGCACAACCTTGCCGAGGTAATAGACGGCTGCTGCGCCTATATCGACAATCCCAAAATTTCGCTCTCCGAGATGATGAAGATAATACCCGGTCCCGATTTTTCCACGGGCGGATATATAATCGCCAACGAGCTCAAACAGGCGTACGAGACGGGCAAGGGCAAAATAACTCTGCGGGCGAAGTACTCGGTGGAGCAGGGCGACTACGGCAAGAAGAACATTGTGATAACCGAGCTGCCCTACCAAACCAACAAGGCGGAGCTTTTAAGAAAAATAATGCTTCTGCGCGAGGACAAAAAAGCTCTTCTTGACGGCATTTCGGACATCGTGGACGAGTCCGACCGCTCGGGCATGCGCGCCGTGATATCCGTAAAAAAGGACGCGGACGTGGACGCCATTTTGCAGCTTTTGTTCAAATACACCGATTTGGAGTGCACGTTCGGCATAAACATGGTCGCGATAGCGGGCGGCAAGCCCCGCCAGCTCGGGCTTCTGGATATATTGAAATACTACACCCGCTACCAGCAGCAGGTCATTCTGCGCCGCTGCAAATTCGAGCTCAAAGAGGCGGAGGCGCGCTGCCACATTTTGGAGGGTCTGATAATAGGCGTGCACAACGTGGACGAGGTGGTAAAGATAATAAAGACCTCCGAAAACACCGCCCACGCCCGCACAAGGCTGATGGAGCGCTTCGGCTTATCCGAAAAGCAGGCGCAGGCTATTCTCGATCTGCGCCTTGCCCGCCTCGCCAAACTCGAGGTCGCCAAGCTTGAGGAGGAGCTGAAGCAACTCAAAAAGCGCATAGAGGAGCTGAAAAAGATAATCGCCTCCCGCGATCTGCAATATGATATAGTGAAGCGCGAAATGCGCGAGATACGCGACAAATACAAGACCGAGCGCAAGACAAGGATAGTGGACGACGTTGAAAAAATAAGCGTCAAGCGCGCCGACGTCAAGCGCGCCGTAATGGCGTGGACGGTGGCTCTTACCGCCGCGGATACTATAAAATTCATGGAGCGCGAGGACTTTGTCGAAAGCGCAAAAAAGAAGACGAGCGCAAGCGCCTCTCTTTCCGCCCTGCACAGGCAGACGGTGAGCTGCGGCTCGGACGCCGTCATCTTCGCGTTTACCAACCTCGGCAACTGTATAAGGATCCCCCTCGAGGAGGTGGAGCCGGGCGAGGTGCGCTCCGCCGGCATAAAACTTCAGGCTCTCGCCGATGGCGTCATAAAGGGCGAATATCCCGTGGGCATATTTGCGGTCACGGGCAAGCCCGACGGCGGCGAACTGCTGTTCTTCACCAAACAGGGCGCGGTTAAGCGCACCGCGTGGGAGGAATACGATCTGAATAAAAAGATATTCCCCGCAATAAAACTCAAAACGGGCGACGAGGTGCTCTGCGTGGAACAGTGGGATCCCGACGACTACGCCACAATGCTGTTCGTGACCAAAAACGCAATGTGCCTCAACGCCTCCAAGGACGACGTGCCCGTGCAGGGCAGGGTCGCGGGCGGCGTAAAGGGCATAACCGTCGCCGACAAGGACGAGGTCATCTTCGCCACCCAGCACAAGAGCGAGGGCGAAATAATAGTTGCGACTACCTTCGGCACGTTCAAGAGGGTGATAGCCTCCACATTCGACGAGCACGGCAGGGCGTCGAAGGGCGTAATGATAGCCGACGTAAAGGGCAGGGGCGAACTTCTCTTTGCCGACTACGTCACCGTGCCCTATAAGCTCGCCGTGGTCTCCGCGGACAAGTCCGTCGCCGAAACGGATACGGAGGACATCGCAATAGAAAACCGCGTAACAAGGGGCAAGCCGCTGCCCGGCATAGCTTCGCCCGTCAAGGTGGTGCCTTTAAAGCACAGGTCGGAGTATCCCGGCGGCGCGGTGCAAATAAAATTCTGAGTGTTAAAAAATAACATATAAAAATTTTAAAACACGTGGTTTGACGGTATTTCTTATATAATCTATAATGTTAAAAAAAACAGGAGATGCTGAATGTCAAGAAATTTAAAAGAAGAAATTGCCGAGCAGCACGAAGAGAACAAGAAAAAGCTAAAGGCGTTGGGACCCGTAAAGCTCACGATACTTGCAATTCTTGTTGTCGGCACGGTGCTCTCATATGTGTTCTACGAGTGGTTTTTCGGGAAATACAGCGCGTGGTGCCACGAACCTAACACGGGCGTTGCCATTTTGGACACGCTGTGCCGCTGGGTGCCCAAAATAATAACCTGTATCCAGTTTATAACCTTTATGCTCGTTGTCGTGACGATAATACTCATTATCATCCGCAAGCTTCTCGGCAAAACGCAGCGCAGCAAAACGGTGGCTATGCTCCTTTGCAACCTGATACGCTGGATCACGGCTATCGTGCTTGTCATCGCCGTTTTATATATCTGGGGCGTGGACGCAACCGCTCTCATCACAGGCGCGGGGGTAGTCACGTTGGTCGTAGGTCTCGGCATGCAGTCGCTTATCGCCGACGTAGTTGCTGGCTTATTCATAGTGTTTGAAAACGAGTTCAACGTGGGCGACTGGATAACCGTGGGCGACTTCCGCGGCGAGGTCATTTCCATAGGCATAAGGACAACCAAGCTCCGCGCGGCGGGCAATATAAAAATACTCAACAACAACTCCATACAGGGCGTTCTCAACCACACTATCGAGCCTTCGATAGTAAAGTGTCTCATCGACATAGAATACGGCGCAGATCTGCCCAAGGTCGAGGGGATAATAAAGAGCAATATCGGCGCCCTTGAGGTTCCGGGCGCGCTCACTCCCGTGCAGTACGACGGCGTTGCCGCGCTCGGCGCAAGCGGCGTCACGCTGCAGTTCGAAGTTTCCGCATACGAGGGCGACTACTTTGTCGTAGAGCGCGCGTTGAACGGCGCGGTAAAGAATATGTTCGATAAGAACGGTATAAATATACCCTTCCCCCAGATCGTCGTTCACGAAGAAAAGTAAAATATTTTGTTTCTTTGCGCAAAATAATTGCATACACGTCCTTTTAGGGATATAATGGAGCTATAAAAAAATCAAACGGAGAAAAAAATTATGGCAAAAATAACCAAGGACACGCTCATCGTAGACTGTCTTAAAATAAACCCGAACAGCGCGGAAATACTTCAGGCTGTGGGCATGCACTGCCTCGGCTGCGCAATGGCTCACGGCGAAACCATCGAAGAAGCGGTTTTCGTTCACGGCAACGATCTGGACGCGCTTCTTGCCAAGCTTAACGAGGGCGTGGAATAAGTTCACAAAAAAACAGACATTCGACGATGTCTGTTTTTTTTGTTTCAGCTCCCGCCAACGGGTGATAAACGTCGCAATACTGTGTTGCGCTCCGCTTGTCTGCGGGTCACGTACGTCTTTGTACGCTCCCCTTGTCAATGCTCGCGCTCCTTGTCTTGCTCGTTTCTGACCCGTTGCAGACTTCGTAAGTGCACCCCAGACCGTGGCTCCCTTCGCGTGCGAGGGGAGCTGTCGAGCGAAGCGAGAATGAGGGGAGTGTAATTGCTCCTGCAATTTTAAAATAATTGCAACGTAAATTACTTAATTGTCATTTTGAACGATATGAGACCCGCTGAAAGCGGGCGATTGAGTGAAAGAATCCCCTCGTGGTCTGCTTGAGGCTGTTTGAAACAGCAAACATCAAAGTCGCTTCGCGACAGATTCTTCGGTCACTTCGTTCCCTCAGAATGACAGAGGGTGAGTGGAGTGTGCTTGCTGACTTCGTAATAACAGCTCCCGCAATTTTGAAAAATTGCAACGTAAATTACTTAATTGTCATTTTGCGCGAGGGCTTTGCCCGTCGTACCGAACGCGCAAGCGTTACGCCCTGCCGAGGGTTCCCGTTTACGGGAAACGGCAGAGCGATATGAGACCCGCTGAAAGCGGGCGATTGAGTGAAAGAATCCCCTCGTGGTCTGCTTTTGGTGCGTAGAAACGCACACAAAACCGTCGCTGCGCTCGGGTGAGGCTCGATGGAACGCCAAACCAAAAGTCGCTACGCGACAGATTCTTCGTCGGGCGTTGCCCTTCTCAGAATGACAGGGGTGAGTGGAGTGTGCTTGCTGACTTCGTAATTACAATGTTTACGAAAAAAGAGCGGGGCGCGTCTGCGCCCCCTCTTTTTCCCCTCACGCCAAGCGCGGATATACTTCGCATAACATTGTTGCCTTAGTTTACGCAATATAATGTATGTGCCGAGCTGTTTACTGCTTTGTCATTTCGCGCGAGGGCGTTGCCCTATGACCCCCTTGCGGGCTGCCCGGACCGGTTGAAATTTTCCAATGGCGTCGCAACATGGAACGGTTTTCTTCTTCACTCTGTAAAATAATAGCATGCCGAGCCATTATTTGCATGACAATCGCATATTATGCGACTAAAAAATAATCGTGCATTACATAATTTTTATGCTATAATTAAAATATGGATAAGATTTTACAGCTACAACAAATAATAGACCAAAGCCAAAGCATAGTATTTTTCGGCGGGGCGGGGGTGAGCACCGAGAGCGGCATACCCGACTTCCGCTCGCAGGACGGTCTGTACGCCCAAAAATACGCCTACCCGCCCGAGCAGATAGTGTCGCACACCTTTTTCACCTACCGTACAAAGGAATTTTTTGAATTTTACCGCGACAAAATGCTCTATCCCGGGGCGAAGCCCAATCCCGCGCATACATATCTTGCGCGGCTGGAGGCGGCGGGCAAGCTGAAAGCGGTAATAACCCAGAACATAGACGGCTTGCATCAGGCGGCGGGCAGTAAAAACGTTTTGGAACTTCACGGCAGCGTTTTGCGCAACTATTGCACGCGCTGCGGCAAGTTTTATGGTGTGGACTACATAAAAAGCTCCGCGGGCGTGCCGAAGTGCGGCTGCGGCGGCACAATAAAGCCGGACGTTGTGCTGTATGAGGAGAGCCTTGACGGCGATATTATAACCTCCGCCATAAAAGCCATTTCGGAGGCGGATACTCTTATAATAGGCGGCACCTCGCTTGTTGTGTATCCCGCGGCGGGCTTTATAGATTTTTTCCGCGGCAAGCACCTTGTGGTCATAAACAAGTCCGCCACGAGCGCGGACAAAACGGCCGAGCTTGTTATAAACGACAGCATAGGCAAGGTCTTCTCCGCACTTAAAATTTAAAAAATCAATCATACTCCCACCCGTCACTTCGTGACACCCTCCCTCGTCGCCGCAAACTTAGGCTTTAAGCCGTTTGCTCTACGCGCAAACGGCAAAATTGCCATGTTGCGGCTCCTCTTCCCAAAAATTTCGCTATGCTGCAATTTTCGGGAACCCTGTGACTTGGTGACGGAAGAGGGCAAGGAAAAGCGGGCGGCTCACAACCACCTTGGCTCCTTCCTTTGGGGGGAGCTGTCGAGCGAAGCGAGACTGAGGGGAGGGATAGCACGTCAGCGGTGCTCCCACCCGTCACTTCGTGACACCCTCCCTCGTCGCCGCAAACTTAGGCTTTAAGCCGTTTGCTCTACGCGCAAACGGCAAAATTGCCATGTTGCGGCTCCTCTTTCCAAAAATTTCGCTATGCTGCAATTTTCGGGAACCCTGTGACTTGGTGACGGAAGAGGACGAGCGCGGAGTATTCAAAACAGCACAGTGCGCTGTTTTGCCGCGCGAGATGAGTGAGCGCATAGTGCAAGGCGCGAACGGTGCCCGAACACGGCGTTATTCCTTGCGCCGTGTGAGACAGGGGGCGGCGACACGCTTGCTTGACGAGCGGAAATCTCAGTCAAGAAATAACGCAATAAAGATATCCGGGTGCGGCGACACGCCGCTTGACAAATCGCTCCTGCGGTGATATATTTAATGTACCACATAGCTTACATTCAAATATAAGGAGCGATTTTTTTATGCCCTTTTGCGCGTCGTCGCGTAATTTAAGGGCATACGCGGTTTTTGCGTACAAATTTTAAAAAAACACATAATTGATAATCGGACGTTGATGTTCAGGCATTGAGTATCTCTTAGTCCTTTTATCTTCATTGTGTTGAATTTAACGCTCTGAAAATGTAAGCGGTGTGGTAACCTTTAAGAGATACCGTGCGGCGTGTCTTTTAAGGGACACGCCTTATTTTTTTACCGCACAAAGGAGCAATTATGAAGAAAAAATTACTCGTTTTACTTCTGACGGCGATCGCCGTTCTGTGCGGCGCGCTGTGCTTTACCGCCTGCGATTTTTTGTCGGGCAACGGCTCGGGAACTTCGGGCGGCAGCGGAAGTAGCGGCAGCGGCGGAAGTGGCGGCGGTGGCGGCGGCGATCTGCATAAGCACGAATTCACCATATGGGTAGACGAGGTGCCCGCCACCTGCGCAAAGCAGGGCGTAAGGGGTCACTACGAGTGCGAATGCGGCGCTGCAGACAGCGACGACCTCGGTACTCCCGTCAACCCTGCCGCGCACACGTACGGAGCTTGGGTGGAGGAGGTATACGCCACCTGCACGGCTGCGGGCATGCGCGCGCACTATCACTGCGCCTGCGGAAAATATTTCGACTCGGGCAAAAAAGAAGTCTCCGAACAGAGCCTCATACTTCCCATAAGCGAAGGCTCGCACGAGCTTAAAGAGGGCGAGGTCAACTGTGCGAACTGCGGCAAGCCCGTAACGCAGGGACTTGAATATACGCTGTTATCCGACGGTACATATTCTGTAAAAAGGGGCGCGGCGACGGATAAAGATATAATTATCCCCGCAAAATACAACGGCATACCCGTGACCACAATAGGTATCGGGGCGTTCAGCGTCAAAGAAAACCTGGGCGAAGAGCCTTCCGAAGAAGAGGAATACGAAGCCCTTGAAAGCGTTGTGATCCCCGACAGCGTAACTACTATCGGCGCTAACGCGTTCATACGCTGCGCAAGCCTTAAGAGCTTGACCATTCCCGACAGCGTAACCACCATCGACGGTTATGCGTTCACTTATTGCACGGGTCTTGAAAGCGTTACGGGAGGCAACAACGTAACAAGCGTCGAAAGATCTGCGTTCTATAGCTGCGATAATATAAAAACGGTAGTGGCGCCCTTTAAAATAGTCGACATTATCCCCACATACGGATTGACCCACGTTACGGTCACGAGCGGCGCTACGGACTACGGAGCCTTCCATAATTGCTGGGACCTCAAAACAATAACGATAGGCAGCGAAGTTACTTCCATCGGCGAGGACCCGTTCGGTCTGGGTTGCCCCGATCTCGAAAGCATAACGGTAGACGAAAACAACAAATACTATGCGAGCGACCAAGGCATTTTGTACAACAAATATAAGACGGACATACTGCACGTCCCGAATAGAATAAGCGGCTATATTACCGTGCCAAAGGGCGTTACGATGATCGACTTTGAGGAGTTCAAAAACCGCGGGAGCCTTCAAGGTATAGAGCTGCCCGAGGGCGTTAATTCTATCCAGGAATATGCATTTCAGGGCTGCATAAATCTTATAAGCGCGAAGCTGCCTGAAAGCCTTACTTATCTCCAAAGCTTTGCGTTCGAGGGCTGTACCGGTCTGCAAAGCGTAGAGTTCGGCAACAGCCCGAAGCTTAAGTATATGGCCGACAGTGTGTTCAAGGGCTGCACAAGCCTTCAGAGCATATCGATACCCGACGGCGTTCCCGATATCGGAACGAGCGTGTTCGAGGGCTGCGCAAAGCTCACAGACGTAAATTTCGGCAGCGGCAGCAAGCTTGTACGTATCTACGGATCGGCTTTCAAGGACTGCACAAGCCTTGAAAATATGACCATACCCAAGGGAGTGAACTATATAGAATACGACTCGTTCGACGGCTGCAGCCGTATACAGCGTGAAGACGGCGTGGGATACGTAGACAAATGGGCGGTAAACTTTGACGGCTCCTTAACTGAAGTGACCTTAAGGGAGAATACGACAGGCATTGCCGTAAAGGTATTCGACCAGCAGTGGGATCTTACCGGCGTGTCCTTCGGGGAGAACAGCGAGCTTGCCATTATCTGCGGCAGCGCGTTCGAGAACTGTGCTTCCCTTGACATAGTACTACCGCAGGGCGTTAAATATATCGGCGGCAGTGCGTTCCGGGGCTGTGAAACGCTGCATGACATAGCTATCCCCGAAAGCGTGACCTTTGTCGGCTGGGGTGCGTTCTGGGGTTGCGAAAACCTATTGCAATGGGACGGCGGCGTAGGATACGTTGACGGATGGGCGATAATGACGGAATCCGAATTTGCAGAAACGGAAGTAACGATCAAAAACGGCACGGTGGGAATTGCCGGGGGATTGTTCGGCAATTTCGGGCAACTCAGGGCTGTCAGCATACCCGAAGGCGTAAAATATATCGGCAACAGTGCGTTTATGGGCACGGGTCTTGAACGAATAATTATTCCGGACAGCGTTATATCTGTCGGCGGGTGGGCCTTTGACAACTGTACAAGCCTCACGGAGGTTAAGATAGGCGGCGGCGTTACTTCTTTAGGCGAAAATGCGTTCCATGCCTGCTCAAGCCTTCAGACCATATCGATACCCGCAAATATTACTTCTATCGGCGAGGGTGCGTTCAATGATTGCGCAAGCCTTACCCGCATAGATTTTGCAGCGAACAGCAGTCTTGCTTCTATCGGCGGCAGTGCGTTCGAAAATTGCGAGAGGCTCCAAAGCATAATCATACCCGCAGGCGTTAAATATATAGGCCCGTCCGCGTTCTGTAACTGCAAAGGTCTTATAAGCGCGACATTTGAAAACAAAACGGGCTGGAAACTCGTCGACGAAAGCAACAGCTTAGAGCCCTGTGATATCGCCATCGGCACTCCCGCGGAAAACGCAGAGAACTTGAAGGATATGAATTTAACCTCTTTCTCGTGGGTGCGCTCATAGGCAACGGCAAATATACGGCTTTAACGACATTGAAAAAGCGGACGTTTTGTCCGCTTTTTTATTTCGCTCCCGCCAAGCGGATTATAAGCGTCGCATAGCATTGTTGCCTTTGCGTTTTTGCTCGGTCATTTACGTTTAAGTAAACTCCCTTCGCAAAAGCCGCAGGCGCCTCGCTCTGCTTGCTTCTAACCGCTTGCTGACTTCGTAATAACACAGTTCACAAAAATCTCGGGCGGTTGCGCGCCCTGCGATTTTTCGTGATTTTTAGGGCTCTGTTTCTCACACGGTGTAAGGACAACACCGTGTTCGGGCACCGCTCGCGCGGGACGAATGCGCTCGCTCA